>NZ_CP034929.1:2657580-3321975 GCF_004014875.1 Nocardioides yefusunii | reverse complement strand
CATGTACTAACTGGTGCCGAAGTGTTACGACCCCGGGCGGTCGGGTGACTTCCACAACCTTATCCACAGGTTGTGCATGTTGCCCGATTTTCATGACGTCGACCCGTGAGGTGGGGGTGGCCCAGATCCTCCGAAGCACCATCGGTGCAGGTCAGAGAGGTGGATGCCGATCTGGTGACCCGCTTCACGAGCCCAGGGGAGGGGTCCTCGCGAGAGTTCTCCACAGGCTGTTGACCGCCCGACGCTAACAACGCGGGACTCTGTCAGCAAGCCGTCATCCACAGCGCCCCGATCGACGATTTGCAGTCGGCCTGACCCTCCGGGGCAGACTGGACGCCCGCGGGTTTGACCCTCGTTGGCACCCCGCGTACATTTGCAAGGTCACCCGATGTCCACTTGTTGTCGACCGGTGCCGCACGTCCACGGAAAGAATCACTCCCACATACGGGCGTGTTCCGCGGGAGAGCGGTGCCAGCCGAAACCTCGGCGGTACAGCTTTTCGTCGGAGTGGACACCCGTTGAAACCAGACCCTGGAGAACTCTCGTGAGCAAGCGTACGTACCAGCCGAACAACCGTCGCCGTCACAAGGTGCACGGCTTCCGTCTGCGCATGCGCACCCGCGCAGGCCGCGCCATTCTCTCGGCGCGCCGCAACAAGGGCCGCAAGAGCCTGACCGTCTGACGGCCGGTCCCACGACCGACGTAGACGTGTGATCCGTGCTGCCACGTTCAGCGCGTCTCACGCGCAGTGAGGCATTCCGGCTCGCGACCCGCAGGGGTACGCGGGCCGGTTCTCGCACGTTGGTGCTCCACTGGCTCCCCGACGCAGACCTCGAGTCCGCGGAGGTGGGCTTCGTGGTGAGCAAGGCCGTGGGCAACTCCGTCGTTCGCAACCGCGTCAAGCGGCGACTGCGACACCTGACCCGGGAGCACCTCAAGGAGCTCCCGGGTTCTGGCGTACTCGTGGTCAGGGCGAATCCGGCATCAGCAGAGGCAGATCACGAGACACTCACCAGAGACCTCGTGAAGTCACTCGGACGCCTGGTCGCTGACGGGCACAGGTCGTGAAGTACCTCCTCATCGGGCTGTTGAAGGTCTACCGGACCCTCATCAGCCCTTTGTACGGTCAGGTCTGCCGCTATCACCCGAGTTGCTCGGCGTACGCGCTCGAAGCCGTCACCGTGCACGGGAGCCTGAAGGGCTCCTGGCTCGCCGTACGCCGCCTCGGTAGGTGCCACCCGTGGTCCCCCGGCGGATACGACCCTGTTCCTCCCCGCCGCGACAAGGCGGGAACGACCCCTACACGAGGAGCCTGAGTGTTCTCCTTCTTCGGAGCCATCGGCAGCGCCATCATGACGCCGCTCTACTACGCCATCTCCGTGGTGATGGTGGCCTTCCACAAGCTTGCGAGCCAGGTCTTCGCACCCGACAGTGGTGCAGCCTGGGTCATCTCGATCGTCGGTCTGACGCTCGTCATCCGCGCGGCCCTGATCCCGCTGTTCGTCAAGCAGATCAAGTCCACGCGCAACATGCAGGAACTGCAGCCCAAGGTCAAGGAGCTGCAGAAGAAGTACGGGCACGACCGCGAGAAGCTCGCCCAGGAAACGATGGAGCTCTACCGCGAGGCGGGCACCAACCCGTTGGCCTCGTGCCTGCCGCTCATCATCCAGATGCCGATCTTCCTGGCTCTGTTCCGACTCCTTGACCACGCTGCTGACGGCAAGGCCAAGGGCATCATGAGCGTCGAGCAGGCCGAGCAGTTCGCCTCGGCCGAGCTCTTCGGCCACATCCCGATCAAGCTGACCCTGATCAACAATGACGGCAACCTCTGGGTGATCATCGCCGCCGTCGCGCTGGTCCTCGCCATGACCGCCACCACGTTCCTCACCCAGCGTCAGCTGATGACGAAGAACATGTCGAAGCAGGCCCTCGAGGGCCCGATGGCGCAGCAGCAGAAGATCCTGCTCTACGTCCTTCCGCTCGTCTTCGGCATCGGTGGCATCGCGTTCCCGATCGCGGTGCTCATCTACTGGACCACCTCGAACCTGTGGACCATGGGCCAGCAGTTCTACGTCATCCGCAACAACCCGACGCCCGGTACTCCGGCCGCCGAGGCCAAGGTCAAGCGTGACGCCGAGAAGCGCGCCCGCAAGGGCCTCGCCCCGCTCGAGGGTGACGTCGTCGCCGGCACCGTCGTCCTGGAGAAGGACGACGAGCGCCGCCCGGCCCAGCGCCAGCAGCCGAAGAACCAGCCGCGTTCGCAGCGCACCGGTGGCCAGAAGAGCCCCAACAAGAAGAAGCGCTGACCCACACCGATGTCCGCGGCGGGTGCCTGTGAAGGCCGAGCCGCAGTTCCCTACACAGCAGGAGCAGTTGTGAGCGAGACCATCAACGACGGCGTCGTCGAGGAGCAGGTGGAGACCACCCCGCGTCCGAGCAAGCTCGAGCGACTCGAGGCGGAGGGCGACATCGCCGCCGACTACCTCGAGGAACTCCTCGACATCGCCGACCTCGACGGCGACATCGACATGGACGTCGAGGGCGACCGTGCCTCGGTGTCGATCGTCGGTGGCGACCTGTCCCAGCTCGTCGGCCGCAACGGCGAGGTGCTGGAGGCCCTGCAGGAGCTCACCCGTCTCGCGGTCTACCGCGAGACCGGCGAGCGTTCCCGCCTGATGCTGGACGTCGCGGGTCACCGCGCCGCCAAGCGTGAGGAGCTCATCGCCCTCGCCACCACGCTCATCGCCCAGGTGAAGGAGACCGGCCAGAAGGTCTCCTTGGAGCCGATGAGCTCGTTCGAGCGCAAGGTCGTCCACGACCAGGTCACCGCCTCCGGACTCGTCTCCGAGTCCGAGGGTGCTGAGCCCCGTCGCCACGTGGTGATCCTGCCGGCGTGAGCAACGAAGCTGCCTCGGGCGCGGCTGACGACGCCCGCGTGACGCCCCCCCTGCCGGCTCTTCCGGAGTCGGTGCGGGGGGTGTTCGCGTCCGACCGACTCGACGACCTCACCCGCTACGCAGAGATGCTGGCGACCGACGGCGTCGTGCGTGGCCTGATCGGGCCTCGCGAGGTCCCGCGACTGTGGGACCGACACCTGCTCAACTCCGGCGTCCTGATGGCCGAGCTGCCCGAGGGCTCCTCGGTCGCCGACATCGGCACCGGTGCGGGCCTGCCCGGCATGGTGGTGGCGATCGGTCGCCCCGACCTGCGGGTGACCCTGGTGGAGCCGCTGCTGCGTCGCACCACGTTCCTCAACGAGGTCGTGGAGACGTTGGGACTCACCAACGTCGAGGTGGTCCGTGGCCGCGCCGACGCGCTGCACGGAGAGCGCACCTTCGACGTCGTCACCTCGCGTGCGGTCGCTCCGCTGGACCGCCTCCTGGAGTGGTCGATGCCGCTGGTGGCCCCGCACGGTCGCCTCGTCGCCCTCAAGGGTTCCTCGGTGAGCGAGGAGATCGAGATCGCGCGCCCGGTGCTGGAGAAGTTCCTGTGCGCCGAGCCCGTCGTCACGGCTCTGGGCGAGGGCATCAGCGAGGTCCCCACCAACGCGATCCACATCAGCTGGGCGGACCCGGGTCGTCTTCCGTCGCACCTGATCCGCAAGGCCGGTGCGTCGAAGAAGGCGAAGAAGAAGTCCGGCAAGGGCGGCAAGAAGCGCGTCGTGTGACGCCCTTCGTCGCCTGACGTCGACATGGAAGGGCCGGCCATCTCTCCCGAGGTGGTCGGCCCTTCGGCGTTCGGCACGCAGGACCAGGAAACCCCGGTACCTGAGATTGGTGAAGCACGCCTGCGCCGTTGCATGGTGTGACGGGACGTGTGGTTCCCCGAGGTATCTCTGGGCACGCAAGTAGTTGAATCACAGATCACTCTGATTGCGCCATGCACACCTTCGCGTCCATGGGGCAAGATGTCAGTGAGCCGGACGCCTCACAGGGGGACGCGGGCGGCTGTGTCGACATGGCGATCAAGGGTTTTCCACCGCTCACCTCCGGCCATCGAGCGTAACAATCCACAGATTTAGGGAGTTATCCACAAGTGGAGTCTCGTCAGTACTCACTGGACTCGAAGATGGAGGACGCCACGGTTTCACGTGAAACCACGGCCCATCTGATCGATGCGCTGGGCGGCCTCGGAGCCGAATCAGCAGACGACCACGAGATCGACCCTGGACTGGGCATGCGCCAGGCGCGTCGTCCGATGAGTGATCCCTATGATGCTCTTCTCTCGGGATTGCAGCCCGAACCGTCTGCGGCGCCCGCACATGGTGGAGAATTGCGCAGGACGGCCGGCGGCGGCGCCGGTCGAAATGATGCCACCCCAGGAGTGTCCTCCATGACTTCCAGCGCCCAGGCGACGCCCGCTCCCGCGGCCAAGCCCGCCCGTCCGGCCTTCCGGACCGCGGCCCAGATCGCCGAGTCTGGGAGCACCGGCTTTGACGACAGCACTCCGTTGGCCCGCGCTGCGGAGCACTCCGTCCTCGCGCGTCACGGCAAGCTCTACCTCAACGGCCCGCCGCGCGGTGACCGCACGCGCATCATGGTGGTGGCCAACCAGAAGGGTGGCGTCGGCAAGACCACCTCGACGGTCAACCTCGCCGCAGGCCTGGCACAGCTCGGCCAGCGGGTCCTCGTCATCGATCTGGACCCGCAGGGCAACGCCTCCACGGCACTCAACGTGGACCACCACCGTGGCACCCCCTCCACCTACGACATTCTGGTCGAGGGTGCGGCACTCGAGGACGTCATCACCGACTGCCCCGACCTGCCCAACCTGAAGGTCGTCCCGGCCACGATCGACCTCGCCGGCGCCGAGATCGAGCTGGTCAGCGTCGTTGCCCGCGAGAGCCGTCTGCAGCGAGCCATCGAGGCGCACCCGCTGGTCGGCACCGCGGCCGAGGTCGGCGAGGACCGCTTCGACTTCGTCATCGTCGACTGCCCGCCGTCACTGGGACTCCTCACGCTCAACGCACTGGTCGCAGGCCAGGAGATGGTCATCCCCATCCAGGCCGAGTACTACGCGCTGGAGGGTCTTGGACAGCTCCTCGAGACCGTCGAGATGGTCCGTAAGCACCTCAACCAGCGCCTGCGCGTCTCCACGATCCTCGTCACCATGTACGACGGCCGCACGAACCTCGCGGCCAACGTCGCCAGCGAGGTGCGTGAGCACTTCCGTGACATCGTGCTGGACTCGATGATTCCTCGCTCCGTTCGTGTCTCGGAAGCGCCGTCCTACGGGCAGACTGTGATGACCTACGACCCGGCCTCGCCGGGAGCGCTGGCCTACCTGGCTGCTGCGCGCGAGATCGCTACACGGGGGAGCAAGGCATGAGTGGGCAGCCCAAGCAGGCTCGACGCGGTCTGGGACGTGGTCTCGGTGCGCTGATCCCGACCGCCGTGGTCGAGGAGGAGCAGCCCGCTGTCCACTCCGTCGCTGCCGTCACGATCGCTGAGTCGCGTCCGGAGGCGTTGGACGCCACCGGCACTCCCGTGCCGCCCCTGAAGGCCGCCAAGCCCCGTCAGACGCGCTCTGGGCGCCCGCAGATCCCGCCGATGGAGATCGCGACCCCCGCCGTCGGAGCGCACTTCCGAGAGCTGTCGATCACCTCGATCCGCCCCAACAAGTGGCAGCCGCGAGAGGTCTTCGAAGAGGAGGCACTCGCCGAGCTCGTCCACTCGATCACCGAGGTGGGTCTGCTCCAGCCGATCGTCGTCCGTCCTGACGGCGACGGTTCGTTCGAACTCATCATGGGTGAGCGCCGTTGGCGTGCCTCCCAGCTGGCCGGCCTCACCGCGATCCCCGCGATTGTCCGTGAGACCGAGGACGGCGACATGCTCCGGGACGCGCTCCTGGAGAACCTCCACCGCGCCCAGCTGAACCCCCTTGAGGAGGCGGCTGCGTACGGCCAGCTCCTGGAGGACTTCGGGTGCACGCACGAGGAGCTCGCCCAGCGGATCGGCCGTTCGCGTCCGCAGATCTCCAACACGCTGCGTCTGCTCAAGCTGACTCCGGCCGTGCAGCGCCGCGTTGCTGCCGGCGTCCTGTCCGCCGGGCACGCGCGTGCACTGCTGGCGCTGGACGACGGCGTCCTGCAGGACCGCCTCGCACAGCGCGTGGTCGCTGAGGGGATCAGCGTCCGTGGCCTGGAGGAGATCGTTGCCCTCGGCGTGGAGGACGTGAAGGAGCCCGTCAAGCGCGAGCCGAAGCAGATCGCGCCCCAGGCACTGGAGCTCGCGGACCGTCTCGGCGACCGCTTCGACACCCGTGTGAAGGTGGACATGGGCAAGAACAAGGGCAAGATCACCGTCGAGTTCGCGACGCTTGAGGACCTCCAGCGGATCGTCGACCTGATGGACCCCAACTCCTGAAAGGTCTCTGACCTGCAGTTTCATCGGAGGGTGCTCGCAGTGCGGGCGCCCTCCGATGCATTTTCGCCTACATGGCAGCGAATCGATTAGTACATGAACAGATAAGACGGCTTGCATATAAATCGACAAAGAGATGTATGCATGTGTGGCTACCGCGGGTGGCCCTGTGATGGCCCCGTGGTGGCCCCGTGGTGGGCTGCTCCAGGGGGCGGGCCGCGTCCTGATCGGCCCCGAAGTAGGCCTGGATGGCGCACGTCGGAGTGCCGCGGGGCAGAGGTGGGCGTGCGAGGCAGGTCCGGGGTGCACGTGAGGAGAACTCGCACCGGGAACTGCGCCCGTGAACACGGACCGTCGAGGATGCCTTCGCGCGCCGAGACGCCTTGGGGTCGAGCTTCGTGCACCGTTGGATTCGTGCACCACTGGATTCGTGCACCACTGGATTCGTGCACCACTGGACCTTGGCGGATGCCCAGGCGTGATGCGTGATCGAGAGGCTCAGTGGACACGGACCCAGAATGACTCCATTGCTTGATCGATGTGTCGACAAAACGTTTGATGGTGGCATCGACAAGTGCTGCGGTGACATCTCTCCAGTGGTCCGGGTGGCGGCGAGGGCTGGAGTCGCGGCCGTGGTTCGCACGGTGGTGCCAGGGCCATACCAAGGCGATGCCGCCGTGATGCCAGGGTGACCGCGATCCGTGGGCGACGATGTCATCGCCCGCTGACAGCATGGAACTGGATCTGCTCCCCGGCTGCTCCCCGGCGGTGCACTGAGTCCATGAAGTCAATTGAGAATCATTCTCATAGTTCTCTCAGGGCCATTTTGAGGCGAGTTGACCACGTGCCCCAGGGGTGCAACTCGGCTCAGTTTCGAGGCGCTTTCAGGGTGTTTTGTTGAGCAATGCAACAGATTTAGCGTTGATCAGTGTGGCTCGGTTGAAGTGGCAAGAGGTCGCCGAGAGCTGATGGCGTCGTCCGGCAGATGCCTCGACTGTCTCGAACGAGGTGCCGGAGTACCCGCCACCTAGCTGGTCGGCACTGCGTCCGAGCCACTCGGGCTCGAATCTCCCGGGGCCTGCGGGGCCTTGCGGGTTGCCCGGCGGGGGCGCGAAACCTCTGTCGACGAGGCCTGGGGGCAGTTGGTTCGGGATGAAAAGTCGTGTCAGATCGCGGTGCGCGTGCCTTCGATGCGCCTTGGGAGGAGTCCACTGAGGGCCGCGAGCGACCCGGGTGGGGATTCGAATTGGCCCTGTGAAGTCGAGCGGAGTCCTCGCGACGGGCGTCGCCCGTGGCCTCAGGGGGTCACTTTGCCAGGGGGATGCCGGGATGGGTGGAGGTCGCGGGGGAGGCGTTGGATGCCCCAAGTAGCCCGCGTGGAGGGCAGTGAAAGACCTCTGGGGATGTGCTCGAGGGTGAAGGAGAGATGTGACGAGTCATGCCTTCGGCGCCTTTCGGGCCCTCAAGGACTGACAGGGAGCCCCCCTCCAGGGCGATGTGAGGGCCCTGTGTCCCGTACTCGGACGCAGATTTCTCGGGCCAAGCGGGGACGCCTGAGGGTATCCGGTGCGCCGTGGGCGACGCCATCGATGCGTGTGTGGGGTCCGGAGTGGCGTGTGTCGGGCACGCGCGAGGTCGCGGTGGGGCCACGGGAGGGGCTGGTTCAAGGAGGGGTGGATGGGCTGAAGGCCTCTGGTTGGGACGATCGAGGTGCTGTTGAAGCGGGAAGTGGCAGGGAAACGGGACCGCGAACGTGGCCAGTTCGGCGTTCTGGCAGGCCGGTCACCGGACCCCCGGAGACGCAGGCCGAGGGCTCTGCGCGGCTCCGGCGGACAGTGGGGCAGGTGGTGTCGCGCTCGCGTCTGGGCACCTGGAGGGTGTTCGAGTGCAGGGCCGAGGGATCGAAATGGGGTGACCGAAAGCGTCGTGGGATGCGGTGTCAGGAGTTCACTGGGGCTCTCTATGTGTGCGTGTTTCACGTGAAACATTGCGACCTGAGCGGGTGTCGGCGGCCCACATGCAGCGAGTGTGGACCAGTGATCGGCGCCCGGGGGGGGGCTGATTGGGCGGGCACTCGCGGGGCACTCGGGTGGCTACCTGGCCCGTGTTTCACGTGAAACATCGACTGTCGTCGTGCATGAAGGAGCAGAGATTCGCCGCTTCGCGGACGCCATTCGGGGCACCGAAGGGAAGGGATTGAAGGCCGCATTCAGGGGAGTGGGTGACGACAACGGACTGGCTTCCGCATGGCCATCGGAACACCTGGGAAAGGCCGGAGCGTCGTCTGGTGACCGACAGTGAGGCGCGCTGTGGTCCGTCGGATCGGAGAGTCGGAGCTGATCATCAGGGGGCGCGAGGGTGGCCGGGTCACGCCGAGTCGCGCCATAGTGCCGTGTTAGGAGGCCTTGGTGGCGGTGATGCGCTGAACCGATGTGGTCGGTCGAGCCCTCTGAACTCGCTTGCCGCGAGTCCCCAAGGTCGCTGCGGGGAGATCCATGAGGGCGTGGATCCGGGTCCGCTGTGCCCGCGCGAGGAACACGGATCGGCGCGGTGAACATCTGGGTGCACTGCGCAGGGGGCGGGGAGAGGTGCGCTGACGACCGCGCCAGAGTGCGATGTTGATGCCTGCGAGGGCGCGTTGGATCCGGCAGGGAGGACTCTCCCGCGCTTCCGGGGAGGGGCAATCGGCGGCGCGCCCTGGTGTCGCAGCAAGTGGACCGCGTGAGCCTCGCGGACGCTCTCAGGGCGTCCGGATCCGGTGCGGGTCAAGGGGCGATCGCCTGTCGAGTGCGGGGCCGTGACGAGAAGGGGAGGGGAGCATGGTGCTCCCGGTGCATCACTGGGCGGTGGGTCACGGAGAGAGAAGTAGGGGCCAGGAGAGAGCCCGAGAGCGCTCTACCGATGGGCAGTGGCACGCATCAGAGGGTGGGTCCGTGGTGCTGGCGGAGTGAGGCAGTAGGAACGACGGAGCCCCTCACCGCGGTGGCGGCGAGGGGCTCCGTCATGAGAGGTCTCGGGCGACCCGAGTGCTCTGACCATCAAGCGGGCATTCGATGTTTCACGTGAAACATGCCCGCCCGGTGGGCTTCACTTCTTCTTCGCAGCGCGCTTCTCTGCACGTCGACGGGCGCGCTCGCGGCGCTCTTCGTCGTCCATCTCCTTGGCGCGCTCCAGGGTCGGGGCGCCGCCGCCGAGGCGAGCTGGAACCCACCAGGAACCAGCCGGCTGCTCGGACTCAGGGAAGGTCGCGACGGCCTCGTCAACCAGTCCGGAGAGGATGCCGTGGAGGCGTTCGGTCTCAGCGTTGGCGTCGTCGCCGGTCGGGACGAAGGGCTCGCCGACGATGATCGAGATGCGCTTGCCGCGCTTGAAGTCCTTGGGGCGGTCCTTCGTCATCATCATCTGGGTGCCCCACAGGGCCACCGGAATGATCGGGACGCCGGCCTCCTGGGCGATGCGGACGGCACCGCTCTTGATCTCTTTCAGTTCCATCGCACGCGAGATGGTGGCTTCGGGGAAGATGCCGACGAGCTCACCCTTCTTGAGGAAGTCGACGGCGTGGTGGAAGGAGGCGATGCCGTCACCGCGGTCCACCGGGATGTGGTGCAGGGAGCGCATGATGGGGCCGCCGACGGGGTGGTCGAAGACCTCCTTCTTGGCCATGAATCGGACCAGGCGACCGCCGGCGGGCTGGGCCGCGAACCCGCCGTAGACGAAGTCGACGTAGCCGATGTGGTTGAAGGCGAGGAGCGCGCCACCCTCGCGCGGGATGTTCTCCGCACCGGTGACGGTGATCTTCTGACCCAGGACCTTGAAGAGGGTCTTGGCCGCCACGATGACGGCGGGGTAGGTGATGTCGCGCATGCGTCGAGGAACTCCTGCACTCGGGGACGAGGGCCCTGGGCCCTGCGCGGCGCCGTGTGGCGCCTGCGCAGAGCCTAGGGCAGGGAAGGGGGCCGATACCGTCAGCGTCGGGTGGCGAGGAAGTCGGCGATGCGGCCGATCGCTTCCTCGAGCACGCTGGCGTCCGGCAGGGTGACCAGTCGGAAGTGGTCGGGCTTGATCCAGTTGAAGCCCGTGCCGTGGGTGACGAGCAGCTTCTTGGAACGCAGCAGGTCGAGGACGAACGCTTCGTCGTCGTCGATCGGGTAGACCTCGGGGTCGAGCTTCGGGAAGACGTAGAGCGCACCCATCGGCTTCGTGCAGGAGACGCCGGGGATCTCGTTGAGCAGGCGGTAGGCCAGCATCGACTGCTCGTAGAAGCGGCCGCCGGGACCGATGTACTCCTCGACCGACTGGTAGCCGCCCAGTGCCGTCTGGATGGCGTGCTGGCCCGGGACGTTGGCACACATACGCATGTTGGCCATCAGAGTCAGACCCTCGATGAAGTCGGACGCGAGGTCCTTGGGTCCGTTGATCATCACCCAGCCGGCGCGGTAGCCGCAGACCCGGTAGGCCTTGGAGAGACCCGAGAAAGTGAGGACCAGGACGTCGTCCCCGGCGATCTTCGCGAGGTGGTGGTGAACCGCGTCCTCGAAGAGGATCTTCTCGTAGATCTCGTCGGCGAAGATGACGAGGTCGTGACGACGAGCGATGTCGACGAGGCCGCGGAGGGTCTCTTCGGAGTACACCGCGCCCGTGGGGTTGTTCGGGTTGATGACGACCAGGCCGTGGGTGTTCTCGGTGATCTTCGATTCGATGTCGGCGAGGTCGGGGTTCCAGCCGTTCTCCTCGTCGCAGACGTAGTGGACCGGGGTGCCACCCGAGAGCGACACGGCGCCGGTCCAGAGCGGGTAGTCCGGGGCCGGGACGAGGATCTCGTTGCCCTCGTCGACGAAGGCCTGCAGCACCATCGTGATGAGCTCGGAGACACCGTTGCCGATGAAGATGTCGTCGACGCCGACGTCCAGCAGGCCGTGCGACTGGTAGTAGTTCATGACGGCGGTGCGAGCCGAGTAGATGCCCTTGGAGTCGGAGTAGCCCTGGGCCTCCGGCAGGTGGGCGACCATGCTCGACAGGATCGCGGGCGGCGCCTCGAAACCGAACGGGGCCGTGTTGCCGACGTTGAGCTTCAGGATCTTGTGACCCTGTGCCTCCATCCGCTTGGCCTCTTCGAGGATCGGACCGCGGACGTCGTATCGGACGTTCTGAAGCTTCTTGCTCTGTCGAATCGGGCGCACGACCTCATCCTCTCAGGTGCAGGTCCATCTACGATCGAATGAGCACGTCTGACGTGTCACAGGGCGTGTCACAGGGCGTGTCCCCGGAGTCACCTCCGGTGACGCGAGAAGGAGGACGCGATGAGCCGCACCACCGTGCCGTTGACCCCCGCGCTGTGGGACGCGCTTCCCGACGATGTCGCCGGTGCGCTGCCGTGGACCCGCCTCCGCGAGGACCCCCGTCATGCAGAACGGGACGGGCGGGAGTGGATCGAGGTGGTGCTCGCGGAGCGCGGAACGTGTGGCCGGGCTCTGGTGTGGGACGACCGCGTCGTCGGAGCGCTCGTGCACGCACCGGCCTCGCACCTGCCCGGACTGGCCCAGGTCCCCGCAGGGCCCCCGGCGGACGACGCGGTGGTGCTGGTGGCCGTCTGGATCGCTCCGGAGGCTCGTGGTGGTGGTGGCGCCCGAATGCTGCTGCAGGCGACCGCACGCGACCTCGTCGTGCGCGACGTCGCCGGACTGGAGGCGTACGGGGCGAGCCGCCGGTGGCGTGGCCGGGCAGCGCGTCACGGCGTCGTCCTGTCGACCCGGTTCCTGGGGGCCGTCGGCTTCACCCCGCGACGACGACGCGGTGGCGTCACCCGGATGCGGATGGAGTTGCGCGGGACTCGGTGGTGGACCACTGAGCTTCAGGCCGTCCTGGCGCGGACGTGGACGGCGCTGCGACCGGGAGGTCTGCGACCCGGGGCCGTGGGCGCAGAAATGACACCGGCCGCCGGTCCCGACACGAGGTCGGGCACGGCGGCCGGTGGAAGATCCGGGTGAGGATCAGATGAGGCCCTCGAGCTCCTTGAGGATCATCGACTTCGGCTTGGCGCCGACGATCGACTTCACGAGCTCACCACCGGAGTAGACGTTGATCGTCGGGATGCCGGTGACGCGGTACTGGGCCGGGGTCACGGGGTTCTCGTCGACGTTCATCTTCAGGAAGGTCATCTTGTCGCCGTGCTCGCCAGCGATCTGGTCGAGGATCGGGGCGACCTGACGGCACGGCCCGCACCACTCGGCCCAGAAGTCGACGAGGACGGGCTTGTCGGACTTGAGCACCTCGGCGTCGAAGGTGACGTCGGTGACGGCGGAGAGGTTGGACATCAGTGTTCCTCACTGGTTGGTTCGTCTGGGGCGCGGTGACGCCCACGTACAAGTGAACACCACGGCGGGGAGGTGTGTTCCCCGCCGTGGTGGGAAATCAGTTGGCGGCGGCCTCGGCGGCAGCCTGGTCCAGCATGGCGATGTGGCGCTCGGCGTCCAGCGCAGCGGTGCAGCCGGTGCCGGCGGCGGTGATCGCCTGCTGGTAGGTGTGGTCGACCAGGTCGCCGGATGCGAAGACGCCGGTGAGGTTGGTGGCCGTCGACGGGGAGGCGACCTTCACGAAGCCCTCGTCGTCGAGCTCGACCTGTCCCTTGAACAGCTCCGAACGCGGGTCGTGGCCGATCGCGATGAACAGACCGGTGATGGCCAGGTCGCGCTTCTCGCCGGTGACGGTGTCGTTGAGGACGACGCCGGAGAGCTTGTCCTCGCCCTGGATCTCGGCGACCTCGGCGTTCCAGATGATCTCGAGCTTCGGGTCGGCCTCGGCACGGTCGACCATGATCTTCGAGGCGCGCAGCTCGTCGCGGCGGTGGATCAGGTAGACCTTCTTCGCGAAGCGCGTCAGGAAGGTGGCCTCCTCCACGGCGGAGTCGCCGCCGCCGACGACGGCGATGGTCTGGTCACGGAAGAAGAAACCGTCGCAGGTCGCGCACCACGAGACGCCGCGGCCCGAGAGCTCGTCCTCGCGGGGCAGACCGAGCTTCCGGTAGGCGGAGCCGGTGGCGAGGATGACGGTGCGGGCGTAGTGCGTCGCGTCGGCGGTCTTGACGACCTTGATGTCGCCGGTGAGGTCGACCTCGACGACGTCGTCGGTGACGAGCTCGGCACCGAAGCGCTCGGCCTGGGCGCGCATCTCGTCCATCAGGGCCGGGCCCATGATGCCGTCACGGAAACCGGGGAAGTTCTCCACCTCGGTGGTGTTCATCAGGGCGCCACCGGCGGTGACCGAACCCTCGAAGACGAGGGGCTCGAGGTTCGCGCGGGCTGCGTACACGGCTGCGGTGTAGCCCGACGGACCGGAACCGATGATGATCACGTTGCGGGGCTGGATGTCGCTCATGGCGCGGGGAGTCTCCTGGGTCGAACGGCGGTGCGGGTCGTCTGGTGCAACCGATCGTAGGCGCTCGGTGTTCCCGCACCCGAAGGATCACCGCGCCCCGTCCCCGGGGAACGGCTCAGGCGGTGACGCGGATCTCCGCGATCTTGCCGCGGTAGCCGCCGTCCTGGACGGGCAGCTGGGTCAGCCACACCACGGCGTAGCGACCGGACGCGGACTCCGGGGGAGTCAGGTCGAGGGTGCCCTCACCGGCCGCCTCGGCGACCGAGTCGAGCCCGGCGACGTCGGCGGGCTTCCCGTCGGTGAGGAAGAGCTGCAGCGTGTGGGAGCCGCCCAGGACGTCGACCTCGAAGGAACGCACCGACCGGCTCTCGCCGAGGTCGACCACCAGGCCGACGCCGTCCTTGAGACCACCGGGGCCGAACTGCTGCAGGTAGGTGGAGGTGCCCCAGAACGTTGCCACGTCCCCGTCGACGGACTTGGGGGTGTCGGCGGGGTACTCGACGCCGGCGGAGTCGGCCGGGTCGAGGTCGGTGACCACGAGGTCGCCGAGCGGACCGGTCACCGAGGGGCTGGGGGTGCTGGTGGGGACAGGTGCTGCCGAGGGGGCAGGGTCCTTGTCCCCGTCACCCTGCGGGTGCAGGACGAGGACGACGACGAGCAGCACGAACGCGGCGATCCCCACGCCCCAGGCCAGACGCAACCAGGTGCGTCCCGGAACGGGGGTGGGCGCAGCGTCGATCGGCGGGATCGCACCCGACGTGGTGGAGCCGGGGCCGGTGGAGTCGCTGGACCAGAAGTCCTCGGGCAGACGCGGTGGGGTGGAGTCGCCGGTGCCGAACTCCTCGCGCTGACGTTCGTGGTGCTGGCGTCGGGCGAGGTCGGCGGACTCGGGCGCGAACAGCGGACGCGGTGCTGCATCCGCCGGGGTCTCCGGTGCTGGACGTTCGGGGTTGTGGGTGCGGACCCACTCGACGTCGTCGTCCTCGTCGTGGAAGACCGGCAGGCCTGCCTCGGTGGGAGCTGTGATGCTGCTGGGCCCGGCCGGGACGGTCTGGTGCACCGGCGTGGCCGGAGCCTCCTGGGGGACGACCTCGACGGCCCCCTCCGGTGCGGGCTCGGTGACGGCTGCCGGTTCGACCGCGGCTGCGGGCGTGTGCCGGCGGTCGGTGGGCAACGGCTGGATCACCGGCGGGGGCAGCACGAAGCCGCTGCGTTCGGCGGTCTCGTCCTCCGCCGGGGCGAGATGCCACGGCGCGGGGCTGAGACCGGCCGGACGGATCGGAGCGGAGTGCGTGGCATGGGCGGCGAGGTCGGGTTCGTACTCGCCCAGGAACTCCTCCAGGGCGTCGCGCAGGCCGGCGGCGGTGGTGAGGTCGTGCGCCTCGCGTCCGCCCAGCACGGCGTTCAACGCCGGGATCGGGATCGAGCCGGTGGAGGTGCTGGAGAAGCCGTTGAGCCCTTGGTCGCAGATCTGGTCCAGGGGGCGCGGGATCCCGGCACGCACCTGACGCGGACGCAGGAACCGTCCGCCTTCGCGCGGTGCCTGGGGGACCTGCGAGGTGAGACGGCCGGGCCAGCGTCCGGTGAGTGCGGCATGCAGCAGAGCGACGAGATGGGTGACGTCGTCGGCGGGGACGGAGAGATGGCCCATCAGGGCGGCCTCGACGCCGGAGCCGATGATCCGGATCGAGCCGTTCTCGTCGATCAGGACGTTCTCGGGGACGAGGCGTCCGTGCACGGTGCCGGCGGCGTGCGTCGAGGCGACGGTGTCGGCGGTCTCCGCGACCAGCCAGGCGGCGCGGGCCGGGGAGAGGGGGCCGTTGACCTCGAGTGCGACGTCGAGCGAGGTGCCCTTGCCCCACTCGTTGACGACGTAGGCGTGGGTGTCGGTGCGGTTGCAGTCCAGGACCCGCAGGGTGCGCTGGTCGGTGAGGGTCGCCGAGCGGCGGGCCGCACCGATGACGGCGTCGGCGCGGACGTCGTCGACGGGGAGGACGTGCACGCTGACCGGGCGGTGCAGGAGTTGGTCGTGCGCGTTCCAGAGACAGGCGCCGTCGGCCTCGACCAGCAGGTCGACCATGCGGTACCTGCCGGCCAGTACGTCCCCAGCACGTACGGTCCCGGCCACGTCTTCACCCCGGATCTCTCGACGCCTCCGCCCGCGGAGCTGCCCGTGCCCGGATCGCACTGATCCGGGTCACGAGCGTCATCCTATGCCCGTCACCGGCGCTTGAGGCGGCGACGCACGGAGTGGACCACTGGGTCGACGAGCTCGCTGACCTCGGTGATCCGGAACAGGCGGGTCAGGACGTAGTACACGACGAGGTGGACGACGCCCACGACGCCGCCGCGGACCAGCGAGAGCGCCGGGGCCGGGTCGTCCTTCCATCCCAGGAACGCCCACCACACGGCGGTGGCCACGGCCAGGGCGATGCCGACCGCGAGCAGCATCCGGACGGCGTAGCGGATCATCCGGGAGCCGTCGAGCCCGCCGAGGGTGCGGCGCAGCACGAACCAGCTGACGAGTGCTCCGGCGGCGTAGGCCAGGGCGTACGCGGCGGCGAGTGCGCCGGCTCCCTGGTCGCTGTCGAGGGCGTGCACCAGGGTGATCGCGGCGACCACGTTGACGGTTCCCACGACGAGCTGGATCAGGAACACGGTGCGGGTCTGCTCCAGGGCGTAGAAGCCGCGGAGCATGAAGTAGTGCAGGGTGAAGAAGACCAGCGCGACACCGAAGAAGGTCAGGGTGGGGCCGTAGGCGTCGGCGGACCCCTTGGAGGCGCCGTAGCCGTAGAGGACGTTGCCGATGTCGGTGCCGACCACCGCGAGGATCGCGGCGAACGGCAGCGTGACCACCAGGGCGGTGCGCAGCGTCGAGGTGAGCGTCAGGGCCAGGTCGCGGTGCTGGGACCCGGCGGCCTGGGCGGAGAGCCGGGGCAGCAGGGCGGTCACCAGGGAGACCGTGATGACCCCGTGCGGGAGCAGCATGATCATGTACGAGTTGGCGTAGACGGTCTGTCCGGCGAGGCCTTCGGCGGTCTCGCCGGAGAGCAGTCGCACGACGACGGTGTAGGCGATCTGGTTGACGACGATGAACAGCACCGTCCACACCGCGAGCTTGGCGGTGTGGCGCAGGCCGGTGCCGCGGAAGTCGAAACGAGGACGGAACCGGTAGCCGGCCTTGCGCAGGAACGGCACCAGCACGAGCAGCTGGACCACGATGCCGAGCGTCGAGCCGCCGCCCAGGAGGGCCATCTCGCCGGCGGTGTAGGCGAGGTCGGTGCTGTAGACGCCGCCGTCGGGGACGGTCGTGACGGGACCGAACGCGACCAGGTAGCTGACCAGCATGACCACGGAGATCACGTTGTTGGCGATCGGCGCCCACATCATCGGGCCGAACGAACCGCGCGCGTTCAGCACCTGACCCACGAGGGTGAACATGCCGTAGAAGAAGACCTGCGGCAGGCACCAGCGCGCCAGGGTGACGGTGCGGTCCAGCGCGACTGACATGTCGGCCTCGTACCACTGCGGCGAGAGGAAGATCTTGAGCAGCAGCGGCGCGAGGGCCACGAGCAGCAGGGTGACGGCGCCCAGGAACAGCAGCGCCAGCGTCATGATCCGGTCGGTGTAGGCCTGACCGCCGTCGTCGTCGTTCTTGAGGGAACGGACCAGCTGCGGGACGAGGACGGCGTTGAAGACGCCTCCGGCCAGCAGGATGTAGAGCATGTTGGGGATCGTGTTCGCGACCTGGAACGCGTCGGCGGCGACCCCGACGGAGCCCAGTGCTGCGGCGAGCAGGATCGAGCGGATGACGCCGGAGAAGCGGGAGAACACGGTGCCGACAGCCATGACCGCGCTGGACGCGAGGATCGATTGCTTGGTTGATTTGTCGACATGTGTACTCGTCGATTCATCGTCGACGTGGGGGGCGGGCTGACCCGGCTCGGGCGTCAGCACCTCGACGTCGACCGCCTCCATCACGCGGGTGGCAGTCACCTCGTCCTCGCCCGAGGAGTCAGCGGGAACGTGCGGGGGGTGGGGTCCGGACGGACCGCTCGTGGTCATGCGACTCCTTGATCGCGGCGCGACGCCAGTCCCCGACGGAACAGGCGCACGCCGATGGCACCGAACAGCAGGGCGGCACCGCCGCCCATGAACAACAGGAGGATCCCCGACACCTGCGAGGAACGGACCGGGAAGTCGCCCTCGGCACCGATCGGAACAGCGTCCTGCGACTTCACCTTCATGGTCACCCGCGAGACACCCTGTTGGACGTCACTGGCGTCCAGGAGCAGGCGCTGTCGCGACCTCGCCGCGATCCGCACCTCCTCGGGAAAGTCCAGTGTGATCGAGTCACCCGAGTCGGCCTCCAGCTGCACCCGCACCGCGACCCCGAGGTCGTTGTGCAGGGTCACACCGATCCAACCGCTCGAACCGGACAGCGTCGCCACCGGCGGGACAGTGATGTGGACCCCGGAGATCAGTTCCGTCAGGTGTGCGCGGGCAGCCCGGGTCCGGGAGCGCGACGCCTCCACGGCGTCGCGCGAGTGGTAGGACAGGTTGCTCCACGCGACCTCGCGGGCCTGCGTGTCCATCGAGGCAGGCTTGTCGAGGATCGACTCCAGCAGCACGCCCTTGTCGTACAGGGAGGCCCCGATCTTGACGTTCTTGCGCGGCAGCAGTGCCTCGCGCTGCTCGTCGCTGAGCCGGAACGCCGCGGTGGGCAGCACCGGGTCGGAGCCGCCGGGCGTGGCGACCTGGGTCAGGGTGCGGGCCTTGAGGAGCTTGTCGGAGAACAACGACAGCAGCGCGTCCGCGCCCTCGCCGGCGTCCCACGACGCCGGAGGCACCACGACGAGCGGAGTGTCGTTCCCGGCCAACGTGCGCAGCACCGCCTCGCTCGCGGTGCGCTGACGCACCGCGATCGGCGAACCGACGTCCTCAGGGCCGGGGCCACCGTCGGTGACACCACCCGAGGTGGTCACGAACCGCAGTCCGTCGACGGTTCCGGTGCCGGGCATGGGGGAGAAGTCGTCACCCGAGACGGCGCTGTCCTCGACCAGGACCACTGTCTCGGGCAGGAGCTTCGCCAGGCTGGTCGCCGGCAGGATCCCGTCGACGGGAGCGACCACGGGGGTCGACTCGATGCCGAGAGCCGTGAGGGTGGAGAGACCGCGCTGCTGCGAGGCGAGCATCGACTTCGGCGCCTGACGCGTCATCGCAGCCACGTCGACGTCGCCGTAGGGGAGCGCGAACACGTCGGCGTCCTCCGAGCCCAGCACCCGACGGAAGTCGACGAGCCAGGCACGGGCGGCCCTGGTGAGGTCGTCGAGTTCTTCGTCGGCGTCGGTGTCGGTGCCGGTACCCGCCTCGGAGGGACTGAGGTCGAAGCCACGGTTGCCGGTCGCCAACTGCTGGACGGCCCGGGGGACGGCCGGGTCGACCAGCCACGAGAAGGGGGAGTCGAGGGTCTCGGCGAGCGCGAGCAGCTCGCTGAGCTGACCGTCAGGAGCCAGCGCGCGCGCCCATGCCCCGACGTCCTCGATCGATCCGTCGGCGGCGTGACTTACCTGCATCCGCATGGGGAGCACCAGTGCCGCGGGCAGCGCCTTGGTCTTCGCGGTGGCGACCGGCACGAAGGTGCGTGCCCGCCCGTCGGTGAGCCCGTCCCGCGGCACGGTCGCGGTCTCACCGCTGGCGTGCACGCCCACCCAGTAGACGCCGGCGCTCGACGAGAGCGCGCTGCGCGGAATCGTCGCGGTGTACGTGGCGGTCTCGCCCGGCGCGAGGGAGTCGACGGTGGTGAGGGAGGCGGGGTCGGTGAGTCGGTCCCCGACGTACTCGGAGTGTCCCAGCGCGGCGTCAGCAGCCAGCCCGATCCGGTCGGTGGTGGGCGTCGCGGATCGGAACGGCGCGACGTTGACGGCCGTCCAGGTCTCGTTGCTGGTGTTGGTGACGGTGCCGCGGATCTTCAGCGGGGTGTCGTCGTCGGGCTGCACGACGGACGGGGTGAGTGCGTCGATGGTGAGGGTCAGCGGGTCGGCCTCACGGTCGACGGAACCGTCGTGGTCGGCGTGGGCCACGCCGGTGGCGCAGGTCAACGTGAGGAGCGCGGCCACGGCGAGTGAGGCGGTGGACCTGGCGGCGGATGCACCCGGGCGCAAGGGTCCCCCGACCCTGTGGGCGCGACGGGGGAAGGCGGTACGGGGCACGGGACGACTCTAGTTGTTGCACCCCCGAGCCGTACGTCGTCCGCGCTGGCGCGCGCGGGGCAGAGGGGTGCGTCACGCGGGGTCGGGCACGGGGGCTCGCCCCGGGGTGGGACGCAGGACGCAGTGAGTCGCGTGCCGACCGGTGGGACACCTAGACTTTCTCGACGTGTCGGATCCCGTTGAGCTGCCCCCGTTGAACATGGTCGAGGTCCAGCAGGCGGTCAATGCCGAGCTGGACCGCGTCGGCTCCGTCCTCGACGAACTCGGTGCCCGTTTCGCGGCCGCCGGTCACGCCCTGCACCTCGTGGGCGGTCCGGTGCGTGACGCGATGCTGGGTCACATCAAGAACGACCTCGACCTCACCACCTCCGCGATGCCCGAGCAGACCGAGAAGCTGCTCAAGGGCTGGGCCGAGGCGACCTGGGACATGGGTCGCGCCTTCGGCACCATCGGTTGCCGCAAGGGTGAGTGGGACATCGAGATCACCACCTACCGCGCCGAGACCTACGATCCGGACTCCCGCAAGCCCGAGGTCGACTTCGGCGACAACCTCGCCGGAGACCTGGGCCGCCGTGACTTCACCGTCAACGCGATGGCCGTCTCGATCCCGGACCGTGAGTTCGTCGACCTCTTCGGCGGCATCAACGACCTCGCTGCCCGCGTCCTGCGCACCCCGGGACGTCCCGAGGACTCCTTCTCCGACGACCCGCTGCGGATGATGCGCGCGGCCCGTTTCGCCGCGCAGCTCGGCTTCGACGTCGCCCCCGAGGTGGTCGAGGCGATGACCGCGATGGCGTCGCGGATCGAGATCATCTCCGCCGAACGCGTCCGCGACGAACTGGTCAAGCTGATCTGCTCCCCCTACCCGCGCAAGGGCCTCACGCTCCTCGTGGAGACCGGTCTGGCCGCACTGGTCCTGCCCGAGCTGCCGCGTCTGGCGCAGGAGCGCGACGAGCACGAGCGCCACAAGGACGTCTACGAGCACACCCTGACGGTGCTGGAGCAGACGATCGAGCAGGAGGACCGCCTCGGCGGCCCCGACTTCATCGCTCGTTTCGCCGCCCTCATGCACGACGTCGGCAAGCCCAAGACCCGCAAGTTCGGCGACGACAACACCGTCACCTTCCACCACCACGACGTGGTGGGCGCCAAGATCACCCGCAAGCGGATGCGTGCGCTGCGCTTCTCCAACGACGAGATCGACGCGGTGGGCAAGCTCGTCGAGCTGCACCTGCGCTTCCACGGCTACGGCACCGGTGAGTGGACCGACTCCGCGGTGCGCCGCTACGTCCGCGACGCCGGCGACCAGCTGCTGCGTCTGCACATCCTGACCCGTGCCGACTGCACCACCCGCAACACCCGCAAGGCCAACCGTCTGCGTCGCATCTACGACGAGCTGGAGGCCCGGATCGCGGAGCTCGCCGAGAAGGAGGAGATGGAGTCGGTCCGTCCCGACCTCGACGGCGCGCAGATCATGGCGATCCTGGGGATCAAGCCCGGCCCGGTGGTCGGTGAGGCCTACAAGTTCCTCCTCGAGCTGCGTCTCGACGAGGGTCCGCAGTCCTACGAGGCTGCCGAGGCTGCACTGCGTGCCTGGTGGGAGCAGCGCTCCGAGGGCTGAGCGCCGTCCGCGGTGGTCTGCGTCGTCGCAGGTCACCACTCAGATCGTTGCGAATCACGGTTCACATGGGCACCTCGGCTGCCCTACGTTGGCTGCATGGGACGACGTACCGGAAGCGACCGACGTACGACGCGCGGGCGCCTGCCCGGCGACCACTGGGCGCGGTACGTCCGCACCCTGGACCCCGACACTGACCACGTCGAGATCCAGCGCAAGATCGCGATGCACGAGTTCCCCTGGGACATGACGCAGGCGCTGAGCTTCGCGCTGTTCCGCACCTACGCGGTGCCCGGGATCGGCCGGCTCCTGCACGAGACGGGGCAGTTCACCGGCGACACCCAGAAGCGGTACGACGACACGACGCTGCTCCTGGAGCCGCCGGTGCGGTACGGATTCTCCGACCCCACCGCGCGGGCCGCGATCCGTCGGATCAACCAGATGCACCACGCCCACGACATCCCCGACCACGAGATGCGGTACGTGCTGAGCACGTTCGTGGTGGTGCCCAAGCGGTGGCTCGACGTCTACGGCAAGCGGCCACTGACGGCCCGTGAGGTCCGGGCCAGCGTCAACTACTACCGCGAGCTGGGTCGGCACATGGGGATCCGGGAGATCCCGGAGAACTACGCCGGGTTCGCCCGCCTCATGGACGAGTACGAGGCCCAGCACTTCGCCCACGACGCCGGGGGAAGGGCGGTCGCCGACGCCACCCTCGACCTGCTGACGACGTTCTACCCGCGCCCGTTGCGGGGCGCTGTGCGGCTCTTCAGTCTGGCACTGATGGACGACCCGCTGCTGGAGGCGTTCGGCTACTCCAAGCCTCCGCGGGCGGTGGTGGCGATCTCTCGCGGCGCGCTCCGGGCGCGGGGGCGGCTGCTGCGCCACTTCCCTGCGCGCAAGGAACCGTTCAGTGTGGAGCAGAGCCCCAACGTGAAGGGGTACCCGCAGGGATACCGGGTCGAGGAACTCGGCACGTTCGGTGCGGCGTCCGGCCTGCCCGGGGTACCCGGCTGCCCGGTCGCGCACGACGTGCGGCCGGCCTCTCCGGCTGCCTGAACCCACCGACTCCCGTCCTGCCCCGGCTGCCGGGCCGTGGCAGGACGTGGCAGGACGGAGTGCTCACTTCTTCGCGGCGGCCTTCTTCGCGGCGGCCTTCTTGGCGGCGGCCTTCTTGGCGGCGGCCTTCTTGGCGGCCTTCTTCTTCGCCTTCTTGGGCGCCGTGACCTTGACGTTCTTCGTCACCGTGAGGGGCTTGAACGACGACGTGCCCAAGTAGGAGATCGTCACCTTGCGGGTGCCGGCCTTCATCGTCGGCAACGTCACCGAGAACTTGCCCGCCGAGGTCAGCTTCGTGGTCGCGACCTTCTTGGAGCCGACCTTCACCTGGACGGTGCCGGTGACCTTCTTCCAGTCATTGGTGAAGCGTCCGGTGAGCTTCACCTTCTGCTTCGTGGTCGCCTTCTTGGCGAGCGTGAGGGTGCGCTTCGGCGTCAGCTTCGCGCCACGGACACCGTCGGAGGTGACCTCGACGGGGTAGCGCCCGGTGGCACGCACCTCCACCCGGACCCGGAGCACTGCGTTGATGTCGGAGACCCGGACGTCGTACTCAGGGCCGGTGGCACCCGAGATCGCCTTGCCGTTGCGGAGCCACTGGATCCGGACGTCGGCGTCACGCAGGTTGGTCCAGGTGCCACGGTCGGCGACCAGCGTCGTGCCGGCCGCGGCGGAGCCGGTGATCCTGGGTGCCTTGGTGTTGACCGGGGCCGGCGCCTTGCCCACCACGACGGTGCGCTGGGCGACGGCACTGTTGCCGTGCTCGTCGGTGACGGCGTAGAAGAGCGACGAAGCGCCGGGGAAGGCGGTGTTCACCTGGCCGGTGATGTCGATCTTCGAGGTCAGGTCAGCGCCGCTGCTGGACCGGGCGTGCACCGAGGCCAGCGGGTCGAAGGTGCTGTCCGCGCCGACGCTGCTGCGCAGCGGGACGGAGAGCCGCGGCGGGGTGGTGTCGTCGCCGCGTCGGGCCACGAACCAGGTGGAGGCGGCGTCGAGCAGCAGGTCACCGGTGGCGTCGTCGGTGCTGGACGCGGTCCAGGCGTAGGTGGTGCCCGGGGCCAGACCGTCCCACCGGACGACCGCCGGCTCGGAGCCCGTCGTGGTGACGGTCCCGATCGGGGTGGACGTCGGGTCGAGGCTCAGGAGACCGTCCGTGCCGAACGACGTCGCACGGGAGGTGAGCTGCACCGGGACCCGGAAGTCGTCCTCGCGACCGTCGTACCGGTTGTGGGTGTCGGCGTCCGTCGACCCGAAGCGGCCACGGTAGGGGGAGTAGGTGTCGACGCTGATCTCGGAGCGCTCCACGTCGAACTGCAGCAGCCGGACGAACGAGGCGCCCAGCTTCTGCAGCGAACGCGGGCTCTGACCGCTCAGGGTGTCGAAGCCGACCTGGCTCGCCTGCCACCCGTGGTTCTGGTAGTTCGCCAGCATCTCCACGACGTGGTTGCCGGTCTTGCCGATGTCGGTGCGCACGTCCACCGCGACACCGGACTTGTGGCCGTACAGGACCAGCGCGATGTTGGGGTTCTTGGCGACCACCGAAGTGCGCAGGCGCGGGCCGTCGCCGAGCAGTTCGCCGCCGCGGCCGTTGGGCTGGACGCTGGCGGTGCCGTAGGCGTGAGTGAGCAGGATGCCGTTGCGGTCGGGGAAGCGCGCGAAGACCTGGTTGGCCCACGCGATCTCGTCCCAGTTCACGCTGAACCCGAGGGAGACGGCGACGAAGTCGAGGCCACCGGCGGTGAAGGTGACGTAGGAGTTGTCGTTGTCGCCGGGCTTCCACGGCTCGTAGGTGGCATTGGCAGCCCGCCAGGCCGCGCTCGACTCCTGGGCCTTGAACCGGTCGGGGCCGAAGTACTCGTTGTAGAGGTTGCCGCTGCCGTTGTCGGTGCCCGAGAGGTTGTCGTGGTTGCCGGGCAGGACGGAGGTGATGATGCCGGCGTCGTCGAGGATCTTCTGCGCCTTCGACGCGGTCGCGAACTCGGAGCGTCCCACGGCAGGCTTCTGCTGCTCGGTGGTGGTGCGCCACTGGTCGACGAGGTCACCGGTGTGGGCGGAGTAGACGATCTTCTTCGACGCCGCGTTGTCGGCGATCCACTGCGTGGCGGAGGTGAGGCTGCGGGTCCACTCGGCACGCTCCAGCGCGTTCGCACGGGAGTTGGCGGCGCGGGCCAGTGACTGGGTGTCGGAGTGGTGGGCGATCGCGAAGTCGTAGTCGGACGGGTTCTCCAACGCCGGGCGGACGGCGTTGTGGAGGTCGTCGGTGAACGGGTCGACGGCGTGCAGCAGCAGGTGCACCGTGCCGTCGCGGTCGTGGGCGTCAGAGAGGCCTGCCTCGAGGGTGAGGTCACCCGAGGCGGTGCCGCGCCCACTGGCGAGGGTCTCCCACGACGTGCCGTTCCAGGCGCTCATGACCAGGGTGCGGGTGGAGTCGATCCGGCCCGAGAAGACGATCCGCTGGCCTGCGCCCGTCGCGTCGACGTCGAAGCGCTGGAACGCGATCTCGCCTTCGTGGGCGCTGGGGGAGTCGGTGAAGGTGCCGTCCATGCGCTGGGGGGAGCGAGCGGCGTCCTGGTCGTCCTCGGCGGAGGTCGCCCCGGTGTGGTCCTCGGGGTTGCGCGGCAGCGTGGCTGCCAGCCCTTGCCAGCCGTCGCGGGCTGCGGTGACGGTGTTGGCGCGGAAGGTGGTGGTGACCGCACCGCCGGTGGGGCTGGCGACGGCGGCGCTCAGGGTCTGGGAGGTGTCGGCGTCGACGGCTCCGGCCGGGCCGGTCATCGCGAACACCGACGCGGTCAGGGAGAGTCCCAGGATTCCCACCCCCGTTCTCCTTCTTCCTGCGTCGCGCAGTTGTCGGTCGGTGCCGTGGGTGTTCAACGTACGAGCTCCTGAGTCTCTCGGTGTCGTCCTGTGTGGGGCCGGACGACTGCCCACGGTAGACACCGGGTCGATGTTTCACGTGGAACCTTGAAGGCGTGTGGCTGGGTGGTGATACTGCCGAGGTATGGGAAAGACCACACGCCACCTCGTCCTGGCCACGATCGAGCAGTCCGTCGACGTGGCGGCGCCACCTTCATCAGTGTGGCCGCTGGTGAGCGATCTCAAACGCCTCGCCGAGTGGAGCCCGCAGGTGATGCGCTCCTTCGTCACTGGCGGTGGGGAGATCGGGCAGGGGACGCGGCTGCTCAATCTCAATCGCCGTGGACTGCTCGTGTGGCCGACGCACTCACAGGTGGTGCGCTTCGATCCTGAGCGTGAGATCGCGTGGCGAATCAAGGAGAACGGCGCGACGTGGTCGTTCAGCCTGGAGGCGCACGGCGCCGGCACCCGACTGGTGCAACATCGTGAGCTCCCCGACGGTCTCTCCGAACTCTCGATCAGCCTGACCGACCGGTTCCTCGGCGGCCAGCCGACCTTCCAGGCCGAACTGCAGCAGGGGATGCGAGACACCTTGGCGTGGATCAAGAGCGTCGCGGAGCAGGGGTGAACCCAGCCCGTGACGCGGCTTCCTGTGGGGCTCGGTCCGTAGCCTTGGTGCATGTCTGAGACCACCTCCCTGATCCAGCAGGCCTGGCCCGACGTAGATCTCGATCGGGTCGTGCTGGGCGCCGCGCCGACGCCGGTGCAGCGGCTCGTTCTCGACGGTGTCGACGCTGGCGTCGAGCTCTGGGTGAAGCGCGAGGACGCCTACGGCGACGGCGCGTGGGGTGGCAACAAGGTCCGCAAGCTGGAGTGGATCCTGGCTGAGGCGAAGCGTCGTGGGGTGACGTCGTTGCTGACCCTGGGCGGGATCGGGACGCACTGGGGACTGGCCTGCGCACGCTACGGAGCCGAGCACGGACTGCGCACGACGCTGGCCCTGGTGGACCAGCCGATCGACGACCACGTGCGTCAGCAGTGGGCGCTGCTGCAGTCCTCGGGTGCGGTGATTAATCGCTTTGTCGACATGGAGACTGCGCGACAAAGCATCAAATCGATTGAGGAAGAAATGTCCTCTGAGCAGGGAGAACACGTCTGGTCGCTGCCGATGGGCGGCTCCAACGAGTACGGGACCCTGGGGTACGTCGAAGCCGCACTCGAAATCGCAGCCCAGGTGGAGGCCGGGGAGATGTCCGCCCCCGGCACCGTCGTCGTGCCCGTCGGATCGGGCGGAACCGTGGCCGGCGTGCTGCTCGGTCTCGCCGCCGCAGGGCTGCGCACCCACGTCCTCGGCGTCGTCGTCAACGACGGTCTCGACCTCTCTGCCGAGGCTGTCGCCGCCCTCGCCAACCGCACCGCCGATCTGCTCCGCGAACGTGGGGCCGTCGACGTTCCGGTCATCTCTCCCGACGACGTCGAGGCCCGCATCGACTGGCTCGGCGCCACCTACGGCGACCCCACACCCGCGTCGGTCGCGATGGTCGAGGCAGCAGCCCGGGCCGGCCTGGAGATCGAACCCGTCTACACCGGGAAGGCGCTCGCCGCCGTCGCCGCGCTCGGGACTGCCCTCACCGGGCCCGTGCTGTGGATGAACACGCACGGGCCACGCTGAGACGTACTCGGCGCGATCACTGCGTGGGCGTGTTGCCCCGCGTCGAGAGCCACACCGCGACACCCAGGCCCACCGCGACGAGCAGGACGACGAGGGTGACGACGGCCAAGGTCACGTTCTGGTCCATGACCTCGAGTCTGCCACTACGTGGCGTCGTCCGGGCTGCACCCGGAGCCCGAACGACGCCACGCAGGTGTCGGTCAGGCGCAGCCGGTGACGAGGTAGTCCACGTTGGTCGGCACGTCGTTGGTCATCGGGTGGGTCAGGTCCCCGGAGGCAGCGCGGGCCACCGAGTTCACCGCCCTGAAGGTGCCGAGATCCAGGTACCAGAGCCTGCCGGTCGGGGAGTGGGCGACACCGTCGCCGAGCACCACCGCGTCTGAGGAGACCGTGGTGGTGAACACCGGTGCAGTGGGCACGCCCGACTGGGCGCCGGAGTAGTAGCGCAGGGCGGTGCCGGCGAGCAGGGTGAGTCGTCCGCTCGACGACACGTGGGCCGAGGTCACCCCGGTGAAGGCCTTGGTGTTGCCGCGCCACAGGTCGGTGCCCGAGAGGAACCAGTCCAGGCCGACCGGCGTGATCGCCGGGCCGGGGATCGAGGAGAAGGTGGTGGGCGTCGTGAAGTCGAGGCGGTAGACGGAGTGGAAGTTGGGGCGAGCCGCCGTGGTCACCGCCGCGACCCCGTTGCGGACGAGCCCGATGGTGACGGTGCCGGTGTTGGAGTCCGAGAGGTCGGCGTGCGCAGCCCGGACGGTCGCGGCGCTGACACCGTCGGTGATCTCGCGAAGGATCCCGACGCTGACCGTCTGCAGCCGGTCGCCGTCGAGCGCCACCTGGTCGTTGAGCAGGCGCGCCGTGGGTGCGAACGGGAGGGTCTCGCCCTCGCCCAGGGTACTGCCTGTGAGCGGGTGGCGGGTGTGGACTCCGTCGCGGGTGGTGATGCTGACGTAGTCGGTGTTCCAGGCGGTCTGGTTGGTGATCGTCGACTGCCGGGTGCGGGTGACCAGTGCGTGCCGCACGGACGAGGCCACCTGGTTTCGACCCAGCCAGAGCTGGTGCGCGGGGTCGAGGAAGAGGCCCAGGCCGAGCGGGGTGGATGTGGTGGGCGGTCCCGTCACCGAGGTCCGGGTCCCGTTGGCGTAGCGCAGCAGGCGCTCTTGCGCTGCGCCGCCCGTCGGCACCAGGGAGACGTTCCAGGAACGCTGGACGGTCTCGCCGTAGCTGGAGAAGGACGCAGTCACGGTGGCGACACCCGGCTGCGGGTCGGCAGGCGCGGTGAAGCCGGGGATGAGGATCGACCCCGCTCCCGTCTGGGACTTGGTCCGGGTGCCGTCGGGGAACGTGTAGCCCTCAGGCAGGCTCAGCGTGGTGGTGATGGCGACCCAGAGGACGCCTCCTCCGGCGGGGTGGACCGCGCCGCCACCCAGGACGGGCGCGCTGCAGGCCATGACCGGTACGGATGAGGCGACGGAGGGGAACATGTAGTCCGCTGAGCTGGCGAACGCTGGGGCTGCCGTGCTGAAGGCGACGGCGGGCGCGGTCCAGGCGGCGGTGCGGACCAGGGTGCGGCGGCTGGGGTGGGAAGTCTCGGGGCTCATGGGTTCCTGGGGTCGACGGAGGGGGGCAGACCCACACGAGGTGGCCGAGACGCCTGCAGCGCGACATTACATGATTCGGGTCCAACGTTGGACTTGAGTCGTTAGTGCACGTCGCGCTGGCAAGGACCATGTACGACGAGACCGGGGCGACCGGGCGGGGAACGACGGAACCCCGCCACCCACGAGGGGTGACGGGGTTCCGTGCTGCCGGAGCAGTGAAGAGCGGTTGCTCGTCAGACTCAGACGCCCTTGATGAAGGCCTCGAGCTGCGCGCGACCCTCGTCGTCGTTCATCTGGACCGGCGGGGACTTCATCAGGTAGGCCGAGGCCGGGAGGATCGGGCCACCGACGCCGCGGTCCTTGGCGATCTTCGCGGCGCGCACGGCGTCGATGATGATGCCGGCGGAGTTCGGGGAGTCCCAGACCTCGAGCTTGTACTCGAGGTTCAGCGGGACGTCACCGAAGGCGCGACCCTCGAGGCGGACGTAGGCCCACTTGCGGTCGTCGAGCCAGGCGACGTAGTCGGACGGGCCGATGTGGACGTTCTTGTCGTAGACCTTGCCGGCCAGCGGGCCGGTGAGGTTGGACGTGACGGCCTGGGTCTTGGAGACCTTCTTGGACTCAAGACGCTCACGCTCGAGCATGTTCTTGAAGTCCATGTTGCCGCCGACGTTGAGCTGGTAGGTGCGGTCCAGCGTCACGCCGCGGTCCTCGAACAGCTTCGCCATCACGCGGTGGGTGATGGTGGCGCCGACCTGGGACTTGATGTCGTCACCGACGATCGGGACACCGGCGTCCTCGAACTTCTTGGCCCACTCGGGGTCGGAAGCGATGAAGACGGGGAGAGCGTTGACGAAGGCCACGCCGGCGTCGATGGCGCACTGGGCGTAGAACTTGTCAGCCTGCTCGGAACCGACCGGGAGGTAGGAGACGAGGACGTCGACCTCGGCGGCCTTGAGCGCGGCGACGACGTCGACGGGCTCGGCGTCGGAGAGCTCGATGGTCTCGGAGTAGTACTTGCCGATGCCGTCAAGGGTCGGGCCACGCTGGACGATGACGCCGGTCGGCGGCACGTCGGTGATCTTGATGGTGTTGTTCTCGGAGGCGTGGATGGCCTCGGAGAGGTCGAAGCCGACCTTCTTGGCGTCGACGTCGAACGCAGCGACGAACTCGACGTCCTTGACGTGGTAGTCACCGAACTGGACGTGCATGAGGCCCGGAACGGTGCTCGACGCGTCAGCGTCCTTGTAGTACTCCACGCCCTGGATGAGCGACGTGGCGCAGTTGCCCACGCCCACGATTGCAACGCGTACGGAACCCATGAGGTTCTCCTTCTGGTTTCTGGATCAAGTGCCGCGTCCCGCGAGGGACGTGGCCGGTGGATGGCTCTGTCAGGAGGTCTGGGGGGCTGTGCCCCGTTCGTCCTGTCGGTCTCGCTCGGCCTGGATCAGGTCCGAGAGCCACCGGACCTCTCGCTCTACCGCTTCGACCCTCTGCCGCCGGAGTTCGATGGCGTAGTGGTCGGAGCGGACGGGACGCTTCTGCTCTCCCTCGAGGTCGCCGCGCACGCGGGCGAGACGTTCCTCCAGGCGGGTACGGCGACCCTCGAGGACCCGCAGGCGGGTCTCCAGGTTCGTCGAGGAGAAGAAGTTGAAGCGGATGCCGAAGGCGTCGTCTTCCCATGCATTGGGACCCACCTCCGCCATCAGGCGGTGGAACTCCGCGGTGCCGGCGTCGGTGACGCGGTAGACGATGCGGGGGCGGCCCGTGACGGGCGCCGGGACGGAGTCGACCTCGGTGATGAGGCGCTCACGGAGCATCTTCTTCAGCGTCGGGTACAGGGACCCGTACGACAGCAGACGACCCCACCCGAGAATCAGGTTGAGGCGCTTGCGGAGCTCGTAGCCGTGGAGGGGTCCCTCGTGCAGCAGTCCGAGGACTGCGAGCTCGATGGTTTCTCCGCGACGTGCCACAGATGCATCGTAGCGATATATCCGCGAGAACAGCCAGTGGGCGCTCCGGCCACGCCCGAAACGTCGTCCCGAGCAGCCTCGGGACGACGAACAGGGTGTGACTGGCGCGTGCCTCTACCCTTGCAAGGTGACGAATCAACGCAGAGCCCCGGGCAAGGCCGTCACCAGTCGCTCGGGCAAGCAGAAGCAGAACAAGCCGCAGCGCACCCGTGGACAGAAGGTCCGCCGCGTCCTGCTGTGGATCGCTGCGCTGGGCCTGGGCGGACTGCTCGCTGGACTCATCGCGTTCATCGCGCTGTACGTGATGATCGACATCCCGGAGGAGAACGAGGAGTTCAAGTCCGAGACCTCGTTCGTCTACTACGCCGACGGATCCAGCGAGGTCGGGAAGTTCGCGAAGCAGAACCGCGTCCCGGTCTCGCTCGACGAGATGCCGCAGACGCTGCAGGACGCCGTGGTCGCCGCCGAGAACAAGTCCTTCTGGACCGACTCCGGCCTCGACCCCAAGGGCATCGTGCGCGCCGCGTTCTCCAACGCGAAGGCCGGTCAGACCGTCGGTGGTGGCTCGACGATCACCCAGCAGTACGTCAAGATCCTCTACCTGTCCTCCGAGCGCTCCATGACCCGCAAGGTCAAGGAGGCGATCGTGTCGCTGAAGATCCAGCGCGAGATGGACAAGCGGGAGATCCTCGAGGGCTACCTCAACACCATCTTTTTCGGACGTCGTGCCTACGGAGTGCAGGCTGCCTCGCGCGCCTACTTCAACACCGACGTCGAGGACCTCACCCTCAAGCAGTCGGCCGTCCTCGCCTCGGTGCTCAACAGCCCCAACGGCATGGACCCCTCCAACGGTGACGACGCCAAGGCGGAGCTCAAGGAGCGGTACCAGTACACGCTCAACCGGATGGCTGCCGACGGCATGATCACCCAGGCCGAGGCCGACAAGGCCAAGGCCAAGCTGCCCAAGTTCGCCAAGGTCAAGACCGAGAACACCTACGGCGGCCAGCGCGGCCACATGCTCAAGCTGGTCCGTGACGAGCTGCTGCGTGAGGGCTACACCGACGAGCAGATCGACGGCGGTGGCCTCCGCGTCACCACCACCTTCGACAAGCAGATGATGGCCGACATCGAGGAAGCCGTCGCCGAGCAGCGCCCCGAGGGCCTCTCCGACGCTGACCTGCACATCGGTGCAGCGACCGTCGAACCCGGCACCGGCGCCCTCAAGGCGTTCTTCGGCGGCCAGGACTACCTGGAGTCGCAGATCAACTGGGCCGCCACGGGCGGCATGGCCGGATCGACGATGAAGGCATTCACCGTCGCTGCCGCCCTCGAGGACGGCTACTCGCTCAACGACTACTTCCAGGGCTACTCGCCCTACGTCTTCCGCGGCGGACTCAAGGTCAACAACGCCGGCGAGGGTTCCCACGACATGGGCACCAGCGTCTCGATGATCACCGCGACTGCGAACTCGCTCAACACCGCGTTCGTCGACATGAGCGACTCCATGACCGACGGCCCCAAGAAGATCTACAAGGTCGCCCGCGCCGCCGGCATCTCACCGGAGGAGCGGAGCGAGAAGTACCCGGGCATCCCCACCCGCTCGGTCGACTTCAACCCCGAGGACTCCCTGATCACGCTGGGCAAGGCGCGCATCAGCCCGGTCAACATGGCCAACGCCTACGCGACCTTCGCCAACGACGGCAAGCGTGCCGACGTCCACGTCGTCAGCAAGGTCGTCGACGAGGCCGGCGAGACCTGGGAACGCGACAAGAAGACCCGCCGCGTCATCGACTCCGACGTCAACAACGACACCATCCACGCCCTCCAGCAGGTCGTGAACCAGGGGTCGGGTCGCAAGGCACTTGCCCTGGGCCGTCCGGCTGCCGGCAAGACCGGTACCGCGACCGCAGGATCCGACAGTGACAACACGCACGTGTCGTCGTCGTGGTTCGTCGGTTTCACCCCGCAGTACTCCACCGCGGTGATGTACGTCCGCGGTGACGGCGACGACCCGCTCGACGGCGGCTGGATGCCGAGCTACTACGGCGGGACCTACCCGGCCGCGACCTGGACGGCTGCGATGCAGCGCATCCAGTCGCAGCTCCCGGTCGAGCGTTTCCCGTCGCCCTCCTGGGTCGACGGCAACAAGTCCAACCCGGGCAGCGGCGGACGCACCTACTCGACCTGGACGCCCAGGCCCAGCGCGAACCCCGAGCCCAGCGCCGAGCCCGACAGCGAGGACAAGGGCAAGGAGAAGGAGAAGGGCAAGGAGAAGGACAAGGAGAAGAAGCCTTCCGCGCGTCCCTCGCCCACCAGCACTCCCAAGCCCACCGTGCCGCCTGCTCCGACGCAGACCCCGACGCCCACCCCGACCCCGACGCCCACCGCGCCGCCGGTCGAACCCACGCCGACCACTCCGCCGGTCTCGCCGCCCGAGGAGGGTCCCGAGGAGTGAGGCAACCGCCGCCGGGCCTCCCCAGATGAGGCCCGTGGTGGCAGGCTCGCCTGCGTGACCAGCGAGCCGAACAATGACAACCCCGTGGGGGCCGTCCCGGACCGGGACGGCCCCCACGGTCGTCTCCCGGTGGCCACGGTGCCCGCTGTCGGAGGTACGACGCCCGACGACGGTGGGACCGTCCGTCCCACCCTCGACGATCCGTTCGTGGCCTCGCTGTCGGCGGTGCTCGGCGGCCCGGCCGGGGCGCATGTCGGGGGAGCACCCCGTGACCCGGCCGCCCGACGTCGCTGGTGGGCACCGGTGCAGGTGCTGGTCCTCCTGACCGCGGTGGTGTTCGCCCTCGGGATGCTCACCAAGGCGCCCTGCGCCGTCGACGACTGGCAGGACGACACCGTCCGCTACACCCACGGCTGCTACTCCGACATGCCCTACCTGTACTCGTGGCGGGGTCTCTCCGACCTGGCCTGGCCCTACAGCCAGGACCCCGCGGTGCGCGCCGAGTTCGAGGTGATGGAGTACCCCGCCGGCATCTCCTACTGGGCGTGGGCGACCGGGTACGTCACGTGGCTGGTCTCCGGTGCCCCCGACGTCGACGACCCCGAACGCGACCTCGTCGCCGAGAGCACCACCTACGTCGCGGTCAACGCCGTCGGGATCGCGGTGATCGCGATGCTCACCACGTGGCTGCTCGCCGGCGTCCACCGCCGTCGACCATGGGACGCGGCCGGATGGGCGCTCGCACCGACGATGGCACTGACCGCCCTGGTGAACTGGGACCTGCTGGCGGTCGTCACTGTCGCCGGTGCAGCCTGGGCGTGGTCCCGGGGCCACCCGCGGCTCACCGGCGTCATGATCGGGGTCGGCACCGCGATCAAGCTCTACCCGCTGCTCCTGCTCGGGGCCGTCCTCGTGCTCTGCCTGCGGCACTGGCGCTGGCGGACCTTCCTGCTGACGCTTGCCTCGGCCGTCGTCTCCTGGATCCTCGTCAACGCGCCCGCGTTCCTCACCGGCCCCGCGGAGTGGAAGCACTTCTTCACCTTCAACTCCGAACGCGGCGCCGACCTCGGTTCGATCTGGCTGGTGCTGCGGGACTGGCGCTGGCCCGACCTCTCCGTCGAGACGGTCAACGCCGCCTCCTGGGTGTTCCTGCTGCTGTGGTGCCTCGGGGTGCTGCTGGTGGGGCTGCGGGCTCCCGTCACGCCGCGGTTCGCGCAGTTGGCGTTCCTCGTCGTCGCCGGGTTCCTGATCGTCAACAAGGTCTACTCGCCCCAGTACGTGCTGTGGCTGCTGCCGCTCGCCGTCCTCGCCCACCCGCGCTGGCGCGACCTCGTGCTCTGGCAGCTCGGTGAACTCGTCTACCTGGTGGCGGTCTGGTGGTACCTGGGCGGGCTGCTCGCACCGACCTCCGGGGGCGCGTGGCTCTACTGGCTCGCGATCGGGGTGCGGATCGCGGCGCAGCTCTGGTTCGTCGCCGTCGTGGTCCGGGCCGTACTTGACCCGGACGAGGACGTCGTCGGAGAGGAACGCGGCGGACTCCACGGCCGTCCGGAGGTCGGTCAACCGGCCTGAGCACCCCGACGCGTCCCTACCGTGACTCCCCACGGCCGGCGTGCGCCGTGCAGGTGTGGGTGGGTGTGGGTGGGAGACGAACGTGGACACAACACGAGTGGGGGCCGTCGCGGTGGCGGTGGTGCTGCTGCTGAGCGGGTGCACCGGTCAGGCCGAGCCGGCCGGCACCGCGCCGGTCTGGACGGAGGTCGACGCGACCGCCGCCGGCGGCCCCACGACGTGGGTCGACGTCACCGACTCCGCGTCCCGACGCAAGGTCGCGGGCGAGAAGGTCCCGGTGCTGCACGTGGGTCGGGTCGCCACCGGGACCGGACCGCCCGTCGCCGCGGTCTGGGAGGGCCCGGTCGTCGACGTCGACTCCGCACACCTGGTGGGGAAGCGGGGGCGTGACTCCGTCGTCGTCGACCTCGACGCCTCCGCCGCCAGCACCCACCTGCTGGGGCGCGAACGCGTGGAGGGCCGCTGGCGCCACTTCGTGCAACGCCGCGACGCCGCCGGACGGTGGTCGCGGGTGGACGTCCCCGAGGTGCTCGACACCCGTGGCGTCCTCGCCACCGGCCTGGGGTCGCTTCCCGACGGCGCGCTCGTCGTCGTGGGCGTCGACGAGGCCGGTGCTCACGTCGCGGTCCACCTCGGCACCGGGGACGTGAGCGAGGTGCCGCTGCCGGTGAGGGCAGGGGCAGGAGACGTCCAACTGGTGCAGATGGTCAGCACCGGATCCCACGTCGTCCTGCTCGTCCAGGACGTGGGGGAGGACGCCCGTGCCTGGACCGTCCACACCGACGACGGTCGCACCTGGTCCACCCCACGGAGGGTCGGACCGGCCGGGGTCCGCGTGCGCGCCGCAGGGATCACGAGCCCCACCTCGGGCACCCTGGTGGCCGCCGTCGAGGTCGCACCCCGCCCCGGTGCGAAGAAGGAGGGCCGCGCAGGCGATGTCGTGTACACCACCCGCGACCTGGGCGAGCACTGGCGCGAGGAGGTCTTCGTGGCCGACGAGAAGGGCAGTGCCGGGGCAGTGCTGTCACGCCCCGCGACCGGGCGCGACGGGGAGGTCGTGGTGGCCCACACCGGCATCGGCCAGGGACACTCGGCGATCTGGCGCCGTTCGACGGAGGGGGAGTGGGAGGCCGGCCAATCCGTGCCCGGTTGGTGGTACCACGGCATCTCCCCCGTACTCGCTGTCGACGGCGACGCGGTCGTGGCGTACCGCCAGATCGGCACCACCAGCGAGGTCCGCCGCGGCGCGAAGGTCACCGCCCGTACCCACGTCGACACCACCGGGACCGGCGACGAGGTCTGGGCCACCGACGCCCGCCTCGGCGGGTGGGCCGGCACCGAACGCGTCGTCGTCCGGGACCAGGTGGGCGCCACCTCTGACGCCCGGGTCTCGGGGCGCGTCCTCACCGTCACCGATCGCACCCTCACCCCAGGACGCTGGCCCCGCGTCGACTTCGAACGGACCCCGCCGCACGTCGTTGCCTCGGCAGGCGACGCCAGCGGAGCCGTCGCGCTGAGCAACGAACTCTCCGGCGACGGCTGGGAGTCACTGGTGCGAGCCAGCTCGACCGACGGCCAGCAGTGGCGGGTCGTCCCGGTGCAGGGCAACACCCGGATGCTCCTGTTCGACGGCGCCCGCCACGACCCTGCTGACACCGGCACCTGGTGGTTGACCGGTACTGACCTCGAGGGGTACCCGCAGGTGTGGCGGGCCGAGAGCGACCTGTCCCGGTTCGCTTCGGTGGCGTTGCCCAGCCAGGCCCGGAGGACGCAGGGCTCGATCTCCGCGAGCTGCACGTCGACGCAGGGTGACTGGTTCGTCATCAGCCCCCGTGACGTTCCCGACGACCCCGGCACGGTGCTGCTGCGTCAGGGCAACGGATGGCGCGACGTGGCGGCGCTGCCGTCGGGGTTCTCGCCACCGCACGCCTGTGCCGGGGTGGGGGACAACGTCCTCGCGCTGGCCCGCAGCACCGGCAGGGACGGGTCCGCCGGGTCTCGCCTGCTGCTGTCGTTCGACGGATCCGCGTGGGACCCCGTGGCGCTGTCTGACGACGTGCGCTCGGTGCTGGGTCTCTGGAACGTCGACGGGACCGCAGTGGCCCGCGTCGTCGTCGGGGACGGAGCCCGCCAGCGGGAGGCGCTGCTGCTCAGCAGGGACGGATCCGAGTGGGTGACGGTTGCCCTGCCCGACGTCGACGTCGAACAGATCGAGGACGTGGCAGCGCGAGGACCGGCGCTGAGCGTGCTGGTCCGGACTCCGGTGGGGCGTCGGCTGTGGCGGTGGGAGAACCCCGCTGCCGTGGCCGCCGCGGCCGCACGAGGGTGAGGCGCAACGACGCAGCAGGGCCCGGGCTCCGTGCGGGAGTCCGGGCCCTGCTGGGTCAGCGCTGGGTCAGCGTGAGTCAGTGTGAGTCAGCGTGGGGTGAGCTGCGTCAGGAGACGACGACGCGGTCGAAGGTGGTCGCGGTGTAGCGGACCCGGACCTCCACCTCGTCGCCCACTGCCGGAACCCGCGAACCGGCCGGCAGGAACAGCATCGAGGCCTGCATGTGCGGCGGCTCGGCGAAGAGACGCTGCTTGCCGTCGATCGCGAACGGCGAACGCACGAAACCGACGGCGTCCATGCCGCCACGGGCCAGCGTCGCGGCCCGCGACTTCAGCGACAGATCACCGCTGGGAGCCTCCAGGCCGATGCCGTGCGCGGTGCCGCCGGAGACCACCAGGACGTGGCCGTTCTTCGGAGCCGTGCGACCGCGGTAGCCGAACAGGTCACCCCGCTCGACGGGGTGCACGTCGAGCACCTGTGCGGTCACCGTGAGGGCCGCGCGCTCGCCCAGCCACAGCTGGGTGCCGATCCGGGGACGGATCGTGAAGTCCGAGTACGACGCACGCAGCGCGGCGAGTTCGATGGAGGTCAGATGGCTGACCCACAACGTCGTCGTGGGCAGGCCGGCCGAGATCGCGTCGGTGATGAGGCGACGCACCTGACCCAGGTGTGAGCCCTGCGCGAGCGGCAGGTGCAGCGCGACGCCTTCCAGACGACCGCGGTGGGCGAGGTCGCCGAGGCTGCGCAGGCCGCGGGCATCCATGCCGTGACGCAGCATCGAGGTGACCACCTCGAGCACGTAGCGGGCGTCGGACTGACGCTCCAGCAGAGCGGCGAGGTCCTCGGGCCGGGAGACGGTGTGGATGACGCGGTCGGCCAGCTTCGGGTCCACCTCGAGCGCGGCACCGAACGGGCGCCACGGGGTGAGGACCAGCAGCGAGCCGTCGAAGCGGTCAGCGACCTCGGCGAGCTCGTCGTAGGTCCCGACGGCCAGGACGTCGCCCCAGGCCTCGCCCGGTGCGGTGTGTCCCAGCGCGGCGCCACGCTCGGCCAGCCACTGCGCGCGTCGGGCCAGTCGACCCAGGCCGAAGCCGTAGCCGTTGCCCTTGGCGACGGGCACGAGGCCCGGGGTCGCCTCGGCGACGCTGATGAGGTGATCGCGCCAGCGGTCACCGTCGACGGTCAGGGTGAGGGTCATCTCAACGCCTCTTCATGTAGATGTCGAACGCCGTGTAGAGGAGCTTGTTGATCGGCATGTCCCACTCGCCGACGTACTCGACGGCCTCGCCGCCGGTGCCGACCTTGAACTGGATCAGGCCGACGTGGGCGTCGTCGGCGTCGAGGGTGTCGGTGATGCCGCGCATGTCGTAGACCTTCGCGCCGGCCGCGAGGGCGGAGCGGATCATCTGCCACTGCACCGCGTTGGAGCCGCGGACCTCACGCTTCTCCGTCGACGAAGCGCCGTAGGAGTACCAGGAGTGAGCACCGACGCGGACCGAGATGGTCGCCGCGACCAGGTCGTCCTCGTGGTGGGCCAGGTGCAGGACGAACCGGTCGTCCTCCTCCGGCGTCAGGGAGTCCCACATCTTCTGGAAGTAGCTCAGCGGGCGCGGGGTGAAGTGGTCGCGCTCGGCGGTGTGGACGTACAGCGCGTGGAAAGCGGCCAGGTCGTCGCGTGTTCCACGTGAAACAACGACGCCCTCCTTGGCTGCCTTCTTGATGTTGCGGCGCCAGAGCTGGTTCATCGACTTGAGGACTTCGTCCTCGGTCTTCGCGCGGCCGTCGACCGTCAGTGGGACGTGGAAGTTGTACTGCGGCTGACCGGCGGCGAATCCACCCTCGACCGACTGCGGGATCCAGCCCAGCTCGTTGAGCTGGGAGACCACCGCGGCGCCCGTGACCGAACGCTCCAGGGGTGCGATGTCGTCGAGGCGACGCACGTTCTCGTCGGCGATGCCGTCCTTGATCTGGGACGAGGACCAGCGGCGCGTCACCACCGGCGGGCCGATCCGGACGCCGAAGGCGCCCTTCTTCTTCAGGTGCGCGAGCAGCGGAGCGGTGTAGTCGCCCAGGTGCACGTCGGGGGAGGAGAACGACGCCCAGTCCAGGACCGGACCCTCGGGCAGGTACGCCAGGAAGCGCTTGACCTTCGGGAGTTGGCGGTAGAGCACCAGTGCGGCACCGACCATCACCTCGGCAGCCTCGTCGCCGGTGCCGGGGCGGAACCAGCCCACGGACTCGCGGCGCCACTCCGACTTCACGGGTCCCCAGGCCGGAACCTGGAGGAACGACGCGGACTCCTGCGCCCGGACGAACGCGAGGTGTTCCTCGGGGCTCACCGACCTCAGGACGAGACGTACTGCTTGATCACGGGAAGACACGGCGTCGAGGCTACCCCTTGGCGGCGCGCGGGGCGGGGTGCGCGACGGCCCCGGCGGTGTGACGTCCGGGGGCTCGGCGGCAGGGAGCGACGAGAGAGTGCTCGTGGAGCGCTGCAGGAGTCGAGCTCAGCCGTTGGTGGCGTACCAGGTGCCGTCGATCAGCACGAGGTCGATCTTCTCCGAGCCGAGCCCCTTGTAGGTGACGGTCGCGGCGCCCTTGGCCTCGAAGACCTCACTCGGGCCGGCCTTCAGGGCGGCCTTGGCCTGCGCGGCGACGTCGTCGGTGAAGACGCCGTCCATGAAGGTGGCGCAGTCCTCGACCTGCTCCGTGGTCGGGGCCTCGCCCTTGGCGTCGAACAGGGCGCAGTAGCCGGTGTAGTCCTTCTCGGCCATCGCCTTGACCGCGGCGCGCGCCACCGCGGCGGGGCCGTCGGCGTCCTCCGCCGACTGGGGGGTCCGGGAGGCTGCGGGGGCCTCGGTGTTGTCGGCCGACATCGTGAGGCGGCTCGTCGGCTTCGCGGCCGGCTCGTCGTCGGCACCGCAGGCAGCGGTGAGCGAGAGAGCGGCGACGACACCGAGTCCGGCGAGGGCACGGGTGAGCGACATGGAACCTCCTGGTGATCTGTCCGTCGTCGCGGACGTTAGCCCGCGCGGCCCTTGCTCACCGGCGCTCTCCGTGACGTCCTGCGCGGAAGGGGCACAGGTCTGGACCGTTGATTGCCCAGCGGCTCGTCAGGGAAGGAGGAGGGGGATCTCGCCGAGGTGTGCCCCCGACGCAGGACGCCTCAGGAGTGGGACTCGACGAAGTACCAGCGACCCTCGAGCTGCTTCATCTCCACGACCCACTTCGTGTCGTCGTTGACCGTGTAGGTCAGCGTCGCCCGGTCGTCGTCGGTCTCGACGTCGGCACCGTTGGCCGTCATCTTCTTGTACTCCTCGCGGGCCGCGTCGCGGCTCTTCTCGTCGGGGAAGACGTCGACGGACTCCAGGCACGTGGTGCGCTCCTGGCCCTCGACGGGCTTGCCGTCGCTGCCCAGGGTCCAGTCGCAGACCTTCTCGCCGTCACCGTCGACGAGCGCCTGGATCATCGCCTGGACGGCCTTCTCCGGGTCGGACTGGGCGTAGCCGCAGGCGGTGCCGGCCAGGACCAGGGCAGTACCGGTGGCGGCGAGGGCGGCGGTGCGGAGGACGTTCTTCACGGGAGGGCTCCAGGAGAGGGATGGGGCGGGAGGGCGCTGGCCGGGCGTCGGGCGTCGGGGCGTCGGGCGTCAGAGACGCGCGCGCAGCCAGGCCACGTCGGCGATGTGGGCCTCGGCTCCGCCGGGGGTCTCCAGCAGGGCCGGTGCGCCGGCCTCGCGGGCGATCGCGACGAGCAGCTCGGGGTCGACGTTGCCGTCCCCGAGGTTGGCGTGCCGGTCGGCGCCGGAGTCGAAGGCGTCGCGGGAGTCGTTGAGGTGGACCAGGTCGACCCGGCCGGTGATCGCCATGACGTCGGCCACGACGGTCTCCAGGGCGTTGCCGCCGGCGTGGGCGTGGCAGGTGTCGAGGCAGAAGCCGACGCGGTCAGCGCCCTCGGCGCCGTCGATCGCGTCCCAGACGCCTGCGATCCGCTCCAGGTAGCGGGTCATGGCGTTGTCGCCGCCGGCGGTGTTCTCGATCAGCAGCGGGACCTTGATGTCGGTCGCCTCGACGGCCTTGCGCCAGTTGTCGAAGCCCTTGGCGGGGTCGTCGGCCTTGTTGACGTGACCGCCGTGGACCACCAGGCCCTTGGCTCCGATCGAGGCGGCGAGGTCCATCTGGGCCTGCAGCAGCTTGCGGCTGGGGATCCGGATGCGGTTGTTGGTGGTGGCGACGTTGATGACGTACGGGGCGTGGACGTAGACGTCGATCCCGGCTGCCTCGGCCGCTTCCTTCAGCGCCTCGGCGCCACCGGGGTAGGCCACCTCGTGGCCCTTCCAGGCCTGCGGGTCCCCGATCATGATCTGGACGACGTCGAGGCCGCGGGCGGCCGCCTCGGCGATGGGGTCGCCGGCGTCGACGTGGGCTCCGACCCGGACGGACGCGGGGCTGGTCGACGAAGCAGGCGCAGCGGTCATGGGGTCAGTCTAGGAAGGTCGGTGCCGCGGGGAGAACCCGCACGCGTGCGCGGTGCTCGCGCGCGCGGGTGCTGAGGCCGGTCCTGCCGGGATTGCCCCGGCCGTCGAGCCCACTGGTAACCTGCTGGAGTTCTCTGTGTGTCTGCCCCTTCTCGGGTGTGCACCAGGGAAACTCGGCCCGGCGTCCGTAGTCGGTAGCCGTGAACGCAAGCCCTCCTGCCGCGGAAAGTCCGTGGCCGTATGAGTCCACAGGAGGTGGAGACCCGCTATGCGTGCATACGAAGTGATGGTCATCCTCGAGCCCAGCATCGACGAGCGCACTGTCGAGCCGTCCCTCGAGAAGTACCTGAATGTCATCACCGCCGACGGTGGCACCGTCGACAACGTTGACATCTGGGGACGTCGTCGTCTCGCTTACGAGATCAAGAAGAACGCCGAGGGCATCTACGCCGTCCTCTCCCTGACTGCCGAGCCGGCAACCGTCAAGGAGCTGGACCGCCAGCTGACCCTCAACGAGTCCATCCTGCGCACGAAGGTCATCCGCCCGGGCAAGCGCTGAAGCGCTGCCTGACGAATTTCCTTCATAAGCGTCGGCAGTCTCGGCAACGATGACGATCGACGTGCAGCGGTGAACAACCGCAACAACCTCTGATGGATCAGAAAAGGGAGTCCTGACATGGCAGGCGAGACCGTCATCACCGTGGTCGGCAACCTGGTCGACGACCCGGAGCTGCGATTCACCCCCTCGGGTGCACCCGTGGCCAACTTCCGGATCGCTTCGACCCCTCGGACGCTCGACCGCGCCACCAATGAGTGGAAGGACGGCGAAGCTCTGTTCCTGTCGTGCTCCATCTGGCGCCAGGCCGCTGAGAACGTGGCCGAGTCGCTCCAGAAGGGCATGCGGGTGGTCGTTCAGGGCCGCCTGAAGCAGCGCTCCTACGAGGACCGTGACGGCCAGAAGCGCTCGGTCATCGAGCTCGAGGTCGAAGAGATCGGTCCCTCGCTGAAGTACGCGACCGCCAAGGTCCAGCGCGCCTCCCGTGGTGGTGGCGGCGGTGGCTTCGGCGGTGGCGCTCCCCAGGGTGGCGGCGGCTTCGGCGCCCCCCAGGGTGGTGGCTTCGGCGCTCCCCAGGCTGCCCCCGTGCAGCAGGACCCGTGGGCACAGCAGCCCGCTCAGCCCCCCATGGGTGGCGGCGGCTACGGTGCCCCGGCTGGTGGCCAGCCCGACCCGTGGGGTGCCCCCGGTGTCGGTGGCGACGAGCCCCCGTTCTGATCCAACAGATTTCCCGATCAACACCTCAACCATTCCGGCTTCACGGCCGGGCTTCTAGAAAGGAAGCACCACAATGGCCAAGGCAGTGATTCGCAAGCCCAAGAAGAAGGTTTGCCAGTTCTGCAAGGAGAAGGCGACCGGTGTCGACTACAAGGACACCGCTCTCCTTCGCAAGTTCATCTCCGACCGTGGCAAGATCCGCGCGCGTCGTGTGACCGGCAACTGCGTCCAGCACCAGCGCGACGTCGCCATGGCGGTCAAGAACGCCCGCGAGGTTGCCCTCCTGCCGTACACCTCGACCGGACGCTGAAGGGAGCCAGGAATATGAAGCTCATCCTGACCCAGGAAGTGACCGGCCTCGGTTCCGCTGGCGACATCGTCGAGGTGAAGAACGGTTACGGCCGTAACTACCTCATCCCGCGCGGCGACGCCATGCGTTGGACCAAGGGCGGCGAGAAGACCGTCGAGCAGATCCAGAAGGCCCGCCAGGCCCGCGCTGCTCGCGACGCTGCTCACGCTGCTGAGATCAAGACCACCGTTGAGGCTGCCAAGGTTGTCCTCAAGGTCCGCTCCGGCGAGAACGGCCGCCTCTTCGGCGCCGTGACCGTCGCGGACATTGCTGGCGCGATCTCCGAGGCTGCTGGCGAGACCATTGACAAGCGCACCGTCGTGATCGGTAACCCGATCAAGACCACTGGCACCTACACGGTGTCGGTCAAGCTGCACGAGGACGTCACCGCTTCGGTGGCCGTCACCGTCGCCTGACGTTCGCTTTTCAGCACCGAGGCCCGGCCTCCCCTTCGTGGGGAGACCGGGCCTCGGTCTGTGTGGGACCTACCTCGGGGTCAGCGCTTGACCGTCAACCAGGTCTGGGCCATCGCGCGCTGGCTGGTGCCTGCCTTGGCGGGGGGACGAAGGTGACCCGGACCAGCTTCTTGCCACGCTTGAGCTTCTTGGAGAGCTTGATCGTGTAGGTCTTGTTTCCGTTGACCTTCACGGTGTTGAAGACCTTGCCGTTGACGCGCAGGACGAGGGTTCCCTTGGCCTTGCCTGTGGTGGCCTTGACCTTGATCTTGGCCTTGGCGGGGGCCTTGCCGACGCGCTGCGTCTTCTTCGTGAGCTTGATCGTGAGCTTGGTCTTGACGGCGGAGGGGCCGTTGGTACCGTTCTGGCCTGGCTTTCCGGGGGTGCCTGCCTGACCGTCGGCACCGGGCTTGCCCGGCTTGCCCGGCGTCGTGGGCGTGGTGGGCGTGGTGGGCGTGGTCGGCGTGGTCGGCGTCGTGGGCGTCGTGGGCGTCGTGGGCGTGGTGGGCGTGGTCGGCGTCGTCGGTGTGGTGGGCGTGGTGGGCGTCCCAGGCGTCACCGGGGTGAACGGGTCCTCGGGCTTGATCTCCACGGGAGTGGTGTCGGAGGAGACGTCGATGGTGTTCGTGAGGAGGGTCAGGCGCCCTTCGTTGACGTCGGAGAGCCCACCGGGGTAGAAGTCCCGCACCACGGCCGAGTTGCCGTACTTCTGCTGCGCGGTGACGTTCAGCCGGATCTTCGACGGGGAGCCGAGCAGGAGACGGTTGATCTCCACCGCGATCGCGCCGTTGAGGCCGGAGGTGACGCTGTAGGTCACCGGACCCTGGCGGACGTCGCCGGTCGAGGTGCGCTTGAACAGGGTCGCGGTCTTCGACGACTCGTCGACGAGGACGTAGTGGTCGATGATGCCGTCCGCGTCGGTGTCGAGGTTGAGGGTCAGGGTGTCCCATGACCAGCCGGAGACGGCGACGGCGGAGTTGAAGAAGCTCTCGACCCGGATGGACGTCGTCGTGGTGGTGAGCTCGATGCGCGCGAGGTCGATCAGGATGTCGCCGGTACCGACGGCTCCGGCGTTCCACGCGGTGTCGTTCAGGGCATCGGTGAAGGTCACGGTGGTGGGTCCGGCCGGATCTGCCGCGTTGGCCTGCAGGGCGGTGAACGAGGCGGCACTCAGCGCGAGAGCGGCGAGTCCAGTGGTGAGGGGGTGGCGCATGCGCGCTCCTTGGGTGAGGATCTGAGAAGTGTCGGTTACCCAAAATGAGGCAGTCCGCACCGAGGGAGACCCTTCGATCCATTGACATCTCACTCAGCGAGCATTCTTTCCGCCTGGACTGGACCGGTGAGTGGACGTCGCTCGGGTTCAGGAGGCTCCGAGCACCATCCAGCCGCCACCGCGGACGCGGTGCAGCAGGAACGCACAGCGCACCCCCATGAAAAGGGACGCGAAGAGTACCCAGACCGTCACGAGTGCCGCGGTGCCGTCGAGCAGGGCTCCTGCCAGCAGCACGAACGGCGCGTAGGCCACGAGCGTCCCGACGCCGGCCCGCGCGAGCCACCTGCCGTCGCCGGCACCGATCAGGACGCCGTCGAGGACGAAGACGACGCCGGCCACCGGCTGCCCCACGGCGGCGACCAGCAGGATCGGGAGCAGCAGGTCGCGCACGGCGTCGTCGCCGGTGAAGAGGGCTCCCAGGAACGGGGCGAGTGCGGCGAGCACGACGCCGGCTGCGACTCCGCTCCACAGGCCCCACGCGATCATGCGTCGGGTGAGGAGCTCGGCGCGGGCACGATCGCCTTCACCGAGGGCGCGTCCGGTGAGGGCCTGGGCGGCGATCGCGATCGCGTCGAGGGCGAAGACGAGGAACGTCCAGACGGTGAACGCGACCTGGTGCGCCGCGATCTCTGCGCCGTCGGGGCTGCTGGAGGCCGCGACCGACCAGGTGCCGACCAGGAGGGCGGCCCGCAGGGCCAGGGTGCGCACCACCAGCGGGACGCTGGCGCGGGCGGCGGAGCGGATGCCGGGCAGGTCGGGGCGCAGCGAGGACTGGTGGCGTCGGGCGGCGAGGACGACGACGGCGACCAGCGCGAGCGCGCTGAGCAGTTGGGCGATCACCGAGCCGAGCGCGGAACCGGCGACGCCCATCTCCGGGAAGGGCCCGATGCCGTAGACCAGCAGCAGGTTGAGGACGACGTTGACGAGGTTGCCGCCCACCGCCACCCACAGTGGGGTGCGGGTGTCCTGCAGGCCGCGCAGGACGCCGGTGGCGGCCAGCATCACCAGCAGCGGGGTGATGCCGAGGACCGCGACGGTGAGGTAGTCGTGGGCGGACCCGGCGACACCCGCGGAGACGTCGAACGCTGCGATCAGAGGATCGAGGACGGCGAGCAGCGCCAGGGTGGCGGCCACCCCGATCCCGATCGCGAGCCAGATGCCGTCGACGCCCAGAGAGATCGCGCGTCGGGTGTCACCCGCGCCGAGACTGCGGGAGACGCCGGCGGTGGTGCCGTAGGCGAGGAAGACGCAGAGCCCGACGACGGTCTGCATGACCACGGCGGCGATGCCGACACCGGCCAGTTGAGCGGTCCCGAGGTGGCCGACGACGGCCGTGTCCGCGAGCAGGAAGAGGGGTTCGGCGACGAGGGCGAAGAAGGCCGGAACGGCCAGTCTGACGATCTCGCGGTCTGTCGTTCTCACTCCCCGAGTCTAGGTATGCGGAGGGGGCGGTTCGAACCTCTGTGCAAATGCGCAGGTCAGCGGCGAAATTTCGGGTACGGCACGGTTTTCCGGCCTGTGGACAACCGGTGGATAACTCTTCGGCAACGCCTCGCGGTCGAGCTTGTCGACAAAACTGCAGAGCGACGAGCGAGTCGGTTCCGAGTGGAGAAGTATTTGTTGTGCACAACTGTGAAAACTCATTTCCGCAGGTCAGGGCCAGTGCAGAGTGAGTTGATCCACGGTTGTCCACAGCTGTGCACACAGTTGTGAACTGTTCTTCCACTGTCATTTCACAGTTTTCCACAGGGGGTGTGGAAAACGGGGTCTCGTCGCTTCGTTCGGTAGGACCCTCAGGACGTATGTTCCGCGAGAACGCGGGGGTCTCCCGGCGGCACGCAATGATGGTGATCTGCGGACCGCGAGCACGGCGTCCCGCTCGAGCAGACGTACTTCCCCGGAGGACCCATGAGCACTGGCGAGACGAACCTCCCTCCGGCCGAGGAGCCCGGTTTCGACACCGCGTTCGACGCGTCGTTCGACGCAGGCTTCGAGCCCGCGTTCGACGGCTGGGGCGACGGCCCCGCGGCCTACGAGCCGGGCAAGGCCCCTCGCGCCGCGAATGACCGCACCCCGCCCCAGGACAATGCCGCCGAGCAGTCCGTCCTCGGTTCGATGCTGCTGTCCAAGGACGCCATCGCCGAGGTCGGCGAGATCATCCGCGGCACCGACTTCTACCGTCCCGCACACGAGTCGATCTTCGACGCGATCATCGACCTCTTCGGACGCTCCGAGCCCGCCGACCCGGTCACCGTCGCCGCCGAGCTCCAGCGTCGTGGTGAGCTGGTCAAGCTCGGTGGCGCGCCGTACCTGCACACGCTGGCCGCGAACGTCCCGATCGCTGCGAACGCCGCGTACTACGCCGAGATCGTCCGCGAGAAGTCGGTCCTGCGCCGCCTCGTCGAGGCCGGCACCAAGATCGTCCAGATCGGTTACGCCGGTGAGGGCCAGGTCGACGACATGGTCGACCAGGCGCAGGCCGAGGTCTTCAAGCTCACCGAGAAGCGCTCCACCGAGGACTACGTCCCGCTGAGCGACATCATGAACGACGTCCTCGACGAGATCGAGGCGATCGGCAACCGTGAGAAGGGCGTCTACGGCGTCCCGACCGGCTTCGCCGACTTCGACGAACTCACCAACGGTCTGCACGGCGGTCAGATGATCATCGTCGCAGCTCGTCCCGCCATGGGTAAGGCGCTGGCTCTCGACACTCCGCTGCCGACGCCGACCGGGTGGACCACCATGGGCGAAGTCTCGGTGGGCGACGAGCTCATCGATGCGGACGGCAGGCCGACCAAGGTGGTGGCAGCCACCGAGGTCATGCTTGAGCGGCCCTGCTACGAGGTCACGTTCTCCGACGGCACGGTGATCGTCGCGGACGGTGAGCACCAGTGGCTCACCGAGACGCGGGCTGCACGGAAGTCGAAGTGGGCTGCGGAGAACGAGTACAACCGTTCGAAGAACCAGCGCATCCATGCCTCGGTGGTCACCACTGAGCAGATCGCTGCAACGGTGCGGGTGGGCGCCGACGCCCGTGCCAACCACGCGATCGTCAACGCGGCGCCGTTGGTCGGCGCGGAGCAGAACCTGCCGATCGACCCGTACGTCCTCGGCGCCTGGCTCGGCGACGGGCATTCCGCCAGCGGCCGGATCACCTCGGAGACTCCCGAGATTCCGATGCTCATCGAGGGCAAGGGATACGTCGTCACTCACCGTGGCGACATGCTGTACTCGATCACCTTGCCGGACGCGGTCGCCGCGGTGGACGGAATCTGCCCGGGCTGCGGCAAGCCCTGCACCGGCCAGTTCACGTGCGCGGCCTGCCGCGAAGACCACGGCACCATCACCGCGCTCCTGCGCGGACTGGGTGTCCTCAACGCCAAGCACATCCCCGCCGCCTACCTGCGTGCTTCCGAGGCCCAGCGTCGTGAGCTGCTCGCCGGACTCATGGACACCGACGGCACTGTGGTGCGCGGTGTGGGGTCCTGCCAGTTCGCGGTCACCGATGAGCGTCTGGCTCGTGACGTGTACGAACTCGTCGTGAGCCTGGGTTACCGCTGTGGCTTCCGCACGAAGGCGGTCGCTGGGCGTGACGAGTCGCGGTCCACGGCGTTCATCCTCAACTTCTCCACCGTCGACGACGTCTTCAAGCTCGAGCGCAAGCACCTCCTGCACAAGGAGGAGCGTCCGGCGAACACCAGCAGGATCGGGCGTCGCTACGTCACCGACGTCAAGCAGATCGACTCCGTACCTGTGCGCTGCGTCCAGGTCGACAACGACGACCACCTGTACCTTGCAGGCCGCTCCATGGTCCCGACCCACAACTCGACGCTCGCGCTCGACTTCTGCCGTGCCGCGTCGATCCACAACAACATGGCGTCCGTCTTCTTCTCCCTGGAAATGACGCGCGCCGAGATCGTCATGCGTCTGCTGTCCGCCGAGGCGAAGGTGGCCCTGAACCACATCCGCAACGGCAACATGCAGGAGGACGACTGGGACAAGCTCGCCCGCAAGATGGGCGAGGTCTCCGCGGCCCCGATGTACATCGATGACTCGCCCAACCTCACGATGATGGAGATCCGCGCCAAGGCGCGTCGCCTCAAGCAGAAGCACGACCTGCGCCTCATCGTCATCGACTACCTGCAGCTGATGAGCTCGGGCAAGAAGGTCGAGTCCCGTCAGCTCGAGGTCTCGGAGTTCTCCCGCCAGATCAAGCTCCTCGCGAAGGAGCTCGACGTCCCCGTCATCGCGCTCTCGCAGCTGAACCGTGGTCCTGAGCAGCGTGCCGACAAGCGCCCCGCGATGAGTGACCTGCGTGAGTCCGGCTCGATCGAGCAGGACGCCGACATGGTGATCCTGCTGCACCGCGAGGACGTCTACGAGAAGGAGTCGAACCGTCCCGGTGAGGCCGACCTGCTCGTCGTGAAGCACCGTAACGGCGCGACCCGCGACATCACCGTCGCCTTCCAGGGTCACTACTCGCGCTTCGTCGACATGGCCCACTGATGCTCGCTGGCTCGCTCCGCTCGCCTGCGCAACTGTCGGATTGATGCCACGCCGACGGCGTGTCACCGCATCAATCCCACAATTGCGCGGGCTGGGCAGGGGTCACACCCTCGCGGTGTACTCCGGGTGCCCGTACCCGCGGATGCGTCGTTCCAGGGTCGCGACGACGTAGCGGTCCGCGAGACGTTCGACGCCCGGCACCCGTGAGAGACCACGCACGGCCAACGTCCGCCCGATGACGAGCGGCAGCATCGCCACCGCCCTGGCCCGGTCGGCGCGCGTCACCTCGACCCCCATCGCAGCGGCGCGGGCGTAGTCGTCGGCCAGGAACGCCTTCACGAACGTCACCGTCGAGAAGCTCCGCTCCCAGCGCTCCTTCACCGCACCCCAGCGTCCGGCGTCGGGGTGCAGGGTCGCGGCCAACGTCGAACGGACCAGCGCCCCGCAGGTGTCGTCGTCGAACGCGGTCCGCAGCGTCGCGGCGCGCGCCGACAGCACCCGCAGCACCTCGGTGGGGGAGTCGGGCAGGAGTTCGTCGGGCAGACCCAGCAGGAAGCAGCGGTAGCGGGCCAGTTCGACGCCGGCCTGCTCCCGGGCGTTGAACTCGGTGCGTCCCTGACGCAGCACCTTCATCGAGGTCAGCGCGATGTTGATCATCCCGGCCGGCATCTGGTCGGCCTGCGGGATCGGCAGGCCATGCGTGGTGACGTCCCACTTCTCGCTGCGCAACGCGTGCACCCGCACCGAGGAGTGCATGAGCCGCACCATCGCCGCGGCCTCGAACCCGGGACCGGTGCGGTCGGTGCCGCCGGGCAGCACCGTCGCCCCGAAGAACGACGCCGTCTCCTTCACCCGCCGCCCCGACGTCCGCCCCGAAAGAGTTCCGGTGAGCGCCATCGGGAGCGCGGCGTAGGCGTTGAGGAACGTCGCCAGGAACGCCCCACGGATGACGTACGGCGTCACGAACGCCGCCTCGATCCGCTCCCACCGCGCACCCTCACGGACCAGGTCCATGTCGATCCACGACGGTGTCGCCTCCATCGCGGCGATGAACGTCCGCAGCTCGGCCGGAGCGTCCGGCACCGCGTCGACGCCGTCACGGCACGCCGTGCGCAGCATCTCCACCAGCCCACGCATCCCGTACGTCGGCAGCAGCAGCGCGTACGCGTCAGCGACGACGTCCCCGAGCCGGGTGGCGGTGACGAGCAGGTCCACCAGGTCGGTGTCGGCCAGGATCTCGGCCCGGTCGACCCCCTGCACGACGTCGAGGTCGCTGGGGTCGTCCGGGCCCAGGGCCAGACGTTCCGGGATCGCCTCGGGATCGAGGCGGGCGTACATCTGCGGCAGCAGTTCGGCCTGCCTGCGAACCTGCGCGACGAGCGCTTCGTGAGCCATGTCCCCTCCGACCGGTCAGACCTCCAACCTAGGGCGAGGGTGTCGCACGGACCAGCGTCTGCCCGGTCCGTCTCATCCGAGTTCGCGAGCGCCCGGCCCGGAGAACGAGGCCGAGGTACTTCGGACAGACGTAGGGACGGGGGCAAGCCGTACCGGAGACGGGTAGGTGTCGTCAGGCCGACTCCTGGCCGGTGGCCGTCCCAGTACTCCCCGTCGCCTGAGTCGTCGTCGAAGCTCACGGCGCTGTCGCCCTGACAGCGCCTCGCGAAAGGCGCCACGATGCCCCTGAGAACCCTGACCCAGCGACTTCTGCGAGGCGGTCTCAGCGCCGCCCTCGCACTGACCCTCGTGAGTGCGCTCACCGCTCCGGCACAGGCCGATCCGCCGAAGAAGCCGCTCCCGGTCTCCTTCAACGTCACCCCCATCCTGTCGGGGATGGCCGCGCGCACCTTCGTGCCCCACTGGAGTCCTGCGGGCTCCAACGACCCCACCTGCAAGCTCACCCCGAGCCGTCCCCGCCCCGTCGTGCTGGTGAACTTCACCTCGGGTGCCGGCTGGGAGTGGAGCACCGGGTCGCCCTACCTGCGCAACAACGGTTTCTGCGTCTTCCACTTCAACTACGGCAACATCACGCCCTTCGAACGCTTCCCACTCCAGGGACTCGGTGACATCCGCACCTCGGCCGTCGAACTCGCGACGTTCGTCGACCAGGTGCGGGCCACAACCGGCAGTGACAAGGTCGACCTCGTCGGCTGGTCACAGGGCGGCGGGATGCTGCCGCACTACTACATCAACTTCCTCGGCGGCGCCGCGAAGGTCAACGAGCTCGTCGGCATCGCGCCGGGCAACCACGGGACCGACGGGTCCGGGATCCTGCGACCGGACACCCTCGCGCCGATCGTCTACCCGATCCTGCGCCACGTACTGCCGTCGTTCGGGCAGCAGATCGCCGGCACCGAACTGGCCGAGGAGATCTACCGCGACGGTGACACCCGTCCCGGACCGCACTACACCGTCATCGCGTCCAAGTACGACTGGATCGCCACCCCGACGCAGAACCAGTTCCTGGTCGGCGACCCCACCGCGTTCGGCGGCCAGGGCAACGTCACCAACATCCTGCTCCAGGACGGCTGCGCCAAGGACAGGTCCGAACACATCTCCACCGGGTTCAGTGAGCGCACCTGGCGGCACGTGCTCAATGCACTGGCACCTGCCGAGGCGAAGAAGGTGCCGTGCATCGCGGTGCTGCCCTACCTGGGGTCCGGGCTCTGAGCCGTCACCCGTCAGGATTCCGGGGCGCCGGGGACGTTGCCGCGGCCGGCGTAGTCACGTCCGACGACCGAACCGTCCTCGGCGTACCCGACCACGTAGCCGGCCTCCTCAGCTGGGAACCACCCCCAGAACATGCCGTCCACCAGGACGCTCGGATAGGTCGTGTCGTCCGGGGTGACGACCTCGACGCGGACCGCGTCCCCGGCGTTGCCCGTGTACCCCGCCAGGCCGTACTCGGGGGACAGGTCGACGCCCGGGATGTCGTAGGCGAACGAGGTGCCGTCCAGCTTGAAGGCTCCTCCCGACCAACCCTCGCCGTCCGGATCCGAGGTGCAGAAGTTGTCGGAGGTGGGCACGAACGAGGTCGGCTGCGGTTGGGCGGCGCTCGCCGCCGTCTCCAGCACCGACGTGTAGCAACGGGCGTCGCCGGGCGTCGTCATGACGCTGAAGACCGTCCCGTCCGGACCGGGCAGGGTGGCGGCCCGGGTGGCCGTGGCGGGGCCTGTCGACCCGGCCTCGGAGTCGTCGCCCCAGTGACTGAAGACGGCTGAGAACGAGTCGTAGCCGAGGGCGAGGTCGCCGGTTGCGGCCGCCACCCCGGCGAACCCGACAGCGAGGGTCCCGACGAGTGCGCCGCCGACCCTGGCGGTGCGGCGTCGGGGGGCATGCGTCCGTCGGGCTGCTGCGGTGTGTTCCTGCAGCTGTCGTCGGGCGGCGGTCAGGACGTCGTCGTCGGGGCCGGTCGGGGCCGGGCCGAAGCGGTCCACGAGGCGGAGGTCGGTGTCGGTGGGGTCGGTGTGCGTCATCGGAGTGCTCCTTGCAGGTCGTCGAGGACGGGACGCAGCTGGGTGCGTGCCCGGTGGAGGCGGGACCGGACGGTCCCCGGAGGGAGGTCAAGCGCGGCCGCGACCTCGGCGTGGTCCAACTGCGCCCACGCCACCAACAGCAGGACCTCGCGGTCGGCCGGCTTCAGCCGGGCCAGTGCCTCGGCGATCCGGGGACGGACCGCGGCGGCGTCGGCGGAGTCGACCGCGCGTGGTGAGTCGTCGGGGGAGACCAGGGCCAACGGAACCCGGGCCAGCGCCCGGTAGCGTGCCGCCTCGGAGCGGTGGTGGGTGCGGACCACGTTGGACGCGATCCCGTAGAGCCACGGGCGGGCGTCGGCGAGCTCGGGCCGGTACCGGTCACGACGCTCGAACGCGGCGACGAAGACCTCGCCCAGCAGGTCGTCGGCGAGGTCCCCGAGACGTCGGGAGAGGAACCTGTGCAACTCCCTGGCGTGGCGCTCGAAGAGTTCGCCGAAGCGGTCGGGGTGATCCAGCGAGGCTGCGATCACGGCATGGTCGTCGAGGTCGGGAGGCACTGACACCTCCGGTGGACGGGGGACTGGAAGGACACTCATGCCCAGTTCATCGCGCGAGTCCCCGATCGCGTTCACGCACCACGGCGTGGATCAGACCAGCTGCTCCACGGCCGGGCCGGGGACCACGCGGTCAGTTTCCTGCGGAAACGTGCCTCAGCCTGAGGAAACTGTGGGATTGATGCGTGGACACGCCGGTGGCGTGGCATCAATCCCACAGTTTGCGTACGAGACGGTGCGCAGGGGCGCTCAGCCGCCGGGGACGGAGGGAGTGCGCAGGGGCGGCTCGGGCCGACTGTCCTTGAGTTGGACGTCGACCGTGACGGTGGCGGTCGAGGGTTCCACCATCGTCCCGGTCTCCACCCGCTCGTCGGCGACCCGCACGGTCGCGGTGACACGCAGCTCGTCGGCGTCCTCCCACCCGTCCTCCGCGCCGATGGCGACGTCGGCCAGACCGAGCTCGTTGAGTTCGGCGAGGTAGGCCGTCACCTCCGCAGGCGTGGCGAACCCGTCGCGTCGTTCCGGGGCCGGGGGCACACCCACCAGGGTGTCGCTGCGACGCAGCGTCGAGATCAGCGCCTCGGCGCGTGCTTTCGTCGGCGCCTCGACCACGACGTACGCCTTCGAGTCGTCGCCGTTGAACCACACCTGCGCGGTGCAGACCTCCGGGCCCGTGCCGTCGTAGGGCGCGCACTGCGTCTCCCACCGCGTGGTCTTCACGCCCAGGAACTCCTCGGTGCGGACCGGTTCGCCCACGAAGTCGGTGAACACCTCCACCCGCGTCCAGCGGACCACCTCGACGTCGTCCGGACGCGGCACCGAGGCGAAGCAGCCCCGCGACGCGGGCAGCCCGACCACGAAGGTGCTCATCACCGGGACGTCGCACTTGACCATGTCGCCGGCCCACGCCTCGGGGACGTCCATCATCAGGTCGCCCAGACCGATCTGGCGGGTGCCGGTCGGTGGCGCATCGTCGGTGTCGGCGGTGGTCCGGATGAGGCCGTCGGGCAGGTCGATTCCGTGGGTGGTCACGGTGACGGTGTCGCCCGCCGCGAGGACGCTCGTCGGTTCGGGGGAGACCGAGAACGTCGGTTCTTCCCACTCGTCCAGTTCCGTGGCGTCCTCGACGATCTCGACCTCGAGGTCGTAGGCGTCCAGGAGGGTCACGTAGGCGTCGATCGCGGAGAGGTACTGATCGGCGGAGAGCTCGTACCGTCCTGACGCGGCGTTCAGCGTCGGAGCGAGCGCGTTCAGGGTCGCCGATGGTCCGGGCAGGCCCACCGGCCCGTCGACGAAGCGGACCCACGAGAGCATTTCGGTGGCTCGTTCCGGGGTCCACGCCTCCGCGACGACCCACACGAAGCCGCCCTGCGGCGTCTCGAAGCGGGCCGACGCCGAGCAGAAGTCGTTGCTCGAGTACTCGTCCTCCGGGTCCAGGCTGGGGTCCTCGGAGGTGAGGAAGAGCAGCGACTCGACGCCGTCGGGTCGCGTGTGTTCGGGGCGCAGATCGGCTCTGCACTCCATCGTGAAGTTCGAGACGTCGACGTAGCGAACCACGCTGCTCTGCGGTTGCTCATGGCACGGAGAGGTCGGCTGGACGCCCCACGCATCAGGGACCTCCGCCACGACCGGGCCGAGTCCGGCCAGACGCTTCCCCGGCGCGGCGACCAGGCCTTCTGAATGACCGTCGTTGCCGTCGTTGCCGTTGCCGAGCACCCCGAGCCCGACGCCGGTGCCGACCACAGCCAGCACCGCGGCGGCTGCCGCCAGCGGCCTGAACCAGCCGCGACGCTCCGCAGGCTCCTTGATCGCGGCCAGTGGCACCGGACCGACCTCGGTGCGCGCGGCGACCTCGCCCAACGTCCGGGCGATCTGCTCGTCGTCGATGAACCTGTCCATCACTGCACCTCTTCGTTCACGGCGACCAGCGCCGGGTCGTTGCGCAACGCCAGCAGCGCACGCGCCACCCGGCTCTTGACGGTGCCCGGGGCCACCCCGAGCACGACGGCCATCTGGGCCTCCGAGAGATGCGCGTAGAACCGCAGCACCACCACCGCGCGATGATCCGGTTTCAGTCGCTCCAACGACCGCCACACCGCGTCGCGCAGCACCACGGCGTCGGTGGCGTCAGGCTCGGAGCGGTCCGGGATGAACTCGGTGGGGTGCTCGCCGCGCCACATCCGTCGTCGGGAGTCGTTGAAGGCGTTCAGCAGGATCCGGTACACGTAGGCGTCGGTGTCGTCGGCCTTCTGCACCCGTCCCCAGGCACGCCACACCTTGGTCAGCGTCGTCTGCGCGACGTCCTCGGCCTCCTGCGCGTGGGCGCCCAGCAGCACCGCCGAACGCACCAGCCGTGGCCAGCGCGCCGCCGCGTACTCGTCGAACTCCTGCTCAGCAGTCGTCACGTCCACCCCATCGCGTCCGGTCGGTGATTCTCTCGCCCGACCCGACGAGGTGGGCCCCCGCCCTGGTTCCCAGGACGGGGAGGGTTTCGTACGCGGACAGGCAAAAGGCCCTCAAAGGGGCTTGATCGGGGCTCAATGGCGAGTTGTGCATGTCCGACTACGGTCGTGGGGTCACGTCAGTCGTCCGTAGGCTTGGTCCATGCCCGACCACGCCCTCGAACTCTCCTTCGACGCCGCCTCCGAGGCCGGCGTCGTCGCGCAGTGGGAGGCGCTGAAGGCAGCCGGGATCCCGTCGCAGGCCGACCACCGCTCCATGACGAACGCCCCGCACCTGACGCTCGCCGCGGCGGTGGGGATCGACCCGGCGGTGGTGCCACAGGCGGTCGAACTGGTCGCACCCCTGCTCCCGACGACGCTCCGCCTCGGCGGCCTGATCCTGTTGGGCCACGGGCAACGGATCACGATCGCCCACCTCGTCGAGCCCGACGCCGCACTCGCGGAGGCGACCGCTGCGATCCGGGCTCTCGTCCCGACGTTGCGTCATCCGGTCTGGACGCCGCACGTCACGCTCGCCCGACGGGTGTCGCGCCGGTTGTTGGCCGACGCGTTGGACGTCCTGCATGCCACCCCGGCGCCGCGCGAACTCGTCGCGGACCGGCTGCGCTGGTGGGACCCAGAACTCGACCTGATCGAGGACGTCGCCCGCGCCTGAGCAGTGGTGGTGGAGAGCCCGCACGCACGAAGCCCCGGCGTCCGGTCGGGGCTTCACGTGGCTGGATCAGATGGAGACCGGTCCGGTGATCGCTGCGACCACCACGAGGAAGAACAGGAACGCGATGGCGGTGATCACCGCGGGCTCGACCCACGGAGCCGGCGTGACGTCAGAGGTAGGGGTGTGGGACGGGTGCATGGGGGCCTCCTCGGTGAATCAGGAAACTCATTGTGACCCAAGCCACATATTTGCGCCAGATTTCTGCGTGACCGACGGCTTCCGAGTGGTCGGACCCGCTCAGGCCTTGCGGAGCAGGGCGAAGGCGCCGGACGCTGCGACGGCGACCCTGGCGAGCGTGGTGAGCATGAGTCCGAAGCCCACGGAGACGCTGAGGTCGATGATCTCGGTGTCCAGCCCCGAGATCGCACTCGACATGCGAGTCCAGTTGTAGATGCCGATCGCTGCGATCACGCCACCCAGTGCGATCGCAGCGACCGGGACCGCGACCAGCCAGGTGCCACCGCGCAGGTCGAGTCCGCGGAGCACGCCGAGGGCGATCGTCACGAGCGCCAGGAATGCGGTGATCTTGCCGTCGCCACTGAAGCCGCTCACTGACATGCCGAGCACGCTGGCCCAGGGCAGGAAGGCGCCGAGCAGTGCCAGCGCGCCGGTGCCGGTGATGATCCAACCCTGGAGGCGTCGCAGCTCCATGCCGCCGAGCGTCGTCGGTGTGCCTGGCGCCTGATTCGGCGCCTGATTCTGCGTCGTGTTCTGCGTCGTGTTCTGGAGTCCCTGTCCGTGCTGCTGTTCCATGCGTGCCCCCCGAGAGTGTGTGGCGTCCGGACCTCCCGAACGAGGTCACCGTAGTGGGGTCGAGCGACGCCGGGGGCGGGGTCCCATGGGCCGTGGACGACGCCGCAGGGCGGGACGTTGTTTCCGGTGGCGCGCGGACGTCGTCGCAGGTCGGGTGCCCATGTGCTCCCCGCGGTGGTTGCGTGTACCCCCGCATGTCGCTGTGCGAAACCTTGTTTCGAAATCCGCTGCTTTATGTACGACTTTATTCCGGTGTGGCGTGGGTCATACCTAGTGTCCGGGATCACAGCCTTGGCACTGACGGTGCCCGGGCACTTCCCCCACACGGCACCCCACGGAGGTCAGCTTGCTGGCGTACACACTGAGGCGGATCGGAGGCGCAGCAGTCGTCCTGCTGCTCGTCCTCACGATGGTCTTCCTGATGCTGCACGCCACCCCCGGCGGCCCCGAGAACGCCTACCTCGGCAACAACCCCACCCCCGAGAAGCGCGAAGCGGTGATGGCCCAGCTCGGCCTCGACCGTCCGCTGTGGGCCCAGTACCTCTCGTTCGTCCTCAGCATCGTCACCCTCGACCTCGGCACCTCGCTCACCACCGGCACCCCGGTCTCGGAGCTCCTGGGCGACCGGATGCTGATCACCCTCGAGCTCGGCCTCGTCTCGTTCGTCGTCTGGACGGTCGTCGGCATGGTCTTCGGCGCGGTCGCAGCAGCCCGCCGCGGTCGAGCCCTCGACGGCATCGTCAGGGTCGGCAGCGTCGTCGCGCTCTCGATCCCCAGTTTCTGGCTCGGCCTGGTGCTGGTGATGGTCTTCGGCCTCTACCTGCCCGGCGTCCTGCCCAGCTCCGGTTGGGTCGCGTGGGGCGACGGCGTGGGTGAGCACCTCAAGGCGCTCGTCCTGCCCGCCTTCACCCTCGGCCTCGGCGCCGCCGGCGTCATCGCCCGCACCCTGCGGACCTCGATGATCGAGGCGCTCGACGCCGACCACGTCACCTTCGGACGCGCCCTCGGTCTGGGGGAGCGGACCCTGCTGACCCGGATCGCGCTGCGCAACGCCGTCATCCCCACCGTCACCGTCGTCGGCATGATGCTCGGCACCTTCATCGGCGGCGCGGTGCTGATCGAGAACGTCTTCAACATCCCCGGCGTCGGCCAGCTCGTCGTCAGCTCGTTCCTGGCCCACGACTACCCCGTCGCGATCGCCGCGACCGTGTGGACGGCCGGAGCGTTCCTCATCTCGACGCTCGTCGTCGACCTCCTCTACTTCGCGATTGACCCCCGCATCCGCATCCAGTTCCTCGGGAGGACCCGCTGATGAGCGCCCCGGCCATCCCCGCCGCCGCCCCCCGCGTGCGCCGCCTGCAGATCCCGCACCTGTCCGGCCTGGGCTGGGTCGGAGTCGCGTTCGTCGCCGTCTTCGTCCTGCTCGCCGTCGTCGGTCCGCTGATCGGGGTCGACCCTGACGAGCGCACCGGCGGCGCCCTCGAAGCCCCCTCCGGTGCGCACTGGTTCGGCACCGACGACCTCGGTCGTGACGTCTTCGCCCGCACCGCGGTCGGCGCCCGGCTCTCGCTCGCTGTCGCCGTCGGATCGGTCGCGGCCGGACTCCTGATCGCCGTCCCGATCGGCCTGCTGGCCGGTTACCGCGGCGGCTCCAAGCTCGACGCCGTCCTGATGCGCGTCATGGAGGCCCTGCAGGCCCTGCCCGTCTTCGTCCTGGCGCTCTTCGTGGTCGGCATGACCGGCACCGGCTCCAGCGAACTCGGACCGTTCACGTTCACCCCGGCGGTCAAGGTCGTCATCCTGCTCGCGGTCTCGTTCCTGCCGCTCTTCGCCCGCGTCACCCGCGCCGCCACCCTGGTGGAGGTGCAGGAGGAGTACGTCGACGCGCTGCGCGTCGTCGGCGTCCCGAAGCGAAAGATCCTCTTCGGCGAACTGCTCCCCAACGTCCTCCCGCCGGTCCTCGTCCAAGGCTTCCTGTGGATCGGCATCGCGGTCTTCGCCGAGTCCGCGCTCAGCTTCCTGGGCCTGGGCATGCAGCCCCCGCAGGCCAGCCTCGGCAACCTCCTCTCCGACGCGACGAGCTCGCTGATGATCGGCGGCTGGTGGCTCTCGGTCCTGCCCGGCGCCGCGATCCTCTTCGTCACCATCGGCGTCAACCTGCTCGGCGACGAGGTCGAACGCCTCGTCTCCGGCCGTCGCTGAGCTCCGTCGTTCGCCCTCTTCGCAGTCCCCTTTCCCTCGTTCCACCCGCACCTCAGGAGATCCCCATGAAGGCACTGTTCGTCCCCTCGGCTCCGCGGCGCCTCGTCGCCGGTGTCGGCATCGCCGCGATGGCGCTGCTCGCCACCGCCTGCGGCTCCGACTCCTCCACCGACGGCCCCGTCGGTGACCCGGTGGCGGGTGGCACCGTCGTGGTCGGCATGCCGTCCCTCTCGGACTACGCCAACCCGCTGGTGGCCACCACCAGTTCGCTGGCCTGGGTGACCGACCCGATCACCGACACCCTCTACGAGACCGACGGCAAGGGCGGTTCGACCCCGTCACTGGCCGCCGCCGAGCCGGAGATCTCCTCCGACGGCCTCACCTGGACGATCAAGCTCGCCGAGGGCGTGAAGTTCTCCAACGGTGACGCGTTCACCGCCGACCACGTCGCCGCCGTGATCAACCACGTCGCCGACCCGACCGCCTACACCGACTGGACGTCGTACTTCGCCTACTTCGTCAAGGACGCCAAGGCTGTCGACGACACCACCGTCGAGATCCACCTCTCCACCCCGTACGGCGTGCTCCGTTCGCACCTGGAGAACCTGCCGATCATCCACTCCTCGACCCTCGACACCAACGACACGACCATCGGCACCGGCCCGTTCGTCCTCGGCAAGATCACCCAGGGCCAGTCGGTCACGCTGATCCGCAACGACAACTACCGCGCCGAGTACGACGGCCCCGAGACCATCGAGTTCCGCGCGATCCCCAACGCCGGCACCCGCCTGGTCAACCTCCGCGAGGGCAAGATCGACGTGATGACCGACGTGCCGGCCAGCAACGTCACCCAGCTCGAGAAGGACAAGAAGCTCGACGTCCAGGTCGTCGACTCGCCGACGTCGGTGCTCACCTTCTTCAACGCCAAGAAGGGCCCCTTCAAGGACGTCAAGGTCCGTCAGGCCCTCGCCTTCGCGATGGACCGCGAGGGTGTCTCCGAGCTCGTCTACAACGGCACCGCCACGACGGCGCAGGGTCCGGCCGGTCCGGCCCTCGACGCCTACGACGAGGCCCTCGACCTGTACCCCGCGACGCCCGACGTCGAGAAGGCCAAGGCCCTGCTCGCCGAGGCCGGTTACGCCGACGGCCTGAAGTTCAAGCTCTCCATCTCGAACTCCTCCGAGGCCACGGTCAAGATGGCCGAGGCGCTCGCGCAGGGCTGGAAGAAGGCCGGCATCGAGGCCACCATCGACTCCACCGACGCCGGCACCTGGGCGGCGAACTGGGTCGCGGGCGAGTACCAGCTGTCGATGACGACGTTCGTCACCGGTGTCTCCGCGGGCGACTCCTCGTTCCCGCTGTTCACCTCCTACGCCTCCACCAACACGCTCAACCAGGGCTACGCCAACGCCGAGGCCGACACGCTGATGAACCAGGCGTGGGCCACCACCGACAAGGCCGAGCGCGCCGAGCTGACCAAGAAGGTCAACGGCATCCTCGCCGCCGACGCGATCGCGGTCCCGCCGGTCTACCCCTCGACGATCGTGGCCCAGCGCGACGACGTCACCGCCCTCGACGCCGACCAGCTCTCGCTGGGACGCCTGGACGCAGCCTCGCTGCGCCGTCTGGGCTGAGGCCGGTCATGGGACGCACCGAACTCCAGCAGGCACCACTCCTCGAGGTGAGCAACCTCGACGTCACCTACCGCACCGCCCGGGGGACCGTCCCGGCCGTGCGTGGCGTCTCGTTCCACGTCGAGCGTGGTGAGGTCTTCGGCCTGGTCGGCGAGTCCGGCTCGGGCAAGAGCAGCCTCGTCACTGCGCTGATGCGCCTGCTGCCCCGCGGCACGCAGATGCGCGCCGACACGCTGGAGTTCAACGGCGCCGACCTGGCGTCGATGTCGGAGTCGGGGCTGCGTGCCCTGCGCGGCAGCGACATCGGTCTGGTGCCGCAGCGTCCCATGACCTCGTTGTCCCCGGTGACGCCGGTCGCGGCCCAGCTGCGCCGGCTCACCGGGGGACAGGTCGACGACGAGCGGCTCCACGCACTCCTCGCCGACGTCGGCCTCGGAGGCCTCAAGAAGCGTCTGGGCGACTACCCGTTCCAGTTCTCCGGCGGGCAGCTGCAGCGGATGCTGATCGCGATCGCCGTCCTGGCTCGTGAGCCGCAGCTGGTCCTCGCCGACGAACCCACCACGACGCTCGACGCCACCGTCCAGGCCCAGGTGCTGCGGCTCCTGCTCGACCTGCGCGAGCGTCTGGGCAACACCGTCCTGCTGGTCACCCACGACCTGTCGGTGGTCGCGCAGGTCTGCGACCGCGTCGGCGTCATGTACGGCGGACGTCTGGTCGAGGTCGCCACCACCCGTCAGCTCTTCGAGGACCCCCAGCACCCCTACACCAGGGCGCTGCTGCGGGCGATGCCGAGCAACCGTGCCGTCGGCGAACGACTGATGCCGATCCCCGGCTCGGTCTCCGGCGCCCAACTGCTGCCCGGCTGCCCGTTCGCTCCGCGCTGCGACCGCGCCACCGACCTGTGCCACCGCGTCGACCCCGAGTCGGTGACCACCTACGACATCACCCCCCACCAGAGCGATGCCGGTCAGACCGACGTCGGCCGCACCGTCCGTTGCCACCACCCCGGGAGCCCCGCATGAGCACCACTCCCATCGTCACCACCGACGCAACTGTTGACACGGCGCTCGTCCAGATCGACGGCCTGGTCAAGCACTACCCGCTCACCGGCCGCCGCAAGCGCGGCGAAGAGCCCGCGCTGGTGCACGCCCTGGACGGCATCACCCTCGACGTCCCGCGCGGCCGTTCGCTCGCCCTGATCGGTGAGTCCGGCTGCGGGAAGTCGACGGTCGCCAAGCTGCTCGTCGGCCTCACCACGCCGACGTCGGGGAGCGTGAAGATCGCTGGTCACGAGGTCGTCCCCGTCACCACCCACGACCCCGCCGCCCGACGACGCGTCCAGCTGGTCTCCCAGAACCCGTGGTCTGCCCTCAACCGGGCCCGCACCGTCGAACACATCCTCGCCCAGCCGCTCACCCTGCACGGTGGGGTCAGCGGCAAGGCGGAGATCCGTCGTCGGGCCGGGGAACTGCTGGAGATGGTGGGCCTGCCTGCCAACTACCTGAGCCGTCGCCCGCGCGACATGTCCGGCGGCGAGCTGCAGCGCGTCACCGTGGCCCGCGCCCTGGCCGGTGAACCCGACGTCCTCGTCCTCGACGAACCCACTGCCAGCCTCGATGTCAGCGTCAAGGCGACCCTGGTCAACCTGCTCTCCGACCTGCGCGCCCGCCTCGGCCTCACCTACGTCCTGATCACCCACGAACTCGACATCGCCCGGCACCTCGCCGACGACGTCGCGGTGATGTACCTCGGTGAGATCGTCGAGAGGGGCCCCTCCGAGCGCGTCTTCACCGCCCCCGAACACCCCTACACCCGGGCCCTCCTGGCCGCCGCGCCCACCGAGCTCGTCATCGGCAAGCTCCACGGCGACGGCCTCACCGGCGAGGTTCCCTCGGCGATCGACCCGCCCGCGGGTTGCCGCTTCCACACCCGGTGCCCGTTCGCCACCGACGAGTGCACCACCACGATTCCCCCCGCGCTGACCCGGCCCGACGCTCGCGTCGTCGCCTGCCTGCGCACCGAAGAACTGGCCGCCACGCTCACCGCGGGCGCCCACCCCACTGAGAGGAACGCACGATGAACGCCTGGGACGAGACCTTCCCGATCCTGAACAAGCACATCGGTGAGTGGGAGGGCGAGTACGTCCACCTCGACCCCGACGGCAACGAGATCGACCGCCACGCGTCCCACCTCAAGATGTGGGCTCCCACCGACGGTTCGGCCGACATCAAGCAGATCAACACCTACACCTGGGCCGACGGGCGTCAGCACGCGTTCGAGTTCCCCGGCACGCTCGACGGCGAGAAGGTCCGCTTCGACGACGACCGGATCGCCGGGTACATGTACCAGACCGACGAGCGCACCATCATGCTCACCTGGACGTACAAGGAGCTCCTCAAGGAGGGCAACTACCTCTACGAGCTGATCCAGCTCTCCAGCGACGGCCAGCAGAAGGTCCGTACCTGGCACTGGATGGAGGACGACCGCCTCGTGAAGCGCACCGTCATCCGCGAGAAGAAGATCGCCTGATGACGACCCCGGACGTTGCCGCCGGCGCTGTCGCTCCCGGCCGCTACGAGGTCGCGCCGCTGGGCAAGGACGCCTGGACGTTGGGCGTCGCCCAGTCCCGGATCCACCCGGCGGCGAACAAGGAGGAGATGGACGACAACCTCGCCCACATGCTCCACCTGATCGACAACGCCTACCACTACGGCGCGGGCCCCGACCTCCTGCTGTTCCACGAGTTCCCCATCTCGGGGTGGGACCTCTGGACCCGCGAGGAGGCGTTGGAGCGGTGCATCACGCTCGACGGACCCGAGATCGCGGCGATCGCGGCGAAGGCCAAACAGTACAAGGCCCACATCGCGTTCGGTGCGTACGTGAAGGACCCCGACTGGCCCGGCCACGTGCTGAGCCTGACCAACCTGATGGGTCCGGACGGCGAACTGATCGCGAGCCACTGGAAGGCGCGCAACGTCCGGGGACTCTTCCCCCACTTCGAGCTCTTCACGACCACCATCTACGACGTCCTCGACGAGTACGTCGCCAAGTACGGAGCTGACGCCGTACTGCCGGTCGCGAAGACGTCGTTGGGCAACATCTCGTTGTCCTCGACGCAGCTGGAGCCCGACCTGATGCGGGCCCTGGCGATCAAGGGCGCCGAGGTCATCCTGCGCACGGCGTCGGGCAGCTTCACCGAGGTCGACGTCGCCTCCACGGCCCTGCACAACAAGGTCTACGTGGCGATCGCCAACAACGCGCTGCTGCTCCGCAAGGGCCCCTACTTCGAGGACACCGGTGCTGGTGGTTCCGCGATCTTCGGCCCCGACGGCAAGGCGATCGTGCGTGCCGAGGGCAAGCACGAGGCCCTGATCCAGGCCCGGATCCCCATCGCGGAGTTCCGGGCCCGGCACCTGCAGCCCGACATCCACTGGGACCTCTACCGCGACGTGTACGCGGGCTACGTGAGCCGGTTTCCTCCGAACCTGTTCGCCGAGGTCCAGCCGGCGTCGCTGTACGAGACCGCCGAGCACGTCGGAGCGTTCGACCGCTGGAAGTGAGCTCTGCTCGCCCTGAGCGGGAGTCGACCGGGCCGGTCGCGGGGAGACCTGCGGCCGGCCCGTTCTGTTCCCTGATTGCGACCCACCACCTACGGTGGTCGGGTGCATCTGGAGAACGTCGTCTTCGACGCTGTCGACCCCCGGGCCCTGGGCCGCTTCTGGGAAGCCGCCCTCGGCACCCAGAACCTCACCGACTCACCCGACGGGTTCGAGACCCGGTTGAACATCGGTCCGGGACAGGACCTCGACCTCTGTTTCCAGCCGGTGGGGCACGTCCCGGCCGAACCCCTACGGATGCACCTCGACCTCGCCGGCGGGCTGGTCCCCGAACTCGTCGTCGAGCGTCTCGAAGAACTCGGTGCCACCCATCTCGACGTCGGGCAGGGCGAGGTCGCGTGGACGGTGATGGCCGACGTCGAGGGCAACCCGTTCTGCGTCCTGGAGGACCGTGCCGCCTACGCCGGGTCCGGTCAGGTCGCTGCGTTCCCGCTGGCCTCCGCCGTCCCCGAGCGTGACCAGGAGTTCTGGAGCTGGCTCACCGGCTGGCGGCCCGCCCGGGGCACCGTCGAACACTCGCTGCGCCACCCCACCGGGGTCGGCCCGGTCATCGAGCTCGTGCCCGAGACCCGACCGCAGGGCGCCTGGAAGAACCGGATCCATTTCGACGTCCGCCTCGACGAGTACGACGACGCCGAGTACGTCCACGCCGAGATCCTGCGTCGCGGTGGCACCGAGCTCGTCACCGACTGGGGCGACCTGCCATGGACGTGTTGGCGTGACCCGTCGGGCAACGAGTTCTGCGTCCTGGGGGCGGTCTCGGAATTCGCGGCACTCGACTGAGCGCGACATCCTTCGGCCAGCCGGTGGGCTCGCCTAGGTTGGAGCCATGTCGCAACAGGCCTCCAACGCGTTCCTCGCGATCCTGGTCGGGGCGTTCCTCGCCGTCCTGCTGATCACCCCCGTCGCCGCGGTCATGTACCGCCGCAACGGCCGTCTCGGGCTGGGGGCGGTGCTGACCCTGGTGGCCGCGGCCGTCTACGGCGTCGCACTGTGGACGTACACGCTGCTGCCGTTGCCGTCGAGCAACGAGTTCAGCTGCCAACCTGCCCAGACGACGCTCTTCGCGAGTTGGGCCGACGTCAAGGAACGCGGCGTCGGGTCGTTGGGTCAGCTGGCCCGGAACTCGATGTTCATGCAGGTCGTGCTCAACGTCGTCCTGTTCGTGCCCTTCGGGTTCTTCGTCCGACGGGTGCTGCGCCGCGGCTTCCTCGTCGCCGGCGTCCTCGGCTTCACGACGTCGCTGCTGATCGAGACCACCCAGTACACCGGAGTGTGGGGCGTCTTCGAGTGCGCCTACCGGCTGTTCGACGTCGACGACCTCGCCACCAACACCCTCGGGGCCGTGGTCGGGTCGCTGCTCTCGGCGTTCGTCGTCACCAAGGATCCCGAACGACGCCCGCTGCCCACCCACGTCTCCCGCGGACGACGCTGGACGGGGATGCTGCTCGACGCCCTCGTCACCTCGATCGTCGCCGTCGGGGTCAACATTGCTTGGCGCTGGTACCACCTCTACGGTCCCGGCGACGCTGCCCGACTCGACGACCACCTCGACGCATGGATCGCCTGGGGAGCCGCTGGCCTGCTGCAGCTCGTCGTCGTCCTGCTCGCCGGACGCACCATCGGTGAGTGGGCCGTCGCGGTCCGCACCCGGGCTCGCCGTCCCGCCCTCGCGCTGCCCGGACGCGTCGTGAAGTGGGCCACCGGCGTCGGCGCGTTCGCCGCCCTCACCGCGTGGGACGGCCCGGGCTGGGCCTACGTGGTGTTCCTGGTGGTCACCGTCGTCGCGGCGTGGTCGGGCCGGGAGCACCGAGGGCTGTCGAACACCCTCGGCGGTCTCGACCTGGAGGTGCAGGGCGTCCCCACGTCAGCCCGGGAGCCGGTACGGGGCTGAGCCAGGGGTTGAGTCAGGGGCTGGGGTCAGGCCTTGGGGTCAGACCAGCTCGCCGCGCACCTCGTCGTCGGCCAGGGGTTCTTCCTCGGGCAGCAGACCGCGTTCGTCGAGCCACGCGAGGGCCTTGGCGATGATCTGCAGGCGGGCCTTGAGTTCCTTCACCGTCGCCGACCCCGGGTCGCTGACCGCCTCGAGGTCGTTGAGGTGGGCGGCGATCTCGCTCGACCACGCCTGCAGCGTCATCCAACCGGCGGTGCGGTCGCCGGGCAGGTCGAGGGAGCGGTGCGCCTCGGTGAACGCGGTCAGGCGGAGGACCTGGGAACGCACCTGGTCGGTGGGGGTCAGTGGCGTGACCAGCCCCTGACGTTCCTCGCCGAGCATTGACGAGACCCGCGTGGAGCCCAAGATCGTGTCGCCCATCAGGTGCCGGTGCCAGGCGGTGCGGGAGAACTGCCCGGCGGACTCGCGGACCGCGGTCGCGACCCGCTTCGCCTCGGGACGGGTGTAGCCGTACGCCGTCCACAGCGCTTCGACGGCGGCGAGGTGCTCGGCCGCGAGGTCGACGTCGTAGGGGGCCAACGGGTTGGACGTCGCCATCAGCACCGCGAAGAAGAGCTGCTCCTCCAACGGGCGGTGCGAGAACCGGAACTCGGGTTCGTCGCCGGACTCCAGGACCGACACCATCGCCGGCATCGGCTCGCCGCGTTCCTCGCGGGCCAGGCGCATGGCGCGGCCGGTGCGTTCACGCAGGCCCTGCAGCGCGAGCCGGACCCGGACCGTCTTCTCCTTGCCGGGAGTCATCTGTTCACCGACGAGGTGTGCGAACGCGAGCGCGTCGAGCTGGTCGGTCTCGTGGGCGGAGAGCGCGACCTCGAGCGCCTTCTCGTCGCTGATCTGGGTGCGCGGCGGTCGCAGCACCTCGGCGAGCACCTGGCCGGCCACCGGATGCCCCAGGTACATCGCGGCCGAGTGCGAGGCTCCGAGCTGGATCCGGACGTCGGCCGCTGCGGGGAAGAGGCGGTTCACGCCCGCACCGCGGGTGATCACGTCGAACGGGTTGAGGACGTTGATCCAGCCCTCGACCTGGTGGAACGGGAAGTCGTCGCGCTGGAAGGGCAACGACTTCCACAGCCCCAGCACGCCTGCCGGCGACCCGAACGTCACCAGACGACGGATCCGCACGCCCGGCGGTAGGTGACGCAACAGGTCGATCGCGACCAGCGAGCCGAGCGAGTGGCCCACGACGACGAGGTCACGGTGCCCGCCCAACGAGCCCAGGACGCGGTGCAGGACCGCACGACGCAACGCCTCGTTGCGCAGGTAGTGGCGGCTGTCGCGGAGGTCGCGCGGCAGCGGGACGCGGGCCAGGTCGATGCCGCCGGCGATGTTGCGCAGGCCGCGGGAGTCGACGGTGCCGGTGAGCTCGGAGACCGACCGTGCCTGACGTCGCGCGTACTCGGCCCGTCGGGTCAGGGCTTCGTCCTTGGGGGAGGTGTCCTTGACGGTGCGGGTCGGCGCGGAACCGCCCTCGGCGGGCGGGAACTTCAGGAGCTCGACGTAGTCGGGGGCGATGATCCTCGACGACGCCCGGGGCGGCACCTCGATGCCGTGGCGTTCGAGCGAGGAGTGCAGCGAGTCGTACCAGGCGTCGTTGCGGACCGCGTCGCCGACGCCGTGGAGGTAGAGAAGTGCCCAAGCCATGACTCACGGTCTACCAGCCGGCTGCGACAACCACGTGACGTGCGGGTGTCGTCAGCGTCGCAATTGCGCCGCACCCCACCGGTTCGAGTCGTCATTTCGTCCGAAACACGACTCAATCCGGTGGGGTGCGAGGGGGTCAGTGGTGACCGTTGGCCAGCTTCTCCGCCACCGGACCGTGCAGGTTCGCGATGTCGGAGAAGGTGATGTTGGCGCGCGGGTCGATCTCCTCGATCTCCTCCGCGATCGCCGCCTCCTCCAGGCGCGTCGTGGCGAAGGTGATCACCCAGACGTCCTCCCAGAGGTCGATGTCGCCGTGGTACTTGAGCTGCTTCGAGACCACGACGGGACGCTTCGTGTGGCCGGTGACGAGCTTGGCGATCTCGTCGCGGTGACGGGTGGTGACACGGACCTGTCGGGCTCCGGACTCACCGTGGGCGATCTGGTCGACGAGGTCCTTGACGACGACGTAGAACAGCACCGCGCTGAGCAGCGCCGACTCCCAGGAGATAACGAAACCGGCGAGGGCGAAGATCGCCAGGTTCACGTAGAGGATCAGCTGACCGACGGTGAACTTGGTCTGCGCCGCCAGCACGGTGGCCAGCACCTCGGTGCCGTCGAGCGCGCCACCGTGGTGCAGGGCCACGCCCACGCCGACGCCGATCATGGCGCCGCCGCAGATCAGCGCCAGCCACGACTGGTCGGTGATCGGGTGCATGTGGTGCAGGAGGGTGGTGGCCACCGACAGCGTGATGATGCCGACCGCGGAACGGACCGCCGAACGGTGTCCGACGGCCTTCCACGCCAGGATCAGGAACGGCAGGTTGAGGACGCCGATGTAGACGCCCATGGGGATGTCGATCCAGTAGGTGGCGATGATCGAGATGCCGACGATGCCGCCGTCGAGGAACTCGTTGGGGTAATCCCGAGTGCTGGCGAGCGTTCAGTGAACCCGGCTTGGTGTTCTCCACCGGCCCCCACACGCGAACACCGGAGCACCTGCATCCGAGCCCGAGCGCAGGTGCCGTCTACCGCTCGTGCAGGACTCTGGCTGGGCCCCTCAGCGGGCCTTGCCCTGACGGAGGGCCTCTTCCACAAGGTGTTCGGCACTCTGCTGCATCAACGTTTCGCTGTGGCTCCGTCGCAAGTTATCCAGCCAGTCCGGGACGTGGGCGTTGGTCTGGCGGATGCCCAGGATCAGGTCCTGCACCGCACGGCAGTCGGAGACCGTGATTGCGCTGCCGGGTCGAAGGGCTTGCTCCCAGAGGCGATGGACTTTCATCTCTGCTTTGGCCTTGGTCTCGCTGCTGTCTCGGTTGCTACGGATCATCTCGATGAGTTCACGTGCGGGTCCTAGCAGGGGGACGACGAGGGAGACCAGCGCGTCGGTGGCGTTGAGGTCACCGATGAGCGCAATAGCGACCCCGAGGAGGACGAGAACGACGAGGCAGCCGGTGAGGACGGCTCCGTAGAAGCGGTGGATCGAAGCACCCCAACCGAGGTTGCTTCGCTGGCAGATGAGGATGTCGAGGGGGCGCTCGACGGCCCCGGTGTCGGGGTACCAGTCTTTGGTTCGGTTCCCTTGGTACCGGTTGGCGGCCTCGACTATGAGCGTCGGCGAGGGGTGCTCGGCCGCCATCACATTCCAAGGCAGGTCGAAAACGTAGGTGTCGAACTCCTCTTGCGTGAAGGCGGCCTGCTTCCGGCACCGTTTCTCGCGTCCGCCACCGAGCAATGACCAGAGGAAGGTGGTGGCACCGCCGACGGCTCCGACTACGACCCGTGCTTCCGGAAAGGCGAGCGCCACAGTAACGGTGACGGCTGCCAGTAGCACCACGGTGAGGAACCGGGTGTCATGGAGTCGCTTGGCGTCGGTGTACAGCCGGGACTGCGCGGCGAGAAAGCGCTGGGCACGCTCGGTGTTCTGCCGGACGGAGATCGGGGGCCGGGGACTGTCGGTCATCGCGGCAGGAGCCTACGTGTCGCTGTACGGAAAGTCGCTGCCCCAGATGGCTTGCAGGGCCTCGTTCATTTCCCACCGGTCGTTGGTGAGCCATGCCGAGTGGGCGGCGTCGATGCTCTTCTTGAACCTCCGGAGGTCGGCCATCGCCGATGCGCGTGCTGATTCCCCGGAGCATGGGCTGATCCGCGCAACCAGTCGGGCGGGATCGTTCATGGCAGGCAGCCCTTGGTTGACCAGCGTCGTCACGATGGACCGGACTGCAGTGAAGGGGTAAACCGTGTCGTGGTTCTTGGCGAACTCGGCGGCGCGCATTTCCAAGTAGAACGAGGAGATCGAGACGCTGTGCTGGTACTTCCATGCCTTGAGGAGGCGGGCAGTCTCGCGGACGTCGCCGTCGTGCTGGCGGTCGAGACTGGCGACGATCTTGTTGTGAGCCTGGGGTGCTGCTTCCCGCCAGCCGCCACCCGGAGCCGGAATCAGGAGGACGCGGTCCTCGTCGGTGGTGCCGCGTTCGAGGTATGCAGGTGTGATCTCGTAGTACGGGAGGAGGCCGGGGAAGTTCAAGGTGACAGCCGGGCGGCTCACCGTGACGGTGGCTTCCCATAATTCGCTCCGCAAAAGGTCCCGCAGGTTGTTCAGGATCGTGTTGGAAGACTGAGGGCGATCCTCGTAGTGGATGCGGGCGATGTAGTCGACGTCGCTGTAGGGCATCACTGCGGTGCCGTGCTGGAACGAGCCGCTCTGGAAGAAGCCCATCAGTCGGTGCTTGCTGCCGATGATCTCCCGCACTCGCTCGCGGTGCTGGCGGACCTCGGCCTTGTGCCACTCTTTCGGAGCGCGCGCTTCGAGGTAGCGGTCTATGCCTTCGGAAAGCGTCGTCATGGTTCCCCCCACGGTGTTCAACGGCCGATGTCGCGGGTCACCCTACGGTGGAGTGCCGACACTCATTCGCTGCATCTGGCCGAAGAGCGGTCTCGGCTCAGGCCTCGTCGATCCACTTGTGCAGGGACTCATCGTTCAGGGTTGGCTCTGGTTCCTTGTCGAAGCCGAAGGCATTGGGCCGAGGTCGCGTCGCGTGAGGTGTCGGCCGACCGGTCAGTTGGGCGCGGGTCTGCTCCAGGCTCCTGTGGAGGGCCACGTTGGCCGTGTAGAGCCGTCGTGCCTCCTTTTTCGCTGCGTTGGCAGTGCGGAAAGCGACCGTCGCGGCTTCCTTCCAGCGAGTCTGTGCCTCTTGGGACTGCCGGTACCTATCCTCAAGTTCGGCGTACTGGGCGCGCACCTCATCCAACTCGTCACGCATGGCCCGTTCCTGCGGTGTGGTGGGTCGGTCGGGGCTTTGGAGGTGCTCGACGCGTTGGAGAAACTCATCCGCGAGAGGCTTGTACTGGCGGTACAGGCTGGGTCGCGACACCCCTGCCTCCTGCGCCAGTCCCTTCAAGTTGAGACTGGCAGGGTGCACCGTCTGTGGGGTGCCGTTGAGGAGACGCTCCATGGCGGCACGTACGTCACGCGACTGGTCAGGGTTCTTCTTCGCCATGGGCCTCTTCCAGTTGGACGAATCGGGCGTTGTCCCGGTGGTCTTCGACGACTCGCAGACGGTCCGCCGCGAGTGCCTCCTGACGGAGCCGAAGCGGCTCTGGCAGGAGCGGATTCCGCAGGGACTGCCGAAGGCGTTCAAGGTCAGCGACCAGCGGCGCCACTGTCTCGTCTGTTCGAGCGTGGTTCGGGCAGTTGCTCTTGCACCGCAAGGTGTCGGGCCCATCGGGGCTCTGCGGGCTACAGAGCGCCGTTGAAGGGTTATAGACACACAGGCTGAACGCGCGGCGGTTGTCGAAGACCGCGAAGGCGCTGTCGCGTGCTAGCGCTTGGGCGGCACGGCTGCTCGTGACCGTGGCCAGGTAAACGCGGCTCTGGCCAACCTGGTCCACGAGACGATCAGCGGCGGGGCCTGAGACGTGGGTGCCGGAGGTAGCAAATTCAGTCACCGAGTCCAGCAGATCCAAGTGTGCTCGCGCTCGTTCCTCGTCCATCATGTTGGCCATGCCGACGGTGCCCGTGGCGGCGTAGCCGTCTCTGCCGAGCGAGTGTTCCAGGTGCTTGAACTGCATGCCGAGCGCGACTTCGCCGTCGTCTTCTTGATAGATGAACCAGGCGATGCTGCGACGGAATCGGGACGGAGCAAGGCTGCCGTGAGGGTCGGCAGGGATGAGGTGTGCCCCGTTGTGTCCCTCGCGGCGGACGAGGTCATTGACCCAATTGGCGTAGTCGTTGATGGCAGCGTTGGCAGTCCCCAGATTCAGTTTGCCCGCGTGCGGGGTGGTAAAGAGGTAGTCCGCCCCCGCGTTGATCCGCTCCGCAACCCGGATCGCGTCGACCACTGGTTGCGAGGCCACCCAGGTTGCGTCCCGAGCGCCTAGCGATTCCGTGTGTGCCTGGTCCCTGGTCTTCAGAACCGTGCCGTGGACCAGGTAGGTCAGTACGCCCTCGGGCCTTTCGGGGTTGGGTGGGACTTCTTCTACGCAGCCAGGGCGCAACGACAGGGCCTCCCCCGGCCTCATGCCAGTCAGGTAGGTGACAACGATCAGCGCGGCCGTCTGGAGGTGACTCACCCAGTACGGCCACCCGCCACGTGAACGCCCCGCGACGAGGTCGTAGAACGAAGCCTGCGTAGCCCAGGGGCGTCCGTCAATGACGGCGCTTCCCACGAAGGAGATGGGAGCGCCGAAGGTCCTGTCCTCACGGAGTTCGGCACGTACATCCTTGAGGGCGGTCTTGACCTGGTTCTCGGAGCACCCCGCAAGATAGGCGAGGTACCGCTGGTCAACACCTGACTTGTTCGCGGGCAAGGTCCCATCGTGGCAGTCGAGCCAGTTGCGGATGAACCTCTTCGCTGCACCTCGAACGGGCGTGGTCTTGACTGGCTCCCGCTGCCAAGCATCAAGGATGTCGTCGGCACACTCGCGGACCATCCGGAGGGACCAGTTGAGGAGGGCGTCCATCGTCTCTGGGTGGACGATCTGCGTGCGGTTCTCGCCACTAGGGCCAGTCCTGAACGGGGTGGCGTCCCCCCAGCCAGGCATACAGAGGCGCTCGTGATCCTCGAACACCGGTCCCATGTGGTGCAGCCGGTAGAGCACGCGTGTGAACGCCTGCTTATAGCCCGTAGAGAGGTCCTGTGCTGCGATGTCCTGTGCGTACAGGTCGAGCAGGTCTGGCGTGCAGGCGGACAGGGTGCTGACCCCCATCGAGTCCAGCCAATCCAAGAACCGCTTGATGCCCTGCATGAAGGTGTTGACGGTTCCTGCGCTGGGCTGGTTGGCGTACCTGGCCCCCTGCTTGCTGTACATCGCCAGCGGAGTGGGGTGGTTGATCAGCGCCCAGGCGATGCGCTTGTACGTGACGAGCCAGTCGTCAGAGACGTGGTACTCGCTGGCGCGCCTGGCTGAGGGGGCCCCGAAGAAGAGCGTGGGGTGCTTCCGGTCGGGGTGGCTGACGGCTTCCAACGGCCACGCGTCAGCACTGACCGGCGCGATGCGCACGCCTTCTCTGACAGTGCGGGCAGAGGTGATGGACGGAGCCCGCGATGCCATGTCAGGGATAGCAGGCAGGTCGCTAAGGGTCGTCTGCCGGACGATGTCACTGAGCAGCATCGAACTCACCCTTCAGCAGCAAGCGGACGTTCTCACGATCAGTGCGCGTTGCGCGGGCCGCCAACATGCGGGCCTCGTCGTCGTCGAGTTGGGCCTTCTCCCTGAGGAGCGTCTCGATGAGGGTGTATTCGTGCTCCCACCGAGTCCATTGGCCGGGCGTAAGCGCGGTACGCAGGTCCCTGAGCGCGTCCCGGATGAGGACCAGTCGAGGCAGATGGACGGGCGTGATGATTGCGTTCTCGCACGTCAGACACGCGAAGAAGGTCTCAGTACAAACGCCTCCCGTCTGTGGGTGGCGATGCACGTCCTTGCACGAGGCGGTGACGGTGTCCTGGGAGCCGTTCAAGGCCTCAGGAGGAGCGTCCTCCACTGGTGTGAGCGACACCAGTCGCTCCTCGGCACGCCGGATAGCCGCAATCTGGGCCCGCGCCACCTGCTGATGGATCTTGGCCTTGGCCTCGTCCGACTTGCTCAGGTAGTCGCGCACCCACGTCTCCTGGGTGTGCTGAGAGGGAGACCTCTGGATGACCGTCACGTACGTCTGTCGTAGTTTCGGGAACGACAAGGGGAGCCCATTCGGCATCCACGGAAGGTCCTCCCGCCGCGACCCTCCGCTCGGTACGCCCGAGCGAACGTACGGTGCAGGACGCTCGACGTCGTTGCCGTATCGGCGGGTCTGGGCGTCGGGCGTGGTGAACGTGCTGCGGCTCAGCAGCAGCAGAGGTGTCGGGGCCCCGACGTTCTGACACATGACGCGTGCGGGCTCGGTCGCTGCCTGGATACGCCGCCATAGTGCGCTCGACGGACCCACGAGGACCGTGGACTCGCGTTCGAGTCGCGGAGACCTTCGAGGCTTGATCTCCGTGACTCGCACCTCGTCCGGGTGGTCCCCCAGTTGGATCTCGTCAGTGGCCAGCCGGTTGATCACTGACAAGTTGTAGCCCTCGGCACAGACTAGGAGCGCAGCCGCCGCGAGCGCTTCGCTGTTGCCGAGCAGCAACGCCTGCGGGAGCCGAGGAAGCCCCTCCAACTGCTCTCGACTCAGCGGCGTCACCTCGCCGGTCTCCAGGAGGTGACGGAGGGCCTTGTCGAGCGCCGGTGACTCGTCGGTGGCGCGCTGCGCTCGCTGGTAGTACGTGGAGATGCGCTTGCGAGCCTTGGCAAGGTGTCGCTCCGCCGCCTGGCGGATCTCGTGGAATTCAGCCGTCGTGTAGGCCTCCTTCATGCCGGAGTCGTTCACCGGGCGACCGATGCGGATGTTGGCGAGGCTGTCCTTGACCGCCTGAGGCACGTCAGGTGAAGCGGCCAAGATGATCCGGGCCTGGTGGAGCATGCTCTTCGCCGATGTTTCGGCATAGCCCTCGAACTCATGTCGGATGTAGTCCTGCCACCGAGCGACAGTGAGCCCTGACAGGCTCTCCAGCCCGGCAACCTCGCTCCATGCGAGGAAGCGGCTTGCGGCGTAGAACTTGGTTTCGCTCGTCTTGATGGTGAGCCACTCGGTGCCGAGCATCTCTGCGAACACATGGGCGACCTGCTTCTTCGCCAGCGACGCCCCAGGCAGCGAAGCCAGGTCCGTGGTGACGGGAGAGCCAGCGTGACGGGGGGTCCATACGACCTTCAAGTCGTGAATGGCCACGCGGGGGACCCGAACCCCGCTGCGGGGCATGACTGCTCTAGGCATCGTCTGACGTCCTCACGGCCTTCGTCTCGTAGACCAGGTCTGGGTTGGCAAGCCTTGCGATGACGTCCTCGATTTCCATGTGCTCGGTTCCCGACAGCAGGTCGTCCATCCGAAGCGTGCGGACAGGCGCCAGGTAGGTGTCCTTCGTGATGCCAACGTGCGCGTGACCGAGGGCTTCCTTCACCCGGTCAAAGGCGCGCTCGTACCGCTTGACGTCGTAGCGCTCAACGCCTGAGAGCCCCAACCCCCGGTCGATGCTGCGGTGCTCAGCGGCGAGGAGCCACAGTGCGAACGTGTGGCGGAGGGTGTGGGGGGTCACCTCAGGCACGCTGTGTGGATTCAGCCCGAGATGTCCAGCCTGCGCGAGGAGACGCTCGTTGGCGCTCGCGAACACAGGCGTCCATGTGTCGGGGGTTGTGGGCGTGCCTCGTTCGGTGAGGAACCAGGACAGCGGTTCCAGAGCGCCGTCGCGGCCTCGCGCATAAAGCCGCTGCCGCTGGTCCTCGCCCATGGCTGAGAGGCGGACACGACCGCGCCCCTCGATGTTGAGCAAGAGGTCGGAGCCAGACGGTTCGACGCTCTGTGCGACCAGAAGCGAGGTCCGCCACTCCAGGTCCTCATAGAGGCCGCCTCGCTGTGCTCTCCGGATCGCGGCGTCGCGGAACTTGATGTAGCGACGCTGGACATCCGCTGTTCCTGGGCTGACTCGAACGGGCCGGTCACGCTTGCTCTTGGTGATGATGGCAGGCAGGACCATCTCGTACCTGCCAGGAGCCTCCTGAAGCACTTCCCACGAGGTGAGCGCGCAGGCCTCACCGATGCGCATGCCGGTAGTGACAAGTAGGTCCACCATCGCGGTGTTTCGGGGCTCCAACTGGCCACGCCAGGTGGTGTCCATGCCGCCAATCACGACCTCCGAGCCGTCGATCCGTGCACGGTGGCCCTGAATCCCGACGGCCTTCCACAGGCGGTATGCCCTCGGGTTGAGCCAATTCTTGTGCTTGACGGCTGCCGAGGACTTGCTGGCCCGAGGCCCAGATGAAGGGATGGGGTTGTCCTGAGCGAGGCGGCGCTTCACGGCCCAGTCGTACAACGCACGAAGCGCCACCCGAGTCTGCTCGAACGACTCCTCACTCACGACTGCCCCGGGGCTACCGGGGAGGTTCGGATTCGTGCGCCAGCGCCGGAAATCGGCATAGAGGTCCTCGTGCGCGGACCGCCAGTCGGTCAGCCCCTGGGAGTCCAAGAAGTCGAGCCAGGTCTTGATCGCATGAGCCCGGGACCGTCGCGTCGAGGGGGCGAGGTCGGTGAATGACAGCGCACTTGAGAAGTAGTGGCACAGGTCGTCGTCTAGTTCCAGCGAGGGCGACACGATGATCGGTGTGCCTGCGGGGATGTGGAGGGCCCCCTCGATGTCACTGATGGACCGCATCTCGTCCAAGTCGGGATGCCAGTTCTCCGGTGGACGCGTGTAGGGGTCGGTGAAGAGCACCAACCAGTGCTCACCCGGGACGTTCCGAAGGTCCTCCACACAGTCAGTATCGACTGAACACAGTCAGACTGAACACAAAAGTTCTAAAGATTATTGGGGAGGAGGAATCCTTCGAGGCCGATCGCGAAGACGACGGCGCCGACCATGATCGAGGCGAGCTTGTAGAGCTCCACGAGGACGGGGTGTCCGCCCGCGCGTTCGACCAGTCTGTCGGCGGGGGATCCCTTGCGGACGGGTGGGCTGATGTCGACGCTCATGGGCCCATTTTTCCAGACGTAGATTGACCTTTCCGCGACAGGACGTCCCGCGGACTGGTTCGGATAGTCGCCCGGGTTCTGCTCCGCGGCCCCGGAAGCACCCGCTGACGTGCGCCGATTCCGTCTCAGTCGGCCTTGGTGTTGCAGTCCGCCAGTGCGGCGTCGGACTTCTTCGCGCCGCGCGTGCCGACCACCACCACCACAGCAGGGTCAGGCGCGGAGATGCTGACCTCCTCGCCCACGCGCGAGAAACCGGCCAGCACCGTGACGTCGAGACCCTTGGCACCGAACGGTTCGAGGAGCGCGGACGTCGCGCCGCCCGACTGACGCACCGCGGAGAGGATGTCGGCCATGGTGGTGCGCAGCGCCGTCACGGACTTCTCGTCGAACTGGATCGACGCCGGTATGGACTGGTCCGTCGGGCCCAGGGTCACGTCGGAGGCGAGGTCCCCGAGTGTGGCGACCGCCGCGTGCATCGACGTGGCGCCCACTGCTGTGATGCCTTCGGTGGCCCAGTCGCGCGCCGTGGCCTGGAGTGCCATCCGGACCGCGCCCGGAATGCTCTCGTAGCCGGCCGGGAGTTCTTCGGAGAACCAGCACGGGCCCGCCGAGGTGTCGGGCTGGGTGAAGAGCTGGTTCCCGATCTGGACGGTTGCCGTCGTCGAGCGTTCGTCGCCGGTGTCGTAGGTGGTGGTCCACGAGCTGGCACCGGCGTCGAGGTCGTAGTCGCCCTCGCTGCGCAGCAACGGTGAACCGGACGCCTCGAGGGTGTTGACGAAGCGGCCGGTGTTCTCCGCGCGGATCTCGGCCACCGCGTCAGCGATCGCGACGTCCGCGGTGGGAGTGCCGCCGCAGGCCGCGAGCGGGACCAGCAGCACCGTGGCGCACAGAGCGCCAGCACTCCGTCTCCTGCTGCTGGTGTGGGTGGTGACGGGCGCGGTCGAACGACGAACGATCTGCATGGGTTTCCCTCCCCGATGCGACCCCTCCGGTCGCGCACGCAGCGTAGCGGTCAGAAAGTTTCACGCGGAAGGCAACTCTGCGGGTGGAAGGCGGCAGGAGGAGACCCTGAGCGGGACGCCACTCCCGCCGACGGATCCGCTGAGTCGCGTACGGCAGGCGTCCCCCGCGCTCGTCCCGATGGTACGGATTTATGACTTCGTGACCCGTCGGACGGCCTCGCAGGGGGTTTGACCCGCATGTGGCGTCTTAAGGTCAGGGAATCGCGCGCCCGCGCGTTGAGCGCTCCCAGATCTGAGGCCCCCATGCTCGACTTCATCCACGAGGACCTGATCCTCCCGGTCAGCGACGTGCTGTGGAACTACGTCCTGATCTACGTCCTGATCGGAGCCGGACTCTGGTTCACGATCCGGTCCCGGGCCGTCCAGGTCCGGATGTTCCCCGCGATGCTCACCGGCCTCAAGGGCTCGCGTGGGCAGACCGACGGCATCTCGTCGTTCCAGGCCTTCGCGATCGGTCTCGCCTCCCGCGTCGGCACCGGAAACATCGCCGGCGTCGCGATCGCGATCACCCTCGGCGGGCCGGGAGCGGTCTTCTGGATGTGGGTGGTCGCCGCGGTCGGCATGGCCACGGCCCTGGTCGAGGCGACGCTCGCGCAGGTCTACAAGCGACGCAAGGGCGACGCCTTCATCGGCGGCCCGGCGTACTACATCCACCGCGGTCTGGGCTCCTGGAAGGGTGCCGTGCTCTTCGCGGTGATCCTGCTCTTCACCTACGGCATCGTCTTCAACATGGTGCAGATCAACACCATCTCCGGGGTCGTGGAGTCCGCGCACGGCATCGACGCCGTGTGGACCTCGCTCGCCCTGGCTGCGCTCGGAGTGCCGATCCTGTTCGGCGGCGTCAAGCGCGTCGCGAAGCTCGCCGAGGCCGTCATGCCGGCCCTCGCCGGCCTCTACCTCCTGCTCGCGCTGGTGATCCGGTGGTCAACAGCGACATGATCGGCGAGGTCTTCTCCTCCATCTTCACTGCTGCGTTCGGCCCCACCGAGGCGTTCGCAGGCACCACCGCCGGCATCGTCGCGGCGATGATGAACGGCGCCAAGCGCGGTCTCTTCTCCAACGAGGCCGGCATGGGTTCGGCTCCCAACGCAGCCGCCACGGCGTCGGTCACGCACCCGGTGCGTCAGGGTCTGATCCAGTCCCTGGGGGTCTTCGTCGACACGATGATCGTGTGTTCCTCGACCGCGTTCATCGTCCTCGCCTCGGGTCTCTACAACCCGTCCAACGACGACTCCAGCGTCGGTGCAACTCTCACCCAGGACTCCGTCGCGGCGTCGTTGGGTGACTGGACGATCCCGGTGATGACGTTCCTGATCTTCGTCTTCGCGTTCTCGTCGCTGCTGGGCAACTACTCCTACGCCGAGGTGAACCTGCAGCTGCTGACCGACTCGACGCTGGCGCTGACGATCTTCCGTTGGGTCGTGATCGTGTTCGCGTTCATCGGCGGCATCCTGTCGCTGCAGACCGTCTGGGACCTCGCCGACGTGGCGATGGCCTGCATGGCCCTGGTGAACCTGGTGGCGATCCTGCTGCTCAGCAAGGTCGCCTTCGTGGTCCTGGCCGACTTCGAGAAGCAGCGTCGTGAGGGCAAGGAGCCGGTCTTCGTCCTCGACGACCACCCCGAGCTCGAGGGACGTGTCGACCCCGACGTCTGGAGCCGCGCCGCGCAGGCCAAGAACCCCACCTGATCCGGGTTGCTCACGGGTGCGTTCGGGGGCGGTGGCTAGCCTCGGCGCAACATCACTGACGACCCTCGGAGGACCCATGAGCGACGACCTGTTCGACATCGACGAGAAGCAGAAGCTCAGCCGCGAGGCCGCTGCGGCCAAGCTCCGCGAGCTCGCCGACGCCATTGCCAGCAACAACTCGGTCCGTTTCGAGAAGGCCGGGAAGACGATCACCGTCGACATCCCCGCCGAGGTGGAGCTCAAGGTCGAGGTCGAGCTCGGTGACGAGAACGAGCTGGAGATCGAACTGACCTGGTGACGCACCCGACGTCCCTGGTGAGCGTCCTCACCTGTACGCCTGACGCCGCACCGTCCGAGGTTTCGCCCCGGGCGGTGCGGCGTTAACGTCGAAGGATGCCCAGTCGCCACGTCAGCGAGGTCATCCGCCTCGCTCCTGCCCTCGTCTATGCCTGGACGCGAGACACCGCCCACCTCCCGCTCTGGGCCTCCGGGCTGGCCAGCGCACCCGGTCGTCGCGACGGGCACGACTTCGTCGTCCGTTCACCGATGGGTGAGGTCCGGGTGCGGTTCACGCCCCGCAACGAGTACGGCGTCCTCGACCACACCGTGACGCTGCCCGACGGCACGCAGGTGCTCAACCCGGTCCGCGTGATCGCGCACCCCGAGGGTGCCGAGATCGTCTTCACCGTGCGCCAGCTCGGGTCGAGCGACGCGCAGTCCGCTGCCGACGTCGCCACCGTGACTGCCGACCTGCGCCGTCTCAAGGAGCTCTTGGAGGCCTGAGCGCCGCCCGGACCACGCAGACCCCACCGGTTTGGGTCGTTGATTCGCAAGAATCACGACCCAAACCGGTGGGGTTCGGCGTCAGTCGCGCTTGCGACCCACGAGGCCTCCGGCCCAGAGCGCCCACAGCACCAGGACGGGCTGGAAGAACAGACGCACCAGACGCTTGCGGTCGGTGTCGAGGCCGAACGCGTCGGTGCCCTCCACGTACTGGCCGATGTTGCCGGGGAAGATCGCGACGAAGAACGCCGCCAGCAGGCCGCCGAAGAGACGCTTCTTCTTCGGCAGCAGCGCGAGACCGGCGCCGAGGCCGATCTCGACGACGCCGGAGCCCAGGACGACGAGGTCGTCGTCGACGGGAACCCATTCAGGGACCTGGGCCTGGAACTCCTCGCGCTGCGAGGTCAGGTGGGTGACGCCGGCGAACACCATGGTGGCGCCGAGCAGGACGCGTGCAGAGGAGGACAGGAAGCTCATGTCCAGCAGCGTAGGGCGGGCATGGTGATGCCGGTCACGCCTCGCGGATCCAGACGTGGCCCTGCTCGTCGATGCCGAGCAGTTTGCGGCGAGGGCGTCGCGCGTCCGGCGCGAGCAGCGCGAGCGTCCCGAGGGTCAGCAGCCCGAGCAGTGACGGTCCCGCAGCAGGACCCCGCAGCGTCACGGTGTGAGCGGTCCGATGGACGGCGTCCCAGCCCTTCAGTGACTCCTGGGCGACGACGCGGTCGAGCAGGTACTGACGTTGCTCCGGGGTGAACACCGGGCCCTTGGCCGGGTCGTGAGGCTGACGCAGCAGCGACATCTCGTTGGAGTACGCCGCGGGAGCCCAGCGCTTGCCGGTCCAGGACTCCCAGCGCTTGCGGATGCGATTCCAGCGCTTGGTGCCCGCTGCTCGTCGTGACATGCGGCGAAGTGTGTCAGACCGCGACGACGCGTCGGACGAAGGCAACCAGGTTGGCCCGGAGGCGTTCCACCTTCGCCTCCACCGAGATCGTCTCGTGCGGTTGCGCCCGGGCCGGACGCTTCAGCCCGCGCGCGTAGAGCGAGCAGGCAAGGTCGGCGCAGACGTAGTTGCCCACGGTGTTGCCCCGGCGCCCCGACGGTCCGGCCAGCGGCGCGACCAGCAACGCCATGTCGGAGGCGGAGTGGGTGGTGAAGCAGAGCGTGCACATGTTCTTGCGGCCAGCGCTGCCTGCGGAGGACACCTTCATCGCGATCCCGACCGGTTCGCCCTGCCCGACGACGTCGCCCCCCACCACCATCCACGCCGCCTGCGGGTGGCCCGGGTCGCGCCAGCCGAAGAAGTCGAGCTCGGCCCACCGGGAGGCAGGCGGCAGGGCTGCCTCAGACGGCACCGGCATCCGCTTGGCGTCGCCCTTGGAGCAGTTCACGAACGACGCACGCAGCGCCTCGGGGGAGAGGGGATCCACGCCGTCAGCCTCGCACGACCGGGCCCTCGTGCCTGCGTCCGGTTCTTGGTAGTTTCCTGGACATGATGCACCGAAGCGCTCCCGTCGCCAGCCGTTCACGTCGCCGCATCGGAAGGGCCGTGGCTGCCGTCCTCGGCGCTGGTGTCGCCGTGGCGGCGCTGCCCGCTGTCGCGCACACCCCGGTGTGGGACAAGCCGACCGGCCAGGGCAACGGGGACGTCTACGTCGCGCTCGGTGATTCGTTCACCGCCGGAATCGGCATCCAACCGGAACGCTCCGACGACACGGGCTGTCACCGGAGCACCAAGAACTTCCCCTCGCTGGTGGCTGCCGACCTCGACGTCTCCACCTTCACCGACGCTTCGTGCAGCGGCGCGGTGGTCGCGGACCTCGCGACGGCTCAGCGGCGCGGGGAGTACGACAACGACGCCCAGTTCGACGCGATCACCGAGAAGACCACGCTGGTCACGTTCGGCACCATCGGCGGCAATGACATGGGGCTCGTCGGTCTCGCCACGGATTGCGTCAAGGGCGACTGCGTTCCTGCCGCTGGCACTGACCCGCTCGCGAGGGAGTTCACCCAGCTGCGCACCGACCTCACTGCCGGCATCGAGAAGGTCAAGGAACTCGCTCCGCTGGCCGACATCGTGGTGGTGGGCTACGGCATCTACCTGCCGAAGGACGGCTGCCCGCAGAACTTCTTCGACCTCGTCACGGCCGAGGAGTCCAACTACCTCCAGGGCCAGATCGACCGTCTCTCCGATCTCCTCGCAGAGATCGCGGCCGAGAACGACGTCGCGTTCGCCGACCAGCGTCTGATCCCCGGCGCGCTCGACCACACCGTCTGTCAGTGGGACAGCCGACAGTGGATCCGCGGGCTCTACCCGGAGGGCGGCGGCGACGGGTTCACGTTCCACCCCTCCAGCGCGGGCATGAAGGCCACCGCCGGGCTGGTCGCAGGCGTCGTGCGTGACCTCCGCGGCGTCGAGCCGGAGCCGACCCCGAAGCCCGAGACGACGCCCACCCTCAAGCCGACCCCGAAGCCGACCCTGGCCCAGCGCAAGGCCGAGCTGGCGAAGAAGGCCAAGGCCGTGAAGGTCGCCGCCACCTGTGCGGGCACCAAGAAGAACCGCAAGGTCGTCGTCAAGGCCACCACCGCCAAGGGCGGCGTCACCAAGGTCGTCCTCAAGGCCGGTGGCAAGAAGGTCGTCACCGACGCCAAGGCGCCGTTCACGATCAAGGTGAAGGCGACGACGCTGAAGAAGAAGCTGAAGAAGAAGTCCTCCACGCTCAAGGCCGTCGTCACCGTCAAGCACTCGGGTCTGAGCACCTCCCGCACCGTCACGCTGAAGCGTCCCGGCTGCGTGAAGTGACGCCGTCGTTCGTCCCGGCGGTGTGACCGGCGAGACGACTTGACCCCCACCGGGACCCCTCGACGGATGACGTCGGCGGGTCCCGGTGCCATGCTCGGTGCATGGCCCAGGGCGCAATACCGCACCAGTTCAACGTTCCCGCACCGATGATCGCGATCATCCCCGGCGTGATCGCCGTCGCGGTGGGCATCCACCTGATCGTCGCTGACTCCGCCGCATGGCTCGGGGCGGTGCTGATCCCGGTCGGCGCGATGCTGATGATGATCGGCGGCGTCGCGAAGGCGGTCGCGTGGGGCATCAGCCTGGAGCGTCAGCACTCGGGCGAGTAGCAGGCCTCGCCGGCCCGGACCGCCGCACAGGACCGCCGCGCAGATCAGCGTCCGGGTCGGTAGCCCAGGTAGAGCACTCCGTTGTCGTAGACGTCGGCCGCACTGCGTTCGAGGTCGAAGGCGTCAACTCCCTCGGGAAAGAGCCGCGGCCCACCACCCCGCACCGTCGGGAACACGCACAGATGGAGTTCGTCGACGAGACCGTCGGCGAGCATCGCGCGCACCAACGTCGCCGAGCCGCTGACGTAGAGGTTCCCGACCTCGTCGGCCGCACGACGGATCGTCGCCGGGTCGTAGGCGCCCAGCACCGTGCTGTTGGCCCATGCGGTGTTGGCCTCCACGATGCCGAGCGTGGAGGAGACGACGAACTTGGTGGAGTCGTTGAAGAACGGGGCGCCGGGGTCGTCGTCGGCCGATCGCGTCGACCATGCCGGGGTGTCCACGACGCCGTCGAGGCTCATGAAGGCGTGGACGTGGATCTCTCCCATGGCGCTCCTCGGGGCAGGTGGCGGAGGAACCATGCTGCTCCCGCGTCGTGCCGCAGGTCCAGAGAGGTGTCAGACCCGGTCGCGCCTATGCTCGACACCGTGCAGACCGTGACCACCTTGGCTCCCTACGAGGACGACCGGGGAAACCGCATCATCGTTCCCGACGGATTCGTCCACACCGGCCGCGTCAGCGTCGTCTTCAAGGGGTCGAACAACGTCCTCAAGGTGGGGCGACGTCCCAACCTGCGCAAGCTGCACGTGCAGTTCGACTGCAGTGACGGACGCTGCGTCATCGGCAGCGGGAAGTGGGGCTTCGCGGCCACCATCCGCGTGGGCCAGGACTCCGTGGTGCGGATCGGCGACGACACCTCGATGACCGAGGTCGTCGGGATCTCCGCGGTCGAGGGCGCGAAGGTGATCATCGGCAAGGACGTCATGATCGCCACCCAGGTGCAGTTGCGTACCGACGACGGTCACCCGATCTTCGACGTCCGGACCGGGGAGCGCGTCAACCCGGCCCGCACGGTCCGGGTCGGTGACCACGTCTGGCTCGGGTGGGGGTCGGTGCTGCTCGGCGGCGCGAAGGTGGGCTCCGGCTCGGTCGTCGGCATGGGTTCGGTGCTCAAGCGCTCGATCCCCAACAACGTGATCGCGGTCGGTTCGCCGGCCAAGGTGGTGCGTCGTGACATCGCCTGGGAGCGTCCGCACCTCTCGCTCACCGAGCCGTTCTACAAGCCCGACTCCTCCACCGTCACCACCCACGACCAGTGGTGGAACCTGACCGAGGACCCCGTCGTGACGACGTCGCCGAAGCCGTCGTTCGTGGCTCGGGTCAAGCGCCGTCTGACGCGTCGCTGACCCGTCGCTGGCCCGTCGCTGACCTGTCGCGGCGACAGTGTGTCCGGACTCACCACGACGCACGTCCCCGTGCCTCCCTGATTTCCGGTTGAATTGGCAGTCTGCCCGGTTTCTGTACGCCGGGGTGGCCCGAGGCCACACAACGCTCGTCGTTCGCCTCGCGTCCGAGGCTCGAAACCTCCAGCTCCCCCCATGGACCCCGGAGGTTCCTGCATGTCCGACGCAGTACGCACGCCCACCCCTGACGCGGCGGAGGTGAACGACGCCCCGTCCTCGACCCGCTGGTGGGCCCTCGTCGTCCTCGGTCTGACCCAGCTGATGGTCGTCCTCGACTCCACGATCGTCGCGATCGCCCTGCCGTCGGCCCAGGCCGACCTCAACATGGCCGACGACCAGCGTCAGTGGATCATCACCGCCTACGCCCTCGCGTTCGGTTCGCTGCTGCTGCTCGGCGGCCGCATCGCCGACTACTGGGGACGCAAGCGCTCCTTCATGGTCGGCATGATCGGCTTCGGCGCCGCCTCCGTGTGGGGTGGCCTCGCCGGTTCCGCCGGTGAACTGATCGCCGCCCGTGGCCTCCAGGGCCTCTTCGCCGCCGTGCTCGCCCCGGCCGCGCTCGCGATGCTGACCGTCCTGTTCTCCTCCGGCAAGGAGCGCACCGTCGCGTTCGCCGTCTTCGGCATCATCGCCGGAACCGGTGCCGCGTTCGGTCTGCTGCTCGGTGGTGCCCTCACCCAGTACGCCGACTGGCGCTGGTGCCTCTTCGTCAACGTCTTCTTCGTCATCGTCGGCGTGATCGGTGGCGCCAAGCTGCTGGTCGAGTCGCGCGCGGAGGGCCGCAACACCTACGACCTCGTCGGTGCCGTCCTGGTGACCCTGGGCCTCGGCTCGCTGGTCTACGGCTTCTCCCGCGCCGAGCACGGCTGGGTCGAGACCGACACCCTCGGCTTCATCGCCGCCGGCGTCGTCCTGGTCGCACTGTTCGTGTTCGCCCAGACCAAGGTCTCCAACCCGCTGCTGCCGCTGCGCGTCGTCACCGACCGCGTCCGGGGCGCCGCGTTCCTGCTGCAGGCCATCATCGGTGCCGTCATGATCGGCGCGATGCTCTACCTGACGTTCCACTTCCAGATCGTCATGGGCTTCGGCCCGCTGCGTGCTGGCTTCGGCTCGGTCGCGATGACCGTCGTCATCATGGCCACCGCCCCGATCGCCACCAAGATGTTCGAGGCCCTCGGCGCCCGCGTCGTCCTCACCCTCGGTGCGGCCCTGGCCGGCGCCGGCCTCGTCGTGCTCTCCTTCATCACCGCTGACGGCGGCTACTGGACGCACGTCTTCCCGTCGCTCGTGATCATGGCGCTCGGCTTCTCGCTGATCTTCGTCCCTCTGCAGAACCTGGCCCTGGCCGGTGTCGAGCCGCACGACGCCGGTGTCGCCTCCGCCGTCGCCAACTCGGCGATGAACATCGGTGGATCCATCGCGGTGGCCGTCTTCACCGCCCTGTCGCTGTCGAAGACCGAGGACGCCCTGGCCGGCGGTGCCGACCCGATGACTGCCCTCGTCGAGGGCTACACCGTCGTCTTCCTCGCCGGTGCCGGTGCGATGTTCGTCGGCGCGGTCCTCTGCTTCCTCATGATCCCGCAGAAGAAGGACCTCGTCCTCGACCCCACCCAGGTCGCGGTCGGCGCTCACTGATCTGCATCCGTCCCACGTGACGAGGCCCCGCACACCGTGAGGTGTGCGGGGCCTCTCGCGTCCGCGATGCTCGGTCGTCTCAGGCAGGGGTGAGCCAGGGGCACACGGTGTCGCGGGCCTGCAGGGCCTGCTGACGTCGGCGGTCGATGCTGGGACGACGACGGTGCTCTTCGCTGCTGCGCGGGCGTGCCAGCGGGATGCCCGCGGACGGCAGCTCGGCCGGGGCCTCGTCGGCCTCCGGCGCGACCGCGCCAGCCACCCACAGTTCGACCTCGACGTCATAGGCGCCGTAGCCGTTGGCCTCGACCTTCGTCGGGCCCAGCCGCTGCAGCATCGCCAACGAGGCGGCGTTGCCGGCGACGACCTCGGTGACCACTCGGGTGACGCCCTCGGGACGCTGGTCGGCCAGCACCTCCAGCAGCGCCGAGGCGATGCCGCGTCCCTGGTGCGCGTCCTTGACGGTGACGGCCACGTCGGCGGCCTCGGGGACGTCCTCGTAACGCACCATCCGCCCGATCGCGACGGGGTCGAAGGTCTGTGGGTCCTCGGGGTTGGCCACCGCGAGGACGAACGCGACGTGGTCGATGAAGTCGACGTCGTCGACGAGGTGGTTGAGCATCGACTCCGACAGGTGAGCGGTGGGCGTGAGGAAACGCTGACGGCGAGCCTCGTCGGAGAGTTCCTCGAAGCCTTCGACCAGGCGCTCGCGGTCCTCGCGGCGCAGGGGCAGGACGATGGCCGGTGTCCCGTCGCGCAGGGTGACGTCGAACATCGGACCTCCCGAGGGGCTCGTGCGGCGTGTGGGACCAAGGATAGGTGAGGTGTCCGCACGCTCCCGCGCAGGGACGACGTCGCGCAAGGCTTTCGGGCCAGCGATTGAGACCGCTCATGCAGCCGGTGCCAGACTTGACCCGGTCGTGACCTCTCCGTGACTCGGACGCGGAGGGCTGGACGGCGACGAGAACGAGGAGAGTGGTCGTGGACCTGCGTCAGCGGATCAGTGAGCGTCGAGGCGGAGCGGTGCTGTTCGGCATGACGCCCCCGCGCGCCACCACCAGCGCCGAGGGCGTCCAGCAGGTCGCCGAGCGCACGATGGCGCGTCTCGAGCCCCTCGACCTCGACGGCCTGATCGTCTACGACATCACCGACGAATCCGACCGCAACCCCGTCGAGCGCCCCTTCCCGTTCATGGAGACCCTCGACCCGGCCGCGTTCGTCGACGAACTGGAGGGCTGGAAGAAGCCCGTCGTCGTCTACCGCTGCGTCGGCAAGTACGAGCCCGAACACCTCACCACCTGGCTCGGCGCCCAGGACACCAACCGGGTCCTCAGCGTCTTCGTCGGTGCGTCCTCGCGCGACAAGCAGGTCCAGGTGACGCTGCCCAAGGCGCAGGAGCTGTGGCGTGAGACCAGCCCCGAGCTGCTGCTCGGTGCCGTCGCGATCCCCGAACGCCACCTCGCCAAGGGCGACGAGCACGAGCGCCTCCTCGCCAAGCAGGACGCCGGCGTCGGGTTCTTCGTCACCCAGGTCGTGTACGACGTCAACGCCGCCAAGGACCTGATCAGTGACTACCACTACGCCGTGAAGGCGCGTGGCGAGGAGCCGGTCCCGATCATCTTCACGCTCTCGGTGTGCGGCTCCCTGAAGACGTTGGAGTTCCTGCACTGGCTCGGTGTGAAGGTGCCGCGCTGGCTGCAGAACGACCTCGAGCACTCCGAGGACACCCTCGCTCGCTCCTACGAGCAGTGCTTGGACACCGCCGACGAACTCATCGCGTTCTCCGCGCGCCTCGGCATGCCGATCGGCTTCAACATCGAGTCCGTCGCGGTCCGCAAGGCCGAGATCGAGGCGTCGGTGGAGCTCGCCCGTGAGGTCTGCGAGCGGATGGCTCACCTGCGCTGACGCGCTTCCCGACGCTTCCCCCGCGGACGTCATCACATGTGGTCGCCATGGCGACCACATGTGATGACGTCCTGCTGGTTTTCGGGCTCTGTCGCTCCGCTCCCGGACGTCATAGGAATCGTGGGCCAGAGGCCCCGATTCCTATGACGTCCGGGAGGTCTAGTTGAACCTCTTCCTCGACGAGACCGAGATCGACGGAGTGTTCTCGGGTGTGCCGTTCAACATCGAGAAAGCGCGGAAATCCACGCTTGGGATGGGCTCGCTGTGGCCTTGGCCTGCGCGTGCAGAGCGCCCGATCCATGCTCAGCGACGGCTTTTTCCGGATGTGGCGTCGGTGGCCCACGGCAAGATGATCGGCGATGACGACCTCCACCGCCTTCGTCGACGAGTCCCTTCGCAACGGACTACACCTGTGTGGCGTCGTCGTGCCCGACGGCCGACTGGGCGAGATCCGGGCCGCGGTCCGCTCGCTGGCGCATCCACGCACCCAGTTGCACATGAAGTCGCGCAGCGACCGTGAGCGAGTCGCGTACCTGCGCGGCGTCGCGGGCATGGGGCTGACGGCGGCCGTCGCCTCACGCAGAGCGCGAGTCGGTGAGAACGACCGCGATCTGCGCGACGACACCTTGACCCGGCTGGGCCAGCACCTCGCGAGGGAGGGAGTGGCACGCATGGTGATCGAGACCTGCGGCCAGGACGATGCCGACCGTCGAGTCCTGCGTCGGGCGTTGGGAGCGTCGCCGGCGTTGGTCTACGAGTTCTGGGACAAGTCCGAGGTCCTGCTGGGGCTCCCGGACGTCGTCGCCTGGGCCTATCCGTACAGCAAGAAGTGGCGCTCGTACGTGGAGGCGATGGTCACGCAGGTCCGCTGAGTTCCCGAGAATGCGAACAGCCCCGGAGGACCGGGGCTGTTGGTGGGCGGACAAGGCTGGAAACCACGTCGGTGAGGCTGCCTGCGAGAGGTGCTTACGCCTCGGAGACCTCCTACGGCCACCGCTTCCGGCCGCTAGTGCGGCCGACATCTCCACGGTAACCCCGTCCGTGGCCTGCGGCAACGTGAGTTTCCGCAGTTGCCGTTGAGTCTCCCGTGACGTCATAGGAATCGTGGGCCAGAGGCCCCGATTCCTATGACGTCACGCGGGGTTTGGAATCCGATACACCCCCTAGAGGGACGCTGCTCGCGAAAGTGTCGGGGGTCCTCGTTAGCGTTCTCCTGCGCGTCCTTCCCCTTCGACGACGCGGTTGCTCCTGCGCGCCCCCACGCGTCCGGCGTGGCCGCGGCGCCGCACCGTCCGACCTCGGGGTCGGTAGAAATGAGCACCTCAGCCCCATGATGGGTGTCACCCATGCGACCAGTGGCGCAGCCCTCTGGATCGCCACCACCGGTGTCCTGCCGTACCTGGACACCGGCATCCATCCGCTGCCGGCCTCAGCGGTGCTCGCGGGATCGATCATCACCGCAGGTGCGGCGCTCCTGCCCGACCTCGACCACCACTCCGCGACGATCGCGCACTCGGTGCCGTTGGTGGGCCGCACGATCGCAGCGATCGCCAACAACGTCGGTGGCGGTCACCGGCAGGGGTTCCATGCGCCGCTGATGTTGGTGGGTGTCTGGTTCCTGGCCTCCTGGATGAGCCGTTGGCAGTGGGACATCGGCGAGTTCACCGTCGCCGCCGGTGCCGGACTCACCGCGCTCGCGCTGTGCAGCTTCGGGGTCAAGGCCCGTCGCTACGTCTCCAGTTGGGCCAAGGCCTGGGCCGTCGGTCTGGCCTACGCGGCCCTCGTGCTCGCAATGTCGCCGCAGGGTCCGTCGTGGCTGCCGCTCGCGGTCACGATGGGGTACGCCGTCCACCTGGTCGGCGACATCCTCACCACCGGCGGCCTGCCGGTGTTGTGGCCGATCACGATCCGCCCCCCGCGGTGGGTGCGGCGCACGCCGGTGCTCTCCGCCGTCTGGCGTCCGGGCGGCCACGTCGCCGTTCCGCTGCTGGGCGACGCCGGGTCGCGTCGCGAGAAGGTGCTGGGTGTCCTGATGAGCACCTACGTCAGCTTCGGCGTCGTCGCCGAGACGTGTCGGATGTTCGGTCTGTAGACGTCAGACATTTCGGTGCACTTCGGCGCGTCAATGCCGCCCAAGTGGCCTGAGTCACAGTAAGAATTCGTTCACAGCGCGCGACGTGAGGATGCGTCGTGCCCGAGCGAAACAGGGGACCTTTCGCATGCTCTTCTCCAGGCCCACCTCCGGTGGATCCCGCCGTCGTGTCACGACCGCGATCGCCGGTCTGGCCGTCGCCTCCCTCGCGCTCACCGCATGCGGCAGCAGCAGCGGCGACGACGCCAGCGGCAAGGCCACCAAGGACGCCACCGTCGTCTTCGGTTCCAGCGCCATCACCAACACCCTCGACCCGCACGCCGTGCTCTCGTCGTCAGGTCGCTCCTACTCCAAGCAGGTCTTCGACACCCTGCTCACCTTCGACGCCGACGGCAACCTCGAGCCCGGCCTCGCCACCGAGTGGAACCGCATCGACGACACGTCGATCGAGTTCAAGCTGCGCGAGGGCGTCACCTTCCACGCCGGCGGCGCCTTCACCGGTGACGCGGTGAAGAAGAACGTCGAGCGCGTCACCTCCGGCGACCCCCAGTTCGGCACGATGGCCGGACGTCTCGCCTCCATCGAGGGCGTCGAGGTCAAGGACGACACCACGATCGTCATCACCACCAAGGACCCCGACCCGATCCTGCTGAACCGCCTCACGCTGTTCGACATCATCGACCCGGCCTCCTTCGACAAGGCCGCCGAGGAGCCGTCGGGCACCGGCCCGTTCCAGCTCACCGAGTACAAGCCGGCCGACTCGATCACCCTCGACCGCTTCGACGCCTCGTGGCGTGCCACCGAGAACGTCAAGACCGTCACCCTCAAGCAGATCGCCGACCCGGCCACCCTGGTCAGCGCCCTCAAGACCGACGCCATCGACATCGCCTTCGGCCTCCCATCCGACATGGCGATCCAGCTCGAGGGCGCCGGCTTCGAGAACACCACCCGTTCGGCCGGTTCCGCAGCGATCAACTCCCTCGTCGCCGACGCCGAGCCCAAGCTCGCCGACGTCCGCGTCCGCAAGGCCATCAACCTCGCGATCAACCGCGAGGAGTTCGTCGACGCCGCACTGGGTGGCTTCGGCAAGCCCAACGGTTCGCAGCTGCTGCAGGAGGGCTACATCGGCTTCGACGAGGACCTCGAGTCGTACGACTACGACCCCGAGGAGGCCAAGAAGCTGATCAAGGAGGCCGGTGTCGAGGGCCTCGAGCTCCCGATCGCCACCGCCCCGCTGTTCAAGAGCCAGGCCGAGGCCGTCGCCGGCTACCTCAACGCCGTCGGCTTCAAGTCGGAGGTCGTGATCGAGGAGTTCTCCGCCTTCGTCGGAACGCTCCTGCAGAAGTCGAAGTACCCGCTGCTCTACTGGCAGACCGACTACTTCGACCTGCGCGACATCTCCTCCGTCGTCCGCCTCGGACCCCAGGGCGGCAAGGCGCAGGAGCACATCGACAACGCCGAGTACCAGAAGCTCTTCGTGGCCCAGGGCAAGGAGATGGACGCCGACAAGCGCGAGGACCTGATCGAGGACATGGCCGAGACGCTCAACGAGAACGCTGACGTCCTGTTCCTGGCCTGGCCCGAGAACGTCTACACCGCGGGCAAGGACCTGGGTGACCTGCCGCTCGGCGGCGACAGCCTGGTTCGCTTCGAGAAGCTGGTCGTCACCGAGTGACCGATCCGCTCGGCACCGTGCCGTCGTCCGCTCCGGCGGACGGCGGCACGGTGCGTTACCCCCTCGACCCCCCGCCCCCCTCCGACCCCACCCGCTCCACCCCGGCTGTTCCGCGTCGACGTCTCGTCGACGGCTTCACCGACGGTGCGTTCGCTTACCGCGCCCGACGCCTGGCCGGCACCGTCGTCCGACTCCTGCTGACCGTCCTGGGCCTGCTCACGTTGCTGTTCTTCCTGGTGCGGCTCTCCGGCGACCCCGCCGCGGTGCTCGCCGGAACCAGCGCCAGCGCCGAACAGCTCGAGGCGATCCGCGTCCAACTCGGTCTCGACGCGCCGCTGCTGCAGCAGTACGTCGCGTTCCTCGGTGACGTCGTCCGTCTCGACTTCGGCGTCTCGATCTTCTCCCAGCTCGACGCCATGGACCTGGTGCTGGAGAAGCTCCCGGCCACGGTGCTGCTGACCGTCACCACCGTCGTCCTCGCCCTGGTGTGCGGCATCCCGGCCGGCGTCACCCTGGCGCGCGGACCGCGCCCGGTGAAGGTGCTGCTCGACATCGTGATCACGCTCTTCCAGGCGGTTCCGCCGTTCGTCCTGGGCGTCCTGCTGGTCTGGTGGTTCGCGGTGAAGGCCGGCGTCCTGCCCGCCTTCGGTTCAGGGTCGTTCGACACCGTCATCCTTCCGACGCTCACCTTGGCGGCGTTCACGATCGCCCGGATCGCGCGGATGCTGTGCGCCGAACTCGAGGCCGGTGTCGACTCCGACCACCTGCGCACCGCGCTCGCCAAGGGCGCCTCCCGACGACGGGTGCTGTGGCGTCACGCTCTGCCCAACGCGTTCCCGCCCGTCGCCGCGATGCTCGTCGTCGAGATCTCCTACCTGCTCTCGGGTGCCGTGGTGGTGGAGGTCCTCTTCTCCTACAACGGCATCGGCAAGCTCCTGGTCGACTCCGTCTTCGCCCGTGACTACCCGCTGGTCCAGGCCTGCGTCTTCGTCATCGGCATGCTCGTCGTGGTCGTCAACGTCGTCGGTGAACTCCTGATGACGCGTCTCGACCCCCGCACCACGAGGGAGGGCGCATGAGCACCCCCGTCACCGTCACTGCTGCGGCCGACACCGCAGCCACCGGTACGCCGCGCCGACGTCGCACCGACCGCAAGGCGCGCTGGATGCTCGGCGGGTCGGCCGGCGTCCTGCTGTTCGTCGCGCTGGCCTGCTTCGTCGGCCCGCGTCTCATGGACCCCGCCCGGGGCCAGCAGGCTCTCGGCGACCGCCTCACGGGCCCGTTCTGGTCCGACGGCGCGATCGACGGACGCCCCCTGGGCACCGACAACTTCGGTCGCGACCTCCTGCACCGCACCCTCGAGGGCGGCCAGGTCTCGTTGCAGATCGCGTTCCTGGCGGCCACCGGCGCCGTCGTCGTCGGGATGCTGCTGGGCCTCGCCGCCGGCTTCCTCGGCGGCTGGGTCGACAAGCTCGTCACGGGCCTGTCCGACGTGTGGGTCGCGTTCCCGTTCCTGGTGATCTGCCTGGCCACCGTCGCCGTCGTCGGCTCCGACGTGTGGGTCCTGACCGGCCTGCTCGTCCTGGGCGGCTGGGTGCTGCCCACCAAGGTGACCCGCACCGTCGCGATGCGGGTCCGCAGCGAGGACTACGTCGCCGCAGCCCGCGGCGCCGGAGCGTCCAACCTCTACCTGGTCCGCACCCACGTGCTGCCCCAGGTGCTGCCCGCCAACCTGGTGGTGTGGTCGTTCACGGTCGGCACGCTGGTGATCATCGAGGGCGCGCTGTCGTTCCTCGGTCTCGGCGTCCGTCCGCCCCAGGCGTCGTGGGGAAGCCTGCTGTCCGACGGACGCGGCTTCCTCGAGACGGCCTGGTGGATCAGCCTGTGGCCCGGTGTCCTGCTGGTGGTGACCGTGGTCGCCACCAACGTCCTGGGCACGGCGTTGCGCCGCGTCTGGGGAACCGGGTCCGTCGACGAGAGGGGTGCCTGATGGGTCTCCTGAGCACGAAGTCCGACCGCGCCACCTCGGTGCGGGACCTGCCCGGCTGGTCGCTCGACGCGCCGGCCCTGGAGGTCACCGACCTGCACGTCGTCGCAGGGTCGGAGAACGACCCACTGACGTTGGTCCGCGGTCTGTCCCTGACCGTTCCGCGCGGGGAGGTGCTCGGCCTCGTGGGAGAGTCCGGTTCCGGCAAGACCGTCTCCACGATGTCGGCCCTCGGCCTGGCCGGACGGGGCGTCCGCGTCGCGTCGGGATCGGTGAAGGCTGCCGGTGTCGAGCTCGTCGGTGCCGACGACGCGACCATGCGTCGGGTCCGTGGTGGCCTGGTCGGCACCGTCTTCCAGGACCCGCTGAGCTCCCTCAACCCGCTGATGCGGGTGGGGGACCAGGTCGCAGAAGCGCTCGCACTGCACCAGCCCGGACGGAAGGGCGGGTCCCTGCGTCAGCACCGCGACCGGGTCGTCGAACTGTTCCGGGCCGTCGGCATCCCCGCTCCCGAGCAGCGCCTGCGGGCCTACCCGCACGAGCTCTCCGGCGGTCTGCGTCAGCGGATCGCGATCGCGACCGCGCTGGCCAACGACCCGCCGCTGCTGGTCGCCGACGAACCCACCACCGCACTCGACGTCACCGTCCAGGCGCAGGTGCTGGGCGTCGTGCGCCAGGCCACCCGGGAGCAGGGTCGCGCTGCCCTCGTCATCACCCACGACCTCGGCGTCGTCGCCGAGGTCGCCGACCGGGTCGCGGTCATGTACGCCGGCCAGGTGGTCGAGGAGGGCCCCGTCGAGGCGGTCTTCCACGACCCCCAGCACCCCTACACCCAGGGACTGCTCGCGTCGCGTCCTCGCCTGGTGGCCGACCGGACCCGGCTGAACGCCATGCCCGGACGGCCGCCGCTGGTGGGTCAGTGGCCCGCCGGGTGTGCGTTCGCGCCGCGCTGTCCCCGTGCCACCGAGCAGTGCGCCACCGCGCCCCCGCTGGTCGAGGCCGGTGCCGGAAAGGCGCGCTGCTTCTTCCCCGGAGCCGCACCCACCACCGAAGGGGGACAGGCATGAGCACGCCCACTGCCGGGAGCGTCCTGGACGTCACGTCGGCGTCCAAGCGCTACAAGGTCAAGGGCCCGGGCGGACGCACCGTCCTGACTGCACTCGACGACGTCAGCCTGCGGGTCGCCCCCGGCGAGACGTACGCACTGGTGGGGGAGTCGGGCTGCGGCAAGTCGACCCTGGCCCGCGTCGCGTCGATGCTGGTCGCCCCCGACGAAGGTGCGGTCGCGTGGTCGGGCGAGGACGTCACCGCGCTGGGTGCGAAGGCGTTGCGCGGACGACGCGGCCACACCCAGTTGGTCTTCCAGGACGCCTCCTCGGCCTTGTCGCCGCGGATGACGGTGGCCGACGCCGTCCTGGAGCCGTTGCGGATCCAGGGCCGGGCAGGCGCCGACGGTGGCGCCGGGGTCCTGGACCGCCTGCTCGCCGACGTGGGGCTCGACCCGCAGTTCGCCTCGCGTTACCCGCACGAGCTCTCCGGCGGTCAACGTCAGCGCGTCGTGATCGCACGGGCGCTCTCCCTGGAGCCGCAGCTGCTGGTGCTCGACGAACCCGTCGCCTCGCTCGACGTCTCGGTCCAGGCGCAGGTCCTCAACCTGCTCGGCGACCTCCAGACCGTGCACGGGTTCGGGTACCTGCTGATCGCCCACGACCTCGCGGTGGTCAGTTCGGTCGCGGACCGGATCGGGGTCATGTACCTGGGGGCGCTCGTCGAGGAGGGGCCTGCCGGTGAGGTGTTGACCGCACCGAAGCATCCCTACACGCGGATGCTCACCGACGCGATCCCGGTCGACGACCCCGCTCTGCGCGACGTCCGTGAACGCGTCGTGGCCCAGGGTGACCCGCCCTCGCCGACGCAGCGGTTCACCGGCTGTCGGTTCGCGACGCGCTGCCCGTTGCGGACCGAGCTCTGCGACACGACGCCTCCGGAGCCGCGTCAGGTGGATGCGGTGACGGTTCGCTGCCATCACGCCTGAGCGGGCCGAAACCTCCTGGAGACACCCAGCACTTCGCACCCCCAAATGGGGGTGCGAAGTGCTGGCGCATCTATACCCACATCAGATAACTTCCAATCGCGTGGTTATGAAAAAGATATAAAAGCACCAGCAGAATCGGTGGTTGAGGCCGTTTTGTTGCCGAGGGTCTTTGAAGGTTCGGTTTTCACCCACTCCTTCGAAAGCTGCTCGCCATGCGCATCGTCACCCTCGCAAGCTCCGCCCAGCTCCGGCACAAACTCGCCGCCCTCGGCACCGGAAGCGTCATCGGTACCGCCGCCGTACTGGCCACCGTGGGCGCCTGGCAGACCGGCCAGTTCACCGCTGACGCCAGCGTCAGGGTCGAAGAGCTCGTGGAGGCCGACCTCCAGCACGTCGTCGAGGGCATCGAGCGCGTCACCACGTCGGTCGGATCCTCCGTGCGTGATCGACAGGACGACAACATGCGCTTCCTCTCCCTGATCGCCGCGCAGCAGGGCGGGTTCTCGCTCGACCCCACCCGTACCGTGCGTTGGACGGCCGTCGACCAGGAGAGCGGCGAGAAGCGCACCGTCACGCTGCCGCGGATGAACGTCGGCGACACCTGGCTCGGCCAGAACGCCGACACGAAGACCCGCACGCCGCTCGTCGACGTCGCGGCCGGGGCGGTCGGCTCGTGGGTGACCGTGTTCCAGCGGATCAACGACGACGGCGACATGCTCCGCGTCGCGACCTCCGTCGAGAACGACGGCAAGCGCGCGATCGGCACCTACATCCCTGCCGTCGGTGCCGACGGCAAGCCCAACCCCGTGGTCAGCGCACTGCTGGACGGCGAGTCCTACCGCGGGTCCGCACAGGTCATCGACGCCTGGAGCATCACCGCCTACGACCCGATCAAGGACAGCCGTGGCCGCGTGACGGGCGCCGTCTTCACCGGAGTCCCCGAAGCCGACGTCACCACGGCGCTCCAGGAGACCCTGGCCGACCTCACCGCGGGCGAGCACGGCAACGCCGCGATCGTGAGCACCGCGTCCACCGACCGAGGCCGGGTCATTGCTTCGCGCAACCCCGACCTGATCGGGCAGCCGTTCGGACGCGGAGCGGCGTGGGTCGACGGCCTCCTCGACGAGACGGCAGCGCTCGACGAGGGCGAGCACGGACGCCTCGAGGTGACGCTCGCCGGTGTCGGCGACGCCCCCGCGGACGACAGCGTCATCCACAGTGCGTTCTACCCCGAGCAGGAGTGGGCCGTCGTCGTGCAGGAGTACGGCCCCGACTTCGAGGTCGAGGCCCTCGCCAACGGCCGTGCCCAGGTGGCGTGGACGCTCGGGGTGCTCGGCGTGCTGATGTCGCTGGTCAGCGCCGGTGTCGCGTGGTGGATCGCCCTGCGGATCTCGCGTCGCGTCGCCCTCGTCAACGACGCCGTCGCCTCCCTCGCCCAGCGCGACCTGACTGTCGCGGTCCCCGACCTCGGGCAGGACGAAGTGGGGCAGATGGGACGTTCGGTCAACGACGCCGTCGTCGGTCTGCGTGAGGTTCTCACCCGGATCACCGCGCAGGCGGGGCAGGTCGAGGACGCTGCCCACCGCCTCGCCGCCGGCGGCGAGCAGACCAACGCGAGTGCCGAGGAGACCGCCGAGCTCGCCGTCCGCGCGGCCGGTCTCACCACCGAGGTCAACGACAACGTCGCACTGCTCAGCGTCGCGTCGGAGGAGATGACCGCCTCGATCCGAGAGATCGCGTCCAGCGCGCACGAAGCCGCGAGCGTCGCCCGCGACGGCGTGCACCTGGCCGGCGACGTCGACCGGGTGGTCGCGACCCTGGAGGAGTCCACGGCCCGGATCGCGGAGATGGTCGACGTGATCGCCACCATTGCCGCGCAGACCAACTTGCTCGCCCTCAACGCCACCATCGAGGCGGCGCGCGCCGGGGAGTCCGGCAAGGGCTTCGCCGTCGTCGCATCCGAGGTCAAGGAACTTGCCCGCCAGACCGCCGTGGCCACCCAGGAGGTCACCGACCGGGTTGCAGCGATCCGCGCCGACACCCGTGGCGCCAGCACCGCAGTGGCCGGGATCGCCGAGACCATCGGCCGCGTCAACGACTACCAGGCGGCCATCGCCGCCGCCGTCGAGCAGCAGACCGCCACCACCAACGAGATGGCCCGCAGCGTCTCCTCCGCCGCCCGCGGCACCGGGGACATCGCCGAGACCGTCGACGGGGTCGAGTCCCGGATGCAGGGCACCAAGATCGCCCTCGAAGGCTCGGTGCAGGCCGTGGCCAGCCTCGCGGGTTCGGTCGAGGAGCTCGGCGACCTCGTGAACAGTTTCCGGGTCTGAGCCGGTCGCGTCCCTCGTTCGACCGCATCCCCGCAGGCAGTTCACGAACGACCCCGGCCCTCTCACGCGCATGCGGAGAGGGCCGGGGTCGAACTGCCTGCGGAGTTGGGGGTGCACCGGTGCGGCAGACAGCAGGTGGGGTCGACTCAGTCCTTGATGAGCATCAGTTCGCCGTGGACCATCGTGAAGTAGGCGTCCGGGTGCGCTCCCCAGGAGCGCCAACCCTCGGCGATCGCTTCGACCTGGACCTCGCTGCGTCCCGTCGCCAGGATCCGGTCGTGCCACTCTGAGTAGGTCACCCGATCGGCCTGGGAGTTGCCCCACCAGGAGGTGGCGTCGTCGTCGGCGTAGGTCCAGGTCGAGGTGGTGACCTCCAGGCGTCCGGCGCGGTGCAGGCGGGCGGCGCGGGCCCACGCCCGCAGGTGGCGTCCGGCGTCGGGTTCGCCGCCGAGCGCACGGGCGGTCTCCTGGTAGACCTTCAGCCACGCCGTCATGCCGGGGTTCTCGGGGTACCAGTGCATCGCGGCGTAGTCGGCCTCGCGAGCCGCGACCACCTTCTTCGCGACGCGGTTCATCTCGGCCAGGACCGCGACCGGGTCGCCGACGTGCTGCAGCACCTGGTGGCAGTGCACGACGTCGAACTCACCGTCGGCGAACGGCAGGGCGTAGGCGTCCCCGACGCGGAGTTCGACGGTGGTGATGCCACGCTCGTCCAGCACTGCCTGTGCAGCGTCGAGGGCACCTTGGGCCTGCTCGACGCCCGCCACTCGCCCCGGCGCGACGAGCTCGGCCAGGTCTGCGGTGATGGTTCCCGGACCGAACCCGACGTCCAGCAGTGTGGTGCCGGGCGTGAGGTGGGGCAGCAGGTAGGCGGCGGAGTTCGCGGCGGTGCGGGCGCCGTGGGAGGCGAGCACGGTGGGGTGATGGCCGTGGAGATAGCCCTGCTCGCGTTCGCTCATGGGACAGATTGTCCCCTCGAGTGACGGCGCTCACGTCACGGCGCCGGATGCTGGTATCCGTGGGGAAGGAATCAGAAATCTGCCGCCTCGAAGAGGAGGACCGCCTTCACGGACCGGCCTGACGTGGTGTCGGCGACGGCGGTGGCGAGCTCGTCGAAGGGGTAGGTGCGGACCAGTTTCTCCACCGGTAGTTGTCCCGCGGCGTGCAGGGCGAGCATCTGCGGCACGAACGTCTGCGGTACGGAGTCGCCCTCGATCGCCCCGACGACGGTGCGGCCGGAGGCGGAGACCAGCCCCAGGTCGATGCTGGCGCCGGGCTTCGAGACGCCCACCAACGCCACCGATCCGCCGAAGACGGTCGCGCGCAGCACCTGCTCCACGACCGCCGGGACGCCGGTGGTGTCGACCGCGTACGACGTGCCGCCGCCGGTGAGACGTCGGACCTCACGGACCAGGTCGACCTCCGATGAGTTGAACGTGTGGGTCGCCCCGAGTTCGCGCGCCAGAGCGAGACGTTCTTCGACGACGTCGACGGCGATGATCGTCGTCGCCCCAGCGAGCACTGCGCCCATCACCGCCGAGAGTCCGACTGCGCCGGCGCCGGTGACCAGGACGCTCGCGCCGGCCGGTACCGCGAGTGAGTTCAGGACCGTTCCGACGCCGGTCTGCACGCCGCAGCCCAACGGTCCGGCGAGCGTCAGTGGGGCGTCGTCGGGCAGTTTCACGACGTCGTACTCGCTGACCAGGCAGTGCGTCGCGAACGACGACTGCCCGAAGAACGAGCCGTTCACCGGCGTGCCGTCGAGGGTGCTGAGGCGGGTGGAACCGTCGGACCGCGTCCCGCCGAGGTTCTGCTGCGGTGTGCGAACGCAGTACGAGCGACGTCCGGTGAGGCAGTGCGGGCAGCGTCCGCAGGAGGAGAACGACAACGCCACCCGGTCCCCGACGCCGACCGTCCTCACCGCGTCGCCGACGGCCTCGACGACGCCGGCGCCCTCGTGCCCCAGGACGACGGGGAACAGCGTCGGGAGATGCCCGGCCTGCACGCCGAGGTCGGTGTGGCACAGGCCTGCGGCGACGATCCGGACCCGCACTTCGTCCGGACGGGGGTCGTCGAGGAGGAGGTCGACGAACTCGAACGGCGCGCCCCGCTCGGGGACGACGGCGGCGCGGACCCGCTTCACAGCCCCACCCGCACGGTGCCGGCCCATTCCTTGACCCACTCGGGGAGTTCGAGCTCGGGGACGTCGTCGCCCAGGACCGCCAACGTCTCCTCGATCGGGACGCCCTTGCCGCGGCGCACCGCACGCGACTGCACCACTGCACGGGCGGAGAGCTCGCCGTCGACGAGGAAGTCGTGGAGGTAGTAGAACGCCTTGTCGTCCCAGCCGATCACCTGCGAGGTGAGGGTGAACTTCTCGAACGCCTTGAGCGAACGGCGGTAGCGGATCGACTGCGACGAGACCACCGCGAACCCGCCGTCGGTGGAGATCTTCTGCCAGAAACCGGAGCGGAACCACAGGTCGATCCGGCCGAGGTCGAGCATCGCGACGTACTTGGCGTTGTTGACGTGCCCGGCGGTGTCGAGGTCGGTGGGCCAGACCCGGAACGTCATCTCGGTGCGGTCGAAGAAGGAGACCTTCGGACGCAGGTTGAGCATGACCAGCAGCTTGAGCAGGCGTCCGTAGAGGTTCATCCCGGCAGTGTGCCCAGATCTGGGGTGAGGCGTGGGACGTGTCCGCAAAACCGAACGCGGGACGTCATCAGGATCGTGGGCCAGAGGCCTCGATTCTTATGACGTCCCGGCGCAGGCTCCTGCGGACGTCATAAGAATCCCGGGTCAGGAGACCCGATTCTTATGACGTCCGGGAGCGAAGCGGGGGCGGCGTCCCGCGAGGGAACGAAGGTCAGCTGTTGCGGACGCGGTCCGACGACGCTGGGAAGACACCCAGGACGCGGACGTCGGTGGTGAAGAACTCCAGTTCCTCCAGCGCACGCGACAGGGCCGGGTCGTCGGGGTGGCCGTCGACCTCGCAGAGGAACTGGGTGGCCGCGAACTCGCCGCCCACCATGTACGACTCCAGCTTCGTCATGTTGATGCCGTTGGTCGCGAAACCGCCGAGCGCCTTGTAGAGCGCGGAGGGGATGTTGCGGACGTTGAAGACGAACGACGTCACGACCGGGCCCTCGCCGACGGGCGCGCGCACGAAGTCGCGGCTCAGGACGACGAAACGGGTGGTGTTGTGCTCCTCGTCCTCGACGTCCTCACGGAGCACGTCGAGACCGTAGATCTCGGCGGCCAGCGGCGGCGCGAGGGCCGCCTGCGTGGTGTCGCCCGACTCGGAGATCTCGCGGGCCGCACCGGCGGTGTCACCGGCGATGACGGGCGTCAGACCGAGCTCGGCGATCACCTTGCGGCACTGACCCAGGGCGTGGACGTGGGAGTGGACGCTCGTGATCGACTCCTCCGTCGCACCGGGCAACGCGACCAGGTGGAACCGGATCCGCAGGAAGTGCTCACCGATGATGTGCAGCGGCGAACGCGGCAAGAAGTGGTGGATGTCGGCGACGCGACCGGCGAGGGAGTTGTCGGTGGGGATCATCGCGAGGTCGCAGTCGCCACCCTCGACCGCGGCAAAGGCCTCCTCGAACGACGCGCACGGCACCGGCTCGAAGTCCGGAAACTCACGTGCGCACAGGATGTGGGAGTTGGAGCCCGGCTCACCCTGGTAGGAGATGCGCTTCTTGCGGTTGGTCGTCTCGCTCACGCCTCAACTGTCCCACGCCGTCACTGTGGCAGGAGCACGACCTCCGCACGCGGCCCGCTCGGACGGTGGCGGCACGTCAGCAGGGTGGTCCTCCGCGTGGGACCGTCCGGAGGCCGAGCCGGAGAACTAGGCTCACGCTCGTGTGGATCGTCGTGGTGTTCTCCCTGCTCGTGGCCGTCGCCTCTCTCGCTGTTGCTGCGCTCGCGCTCAAGCGCGCCGCGGAGATGACGCCGGTGGTGATCCCCGACGCCGTTCCCGAGGACGTCATCGGTCTGCGTCAGGAGGTCGCCGCGCTGCGTGCAGCGACCACCGGGACCCTGCGCAACGTCGCGGTGGTCCGCTACGACGCGTTCGGCGACATGGGCGGGCACCTGTCGTGGTCGGTCGCGCTGCTCGACGACTCCGGCTCGGGCGTCGTGATGACGTCGATCCACGGTCGCAGCGACTCCCGCACCTACGCCAAGACCGTCACCGACTGGACCTCCGAGGCGCAGCTCGCGCCCGAGGAGGAAGAGGCGATCGGGCGCGCGCGCCCCTGACATGCGCCAGACCCCACCGGTTCGGGTCGTCGAAACGTCTGTTTAACGACTCAAACCGGTGGGGTCTGCGGTTCAGCGGCGGACCCGGAGCGCCCTCGACGTCGACGGCTTGAGGTTCGCCGTTCCCAGGTAGCGCGCCTTCACCGTCACCGGGCCCGAGCCCGCGCGCACCTGGTGCGGCAGCGTCACGGTCGCGATGCCGCGTGCGGAGACGCGGGCATGGAGCCTCGCGACCGTTCGGCCTTCACGCTTCACCACGACCCGAGCCTTGCCGCCCAGATGGACCGTGCCCGATGCGGCCACGCGGACCTTCACGGTGCGGCCCTTCGACACCGACGCCGTCGTCGTGGTGGTTGCCTTCGCCACGAGCGGACGGTACGTCTGCACGAGGCTGTAGGTGACGACGTGGTCGTCCTCGACGTGGGCGGTCACCGCCACCCGTCCGGCCTTCGTCGTCGGAACCTTCACCGACCCGACGCCGCGGACCAACTCGGTGCGGTAGGTCTTCCCGCCGACCCGGACCACGCCCGTCATCGGGATCCAGGGACCGACGAACGGGCGCTGCGCCCGCACCGTCACCTGCATCGGCCGGCCGTGGACGGCGCGCCCGATCGCGACGCCGAACGAGACCTGCTGCTCGCCCGGCACCTGGGCGGGCTCGGTGGCCCGACCCTCACCGTCCAGGGCGCGGAACTCCTGGTGACCGGGGACGTCGTGGGCGTGAGGCTTCAACGGGCCGGCGTACGTGTTCCAGCCGGCCGTCGCACCGCCGGCCAGGACGGTGCGGTACTCGATCCTCGCGGTCCTCGGGCCCGCAGGCGTCAGCTCGATGCCCTGCGGGGTGATCGTCCACGACGCCCCCACGCCGGGGCCGGGGTGGGAGTCGATCGCCGAGGCCGGCAGCGCCGCACCGAGGGAGATCGCAAGGAGGCCGGCCACGGAGGCCACGGCTGGACGGGTCGAACGAGAGACGGGCACGAGGGGCCTCCGGGCAGGGAACGAGTCCGCCGACAGTAACGAGCGTGGGCCTCGGCCGTCGGCGACCGCGTGCGCGGTGCAGACCAGTTCCCGTCCCGGGGCGCGCCTCCGGATCAGCGCGGGACGCGGACGGTGACCCGGCCCGGAAGGCACTCCATCGTCAGCTCGCGACCCTCGCCGACGGTGTCGCCGTCGAGTTGACGCGGAGTGGGCTTCTCGGCCCGGATGACGACCTTCGCGCCGGTGAGGCGGTCGATGGTGGTGTCGGTGCGCTGGGACTTGCTCAGCACGCGCATCGCCAGCGGCACCCAGGAGCCGATGTGCTTGGGGTGCAGGATCACGACGTCGAGCAGACCGTCGTCGATCGCAGCGTCGGGCAGCAGCGGCATCCCGGCCTGCAGGTAGCCGACGTTGCCGACCACGACGGTGCGGGCGCGGTGGGTGGTGAAGGGGGCGTCGTCGACGGAGATCTCGACCTTCACGGCCGGGAACATCAGCGACTTCATGCCGGAGGCGAAGTAGGCGGCGTACCCGATCCGCTTCTTCAGTTCGTCGTTGACGCCGTCCATGATCGCGGCGTCGAAACCCATCCCGGCCATCACCATGAAGTGACCGCTGGGCACGCCGTCACCCTCGACGGCGACGAGGTCGATCGGCTTGTCGGTGCCGTTGAGGCCGACGTCGATCGCGGACCGGATGTAGAGCGGGACCGAGAGGTTGCGGGCCAGCAGGTTGCCGGTGCCGGCCGGGATGATCCCGACGGGGACGCCGGTGCCGGCCAGGGTCGCGCAGACCTCACGGACGGTGCCGTCGCCGCCGCAGACGAGCACCAGGTCGACACCGTCGGCCAGCGCGGCCTTCGCCATGCCGACGCCGGGGTCCTCGACGGTCGTGTAGTGCCAGGACGGTTCGGCGTAGCCGGAGTCCTTGGCCATCTCGGAGACGAGGTGGCGGAACGCGCCGACGTCCTCGACCTTGATCGGGTTGAGCACCACCGCGACCTTCTGTTCGTGGTGCACCTGGTGGCGTTCGGGTTCGCTCCGGCTCTCCGCGATCGTGCGGGGGCGCGGGTCGAGCCAGTTGAGCGAGACGAACAGCACCGCCAGTCCGAGGAAGCCTCCGGCCAGGACGTCGGTGGGGTAGTGGCGACCCAGCAGGACCCGGTCGGCGACCACCACCAGCCACACCAGGACCAGTCCGGTGACGGCCAGACGTCGCATCGTGCGGCGTCGGACGAACGTCAACGTGAACGTCGCCAGGATCGCGCAGAACGCGGCCGTCGACGTCGCGTGGCCCGAGGGGAACGACATCGTCTGGTGCAGCCCGACGAGCTCCTGCCAGTCGGGGCGGTCACGGTTGAGCAACACCTTCAGACCACTGGTCAACACCGCGGTGCCGGCCATCACCACCACCGTCACCAGCGCGGCTCTGGAGTGTTTCTTGACCAGCAGCACACCGGCCACGATCACCGTCATGATCGTCATGCCGAGCGTGCCGAAGACGTCCTCGATGACCAGCAGGACGTCGTGCAACCAGCCGATGCCGTTGGCCCAGCGGGCGGCGTCACGGCCGAGTTCGTCGATCCACTGCACGAAACCGGGGTCGGTCAGCACGAGGACGGTCAGCACGACGAACACCGCGAGGCAGCCGCCAGCGAGGGTGAGTGAGGTCTTCCGTGATCGGTCCAGCACGCGTTTGAGTATGCCCAACGGCTAGCCTTGACACATGATCGATCCACGTCTGCTCCGCGAGAACCCCGACGCTGTCCGTGCCTCCCTTGCGAAGCGCGGTGCATCAGACGCGATCGTCGACCAGGCACTGGCCGCCGACACCGCCCGACGCGACGCGATTGCCGTCTTCGAGGAGAAGCGCGCGGAGCAGAAGCAGCTCGGCAAGCTGATCCCGAAGGCGTCCCCGGAGGAGAAGGTCGAGCTGCTGGCTCGCACCAAGACCCTGGCTGCCGACGTCAAGGTCGCCGACGACGCCCAGAAGGCCGCCGAGGTCGAGTGGGTCTCCCTGCTCAAGAGCTTCCCCAACATGACTCACCCCGACGTCCCCGAGGGCGGCGAGGACGACTCCGTCGTGCTCGAGTACGTCGGCACCCCGCGTGACTTCGCGGCCGAGGGATTCGAGCCCCGCGACCACATCGAGCTTGGCAAGATCCTCGGCGCGATCGACCTCGACCGCGGCGCCAAGGTGTCGGGTTCGCGCTTCTACTTCCTCACCGGCGTCGGCGCCGAGCTCGAGTTCGCCCTGGTCAACATGGCGATGGAGCTGGCCCGCGAGAACGGCTTCACCCAGGTGATCGCCCCGTCGCTGGTCAAGCCCGAGGCGATGGAGGGCACCGGCTTCCTGGGCCAGGCTGCCGACGACGTCTACCGGATCGAGGGCGAGGACCTCTACCTGGTCGGCACCTCCGAGGTCGCCATGGCCGCCTACCACTCCGGCGAGATCCTGCCCCCCGAGACGCTGCCGCGCCGTTACGCCGCGTTCAGCCCCTGCTTCCGCAAGGAGGCCGGCTCGCACGGCAAGGACACCAAGGGCATCATCCGCGTGCACTGGTTCGACAAGGTCGAGATGTTCGTCTACACGACGCTCGACCAGGCCGAGGCCGAGCACGCCCGCCTGCTGCGCTGGGAGCGCGACTTCATGGACAAGCTGGAGGTGGCCTACCAGGTCGTCTCCATCGCGGCCGGCGACCTCGGTGCCTCCGCGCACCGCAAGTTCGACCTCGAGGCGTGGATCCCCACCCAGGGCAAGTACCGCGAGCTCACCTCGACGTCCAACTGCACCGACTTCCAGTCGCGTCGCCTCGACGTCCGCACCCGCGACGAGGACGGCTCGACCACTCCGGTCGCCACCCTCAACGGCACCCTGACCGCGATCACCCGCGCCATCGTCGCCGTCCTCGAGACGCACCAGCAGCCCGACGGCTCGGTCCGCGTCCCGAAGGCACTGCAGAAGTGGCTCGGCCGCGAGGTCCTGACCCCGGTGAACCCCCTTGGGTGACGGCGTGGCGGCTGGCCCGCTGCCGGGCCAGCCCGGGTGGCAGCCGAAGGTCGTCGCGCTCGACATCGACGGCACGCTGCTGGCGTGGGTGGACGGCCAGACCGAGGACTACGAGACGATCCGACCGGTTGTCTACGACGCGATCCACCGTGCCCGTGCCGCGGGTGCGCACATCGTGCTCGCCTCGGGTCGTTCCCCGCACGGCATGACCACCATCGCCGACCTCCTCGACCTCCCGCTGGAGGGCAGCCCCGAGGACCCGACCCCCGACGTCGACGACCGCCTCTGGGTGGTCGCCGCGAACGGGTCGATCCTCTTCCGCTACCCGCCGCAGGAGGTCGTCCACGAGGAGACGTTCGACGCCGCTCCCGCGGTCCGGGCCGTGCTCGCCGCACACCCCAACGCCCGGGTCGCGGCCGAGGAACGCGCGATCGGCGGCTACCTGGTCAACCGGGAGTTCCCCGAGGGTGAACTCTCCGGCGTCCAGGTGGTCACCCCCGTCGACGAGATCATCGGCCAGCCGGTGAACCGCGTCGTGATCCGTGACCCCGAGGCCACCGCGGACGAGTTCGTCGAGCTCGCCCAGCGTCTCGGCCTCGACTCCACCGAGTACGTCGTGGGCTGGTCGGCGTGGATGGACATCGCCCCGGCCGGCATCAACAAGGCCTCCGGACTCCAGCACGTCGTCGACGCCCTCGGCCTCACCGCTGCGGACGTCCTCGCCATCGGTGACGGCCGCAACGACCGCGAGATGCTCACCTGGGCCGGTCGCGGTGTCGCGATGGGCCAGTCGATCGACGAGGTCAAGGTCGTCGCCGACGACGTCACCGCATCCGTGCTCGACGACGGCGTCGCCGTCGAGTTGGCCCGCTGGTTCGGCGAGGGCTGATGACCGTGTCCGAGACCTCTCCCGTCGACGTCCCTGCGCAGCGCCCCCGTCTGGTCGCCACCGACCTGGACGGAACGCTGCTGGACGCCAACGGCGAGGTCTCGGGACGCACCCGTGAGGTGCTCGCGGCACTGGACGACCTGGGCGTTCCGGTGGTCTTCACCACCGGCCGTCCGATCCGGTGGATGGAGTCGCTGTGGGAGTCGGTCGGTGGGCACGGCCTGGCGATCCTCTCCAACGGCGGCATCGTCTTCGACGTCCCCACCCACACGGTCCGCTCCCAGCGGGTGATCCCGCGCGAGGTGCTGCTGGAGATCGGTGACGTGCTGCGCACCGAGATCCCCGGCACCACGTTCGCGGTGGAGAAGACCACCGGGTTCTCCCGCGAGTCCGCGTTCATGACCCGGATGCACCGCAACGCCGACCCGTCGCAGTCGTGCCGCGTCTTCGAGGACATCGTCGACGACGACGTCGTGAAGCTCCTGGCCCGGCACGAGGAGCTCGGGCCGGAGGACTTCTGGAACACCGTGGAGAAGCACGTCGGCGACCGCGTCACCACCACGTGGTCCTCGCTGGGGACGCTGGTGGAGATGAGCGGACACGGCGTCACGAAGGCCTCGACGCTGCAGATGCTGTGCGACGAGCTCGGCATCGACCGCAGTGAAGTGGTCGCCTTCGGCGACATGCCCAACGACCTCCAGCTCCTGGAGTGGGCCGGCGCGTCGTACGCGATGGCCAACGCCCACGCTTCCGTCGTCGACCGGGCCCGCTTCCGCTGCGGCCACCACGACGAGGACGGGGTCGCGGAGGCCCTGGCCGCGATCTTCGATCTCTGACCCGTCCTCCCGGGTCGACCACCGTTCCGGCGTTAGGCTCACCGACATGCTGCACTCGACTCGACCGACGACGTTCCGCGCCGCAGCGTCTGCTGTGGTGCTGGCCGCGACCGCCGGGATCGGCCTGACGCTGGCCGCGCCTGCTGTCGCCGCCCCGGCGTCGTCCTGCACGGCCGACTCACTGAACGAGTCCTTGAAGGCAGCCACGACCGTCGTCGTCGCGACCCTGACAGCGGAGCCCGCGGCGGAGCCGTCCGCCTCCCCGACCGCTGCCCCCTCTGCCTCTCCGTCCGCGACCCCGAAGGGCGAGCCGAGGGCGGGTGCGAAGGCCGCTGCACAGCCGGTCGACGAGAGGCTCGAGGTGGTCGCGAGCCGGCTCTACAAGGGCACCGTCACCGATCCGCGCCTCAGCGTCGTCGCCCGGGCCGGAAAGGAGGCGTACTGGTCCGGTGCCAGCGACCAGAAGCTGTTGCTCCTGATCGACGCCGACGGCCGCGCTGACCGGTGCAACGGAAGCAGGGTCGCGGACGCCGCGACGATGGAGAAGGTCCAGACCAAGCTCGGTGTCGGCGAGCGCCTCGCAGTGCCCCTCGACGAGGTCGAGCGGACCCAGCTCGCGACCAAGGCCCCGCAGGACTTCGCACGACTCGCCGCCCCCGGCGCCGCCGTGGTGCTGTTGGCGCTGCTCGGTCTGGCCGTCGTCAGCCGCGTCCAGAAGCACTGACCCCGGGACTCGTCAGCGGCGGTTCACCACAGGCCGGGCGGAAACGGCTTGGCCTGACCCTGCGTGACGCCGGAGATCTCCTCGATCTGACGCCACGAGATCTCGACCGGGACGCGGATCTCGTCGGGCTCGTCGAACGGGCTGATCGGCACGAAGTGCATGGCGAGGGCCTCGTCCAGGAGCGCGCGCAGCGACTCCTTGTACTCGACCTCGGCGTCGTCGAGCTGCGCCCGGTGGTCCTGGTAGAGGTCGGCGACGGCACGCGTCGTCTCCAGCAGTGAGGCGAACGGGCTCATCTCGCGGGCGATCCGGGTGGTGAGGTCGGTGGCCAGCCACTGCAGTCCGGCGTCGACCTGCGGCTGCAGCTGCGCGAACGCGTCCAGCACGTGTTCGCCCCAGGCCGTGCTGGGGTCGGGGCGCGAGTACACGGGCTGACGGTGGCGTCGGGCGTCCTCGTAGGCCGCCGCGAGGTCGGAGGGACGGAACGGGGCGTCGGGATCGATCGGCTGCATGGGGTTGAGGCTAGGGCTCGACTCCGACACGTTCGCCTCAGAGGTACAGGCCGCCGCCACCGTCGTCGTCGGGCTGGTTCGGGCCCTGACCGCCCTGACCGCCCTGGCCGTGCTGGGCGCCGGGGTGTCCGAAGTGGTCGCCGGGCGCGGCCATCCCCGGCAGCGCGCGCCGCAGCTGCTCCATCTGGGCTTGCGTGGCCATCTGCTGGGCGTAGATCGCGGTCTGGATGCCGTGGAAGAGGCCCTCCAACCACCCGACCAACTGGGCCTGGGCGATCCGGAGTTCACCCTCCGACGGGGTCGCGTCGTTGCTGAACGGCAGTGCGATGCGTTCGAGTTCCTCGATCAGTTCGGGAGCGAGACCGGTCTCGAGCTCCTTGATCGAGGCCTGGTGGATGTCGCGCAGGCGAGCACGCGACGCCTCGTCGAGCGGAGCCGCCTTCACCTCCTCGAGGAGCTGGCGCACCATCGAGCCGATCCGCATCACCTTGGCGGGCTGTTCGACGAGGTCGGTGAGCGCCCGCTCGGCCTTCTCGTCGGCCTTCTGCTGCTCCTGGGCGTGTTCGACGACGCTGGCCGGGACCGTGCCGAGTGCGCCTCCGTCGGGCCCGATGACGACGCCGTGACCCTCCGGCACCTCGACCTCGATCTCGTGGACCTCGCTCTGACCGTCCTGCTCGCTCATCCCTCCACCCTAGGGCCTGGGTTGCCTCCTGCGGAGGCGTCGAACCCCACCGGTTTGGGTCGCGAAAACTGCGTTTCGACGACCCAAACCGGTGGGGTTCGCGGGGCGGCGGGTCAGTCGGCGACCTTGATGACGACCTTGCCGACGTGCGTCGAGGCGTCGACGATCTCGTGGGCGCGAGCGACCTCGTCGAGGGTCAGCACCTCGTGGATGATCGGCTCGATCCGACCGTCGGCGACCAGCGGCCAGACGAAGTCGACGACCTCGGCGCAGATCTGCGCCTTCTGGTCCTCGGGACGACCACGGAGCGACGTCGCGATGACGTGGGCGCGCTTGTTGAGCAGTTTGGCGATGTTGAGCTCCGCCTTCACGCCTCCCTGCATGCCGATCACGACCAGACGACCGTCGAACGCGAGGGCGTCGAGGTTGCGGTCCAGGTACTTGGCGCCCATGTTGTCGAGGACGACGTCGACGCCGCGACCGTCGGTGGCTTCGGCGATCACCTCGGCGAAGTCCTCCTCGCGGTAGTTGATCGCGACGTCGGCACCCAGACCCGTGCAGACGTCGAGCTTCTCCCGCGAACCGGCGGTGGTGAAGACGCGGCAGCCCAGGGCGCTGGCGATCTGGATCGCGAACGTGCCGATGCCGCCTGCGCCGCCGTGGACCAGGAACGAGTCGCCCGGCTCCATCGCGGCGGTCATGAAGACGTTGGACCACACCGTCGTGGCGACCTCGGGCAGAGCAGCGGCGCTGACCAGGTCGATGCCCTCAGGCACCGGCATCAGCTGTCCGGCCGGGACGACGACCTTCTCCGCGTACCCGCCGCCGGCGAGCAGCGCACAGACCTCGTCGCCGACCTCCCAGCCCTCGACGCCCTCGCCGAGTGCGGCCACGCGGCCCGAGCACTCCAGGCCGAGGATCTCCGAGGCGCCGGGCGGCGCGGGGTAGAAGCCCTTGCGCTGCAGGGTGTCGGCCTTGTTGACGGCCGTCGCGACGACGTCGACCAGCACCTCGCCCGGTCCGGGCGTGGGGTCGGCGACCTCGATGACGGTGAGGACCTCAGGGCCTCCGGGAGCGGTGACGTGAACTGCGCGCATGCGGCGAGCCTAGTCGTGGTGCCCCGGCTGCCTCCGCCGTCGTCTCCCGGGCCCCGGACGTCATCACATCTGGTCGCTCCAGCGACCAGATGTGATGACGTCCGCAGGGGGTGGGGGTGAGTTCGTGGCAGGGTGGACACATGGCTGAGCACTCCACCGCCGACGCCGGACGGCTGCACGTCGTCCTGGTCCAGGCTGCTTCGTCCCTCGACCCCTCGGCGAACGCAGCGGCGCTGCGCGACCTCGTCGACCGGGCCGCCGCCGAGGCCCGGGAACGCAACCCGCTCGTGGGGGAGGTGCTCGTGGTCCTCCCGGAGGTGTTCCAGCGCGACTTCGGCAAGCCCGACACCGACCTCGCCGCGTTCGCAGAACCGCTCGACGGCGAGTTCGTCGGCGCCCTGACCGCGGCCGCGGTCGAGCACGGCGTCAGCGTCGTGGCCGGGATGTTCCGGGCCGTCGAGGGCGGACGACCGCTCAACACCCTCGTGCTGCGTCGACCCGACGGCACCGGCGTCGAGTACGACAAGATCCACCTCTACGACTCCTTCGGCTACAAGGAGTCCGACCGCCTCGCCGCAGGGGAGTGGAAGCCGGTCACCGTCACCGTCGGTGGTCTGCGGCTGGGCCTGATGACCTGCTACGACCTCCGCTTCCCCGAACTGGCCCGCGCCCTGGTCGACGACGGCGCCGACGCGATCATCGTGCCGGCCGCGTGGGTGGCAGGGGACCGCAAGGTCGACCACTGGCGCACCCTCACCAAGGCCCGCGCGATCGAGAACACCGCCTACGTCGTCGCGGTCGGGCAGCCGGCCCAGCGCTACAGCGGTCATTCGCTGGTGGTCTCCCCACTCGGTGACGTCCTCGTCGAGGCCGACGCAGGCAAGGCCGAGGAGCCGACGCTGCTGCACGCCGTGCTGCAGACCACGGACGTGACGTCCGCCCGCAGCGTCAACCCTTCGCTGGCGAATCGACGACGGTAACCTCGTCGGGTGTCACAGACGCCCGGTCACCACACCGCCCTGCCTCCCGAGCCTGACGGCCCCGACCCGACTCCGGGCCCTCCACCTGCCGCGTCCGACTACGTCCCGCGTCGGGTGAGCGGCAAGCGCGCCGCTGAACCCACCACGGGCACGTTCCCGGCGATCGACGCCCCGCTCTTGGGCGACGCCCCGGCCGGTCGTCGCGTGCGTCCCACAGGTGGCAAGCGTGCCGCGGAGCCCATCACCGGCACCTTCGCCGCGATCGACGCCCCGCTGCTCGGCGACGAGCCCGGCGGACGTCGGATCAAGGCGGTCGCTCCGGTCTCATCGGCCACCGGAACCCAGGAACGGGTGGCGATCAGGTCCTTCGACCACACCGACGAGATCCCGGCCGTCCAGGTGGTCGTGCCCGACGACCGCCAGCGCTTCGTGCGGCAGCCGGTCGAGGGTGCGGTCGCCGTCCCGGCACCGGTCGTGCCCGCGCAGGCCGAGGGGAAGGTCGGCGCAGCCGAGAACGGTGAGGACACCGCCTCGATCGAGGCTTCCCAGGGCTCCGGTCCCGCGTCGGCAGGCCCGACCCGTCCCGCGCGCACGCCCCGCAAGCCGGTGGCGAAGAAGCTGGTCATGCCCGAGCCGCTGCCGGTCTCCACCGAACAGCACCCGGTCGTCTCCGAGTCGGACCTGCCCGAAGCCGAGCGTCGTGGCGAGTTCACGGCGTTCACCCCCGAGGCAGCCGCGGTGGCTGCTGCCGCGGTGGCCGCTGGTGACAAGGCCGCTGCGGAGAACGCCTCCACCGACGAGGCTGACCGCCCGACGTTCCTCGCTCGGCTCACGGCGCTGCGTCCCTCTGGCGACGCCGAGGGAGCGAGTCTCCTGGAGCGTCTCCGGATCACGGGCCCCGAGGGTGCCTCGGCCCGTTTGAAGGCACTCAGCGGTGCCCTCGCGGTCGGAGTCCTGTTGCTCGCGCTCGCTGCGCTGCACGTCGGACCGGGCTGGTTCGACGGCCTCGGCGCGGTGTTGGTGATGGCGACCTACTGCTGGGCCGCTGCGGCTCGCACGGGTGGGCGTCAGGTGGTCTTCTCGGTGCTGGGCCTGGTGATCGCGGTGGCTGCGCTCGTCGTCGGAGGTGACGTGCTGCGCAGTGGTGCGTCGGTGATGATGACGGTGGTCGCCGGTGTCCTGGCGGTCCTGCTGACGGTCCCGGCGAAGACGGTGCTGATCGCGGTGCGTGAGGTCGCGATCGCCACCGCGGTGGCCTCGATCGGTGCATTCGCATCGATCGGGTTCGAGCCGGTCGCGAGCACCGCGAGCTTCGAGATCGTCACCCTCTGCATCGGCATGGCCGCGATGGTGACGCTGGTGTGGCGCTTCGCCGCGGGCCTGCACGGCCTCGGCACGCGTGGTCTCGTGATCGTCGTGGTCGGCACGGTCCTGCTCGGTGCCGGTCAGGTCTACTCCGAACTGCTGCGCACCTACACCGACGGCGGTCCGCTGCCCACCGGTGGCCTGAGCGAGTGGGTCCGCGACACCTTCGGTGCCGCCCCACGCACCACGACGGTCCTGCTCGGCATCCCGGCGCTGCTCTACGGCGTCCACATGCGTGCACGTCGTCGTCAGGGCTGGTGGGTCTGCACGTTCGGTGTGGCCGCGATGGTCCCGGTGGCGGGTCGCCTGGTGAACCTGGAGACCTCGTACGTCGAGGCCGGTCTGCAGACGTTCTACTCGGTCGCCCTGGGTTGCCTGCTCGGCTTCGTGGTGATCCGTCTCGACCAGCGCCTCACCGGCACCCGCGGTTCGCGGGCCCGGGAGCTGGAGGAGGAGACGGCGATGCGCCCCGAGCCGCGTCGTTTCGCCTCGCTCTGAGTCCCTGCGCCACCTCGAAGGCCTCTCCCGGCACCGCGCCGGGGGAGGCCTTCGTCGTCGGGGAGCACTGCAGATGCTGGTTACCGACGGGTGTTGGCACTGGTTACCGGTACCTACCGGTAACGCTTAGCGTCGCTGGCATGGCACGAGTGAAGACGACGAAGATCGCGGCCGAGATGGTCGCCAACATTTTGGAGATCCCGGTCGCGGTGGGTGACCGGATCGAGGTCGGTGAGACCGTCGCGCTGCTCGAGTCGATGAAGATGGAGATCCCCGTCCTCGCCGAGCAGGCAGGCGTGGTCACCGAGGTGGTCGCGCAGGCCGGCGACGTCGTCCAGGAGGGTGACGTCCTCGTCGTCGTCGAGGGCTGACGCCCTCGAGGACCGGCTCCGTCGAGAACAGAGTTCTCCGGAAGCATCACGAGCCGCCTGCCCCGGCGTGGGGACGGGCGGCTCGGTGCGTTCCCCGAGTGGGGGACGGGTCAGGAGTTCTTGCGCATCCAGCCCAGCAGGCCCTTGCCGGGAGTGAGCTTGCCGGCGGGCTTCACGTCAGCGGGCGCGGCGTCGTCGTGACCGTCGCACCACATCTCGGCCGGGACGGCGCTCTTCACGTCGTCGACGTGCATGCCGCATCCGGCCCAGGTGGTCTTGCCGCACTTCTTGCAGGCGGTGGGTCGGCACATGAGGGGGCTCCTTGGGTGTGGGTGGGGGAGGGTCCCGGCTGCTGCCGGGAGCGGACGGTTCGGGGTCAGAGGTGGGCCAGGACGGACTCGCCGAGCACGAACACGGCGATCGTCAGCACCAGGACGGTGAACGCCCGGTGCAGCAGGGCGCGGTTGACGCGTCCTGAGAGGCGGGTGCCGACGACGGTCGCGACGGCGGTGGCGCCGGTGAGCGCGGCGACGACGTCCCAGTCGGGGTGGACGCCGGTGCCGGAGCGGATCATCAGCGCCGCGCTGGAGGTGACGACGATGACGAGCATCGAGGTCGCGGCGGCGTTGCGCATCGGCAGGCCGAGCGCCATCACCAGCGCGGGCACCACCAGGAACCCGCCGCCGACGCCGAGGAATCCGGTCAGGAACCCGACGAGCGTCGCGGTCAGCACGATCTGCAGGGCGCGCGGCCACTCCAGGTGAAAGGTGGGCCGGAAGCCGATCACGGGGGTGTCGAAGCCGGACTCGCCCGCACCGGCGCCGGGGCGTCGGGCCCGCACGGCCATCGAGATGCCGACCAGCAGCATCACGACGCCGAAGCAGAGCATCAGCACGTCCTCGGAGACGTGTTCGGAGGCGAGCGCGCCGATCGTGGTGCCGCCCAGGGCGACGGCGCCGAAGGTGAGGCCGCGCGCCACCATCACGGTGCGGTGGCGCAGCGAGGTGAGCACGCCCATCAACGACGAGACCCCGACGACGACGAGGGCGCCGGTGGCCGCCTCGGTCCCGGACTGCCCCAGGACGTGCGTCAGCACCGGGATGGCCAGGATCGATCCACCGGCTCCGAGCATTCCCAGGCTCAGGCCGATGAGTGCTCCGAAGAGCACGGCTGCCAGCACCGTGGTCATCGGACCAGTCCCACCTCGCGTGCGGAGTCGAAGGAGTCGTCGACGGCCACGACGTCGAGGCCGGCAGCGGCCAGGATCGAGGCGGCCGCGGCGGCACGGTATCCGGCGGCGCAGTGCACCCAGGCCTGTCCGGCCGGAATCTCTCCGGCGCGCTGGACCAGTTCGGGCAGCGGGACGTTGACGGCGCCGTCGATGTGGGCCTCGGCGAACTCGTTGCGGTTGCGGACGTCGACGACGACGACGTCGCGGTGGTGCAGGACGTCGGCGAGGTCGGCGAAGGTGGCGGTCGGGTAGGAGCCGGTGACGCCGTCGGTGGTGAATTCGGCGGGCGTGCCGGTGGCGTGTGCGGCGGGTCGGTCGATGCCGATCCGGACCAGTTCACGCTGCGCCTGGGCGACCTGCTCGACGCTCTCACCCAGCAGCGTCAGCGGGGTGCCCCACGTGATGATCCAGCCCAGGTAGGTCGCGAACGGGCCTTCGATGCCGAAGTTGAACGTGCCCGGCGCGTGCTCGGCGGCGAACGCGGTGCGGTTGCGCAGGTCGACCACCCATTCGCCGTCGGCGAGACGACGACGCAGCTCTTCGGCGTCGGCGCGTTCGGGCAGTGTCAGGTCGGGGGCGGCCGGGCCGGAGGAGTTCGCGGGCGCCATGTGGGCGTAGTAGGCGGGCCAGGCGTTGAGTCCGGCGAGGATCGCCTCCACCCAGTCGTCCTCGTCCTGGGTGAGGGCCGGGTTGCGGAGGCGTTCGTCGCCGATGGTCGACGACGTCGCGTCGGACTGGGTCGCGGAGCAGAACGAACCGAAGCCGTGGGTGGGGTGCACGGTCGCGGCGTCGGGGAGCAGGTCGGCGAGGCGGTGCACCGAGGCGTGCTGGCTGCGCACGAGCGTGTCGGTGTGCTCGGGGCCGAGCAGGTCGGGGCGCCCGGTGGCACCGAAGAGCAGGGAGCCGCCGGTGAGCACGGCGGTGGCGGCCTCGAGGCCGGCGCCGGCGGGGGAGACGGCGTAGGCGAGGTGGGTGAAGGTGTGGCCCGGCGTCGCGAGGACGGTGACGTCCATCGTCCCGACGGTGATGACGTCGCCGTCGTGGACACCGTGGTGGTCGAAGGTGACGTCGTCGTCGGCGTTGAGGGAGTACGTCGCGTCGACGGCGTGCGCGAGGGCGTGGCCACCGGTGACGTAGTCGTTGTGGACGTGGGTCTCGAAGACGTGGGTGATCCGGACGCCGGCATCGGCGGCTGCGGCGAGCATCCGGTCGATGTCGCGTTGAGGGTCGACGACGAACGCGACCTCACCGTCGTGGACGAGGTAGCTGCGGTCGCCGAGGCTGGGCGTCTCGACGGTGATCACGGTGCTCGGGGTCATTCCGGACTCTCCTCTCATAACCCCCAGGGGGGTTGCGTTCAACGTAGCACTAACCCCCCAGGGGGTTCCATTTCGTCGTTCCGGAACCGGTCGTCGACCTCCGGCTGAGGACGACTGCCGACCCGAAATGAGTACGTGCACCCATGCCCACCATGCGCTGCGCGGGTGAACATTCGGAACATGACCACCTCTGCGACCTCCTCCGGTGACGACGTCCGGGCGCCCGACGGGCTCGTCTACGGCACCGCGCACGCCCCGTTCACCTGCCCCGGATGCTGGGCACGGGTCGCGGCGGGCACCTCGATCTGTCCCCGCTGCCACACTCGCTTCACCGGCGCCCTGGCCGGACGCCTGTGGTGGCTCGAAGGAAACCTCGACCGGCTGGCCGCCGAACGCGAGCGCGTCGCCGCCGAGGCCGGACGGACCCGGCATGCACTGATGCAGGAGTCCGGGACGGTCCTCGACGACCGCCCTGCTGCCTCTGCCGCCCCTGCTGCTCCGGCTGCTCCCCGTGCGTCGACCGTGGTGCCGCCGCTCCCGCCGACCCGCTATCCGGCTACCCCGTACCCGACCACTGTGGGTGCGCAGGCGTCGTCGACGTGGGGCGGCCAGCAGTTGCTGCTCGCCCTGGGCGGATTCCTGCTGCTCTCGGGCAGCGCGTTCTTCCTCGCCGTCATCTGGGACCTGATCGGCCTCACCGGTCAGGCGATCGTGATGGCCGTCCTCACCCTGTCCGCCGCCGGGAGCGCTCGCGCCGCCACCCGCCGCGGCCTCGGTGCCGCCGCCGAGACCGCCGCCTGCCTCGCTCTGGGACTCCTCGTCCTCGACGTCGTCGCGGCTCGCAACCTCGGCCTGTGGGGGCTCGACGACGTCGACGGTGCGCTCTACTTCGGCGCCGCCGCGTTGGGCTCGGCGCTGCTGATCACCGGCTTCGACCTGATCGTCCCGACCAGGCGTGCCGTCGTCTACCGCCCGGTCGCGGCGCTGCTCGCCGCCGGATCGGCCTGGTCGCTCTACTCCCTGGGCGACGAGGCCCGCCTGCTGCAGGTCAGCGCCGTCGCCCTCGTCGTCGGACTCTGGGGTGGCCTGGTCGCCCTCGCCGCTCAGGCCTACGAGCGGTTCCGTGGGTCCGCGGACGGTGCTGCGAAGCCCCGCCTCGGTGCCCCGGCTTGGCTCGCCCTGATCCTCGGCGGCCTGTCGGTCGCGACCCACTGGTTCCTCGCGCTGGTCGTGGCCTACGGCCCGAGTGGTGACGACTCGCGCTGGCTCGCCACGCTGGTGCTCGTTCCCCTCCCCGCAGCAGTGCTGGTCGGATGCGCGGTGCTGCGTCGTCGTGGTGTCGCCCTCGACCCGACCTGGTGGTGGCTCGCAGGGATCGCCCTCGCGGCCGTCGTCGGAGTCCCGATCTGGGCTGCCCCGCGGGGTTGGCTGCTCGGGGTGGCCGTCGTCGTCGCCGTCGCGCTCGTGGTCCTGGTGATCGCCCCCGGTCTCGTCGCCCCGGCGCGGGCCTCGGCCCGTCACCTCGAACTCGCCGCGCACCTGCTGGGCTTCGCCTCTGCCGGGCTCTGGCTGCTCCTGCTGGTCCTCGACGGTTCGGGTGCGACCTCCATGCCGGCCCTGCTCGACGGCGAGGAGTACGCCGGCGAGATGGCCTGGTGGGCGCCCGCCGTGCCCGTCGCCGGTCTCCTCGTCACGGCTGTGGTCCGGGCTCTGCGCTCGGTGAACGCGACCGGTTGGGTGGCTGCGAGCTGGGTGCTCGCAGGTGTCGGACTGGCCACCTCGATGCGGCAGCAGTCGCTCGAGGACGCACTCCTCCCGACGACGGCCCTCGCTGTTGCCGCCCTCGTCGCCGCGACGCTGACCGCGCTGGCGGAGCGCCGGGGTGCCGCCACTTCCGGCGGTGACGTCGAGGCACTGCACCTCGGGGCTGCTGCGGTCTACGGTCTGGTCGCCCTCGTCGCCGCCGGAATGACCGGGCAGGGGGAGCTGCAGGTGGTCGCGGCGGTGCTCGCCGCTGGCCTGGTCCTGCACGCCTGCGCCCCGCGTCGTCTCTTCTCCGCCGACATCGCGGTCGCACTGGTTGCCGGGGCCGTCGTCCTCGAACTCGCCGAGGCCGACGTCGACCTCGTCGAGGCCTACTTCGTGGTCCCGATGCTGGGGTGGCTCGCCGTCGGGATCGTCCGCAAGCTGACGGGCGGCGCCCGGTCCAGCTGGGCCGTCGTCGGAGTTCCGATCATGGTCGGCCTCTACCCGAGCCTGCTGATCTCACTGGTCGGGGACGACGACGCCCGCACCCTGCTGGTCACGCTGGGCGCAGTGATCCTGCTGCTCGCCGGATGCGCCTACCGCTGGATGGCGCCGGTGGTCCTCGGCGCCGTCGCGCTCGGCGTGGTCGGGTGGACCTGGGGCGGCATGTGGGTCTCCTACGTGCCGGGCTGGATCAACCTGACCGTCGCCGGAGCAGTGCTGCTCACGGTGGGTGTGTGCTGGGAGAGCGCAGTGAAGGCAGGTCGGGCCGGGAGCCACTGGGTCTCCAGCCTCTGGTGACCCTGCAGGCAGGGGTCTGGTCGAGGAACCCGTCACCGGCTCAGGTGACGGGTTCCTCGGTGCGCAGGGTGCGTCCGGTTGCACACTGACGGGGACGCCCTCGGACATGCTGAACAGAAAAGTTGTCGTCATCGGGAACCGGAGTCGTTCCGGGGGCAATACCTGATGTGAGGACAACAGTGGAACGACCCGACGGACGTGATCAGCACGTCGGCGGCAGCGACGACGGAGAACTGATCCGTCTCTCGCTCGACGACCCGTCCGTCTTCGGGGAGCTGTTCGAACGCCACGCGACCAAGGTGCAGTCCTACCTGCGTACCCGAGTCCCCGACGTGGTGGCCGACGACCTGTTGGCGCAGACCTTCGTGACCGCCTTCGAACGCCGTGACGGGTTCCGTGCCGACGCCTCCAGCGCGCTCCCGTGGCTGTTGGGCATCGCAACCAACCTGGCGCGGGGACACTGGCGCACCGAGGCCCGCCGCACGTCGTTGACGGCGCGGCTCAGCGGACGCCGCGAAGTCTCCCTCGAGGGGCACTACGAGATCGACGCGGTGCTCGCCCGCGTCGACTCTCCCCACACGCGTGCCGTGATCGGGGAGTCCCTGGCTCGGCTGCGTCCGGCCGAACGGGACGTGCTGATGCTGAGCGCCTGGGAAGGCCTGAAGAACCCCGAGATCGCCGAGGCACTCGGCATCCCCGTGGGCACGGTCAAGTCGCGGCTCAGTCGCGCCCGTGCCGCCGTCGCGACCTCGCTGTCGGACCTGACCGAAGGGACCTGGAATGCGTGACGCACTGGAGTGGTTCGAGGAGCAGCGTCCCCCGAGCGAGCAGGCCAAGGACGACCTGTCGCTGGCGCGGGCCCGACGCACCCTGGACCAGTACCTGTCCCTGCAGGCCGCCCAGCAGCCTCCGGCCCAGCCCGTCCTGGTGGTGTCCGAACCGATCACCGAGATGCGCCCCCGTCGTGCTCACCGAGTGGTTGCGCTCGCGGCCGCGGCCGCGGTGATCGTCGGGCTCCTCGGTGCCGCAGCTCCTCGTTTCGCGACGCCGCACGCCGACGCTGCTGTGGTCCAGGTGCTCAACGCCGCCGCCCAGAACGTGTCGGAGCCGGTCGGGACGGGTGCCCACCGCCGCGTCCGCAGTGTCGCCGTCACCTGGAGTGGCGCCTACGACCAGGATCGCGAACTGATCCGGGACGGCCGGGGTGCTCCGCTCCTGTGGCAGGAGGAACGGGTCGTGGAAACCTGGATCCCCACGTCGGGTGCGGGCGACTGGGTGGTGCGGGTGACCACCACGCCGCGTTCGTTCCAGAGCGAGGCGGCACGGTCCGTCGCAGATGCGCCGAAGGAGGAGACCAGGCGTGCCCCGGGTGGGCAGTTCGCCGACGGCTGGAGCGTCTCCGCGCCTGACCACTACGACGACCACCCGCGTGATCCCCGTGCCCTGATCGACCATCTGCGTGAGCACCCGCGCGGCGCGAATCCTGCCGACTCGCAGGCCTTCACCGACGCCGCTGACATCCTCATCGCTCCCGGAGCCCCGGACGACCTCAAGGTGTCCCTGCTGCGCGCCCTCTGCCTGCTGGAGGGGTCGAGCCTCGAGCCGTCGATCACCCTGCCCAGTGGCGTGAACGGTGTCGGTATCGCGTTCCCGGGCAGCGACACCTTGGTCTTCGACCCCAGCACACACCGTCTCCTCGGTCTCGTCTCCCCGGACGAGTACCCGGGGCAGGCCTCGCCCGTCCGAGTCGTCGAGTACGTCGACGAGTTCACCGACCAGGTTCCGCAGTGACGAACCGGAAGCAGAGGAACACCATGCGCACCTCTCGAGCAGTCCGCCTTGCCGCCGTCGCGGCTCTGCTGGCCCTTGCCGCCGGTTGCAGCGGGAACGCCGCGGACGACGGAACTCCGCTGGACGTCAACGACGCCCCGGCTGTCACGTCGAAGGAGCAGATCGTGCTGCCGTTCGACGCCTACTCGCTGAGCACCGAGCAGGACCGGCTCAACCTCCAGGCGATCAGCATGCTGCTCTCGCAGTGCGGTGAGAAGTACGGCGTGCCCGTTCAGGTCCCGGTGGGCCAGAACCCGGCGTTGGAGGAACTCAACGCTCGCCGCTACGGCATCATCGACGGCCGCCGCGCCCAGACGCACGGCTACCGGCCCGAGCTCTCCTCCGCCGAGACGGCTCCGCGCAACGGCTGGGACCCGACCCCGCTGCAGCAGGCGGTTCTCACCGGTGACGTCACGGGCGTGACCGGTGCGGACCTGAGTGCTGTCCCCGTGGGCGGTTGCTACGCCGAGGTCAACGCGCAGTTGGGTGGCGACGAGCCGTCGTTGGTCCAGGACCTCGGGGCCGGGATCTACGCCGAGGCCGAGCAGGACGAGCGGGTGCAGACGACCTGGCAGGAGTGGTCGGACTGCATGGAGGAGAAGGGCTACGAGTACTCGTCGCCGTGGGAGCCGAACAACGCGGACTGGCCGACCGAGGTGAGTGGCGACGAGGTGCGCACGGCCGTCGACGACGTCGAGTGCCGAGAGCGCACCAACCTGGTCGGTGTCTGGATGGCCGTGGAGACGGCGCTCCAGCGTGAGGCCGTCGAGCGCAACCCCGAAGGCTTCTCGGCTGCCAAGGAGTGGCACGAGACCCGGGTCCGTTCCGTCTCCGAGGCACTCGGTGCGACGGGCGGTGCGGGGCGTGGCTGACGCGCTCGAGGGCCTTGACGAGCAGGCTCCCCGCTCCCGCCGACGCGCGTTGGTGCTGCTGGTCTCGTTGACCGTTCTCAGCACGGCCGTCAGCCTGGGCGCGATGCGTCTGGTGCGTTCGCCCGCCCAGGAGGCTGCGGACGCGGCGCCGCCGCCGCGCTCGGTGCTGAGCGCCGAGGTCGTGCGGCAGGAGGTGAGCGACGAGATCGTGGCGCGCGGCACCGTGAAGGTTCCGCGGCGCACGGCTGTCGCTCCGGAAGCGCCTGCAGGTGCGGCGCGCGCGGTGGTGACCGAGCTCGAGGTGGGTTCCGGTGACCGGGTGCGCAGCGGACAGATGCTGCTCGAGGTGTCGGGGCGTCCGGTGTTCGTGCTCGAGGGAAAGGTCCCGATGTTCCGCGAGATCCGCAGGGGCGACCAGGGACGTGACGTCCGTCAGCTCCAGCAGGCGCTGGCGGCGCTGGGACACCGCAACACGGACGCTGTGGGAGTGTTCGGTCCTTCGACCCAGGCTGCGGTGACGCGCTGGTACGCAGCGGCCGGTCACACGCCGGTCGGCTCGCTGGAGGTCGCTGCGGCGGCCGGTGACGCACCTGTTGCTGACGCAGGTCGGACGCCGGCTCGGGACGGTGACGGCGAGGAGGGCGATGCGTCTGCCGAGGTCGTGCGCGACCCGGCGGTCGTGCTGCGTGAGCAGATGGCTGCCGCCGTCACCGTCCCGATGGCTGAGGTGGTCTTCGTGCCGCGCCTGCCGAGCCGGGTCTCTGCGGTGCGGGTCAAGGTGGGATCGACGCTCAGTGGCAGTGCGCTCACGTTGAGCGACACCGCTCCGGTGGTCGTCGCCCAGCTCAACCCGGCGGACGCGGCTCTCGTCGAGGTCGGACAGCGCGCCGACCTGACGGACCCCGGCACGGGCAAGAACGTCGCAGGCACCGTCGTCCGGGTGGGTGCCGCGGTGCGTGACGCTTCCGGGGGCCTGTCGGTGCCGGTACGGATCGAGCCCGACGACCGGCTCGCCTTCGGGCTGGCCGGCACGGAGTTCCAGGTCTCGGTGGTGAAGAGCGCCGGTGCTGCGGCCGCGCTGGCGGTGCCGTTGAGTGCGCTGACCACCAGCGCCAACGGTGAGACGTCGGTGTCGGTGTTGTCCCAGGACGGATCACAGCGTCGGGTGAAGGTTCGCGCGGGCGTGGTGGGCGGTGGCTTCGTCGAGGTCGCCGGCGACCTCGCGGCGGGCCAGCGAGTGGTCGTGGGCGAAGGACGTGTCTCGTGACGCCTGCGGTGGTGGAACTCGTCGCGCTGGGGCGCACCTACCCGGGGCACCCTCCGGTGCGGGCGCTGCGTCCCTGTTCGCTGCAGGTCCGGGCGGGCGACTTCGTCACCGTCGTGGGGCCTTCGGGCTCGGGCAAGAGCACGTTGCTCAACGTGCTGGGGCTCCTCGACCGTCCGTCGGAAGGGGTCTACCTGCTCGACGGGGAGGACGTCGCGGCGTTGTCGGAGCGGCAGCGCACGCGGGTGCGGGGCACCCGGATCGGTTTCGTGTTCCAGTCGTTCCAGTTGTTGCGCCACCGCAGTGCGGTGGAGAACGTGATGCTGCCGCTGGCGTACCAGGGGGTGCCGCGGGCGGAACAGCAGGAGCGTGCCGAGCAGGCGCTCGTGGACGTCGGTCTGGGGCACCGTCGCCAGGCGTTGCCGTCGCACATGTCGGGCGGTGAGCGTCAGCGGGTTGCGGTGGCGCGGGCACTGGTCACCAGACCGAGCATCCTGCTGTGCGACGAACCGACCGGCAACCTCGACTCGACGACGACCGGTGCGGTGCTGGGGCTGTTCCGGGAGCTGAACTCTCGCGGCACGACGATCGTGCTGATCACCCACGACCCCGCGGTTGCTGCCGAGGGCACACGCCGTGTGGTGATCCGCGACGGTCTTCTCGAGGAGCCCGAGGCGGCGTCGTGGGCCTCGTGAAGGGTGGGGGGATCCCGCTGCGGATGCTGCTGGCCGAGGGGCTCGCGGGCATCCTCCAGAGACCGGGCCGGTCAGCCTTGACGACGCTCGGGACGCTGCTGGGCGTCGGTTCGTTCGTGGCGGTCCTGGGCATCACCGGGTCTGCGGACGGCCAGATCTCGAAGCGGTTCGACGCCTTGTCGGCGACCGAGGTCAGCGTCGAGTCGAACGGTGTCGCTGACCCGGTCTCGGGGCGGGTGTCGTCGGAGTTCCCCTCGGGTACGGAGGAGCAGGTCGCCCGGATCAACGGTGTGGTCGGCGCAGGCCGGCTCTGGGACCTCGGCGCGAGCGTCCGTGTCGGTGCGCGAGCGCCGGGCAGCGGGGTGCCGGCGCAGAGCGGTGCCATCTCGGTGACGGCTGCGTCGCCCGGCCTGTGGGACGTCGTGCGCCCGCAGGTGGAGGGCAGGGTCTTCGACGAGGCCCTGGCTGAGCACGACGTCGCGGTCGTGGGGCGCAGCATCCACCGCCAGTTGGCGCTGGGGCCGTTGGAGACCGCTCCGGCCGTCTTCGTCGACGACGTCCCGTTCACCGTGATCGGGATCGTCGACGACGCGGAGCGGCTGACCGACTCGTTGCTCTCCGTCATCGTCCCGGCCGACCGGGTGACTGCCCGCTGGGGTGAGCCCGCAGGGACGGACCGCATGCTGGTGGAGACGAGTCTGGGGGCGGCTGCCCAGGTCGCGGAGCAGGTCCCGGTGGCGTTGCGTCCCGACCACCCGACCGCCCTCCGGGCGACGGCTCCGCTGGATCCGCGGAAGCTGCGGGAGACGGTCTCGGGAGATCTCGACGCACTGTTCGTTGCGCTGGCCGGGATCTGTCTCTTCATCGGTGCGGTGGGGATCGCCAACACCACGCTGGTGGCGGTGCTGGAACGCATCCCGGAGATCGGACTGCGTCGGGCGCTGGGGGCGTCTCCGGCTCAGGTGGGGACCCAGTTCCTGCTGGAGAGCATCCTGCTGGGGACGTTCGGTGGGTTGCTGGGGACGATGCTCGGGACGCTGGTGACCCTGACGGTGGCGTTGGCCAGGGACTGGACGGCGCTGTTGTCGCCCTGGATCGTGATGGGCGCTCCGGTGCTCGGTGCTCTCGCCGGGCTCCTGGCGGGCGTCTACCCGGCGTTGCGCGCCGCACGGATCGAGCCGGTGGAGGCCTTCCGGCGCGACTGACGAGGACCGCCGCCGCGACACGGAACGACCGTGAGGAGCTGCGCCGCTGACGGAAGTGAATCTCCTCATTGATTCATTTCCGTCGAGAACGCTGCCCTTTTACTTCTTGTCGTGTGATCCGGGGGAAGTCGAAGAAAATGCAAAAGAATTCGAATCTCGGTGTGATCCAAAGCCTCTTCTTGCGATGAATGATTGAAGGTCCGGCCACAAAGAAGAGTCGGCTCGAGATTGGAGCAAAAATGTCGCACAAGAAGATCACTGCTGCTGTTGGTGTCGCTCTGGGGATGTTGGCCATTGCGGGAGTCCCGCAGTCGGCCCACGCTCTTTCGGGCAACCAGACCCTGCACCCGGACACCGGTGCCTCCGGTACGAGCCTCAACATCGGAACGATCTGGCAGAACGCCAACCAGGGCGGCTACTGGATCAAGTTCAAGGGTGGCGCCCAGTGCACTGCCTCCTACGCCAACCTCGACTACACGGAGCGTTCGCTGGCCGAGGAGGACTTCGACAACAGGGCGTCCTCGATCGCCGACTACAACAGCTGTGACACTGCGCTGTTCCAGTACGCGAACTTCCTCGGCGACCGCAGCGGTGGCGCGGACGGTTGGTTCGACGCGGGTGACAGCGGCAACTACAACCTCTCCGCCTGGAACGACAAGGCCAGCTCGATCCAGTGGACCTGATTTGAGCCGATGGGCGCCGAGGATTCTCGGCGCCCATCCGTCGTGTGCGCGTGTCGAGGTGGCATTCGTGCAGGTGGGGCGGCGTTCGTGACGGCCTGGTGGCTGTCGGGCGCCGCCCCTTCGGCGTGCCCGTGGCGGGCGCCCCCGCGGGCACGGGGGGCGCCCGGGAATGTCAGTCGGCGTCCTGCAGAGCGGCGATCCGGCGGCGCAGGCGGAAGACCTTCGTGGTGAAGGAGGAGGGGGAGATCTCCAGTCTGGCGGCACCATGTGAGGGGGCGAGTCCTTGCATGAAGGCGACCTCGAAGAGCCGCTTCTCCGTGCTGCTCAGGCTCTGGTAGGTGAGGTGTGCGCGATCGCGCTCGGCCACGTCCGCGGAGACGTCGCCCTCGCCCACGGGCTGCATCTCGTCCCAGTCACTCAGGAAGCGGTGGTCGTGGTGTCTGCGTGTGCGGCGCTGGAACTCCTGGAGAACCTTGTTGCGGGCCACGCCGATGGCCCAGGGGCGCCACTGGGGGCGCTGTTCGGGAATTCGTTCCCTGGAGCGTCAGAGACTTTCGAAGGTGTCGGCGCAGATGTCCTGCGTGGTCTGGAAGTCGAAGTGTCTCGAGATGAATGCATAAATGGTGGATTCAGTGTCTTGATAGAACAGGGAGAATTTCTCTTCGTTCATGCCGACGAGGATAGCTGGAACTCGGTTCCGGAGGTGTCGAAAAAAAACATTTTGAATTCATGTTTGAAGTCGCATCGCGGGTGTCTTCGAGGGGCGTTGTCGCAGGTGTGCGTGAATGCCGGAGCACGCGTGTCGAGCAATCCCCCCAGGGGGTTGTAGGGTGGACGGGAACCTGTCGAGGAGGAACCGTGCAGCTGGACGCCGCCGATGTGAAGCCCGTCGTGACCCGGATGAAGCGGGCCCACGGCCACCTGGCCACCGTGATCCGCATGCTCGAGGAAGGGGCCGAGTGCGAGGACGCGCTCACCCAGCTCGCAGCGGTCAACAAGGCACTCAGCAAGGCCGGCTTCGCGCTGGTTGCCACCGGCATGCAGGAGTGCATGCGCGCCGCCGACGGTGACGCCGACGCCGTCGACACCGCGCGCATGGAGAAGCTCTTCCTCTCCTTCGCCTGACGCTCCGTACCGCTCCTTGGCTGCGGCAGTAGTTGCCTGATTTCGGGGAGTCGGAGAGGCCCAAGACGCACGTACTGTCGGGGTGTCGGCTGAACCGGAGTCAGCGACTCGTCGGTGTTCGGAGGACGTCATGGTGCGCAACGGTCTGGGGGGACTGGGAGTTCTGCGCAGGTGGACGGCAGCCGTGGTTGGCTCAGCCGCTGTCTCGCTGGTCATGACGTCCCCGAACCCGGCTGCCGCACGGCCCGCGCAGGCCGCGCCATCGGCCACCACCGTGCAGGTCAAGAACCTGGGCATCTCCCAGGCTCGCCCGGTCGTCGGCAGCACCGTCGCCGTCACCGGCCGGATCGCCGTGCCACGTCAGGCGCGCACGGCCCGCACCGTCACGCTGCAGACGAAGACCACGTCGAAGAAGTGGCGCACCGTCGCCCGATCCCACGTGAAGGGGAACGGGACGTTCCGGTTCGCCCGGCCCGTCACCACCACCGGACGTCGGACGTTCCGGGTGGTCGTCACCGGCAAGCAGACGAAGCGGACCGTCAGCCGCAGCGTCGTCGTGAACGCCCGGGCCGCGAAGGCGCCGGCCGTGAGGCGCGTGACGCCGTTTCCCGCCGCTCCCGTCGTCCCACTTGCAGGATCCAGCGCGGTGCGCGACGAACTCGGCCGCACCGTGGTCACCTACCGCGCCGCCCACGGCCGTCGAGCCGCCGGCACGAACGTCTGCCTCGACGACTGGGCCACCTACTTCGCAGACCGGATGGCCACCACCGGCTTCTTCGTCCACTCCGGCGCCCCGGACTGGCGCGTCCAGGGGCCCGGTCACGTCCGGCTCCAGATCGCCTGCGTCGACCAGGCTCCCGACGTCGTGCGTCAGGAAGCGATCGCCCACGTCACTGACCTCGGCCCCGACGCCGCCCCGTCTGCAGTCGCGGCAGCTGCCTTCGCCGAGCTCACCTCCTGGTGGGCCCATGACGACGTCCTGCTCGACGACTTCGGCTCCGAGCGCGTCATGTCCGTCGGCGTCGCGCACCGGGCCGGGGACGGTTGGTACGTCGTCATCGCCTTCGCCGCCGCCTGACGTCGCCGCCCGCCCGGGTGGGCGCGGAAATGCAAAGAAACCCCGCTGGCGAACCAGCGGGGTTTCTCCATGGCGGTGCCGGAGGGATTTGAACCCTCGGTGGAGTCACCCCCACAAACGCTTTCGAGGCGTTCTCCTTAGGCCGCTCGGACACGGCACCGAGAGGAACGTTACTGGAGAGAGGCCCTCATGGGTAATCCGGGGTCACGCCGAAGTGACGACGCCGGCCACCGTCGGAGGCGTCGTCGCAGGTCAGGAGCGGTGCTGGGAGAAGAAGTCGACCAGCATGCGGGTCGACTCGTCCGCGAGGACGCCCGAGATCACTTCGGGGCGGTGGTTGAGGCGACGGTCCCGAACGACGTCCCACAGACTCCCGACGGCTCCGGCCTTGTCGTCGAAGGCACCGAAGACGATCCGCTCCACGCGCGAGAGCACCGCCGCGCCGGCGCACATCGTGCACGGCTCCAGCGTCACCACCAGGGTGCAGCCCTCCAGGCGCCACTCGCCGACGGCCTGCGCCGCCTGACGCAGCGCCACCACCTCGGCGTGACCGGTCGGGTCGGCGTCGGCCTCACGGACGTTGCGACCGAAACCGATCGGCTCACCCGTGGGGGAGAGGACGACCGCACCGATCGGGACGTCGTCGGTGGCCAGGGCCTCGTGCGCCTGTGTCAGGGCGAGCCGCATCGCGGCCTCCCACTGCTCGTGCAGCACGGCTCAGAGGGAGTCGAGGCCCGCGGCCTCGTCGAACTCGCGGCCGAAGCCGAGGCGGGTGGCGATCGTGGAGAGCATCTCGTCAGGGTAGAGCTCGACGTCGTCGAGCAGCACACCCATGTCGACCGGGTGCATGCCGAGGTCGGCGACGATCCCGAGGTCGCCGGCCGGGCCGTCGTCGTCCTCGTCGGGGTCGGGCAGGGCGAGGTGGTCGAGCACGGACGCGGCGAGGTCCCACTCGGTGCTCGCGGTGACGTCGGAGAGCAGGACCCGGGTCCGGGAGCCGTCGACGCGGACCAGCACGAAGAAGTCGTCGTCGACGGTGACGAGGGCCAGTGCTCCGGCGTCGCCGTCGAACTCGCGCAGGGCTGCACCCAGGGTGGCGACCGACTCGACGTCGTCGTCGTCCAGGTCATCCACCTGCCACTGCCCGCCGACGCGGAACGCAGCGAAAGCGAGGTCCACCGGCTCGGACTCGTCGAGGTCGGGGACGTCGGGGCGGGGGTCGAGCTCGGTCATGGCTGCTCCGGAGTCGAGGACGGCACGCGTGGGGTGTGCTGGAGGTGCTGAAGTGGCCGAGACGGGCGCCGGGGACGGCGTCCTCGCCAAGCGTGACAGAACCGAGACCGTCGGCCAAGGGGAGGGGGCGTTCTTCGGCTCCGGGAGACGCGGTCGGGTCGACTAGGCTGGGGTCCATGCGCATCCAGGTCGTCGACCACCCGCTCGTCTCCCACAAGCTCACCACGCTGCGGGACGAGAACACCGACTCCCCGACGTTCCGTCGGCTCGCCGACGAACTGGTGACGCTGCTGGCCTACGAGGCCACGCGCGGCGTCCGCGTCCGTGAGGTCGAGATCAAGACCCCGGTCGCCCCGGCCACCGGTGTGAAGCTCGAGACCCCGACCCCGCTGGTCGTCCCGATCCTGCGCGCCGGTCTGGGCATGCTCGACGGCATGGTCCGTCTGCTCCCGACCGCCGAGGTCGGCTTCCTGGGCATGGTCCGCGACGAGGAGACCCTCGAGGTCTCCACCTACGCCGACCGTCTCCCCAAGGACCTCTCGGGTCGTCAGGTGTACGTCGTCGACCCGATGCTCGCCACCGGTGCGACCCTCGCGCAGGCGATCCGTTTCCTCGTCGAGCGCGGCGCCAACGACATCACCGCCATCACCCTGCTCGCTGCGCCCGAGGGCATCGCCGTCCTCGAGAACGAGATGGCCGACCTCGAGGTGCCCGTCACCCTGGTCACCGCCGCCGTCGACGAGAAGCTCAACGAGAAGGGCTACATCGTCCCCGGTCTCGGTGACGCCGGCGACCGCCTCTACGGCGTCGCCCACTGACCCAGCCTCGCGAGCGGCCCGGTCACGGGTCGCCCAGGCGCCCAGCTGAACACCACAGCGCCGGACCCGAACGGGTCCGGCGCTGTGGTATTTCTGGACGGAAACAATCGTGTGGGATGCGCCACTTCGTTGCCGAAATGACGCCTGTGAGGGTTGTGTAACTCGCGCGTAACCTGAGACCCCCGCGGCGCCCCCCTCGGATGGGGGTACCTTGTGCTGGATTCGGCCTACCCACACTCCGGGGCCGGATCCGAACAGGAGGTAGTCGTGCGGATCGGCATCCCGCGAGAAACGAAGCCCGGCGAGTCACTCGTCGCGGCCACTGCGAAGACCGCAGAACAGCTCCAGAAGCTGGGCTACGACGTCGTCGTGGAGTCCGGCGCAGGAGCGTTGGCGGACCAGTCCGACGAGGCGTTCACCGCCGCCGGCATCACCGTCGCCACCGGCGACGAGGTGTGGGCCAGTGACGTCGTCGTCAAGGTCAACGCCCCCAACGACGAGGAGATCGGACGGCTGCGCCGCGAGGCCACCGTCGTCTCCATCATGGCTCCGGCCCGAAGTCCCGAGCTGATCGAGAAGTTCCAGGCCGCCGGCGTCACCGCCCTCGCCATGGACGCCGTCCCGCGCATCTCGCGCGCCCAGTCGATGGACGTCCTGTCCTCGATGGCCAACGTCGCGGGCTACCGCGCCGTGATCGAGGCCGCCCACGAGTTCGGCCGGATGTTCACCGGCCAGGTCACCGCCGCCGGCAAGACCGCCCCTGCGCGCGTCTTCGTCGTCGGAGCCGGTGTCGCCGGACTGGCCGCCATCGGTGCCGCCTCGTCGATGGGCGCGATCGTGCGCGCCTTCGACGTGCGTCCCGAGGTCGCCGAGCAGGTCGAGTCCATGGGCGCGGAGTTCGTGCGCGTCGAGATGGAGCAGGAGGTCTCCACCGACGGCTACGCCAAGGAGATGACCGCCGAGCAGGAGGCCGCGACCGCCGCGATGTACGACGAGGAGGCGCGCAACGCCGACATCGTCATCACCACCGCGCTGATCCCGGGCCGTCCCGCGCCCAAGCTCATCTCGGCCGAGACCATCGCCGGGATGAAGCCCGGATCGGTGATCGTCGACATGGCTGCCGCCAACGGTGGCAACGCCGCCGCGACCGTCACCGACCAGCGCGTCGTCACCGACAACGGCGTCGTCGTCCTGGGTTACACCGACCTCGCCGGTCGCCTCGCCGCCCAGACCTCGCAGCTCTACGGCACCAACATCGTCAACCTCTTCAAGCTGCTGACCCCCGCCAAGGACGGCGTCCTGACGCTCGACCACGGCGACGTCGTGCAGCGCGGCATCACCGTCACCCTCTCGGGTGAGTCGATGTGGCCGCCGCCGCCGGTGCAGGTCTCGGCTGCCCCGAAGGCTGCCGAGGCCCCGGCCCCGGTGGTCAAGGAGGAGAAGAAGCCCGTCGACCCGAAGGTGAAGCTGTACGCAGCCGCCGCGGGTGCAGTGCTCTTCGGCGCGGCCGCGATGTTCATGTCGTACGGCCTGCTGACCCAGCTGACCGTGCTGATGCTGGCCGTCTTCGTCGGCTACTACGTGATCAGCAACGTCGCGCACGCCCTGCACACGCCGCTCATGGCCGAGACCAACGCCGTCTCCGGCATCATCCTGGTCGGCGGAATCCTGCAGGTCGGCAGCGACAACATCGCCGTCACGGCGCTTTCCGTCGTCGCGATCCTGGTGGCCTCGATCAACATCTTCGGAGGCTTCCTGGTGACCGTCCGCATGCTCGAGATGTTCAGGAAGGACTGAACGTGGACTTCCTGACCTCCGAGAAGCTGTACAACCTCATCCAGGGGGCGTACGTCGTCGCCGGCATCTGCTTCATCGCAGCCCTGGCCGGCCTCTCCAAGCACGAGACCGCCAAGCGCGGCAACCAGGCCGGCATCGTCGGCATGACGATCGCGCTGGTCGCGACGATCCTGCTGGCCCTGCAGAACGCCGAGTTCGGCTTCGGCCACGGTGTCGGCCTCACGCTCGCGCTGATCCTCGTCCCGATCGCGGTCGGTGGTGCCATCGGTGCCCGCAAGGCGAAGACGGTCGAGATGACCGGCATGCCCGAGCTGATCGCCCTGCTGCACTCCTTCGTCGGTCTCGCGGCCGTCCTGGTGGGCTTCAACTCCTACCTCGTCGCGCCCCAGCACCTCGACGGTGCGCACGCGGTGGAGATCTTCCTCGGCGTCTTCATCGGTGCGGTCACCTTCACCGGATCGATCGTCGCCAACCTCAAGCTCAGCGCGAAGATGAAGTCCAACCCGATCGTCCTTCCGGGACGGCACTGGCTCAACCTGGGCGTCATCGTCATCTCGCTGGCGCTGATGATCTGGTTCATGAACTCCACCGGCGGTGCCGAGTACATCGGCCTCGTCCCGCTGGTCGTCATGACCGCGCTCGCGCTGTTCCTCGGCTTCCACCTCGTGGCGGCCATCGGCGGCGGCGACATGCCCGTCGTCGTCTCGATGCTCAACTCGTACTCCGGATGGGCCGCGGCCGCGGCCGGCTTCATGCTCGGCAACAACCTGCTGATCATCGTCGGCGCGCTCGTCGGATCCTCCGGTGCGATCCTCAGCTACATCATGTGCAAGGCGATGAACCGTTCGTTCGTCTCCGTCATCGCAGGTGGGTTCGGTGACGCCCCGGCGTCCACCGAGGCCCGCGACTACGGCGAGCACCGCGAGATCCTGGCCGACGAGGCCGCCGACCTGCTGGCCGGCGCCAAGTCCGTCGTGATCACCCCGGGCTACGGCATGGCCGTGGCCCAGGCGCAGTACCCGGTCGCCGAGCTGACCCGCAAGCTGCAGGCCAAGGGCGTCGAGGTCCGCTTCGGCATCCACCCCGTCGCCGGTCGTCTGCCGGGCCACATGAACGTCCTCCTCGCGGAGGCGAAGGTGCCCTACGACGTCGTCCTGGAGATGGACGAGATCAACGACGACTTCCCCGACACCGACGTCGTCCTCGTCATCGGCGCCAACGACACCGTCAACCCGGCTGCGATCGAGGAGCCCGACTCCCCGATCGCCGGCATGCCGGTGCTGGAGGTCTGGAACGCCCGCGAGGTGATCGTCTTCAAGCGGTCGATGGCCACCGGGTACGCCGGCGTCCAGAACCCGTTGTTCTTCAAGGACAACAGCCGCATGCTGTTCGGTGACGCGAAGGACCAGGTCGAGAAGATCGTCCAGGCGCTCGGCTGATCCACGTCGGCTGACCCCGACGCCCGGGGCCGTGGGAGAGCGGCCCCGTTGACCCCTCAGGGGAGCCCAGAAGGCCCCGCACCTCTTCGGAGGTGCGGGGCCTTCGTCACGCCGGGCCAGGTCAGCCGACGGTGACGCCGAAGAGCATGCCCACTGCGTAGGTGACACCCATCGCGAGGAGGCCCCCGACGACGTTGCGGAACACGGCGCGGCCCTTGGGGCTGAGGCCCAGGTGAGCGCTTCCCGCGCCCGTGGCGGCCAGCGCGATCGCGACCACGACGACGGTGGCCGGTACCCGGATCGCAGCCGGGAGCAGGGCCAGGACGAGCAGAGGGACCAGCGCGCCGAGAGTGAAGGAGAGCATCGAGGCCCAAGCGGCGTGCCAGGGGTTGGTGAGGTCGTCGGGGTCGATCCCGAACTCGACCTCGGCATGGGCAGCCAGAGGATCGTTGGCATGGAGTTCGGTGGCGACCTGCTGGGCGGTGGCTGCGCTGAGCCCCTTCTCCTGCAGCATCTCCACGAGCTCGGCCTTCTCCGTCTCCGGCATCCGTTCCAGCTCGCGTGCCTCGAGGGCGAGGATGGAGCGCTCGGAGTCGCGTTGGGTGGAGACCGAGACGTACTCCCCGGCCGCCATCGAGATCGCTCCGGCCGTCAGCGCGGCGACGCCGGCCAACAGGATCGCGGTCTCGTCGGTGGTCGCACCTGCGACACCCATGACGACACCCGCGGTGGAGATGATCCCGTCGTTGGCACCCAGGACCGCGGCGCGCAGCCAGTTGAGCCGGCTGCCGGTGGGCGCGGAGATCTCGTCGTGCCAGTGCTGCGGAGCGTCGTCGGTGCCGATCTCGTGGCTCATGGAGGCATCGTCACCCGGGGAGAGCAGGAGCGCAACGAAGGTGATGCAGTCCTGAACTGCACCGGCCGCGCGGGCAGGTCAGGACGTGGTCAGGACGTGCTCAGGACATGGTGTGGACGTCGGACGGTGCAGGGGTCAGGCCCACCACACCGCCCGACGTCCAGGGGACTCCGGCGTCGAGCGCTCAGAGCCCCAGATCGCGGGCGATCAGCATCTTCATGATCTCGTTGGAACCAGCCCAGATCTTGGTGACGCGGGCGTCGCGCCACGCCTTCGCGACCCGGTACTCGTTCATGTAGCCGTAGCCGCCGTGGATCTGGACGCAGTGGTCCAGGACCTCGGACTGCACCTGGGTGGCCCACCACTTCGCCTTGGCGGCGTCGATCGCGGTGAGTTCCTTGCGGGTGTGCTTGATGACGCACTGGTCGACGTAGGCCTCGGTGACCTCGATCTTGGTGACCAGTTCGGCGAGCAGGAACTGGGTGTTCTGGAACTTGCCGATCGGGACGCCGAACGCGACCCGGTCCTTGGCGTACTGGATGGTCTCCTCGAGGATCTGCTTCGCGTGGGCGACGCCGGTGATGGCGGTGCCCAGGCGCTCCTGCGGGAGGAACTCCATCATCGCGATGAAGCCGGTGTCGAGGGGGCCGACGAGGTCGTCGTCGGAGACGCGGACGTTCTCGAAGGCGAGCTCGGCGGTGTCGGAGCCGTCCTGGCCGACCTTGTCGAGGACACGACCCACGGAGAAGCCCGGCGCCTTCGTGTCGACGGCGAAGAGCGAGATGCCCTTGGCCTTCTTCTCCGGGGCGGTACGGGCAGCAACGAGGACGATGTCGGCCGAGCCGCCGTTGGTGATGAACGTCTTGGAGCCGTTGAGGATCCAGCCGTCGCCGTCCTTGACCGCGGTGGTCTTGAGGTTGGCGAGGTCGGAGCCGCCGCCGGGCTCGGTCATGCCGATCGCGAGGACGATCTCGCCCGACGCGACGCCGGGCAGCCAGCGGGCGCGCTGCTCGTCGTTGGTCAGGTGCACCAGGTAGGGCGCGGTGATGTCGGCGTGGATGCCCAGACACGACGGCAGCGCCATGTTGACCTTGGCGAGCTCCTCGGTGAGGACCGCGTTGAAGCGGTAGTCGCCCGCCTCCGAGCCGCCGAACTCCTCGGGGATCTCCAGGCCGAGCAGGCCGGCGCGTCCGGCCGCGAGCCAGAACTCCCGGTCCAGACCGTGGTTCTCGTCGTAGGTGTCGAGGTGCGGGACGACCTCGCGGTCGAGGAACTCCTTCACCGAGGCACGGAACGCTTCATGGTCCTCGTCGTAGATCTCACGCGTCATGGAGCGGGACTGTATACCCATCGGTAGAAATCCGGGTGCCCAAAATGTGGCACAGGCAACATGGGGCGTGGCACGGTTGTCACAGGTCAGGCGGCCTGCGGGCGCGTTCTGTCAGGTGCTGGGTGCTGGGTGCTGGGGGGCAAGGGGAGAGACGTGTCGGGCTCGGGGGACGTACGTGCGGGGACGTGGGGGCAACCCAACGACCGCAGTGCAGTGGGGCACATCGCTGGGGACGTGGTGCGGCGCACCGGGTTCTCGTCGTGTGTGGTCCTGGTCCCGCGTGGGGACGGGCTGATGGAGGTCGTCGCCGCCCGCGGACTGACCGAGGACGTCGTCGGCAGCGCCACTGACGCCACCCCCCTCCTCCATGCCCTCCACTGCGGTGCCCGGTACGGATCACTCGTCTTCTGCGCCGAGGAGTGGCAAGGCAACGAGCACGGCCTCCCCACAGCCACCGGCGACCTGGCCTGGACGAGCGCCGACCTGCTGCTCGCCGACGTCGTTGACGCCGCCGGCGAACTCCGTGCCGTCCTCAGCCTGAGTGGTCCCGTCTCCGGGCTACGTCCCGCACCGCACGAACTGCTCCGCTGCTCCGACGAACTGCAGCAGCCGCTGTCCGCGCTCCTCGTCGTCGTGGAGAACGAACTCATCACCTCCCAGCACCGGGTGGGACGCGCGATGCGTGAACTCGCCCGCGACCTCGACCGCCGGATCACCCCCGAACAACTCGTCGAGATCATCCGCGACGAGCTGACCGGCCCGTTCCGTGCCGACCGTTCCTTCGTCAACCTCGTCGGCGACGGCGAGGAACCTCCGGTCGGCGTGGTCGGCGTCAGCGGGGCCCTGCACGAGGACATCTCCGGGGCGTTGGTGCGCGCTCTGCGCAACCGGGACGTCGTGATGATGGAGAACGGCCGAGTCTGGGGCGAGGACGCGATCACGGCGCGTCATGCCGAGGAGGTGGAGCGACTCACCGGATCGCCGGACCAGACGACGATGGTGCTGGTCCCGATCGGCATCGACAACCGCCTCCTGGGTGTCTTCACCATCTGCCGCTCGGCGCGGCAGCCGCGCTGGACCGAGAGCGAGTCCCACGGCGCCGTCGAGGTGGGACGTGACCTGGCTCGGGTGGTGCTGAACGTTCAGGCCATGAGCCGTCACGAGCGGGTGCTCCGGGAACTGGAACTGCTCGACACCCGCCGCAGTCAACTGATCGCCACGATCGCCCACGAACTCAAGAACCCGATCGGAGTGATCCGCGGGCACGTCGAACTCGCCCAGACGGCCGAAGGCGACGACGTGCCCCGGTCGTTGGCAGTGATCGACCGCGGCGCGAAACGGCTGGAGATGCTTGCCGACGACCTCCTGGTCTTCAGCAAGGCCGACAGCATCGACCGCCCGGTCTCACGCGAACTCGTCGACGTCGGTGCGCTCGCCCGGGAGGCCGTGGAGTTCGCCCAGGTCACCGCGGACCGAGCCGGGGTCGACCTTGACCTCGTGGTCGAGGGGGTCGTCACCGTCCTGGGAGACCACGAGGCGCTCTCTCTGGTGATCACCAACCTGCTCAGCAACGCAGTGAAGTACTGCGACGCCGGCGACGAGGTGACGCTGGCCGTGCGAAGGATTCGCGGCAGCGTGGTCCTGACCTGCCGAGACACCGGAATCGGGATCTCGGAGAACGACCAGGAACAGTTGTTCGCGGAGTTCTTCCGCTCGACGAACCCTGCGGCGTTCAACCGGCCCGGCACCGGACTCGGCCTTGCCATCCTGCAGCGCGTCGTGGGCCGTCACGGCGGGAAGGTCGACGTGCGCTCGAGGCTGGGAGAGGGCACGTCCTTCGTCGTCACCCTGCCGGTCGCGACGCGAGACGTGGTGGAGGCCGCCCGCGGGGAGGCGAGTTCCCTGGTGGCTGCGGTGCGCAGTCGGGGGCAGGCGTCGACGCTCGTCGTCGAGTGACGAGCGGGCGTCAGGGCTGAAGACGGCGCGAGATCCAGCCGTCCTCACCGCACACGTACTCCAGACGGCGGTGCAACCGGGACGCCCGCCCCTGCCAGAACTCGACCCGCTCGGGCACGAGGCAGTAGCCGTGCCACGTCGCCGGACGGATCAGGTGCGGCCGGCGCAGTGCGGCCTCGGCCCGCGCTGCCAGCGCCTGTTCGTCCTCGAGCACCGCGCCCTGGACCGACACCACTGCGGTGGCACGGGCCTCCCGGCCGCGGGACTCGAAGAGGGCGTCGGAGGCGTCGTCGTCGAGCAGCACGACCTGACCGGTGACGTTGACCTGTTGCACCGTCTCGCGCCAGTGGAAGGTGATCGCTGCGTGCGGGTTGACGGCCAGGTCGCGGCCCTTGCGGCTGCTCTCACGGGTGGTGAAGACCAGCCCGGCGGGGGAGACCTGCTTGACCTTGACCACCCGCGAGGACGGTCGGCCCTGCGCGTCGGCGGTGGCCAGGGTCGCGGCGCGTGGCTCGGCGACCCGTCCCTGGGCGTCGCGCAGCCACGTGACCAGCAACGTCATCGGGTCTGACGGCGGGGCGTCGAAGGCGGGCAGGACGAGTGATTCGTCCCCGGTGAGGGCGTGGTCGTCGGCGGGCAGCATGTGGTCTCCACTCGTCCTGGGCGGGATGTCCCCGCGGCCGATGCCTGCGACCGTAGCAGTCGGGACCAGCCCCGCGGGGCCCTCGCCGGGGGCGGGCGAAGCGTCCTCAGCGGGCGGCGATGACCTCGTCGACCCAGACCGGGACGAGGTCGCCGGCACGCCCCTGACGGGACTCGTCGAACGACTCCGAGGCACCTGTCCTCTCCAGGTTGAGCTCGACGGTGCGGGCTCCGCGCTGGGCGGCCCACTCGACGAACGCCGCAGCCGGGTAGACCTGTGCGGACGTCCCGATCGAGCAGAAGACGTCGGCCTCGCTGAGGGCGAAGAGGATCTCGTCCATGTGGTACGGGATCTCGCCGAACCAGACGATGTCGGGACGCAACGCCTTGCGGTCGCAGCCCGGGCAGCGCGGGTTGTCGGCCAGCGTCGTGTCCCAGCCGAAGCGTTGCGCGCAGGAGAGGCAGAGTGCCGAGCGCAGCTCGCCGTGCATGTGCAGGACGCGGCTCGCGCCGCCGCGTTCGTGCAGGTCGTCGACGTTCTGGGTGACGATCACGAGGTCGTCGCCCAGCGCCTGTTCCAGCCGCCCCAGCGCGAGGTGGGCGGCGTTCGGCTCGACCTTGTCGAGGTGAGCGCGGCGCAGGTCGTAGAAGGTCTGCACCAGGTGCGGGTCGGCGTCGAAGCCCTCCGGCGAGGCGACCTCCATGACGTCGTGGCCCTCCCACAGGCCGTCGGAGTCGCGGAAGGTCGGGACTCCGCTCTCCGCAGAGATGCCAGCTCCGGTGAGGACGACGACCTTCATGTGCACCTGCTCTGATCGGCGCCGTCGTGGCGCAGGACGAGGCCTCCGTCACATCGAGGGGCCGGGACGAACATAACTGCCCGCCGCTGAGGTCGTCAGGCCAACCGTCCCTCGGGAGGGTCTAGCGTGGCGTCCGTGGCGGACAACGAGATCAGGGCCCGGGACGTCGACCGCGACCGCGCTGTCGAGTTCGTCGAGGACGCGTGGGTCGACGGCCAGCTCGACGTCGACGAGTACCGCGCCCGGATGGACCGGCTCCTCGAGGCCCGCACACTCGCTCAGTTGGAGCACGAGGTGCGTGACCTGCAGGGACGCAACGGCGTCGCGTGGAGCCCCGAACCCCTTCCCGCGCCGGTTCCGGTGCCGGTCGTGGAACCCACTGTGCCGGTCCCTGTCCCGACGGCGGTCGGTTCGACGCCCGCGAAGACCGACGACCGTGAGGTGATGGCGGGCATCGTCGTCGGGGTCCTGGTCCTGATCGGATTGCTGCTCCTCTTCGGCTGGAAGAGCACCGACACCGAGGACGAGACGGACTCCGCCGGCTGGGACGCGCCCAGTTCCGTGGGCGAGGTCGAGGAGTGGACGCTCTTCGACTCCGACCACTTCGACGCGATGATCGAGGCAGCCACGGAGGGGTTCGGTGCGACCGGGGTCCACGAACTCACCGTCACCGAGGAGAGCGCCGTCGCGGTCCTGGACACTCCCGATGGTCCGATGCGTTCGGACTACGACGTGAACACCGAGGAGTGGAACGGCGCGGTGGCCGTGAGCGGCGACGCTGCGTCGCAGCGCCCGCCGCTGGCGTGGGAGGCGATCGACCCGGTCGTCGTGGAGGAGGCGGTCGCCGGTGAAGAGGCCGTGTCACTCGAACTGGACCAGGTCAGGCTCCGGATCGCCTCCGAGGGCGAGGAGTGCTTCCGGATCGACGCCCGCGACCCGCAGGACCGTGACGATCCGGCGCGCTTCACCTGCGACGGCGATCGGGTGGACTGATCGGCTCAGAGTTGCCGTAGGTGCGTCCGGAGCGAGGCGTCGAGGTGCTCGGTGGCGTAGGAGAGCGTCGTGCGGCCCATGCCTGCGGCGTGCTCGGTCAGGAACTCCACGAGCAGGTCGCGGCTGATCCTTTTCCCGACCTCGCGCAGCATCCAGCCCGACGCCTTCTGGATGAGGTCGCGACGGTCGTCGAGGACCGCGACGGCGGCGTCGAAGGTGGGTTCGGCCTCGCCGGCCTTGACGAACGCGAACGTCGCCACGATCCCGGCCCGACGTCGCCACAGGTGTTCGTCGGTGACGAGCTCGGTGAGCAGGGTCGTGTCGTTGCCGACGGGGTCGAGGCTGCGTAGGTGCTCCCCGACGAGCGCCTCGACGGAGGAGTCCACGAGGTCCCAGTTGTCGATGCAGCCGGCGCGCAGGGCGTCGAGGTACAGCTCGTGCCAGCGTCGTCGGGCGTCGTCGTCACGGGTGCGCGGTTTCCCGGCCTTCCGGAACGCACCGACCGCGATGAACAGCGCGGTGAGCCGGTGTTCGTGCTCGACGTCGTCCAGGAGGTCGCGGACCTCGTCGTACGCCAGGTCGGCGAACTCTTTCGCGACGCCGCGTTGGGTGGGGACGTTCAACCCCAGGAAGACGTCGCCCTCGCCGTAGCCGCCGGGCCTGGCCTGGAAGAACGACGCGACCCCGACGGCGCGCTCGGGGTCGGCGTGGCGCGTCAGAGCGCTGCGGACGTCGGAGGCGGTGGCCGTGGCCGGCAGGGGTGGGGTCACGCCTCGATCGTGGCAGGGACCACGGACATTTTCGACGGAACCCAGCGCCGGTTCGTGGCATCGAACAGAGTGAAGGCCGCCTCCACTCCGGACGGTCGCGACGGAAGGACACCCATGAGCAGGGACGAGGAGTTCACCGACTTCCTCACCGTGCGGTGGTCGCGGCTGGTGCGTCAGGCCCAACTGATGGGCTGCACGCACGCGGACGCCGAGGACGTCGTGCAGACGACGTTCACTCAGGCCTACGTCCACTGGCGCAAGGTGAGCCGGGCCGACAACCCCGACGCCTACCTGCACCGGATGCTCGTGAACGCGTTTCTGGCTTCGCGTCGTGGACAGAAGGGCCGTGAGCAGGCCAGCGACGAGGTCCCCGACGGGGTGGTCGCGGACCGCACCGGAAACGTCGACACCACCGACGCGCTGCTGCGGGCGTTGGGTCGACTCGGCACCGACCAGCGACTCGCGGTGGTGCTGCGCCACTACGCGCACCTGGGCGAGCACGAGATGGCGCAGGTGCTGGGGGTGGCGCCGGGGACGGTGAAGAGCAGGTTGGCACGGGCGATGAAAGCGCTCGCGTCCGATCCGGGACTGTTGGCGTTGGAGGGACAGGCATGAGGGACGACCAGATCGATCAACTGATGGCGGCGAGCGTCCGGGACCTTCCCGCCGACGTGCCGCGGGTCGCGGAGGTGCTGGCTGCCGGGCGTCGTCGTGGACGGCTGCGTGCATTGGCCACGACGGCCGGTTCGGTCGCGGTGGTGCTCGCGGTGGTCGGGGTGCTCGGCGGCGTCTCGGGCCGGGTCGGGAGCGACGCCGGTCCTGCCGCGCTGCCCACGCCGCAGGGCAAGTGGATCGGGATGGGGCACGTCTTCCTCGACGTCGGGACCGACTGGGAGGAAGGCCGCGGCTGCGCGTCCGGTCTGAAGAGTGACAAGCGGTACGACGTGTCCACGTGGGCGATGGTCGACGTGATCTGTGGTGCGGGCGGGCCTCCGGGGATGCAGGTCATGTTCACCCCGTTCGAGGTCGGGAACGACGACCACGCGCGCGCCCAGGCCCCTGCACACTCCGGCTCACCGGTGCGAGAGGTCGAGATGGACGGCCACCGGGTGCTGCGCAGCGACGTCACCTGCGTCGAGGTGGGGGAGTCCAACTCGGGCAACGGGTTCACGCCCGCGACCGAACGCCGCTGCTTCGCCGGACTCTCGGTCCCTGACCAAGGCGTGTCGATTCGGGTGGCCGCCGCCGCGGACGAGGCAGACGTGAACGCACTCCTCGACACCCTGCACGTCGCTCCCGGACACGTGGCTGTCCCCGGCGTGACGTCGTCGCCGGACGGCTACCTCGACGCGCTCCTCGCGACCGGGCTGCAGGTGCGCGTCGTGGGTGATCCGGTCACCCAGGACGTCCTGCTGGCCGAGATCAGACCCGTGCCCGGCACCGCCGTGCACGCGGGTGACGAGGTCACGCTGACGGTGTACGACCGCGACCGCTTCCCCGAGGATGACCTGTCGGCGATCACGGTGGTGCCCGAACTCGGCGACTTCGAGAAGGTCTACGTCCCCTGAGCGGCAAGGCGCGGCGGTGACGTCGTCGGGAGATGAAAGGTCCGGGCCGACGGAACGTCGTCGGCTCTCCACGTTGTCGGTCGGTGTGCAGGACACGAGAGTTGAGCAGTGGAGAGGGGGCGCGATGTCGACACACGACGACTTCGAGGCGTACGTCCGGGCCCGGTGGACGCACCTGGTGCGTTCGGCGGTGCTGATGGGCAGTCCGGTCGCGGACGCCGAGGCCCTGGTGCAGAACGTACGGGCGAAGGTCTACGCCAACTGGCGCAAGGTGAGCCGGACCGACAACCCCGACGCCTACGTCCACCGGATCCTGATGAACACCCACGTCACCGCCCGACGCCGCAAGTGGCACGGCGAACGTCCCACCGAGGTGCTGCCCGAACGGGCCCGCACCGACGTCACCGACGAGGGGGACACCTCCGACGTGGTGGCCCGCTGCCTGCAGCGGCTCACGCCCGAACACCGGGCGGTGGTGGTGTTGCGGCACTTCGCGCACCTCGGCGAGGCCGAGGAGATCGCCCGCAGCATCACCGTCCTCCCGGAGCCGATCGACGACTGACGGGTTCGACCGCATCTGGCCGTAGGGTCGCCGACGTGAACGAGCACCACGCGTCGGCGACCCAGCAGCCGCCCCGACCCCAGCCGTACGGACCCTGGTTCGGGGTCGCACGGTTCGGTGTGGCGGAGTTCAGGTCTGCGCCTGGGCGGGACGAGGGCTGGCTGACGTTCGACGAGTTCTGCTCCGACGCCTGGCTCGACGCCCTCGTCGACGACGCCCACGCCCGACTGGCCGTCCGCGGTCCGTTGGGACGTACCGCTTCCGACCTGCGTGCGGTCGCCTCGACCGTCGTTCTCGGGTTGTTCTCCCGGGCGGTCTCGCCCGCCGTGGGCACAGAAGTCGCAGGCCAGCACTCCGCAGCGCCACACTTTGCGGGACTGACGGGGTACGTCGCTGACCCCGCGACGACGTTCTGGCGTCCGGCCCGGCCAGGAGAGGGCGGGCCGGGGGAGATCGCGACCACCGCACCGGTCGGGCCGGGGGCAGGGGCGGGGAGCGGCGTGAGCAGCGCCGAGGAGGTCCTGGAACGGATCTGCGTCCCGCTCGCCGACGCGTTCGCCGCCCGGTTCGGGGTGCCGGAGAAGGTGCTGCGCGGCAACCTTGCCGCCGCCGTTCTGGGCACCCACGACGTGGTCCGTTCGACGACGCCGCAGCTCACGCAACGCTCCGGAGCCGTCGTGAGCCGAGTGCTCGCGCACCCGCTGCTGACCGGCACTCTGGAGCAGACGCCGCGCGGGATCATGCGGACCTCGTGCTGCCAGATCCACCGGTTGCCGGTCGGGTTCGTCTGCGGGAACTGCCCGCTGGTCGCCGCCGACACCACGACTGCACGCCGGCTGCGCGGCTGAGTATTCGGAGCGAACACCCCCGAAGTGGGAGTCTTGTCGGATGGCCAGAGTGACGATCAGCGACGTGGCACTCTTCGCGACCTTCGATCCGGGGACGATCGCTCGAGGACGCGGGTACTCAGCGTCGCGCAGGGTTCGACAGGTGACGATCACCGACCTCGCGAACGGTGCGTTCGAGGCCGGCGGCATCGTCGTCGGTTCCCGCACGGCGCCCTACCGCGTCCGCGTCACCGTGAAGCCCGCCAAGGGCCGGGCCGGCGCCACGATCTCCACCAAGTGCGACTGCCCCGTCGCCTACGCCTGCAAGCACGCCGTCGCGGTGCTGCAGGACATCCGTCAGGCCGAACTCCTCAAGCCGACCGTCGCGCCGCCCGCGTGGCGTCGCAGCCTCGACGCCGTCCTCGCGCCACTCGAAGAGGCGAAGCCGGTGGTCGCCGAGCGCAAGAAGCTCGCGCTGCAATTCGAGATCCCCGTCCCCACCCGTCGCCGCTACCGCGGTCACGCCGACGCCGGGCAGAAGCTGTGGCTGCGCCCGATGCGTCAGGGCGCGCGCGACAACTGGATCAAGACCGGCATCAGCTGGGCCACCGCCGAGAACCACGCCGTCGACGAGGCTCACGACCTCGACCAGCTCGCGGTCCTGTCCCGGTTCGTGCGGGCCGTCACCGGCGTCGTGAACAAGGACGTCATCGACCTCACCACCATCGGTCCGGCGCTCCCGGACCTGCTCGCCCAGGCCGTCGAGGCCGGGATCGCGTTGGTGGGCGGCGAACGGATCTCCCAGGTGCGGCTCGCCGACCCGGTCGAGGCCGTCGTCGACATCGGTGAGGCCGACTCCGACGGAGACGCCAAGAACGCCAAGGGCGCCACCCAGCTCCGCGTCGGTGTCTGGAACGAGTCGCACCTGCACGTCGACGACGAACTCCTGCTGCTCGGCAAGGTGCCGCACACCGCCGCGCTGGTCACCCCGGTGCGCGCCAACACCACCGCCGAACACCCCAAGGTCCACCTGACGCTCGCGCCGCTGGCCCGACGTCTGCCCGAAGCGTTGGTGCAGGTCCACCAGCGCGGCGAGATCCTCGCGATCCCCGCCGAGGACAAGGCTGCGTTCGAGAAGGAGTACCTGCCACGGCTGCGTCAGCAGCTCGTCGTGACGTCCTCGGACGCCGCGATCGAGATCGCCGAGGAGGCCGCTCCGCGCCTCGAGGCCGTCGTGGCCTGGGAGAGCGCGACGGCTGAGGTGTCGTGGCGTTGGCGCTACGAGTCCGCCTCGGGCCAGGTCTCCACCTACCCGATCGTCGGCGGTGACCGCGCCCTCGCGGTGCGTCGTCCTGTCGTCGAACGTGATCTGTTGGCTGCGGTCGCCGAGTTCGCACACCTGCAGCCGCACGTCACGGTCACCGGCTCCCCGGTGGTCGACTTCGCCGCCACCGACCTCCCCGCACTGGAAGCCCACGAAGGCGTCGACGTCGTCGAGACGGGCGACCGTCCCGACTTCCGTTCCGCCACCGAGGCACCCACGTTCGAGTTCGCCACCGGCCCTGCCGAGGACGGCGACGAGGACGACACCACCACCGACTGGCTCGACCTGCGCGTCGTGATCGAGGTCGAGGGTGAGCAGGTGCCGCTCACCGACCTGCTGACCGCGCTCACCACCGGACAGCCGCTGCTCGTGCTCGCCTCGGGCCTGCACATCCCCACCGACCGTCCCGAGTTCCGCCGGCTCGCTGCGCTGGTCGCCGCTGCCGGACAGATCGAGGGCGGACGCGGGGACGCGTTCAGCGTCGCGCACTCCGACCTGGGCCTGTGGGCCGAACTCGCCGAGCTCGGCATCGTCGACGCCCGCGCCGCCGAATGGGTCGAAGCAGCCCGCGCACTGATCGGGCACGAGACGCTGCCCGAGGTGGAGGTCGCCGGACTCGTCTCGACGCCGCGCCCCTACCAGCGCGAAGGCATCAACTGGCTCGCCCACCTGTGGAGCCTCGACCTGGGCGGCATCCTCGCCGACGACATGGGTCTGGGAAAGACCCTGCAGACCCTGGCCCTGATGAGCCACGCCCGCGCCCACGGCGCCGCGCCGTTCGTCGTCATCGCCCCCACCAGCGTCATGACGGCCTGGACCTCCGAAGCGGCCCGGCACACGCCCGGGCTGGTGGTGAAGGTCGTCGACGCCTCCGCGTCGCGTCGCAAGGAGACGTTCGCCGAGGCGATCGAGGGCGCCGACGTCGTCGTCACCTCCTACACGCTGCTGCGCCTGGAGGCCGACGAGTACGCCCACCGCACCTGGGGCGGACTCGTGCTCGACGAGGCGCAGGCGATCAAGAACCACCACTCCAAGACCTACCAGGCGGTCGCGCGGATCAAGGCGCCCTTCCGTCTGGTCGTCTCCGGCACCCCGTTCGAGAACCGGCTCATGGAGCTGTGGGCGCTGCTCTCGATCGCCGCACCGGGCCTCTACCCGTGGCCGCACACCTTCGTCGACCAGGTCGTCGCACCGGTGGAGAAGCGTGGCGACACCGACGCGATGGACCGGTTCCGGGCCCGCGTGCGCCCGTTCGTGCTGCGTCGCACCAAGGACCTCGTCGCCTCCGACCTCCCGCCCAAGCAGGAGCAGGTCCTGGAGGTGCCCCTGGGCGCTGAGCACCAGCGGATCTACGACACCTGGCTGCAGCGTGAACGTCAGGCGATCCTCGGACTCGTCGACGACTTCGCCGGCAACCGGGTGCAGATCTTCACCGCGCTCACCCGCCTGCGTCAGCTCTCCCTCGACGCCGCACTGGTGTCGGAGGAGCACGACGAGGTCGGCTCGGCCAAGCTCGACGTCCTCGTCGAACACCTCACCGAACTCGCCGCCGAGGGCCACCGTGCGCTCGTGTTCAGCCAGTTCACGTCATTCCTCAAGCGGGCCCGCGAACGCCTCGAGGACGCCGGGCTCACCGTCCGCTACCTCGACGGCTCCACCCGCAACCGCGGCGCCGAGATCGAGGCGTTCAAGAACGGCGACGGCGACGCGTTCCTGATCTCGCTCAAGGCCGGCGGCGTCGGTCTGACGCTCACCGAGGCCGACTACGTCTACGTCCTCGACCCGTGGTGGAACCCGGCCGCGGAGAACCAGGCCATCGACCGTGCCCACCGCATCGGTCAGCAGCGTCCGGTCAACGTCTACCGGATGGTCTCGGCCGGCACCATCGAGGAGAAGGTGATGGCGCTCAAGGAGCGCAAGGCCGCGCTCTTCGACGCCGTCTTCACTGGTGAGGGCGCTGTCGGTTCGGGTCTCGACGCCGACGACGTGCGCGCGCTCTTCGACTAGGCCCTCTGCCGACTGGGCACGCTGCCTCCGACTCAACAACAGGACCGGTGCGTCACCTCTTGCGTGACGGATCGGTCCTGTCTGCTTCGGTGGCCGGGGCGGCCTTGGCGCGTTTCTCGGCGCGCTTCTCCTTGATCGACTTCGTCTTCTTGCTCATGGTGTGGCGAGGCGACTTGTCACTCATCTGGATCTCCTGGGGCGGAGCTCGTACGGCTCCCTCCCACGAACGTACGTCCGTCCTCGGGATGAGGGAACCGGGGTGAGTCCGCTCAGCGACCGTCCGTCCGTCGTTGTCTCCGCTGAGGGGACGCAACACACCGTTCTGTGGAGGATTGCTGTCACCAGGTGACAGCAATCCTCCACAGAACGTGCTGCTGGGATCAGACCAGCGCGTACGGCTCAGCCGGGCTGCGGCCCTGGAACGCCAGGATCGCCGGGTTGATGATCCGGCCGTCGCGGATCTCGATCGCGCGACTCAACGTCGGGTCGGCGTCCCACGCCTCGGGGCCCTCGAGCACCGGACGCAGGAACGGGATCAACGCGTTGCTGTTCTCCCACGTCGCGGAGTTCCACAGGTGCGACGGGCTGTGGTCGACGCCGTAGTAGGTGACGGTGTCGCCGACGGTGAACGTCGGGTCGTCGAACGTCGTCGGGCGGGCCCAGCTGAAGCCCATCCCGCGGTCGCAGGAGACGTCCACGACCAGGCTGCCGCGACGGAACGCGGTGACGTCGTCCTCGGTGAGGTAGACGAGCGGGTTCGCGGTGTCCTGCAGGGTGCAGTTGACGACGATGTCGTTCTCGGCGAGATACGCCGCAAGGGGTTCGCGACCTCGCTCGGTGATGACGTGGCTCAACTCGGGGTCGCCGGGCGTGTGGTCGAACTGCCGCATCAGCACCGAGTGGATCGGTGAGCTGACCGCCGCGACCTCACGATGGGTGAGCACCGCGACGTCGTGCACACCGTGGGCCTTGAGTGCTGTGACGGCGCCACGAGCGGTGGCCCCGAAGCCGATCACGACCGCGCTCAACCGGCGGCCGTAGTCACCGGTCAGGCCGGCCAGTTCGAGGGCGTGCAGCACGGAGCTGTAGCCGGCGATCTCGTTGTTCTTGTGGAACACGTGCAGACCGAAGCTGCCGTCACGGCGCCAGTGGTTCATCGCCTCGAAGGCGATCAACGTCAGCTTCTGGTCGATGGCGAGCTGGGTGAGTTCGCGGTCCTGGACGCAGTGCGGCCAGCCCCACAGGACCTGGCCGGAGTGCATCGCGGCGACGTCGGTGAGCTGCGGCTTGGGGAGCAGGACGACGTCGGAGGTCGCGATCAGCTCCTCACGCGACGCGAACCCGGCGACGAACGGAGCGAGCGCCGCATCGGCCACGCCGAAGCGGGCGCCGTAGTCGTGCTCGAGCGTGATCCGGGCGCGCAGGTCGGCGTCCAGCAGGGGGAGGTGGTCCGGGTGGAGAGGGAGCCGACGCTCGTTCTCCATCGAGGAGGAACCGATGACGCCGAGCCCCAAGGACGTCACTTCTTCTTGACCGTCGCAGCCTTGGCGGCATCGGAGGCGGCAGTTGCCTTGTCGCGCTTGTCGGCGCGCTTCTCCTTGATGGACTTGCTGGACTTCTGGGTCATGCCTTGACGTGGCGACTTGTCGCTCATGTGTTTTCTCTCTGAGAGGGAACCTGGACGGCCCCGTCTTGCGACCCTACGCGCATTCCGGTGGGGCGGTTGATCGCCGCTCACACCGGAGGCGGGGAGGCCAACGACCACGGCGGGACCCCGCCCGGAGCACACCGGACGGGGCCCCGCCTGCGTCCACTCTGCCGAGAACCGGTCTGGACCGGCAGGCTGTCCCGGAACCGACGTGGGTCGTCATGGGGCCTGCCCCTACTCCTCGCCCGTCCGGTGCAGCGCCAGTGTGCCCCTGCCCGACCGTGGGCGGTGGTGCTGATGCACTCGATCGACGGACGAGGGCCCCGACCAGTTCGTGCAGGTCGGGGCCCTCGGTCCAGCTCGGGTGAGCGAGAGGCTCAGTAGTACCAGGGGTAAGGCGACCAGTCGGGCTCGCGCTTCTCGACGAACTGGTCGCGACCCTCCTGGGCCTCGTCGGTCATGTAGGCCAGACGGGTGGTCTCACCGGCGAAGAGCTGCTGGCCGACCAGACCGTCGTCGAGCAGGTTGAAGGAGTACTTCAGCATCCGCTGGGCCGTCGGGGACTTGCCGTTGATCTTGGCGCCCCACTCCAGGGCGACCTTCTCGAGGTCGGCGTGGTCGACGACCTTGTTGACCGCACCCATGCGGTGCATCGTCTCGGCGTCGTAGGAGTCGCCCAGGAAGAAGATCTCGCGGGCGAACTTCTGACCCACCTGACGGGCCAGGTAGGCCGAGCCGTAACCGCCGTCGAAGGAGCCGACGTCAGCGTCGGTCTGCTTGAAGACCGCGTGCTCGCGCGAGGCGATCGTGAGGTCGGCGACCGCGTGCAGCGAGTGACCGCCACCAGCAGCCCAACCGGGCACGACGCAGATGACGACCTTCGGCATGAACCGGATCAGGCGCTGCGCCTCCAGCACGTGCAGACGTGCCAGACGGGCCTTGTCGATCGGCGACGGCGGCTCGGCACCGGTGTCACCGGCCTCGATCGTCTTGTCCTCGTACTGGTAGCCGGCCTTGCCGCGGATCCGCTGGTCGCCGCCGGAACAGAACGAGTACTTGCCCGACTTCGCCGACGGACCGTTGCCGGTCAGCAGGACACAGCCGACGTCGGCGCTCATCCGCGCGTGGTCCAGGGTCGCGATCAGTTCGTCGACCGTGTTGGGGCGAAACGCGTTGAGCACGTCCGGCCGGTCGAACGCGATCCGGACCGTTCCGTGCGCCTTCGCGCGGTGGTAGGTCATGTCGGTCAGGTGTTCGAAGCCCGGGACGACGTCCCACGCGTCCGGGTCGAAGGTGTCGCTCACTCCGTCGATCGCACTCATGCAGCGCAGGCTATCGCCGTTGGCCCACGAGCTGAACGGGGACGTAGGTTCGAGCCATGGCTCTGACAGGAACGTACGTCCCCAGCCCCGCCCAGTGGGTCCGTGACCAGGTCGCCGAGTACGAGGCGTCCGGCGGCACGCGCGCCACCACCCTGCCCGGCACCGACGACAAGGTCGTCGTGATCACCTCGCGCGGCGCGAAGTCCGGCAACCTCCGCAAGAACCCCGTCATGCGGGTCACCCGAGACGGCAAGTACCTCGCGGTCGCGTCCAAGGGCGGAGCCCCCGAGCACCCGTCCTGGTACGCCAACTTCGTCGCGCACCCCGAGGTCGACCTGCAGGACGGCCCCGAGAAGCACACCTACCGCGCCCGCGTCCTCGAAGGTGCCGAGCGTGCTGAGTGGTGGGACCACGCCGTCGCGACCTGGCCCACCTACGCCGAGTACGCGGTCAAGACCGACCGGGAGATCCCGCTCTTCCTGCTCGAGCGCGTCTGAGACACGTACCCAAACATGCAAAGGTCGGGCCGGGGCCTTACAGGGGGCTCAGCGACCGACCTTTGCATGTTGGTCTACGGGCCAACCACGGCGGCTGACAGGAGCAACTGCTCCAGCGCCTCAGCCGCGGCGGAAGCCCCACCCAGACCGGCGAACTCGTCGGCCAACGCCTGCGCGTTCGCCCGCATCGTGGCGTCGGTCAGCGTCTGTGCCACGGCGGCACGCAACTGCTCAGCACGCACCCGCGCGAATTTCACCCGTACCCCCGCGCCGGCTCGCACCACTTGGTCAGCGATCACCGGCTGGTCGTCGCGGATCGGGGTCACCACCAGCGGCAGCCCGGCTGACAGCGCCTCACAGACCGTGTTGTGGCCCGCGTGCGAGACCACCGCTGCGGCCCGTTCCAGGAGCGCCAACTGCGGCACCCGCTCGGCCACCACCACGTTGGCGGGCGCGTCGGGAACCATCTCCGGCGGCGCGACGAAGACCGCCTGCCACGGCTGGCCGCGGAACGCCTCGGCCGCCATGGGCCAGAACTTCTCGCCCGTGTTGGCGTTCAACGTCCCCAGACTCACCAGTACCAACGGCAGGTCGGGGTCGAGAAGGTCCATGTCGAACGGCGTCGTCTCAGTACGTCCGGTCGTCGCCGAACCCACGAACGCCACCGCCGCGTTCCCGGTGACGTCCTCCAACCCGTCACCCACCAACGTCGGCGAGGTGTAGGCCAGCACCAAGTGCTCCGAGATCCGCATGTCGCCACGCTCGGCGACCTCGGGATCGACGCCGTACTGCACCTGCAACGCCACCCGTGAGGCGTGGATCTGCTCGGTCACCTTCGGCAACCCCGCCAACGGATCGACCAGCTCGGCCGACGTCGTCGCCGACGTCACCCACAACATCTGACGACGACGCCCCACCACCGCACCCGCCCACGTCTGTTGGTCGACGACGAGGACGTCCGGCTCCCATGCGTCGACCGCGTCCTCGACGCCCGGAACCATCAGGTGGCACAGCGGTTCCAGGACCTCCTCGGTGAGGAACTTGTACGCCGCGGCGCCGCGCAGGTCGGGGCGTCGGGCGAACCGTTGGTCCACTGCCTCGGTCCATTCCTGCCCGCCCGAGGGGAGGAACGTCGCGCCCGTCGGCAGCAACGCCTCGACCTTGCCGGGGAAGCCCGTCCACGCCACCTCGTGACCGCGGCGGGTCAGCTCGGCGGCGACCACGACGGTCGGGTTCACGTGCCCCGTCAACGGCGGGACGACGAACAGGAAACGTGCCACGTCAGGAACCCACGGCAGCAGCCGACGCAGCAGCCTCGGTTTCCGCCTGCTTCCGGGCCATCCCCTGCGCGCTCTCGGCCTTGATCTGCTCGATCTGTTCCATCCGCTCCACCGCGCCGTAGGTGCCCAGGTGCTTCGGTGCGACCTCGACGATCTCGTAGGTGGTGCCGGCCTGCGCATTCAGCCACGCCATCGCCCTGGCCTTGATCAGCCCCGGGTTCTCGATCAGCAGTGCGTGCGAGGAGTCCGGGACGATCTCCAGGGTGGAGTCGGGCACCTCGGCGTCCAGTTCACGAGCGCGGTCGAGGATGTCGGACTCCGATCCGTAGATCGCGTACAACGGGCGCGACACCTCGGCCAGCCACCCGATCGACGGCTCCGCCTTGAGATCGGCGATCAACGACGTCTGGAAGAACAACTTCTCGGCCCGCATCGCCAGCCGCGACATCTTGCGGTCCGCCTCCGCGTCGAGCCAGGCCCGCACCGCGCCCTCGTCGAGCCCGAACGCAGCCATCTCCAACGAACCCGCCATCTGCTCGCCCCAGCCGGGCACCGAGAAGTGCGCCTCGATCAGGAACAACGACGCGATCTTCTCGGGGAACCGCTGCGCCACCGTCAGCCCGACGACGCACCCGAACGAGTTGCCGAAGAAATGCACCGGCTCGTCGTCGAGACCCCACTCGGTCAGCATCGCGAGCAGGTCCTGGACGTTCTCCTCGACGCTGTACCCGGTGTCGGGGATCGTCGTGCGGCCGTGGCCACGCATGTCCATCAGGTACACGTCGGCCTGCGCCGCCAGCGGGTTCGCGAGCGTGTAGAACCAGCTCGACAGGTTGTCGATGACGAGCCCGTGCAGCATCACGATCTTGGGGCGCTTGACCGGGTTGCCATCGGCGTCGACCGCCGGCTCCCCGGTGAGCACCTGCGTGTGGAACTTCAGCCCGCGGGCCTCCACCATCGGCACTGATCAGCCCTCCGACGCGACAGCAGCGGAGGCAGCGGCGGGGTCGGCCAGCGACGTCACGACGAAGTCGACCACCTGCCCCGCGGTCAACGCGACCACCTGATCGAGGTCCATCGCCGACATCCACGACACGAAGTCGACCTTCTCGCCGTAGGCAGCCAGCAGTTCCTCCGACAGCGCCACGAACTCGATGCTCTCCAGTTGCAGATCGTCGCTGAACGAGGTGTCCATGGCGAGCGGGCCGTCGAGCATCAGGTCGTCGCCGACGATCTCGGTCAGGATCTCCTCCAGCTGCGCGAGCACGGCCTCGGGGGAGGTGTCGGCGGCGGTGCTGGTGGTCGTGCCGATGGTGGTGTCGAGGTTCTCAGCGGTCTGTCCAGGCAACGATGTACTCCTCATGAGGCGTGACGTCCGGCGTCACGGTGATGGCTTCTGGGGTGGGCTCGACGACGCGGACGCCGTCGAGGACCAAGGACGTGGTGGCGATCCAGCGGTCGCCGACGAGCAGGTCGACGCGGAGCGGGTCCTCGGCGCTGGGGGCCGGCCGGACCTCGTGGACCTCGAAGTCGTGCGGGCGTCCCTGCAGGCCGGTTCCGTTGGCCTTCGCAGCGGCCTCCTTGGCGGCCCACCAGCGGGTGAGTTCGCGGTCGCGGCAGAGCCGTCCGGTGTCGGCGTCGAGGCTGCGGACGTACGTCCCGACCAGCGATTTCTCCGCCGCGGTGAGGGCGGCGTTCTCGAACGTCGTGGAGCGTTCCGCGACCCGTTCGACGTCGATCCCCGGTAGTCCGTCGCGGGACGCGATCGCGACCCCGACACCGACGGCCGCCGCGTTGCCCGCGACCTTGCCGGCCGGCGGACGTCCACCCAGGGTGTGCGAGATCGACACCTCGACCCTGTCGGTGCCGGGCAGTTCGGTGCGCACCACAGGGCGTCCGGCGTCGTCGTTGTCGATCGCGACCTCGGCCGGGAAGACCCGGGCCACACCCGCGTCGAACGCGAGGTCGCGGACGGCGTCCTTCGCTGAGATCCGGCCCAGCAGGCGTGCGCGCTGACTGCGCGGGTTGCGGGACATGTGGTCGCCGCGTTCGTCCTGCCGCAGGAATCGCCGCATCACGACCTCGCGGGAGGCGGAGTCGGGCCAGCCCTCGACGGTGAGGAACCATCCTCCCGGGCGCGGCAGGGCCAGGAGCCGTTCACCGGGTTCACGCAGCACCATGAAGAGGCGGTCGTCGGACTGGAAACGACGGTCCTCCCAGCCCGAGATCCGACACCAGACCCGTCCCTCGACGGTGAGTTCGAGATCCGCGCGGACGAACGTCTCGGCGACCTCGGTGATCGTGACGACGCAGTTGACCCGCGTGCCCGTCGTCGGGTGTTCGCCGAAGAACGCGAACTCGTCGACGCTGGTCGGCAGCACCAGACGGTCCTTGTCGGCGCGCGCCGCGACCCAGAGGCCGAAGATCTGCCCGGCGTTGTCGAGCAGCGACCCCGGGTAGGGCTTGGTGAGCAGGTGGCCAGCAGCGCCGTTGACGCCGAACGCCTCCATCGAGACGATCCCTTGGTAGGCGGGACCGTGGAAGAGGTGCCCGTCGGGGTAGATCGTCTCAGGGGTCCACGCCCGGTCGATCACGCCGGTGACCGGGGGCGCAGCGGGGGCCGGCGCGGCCGGGTGCGCGCCGCTGAGGGTGACGACGGCGCGGCAGTGCCCCTCGAACGACGTCCGCACGACGAACGTGTCCGGGCCGTGGACGGCGCGCGCGGCGGCGCTGGCGTCGTCGTCGATCTTCGCCACCAGACGGGCCTCGACCGCCGGTTCGACGGCGAGCCACCGGAACGCACGGACGTCACTGATCGACACCACGACGCTGCCCGGCACGAGTTCACGGGCGGCGTCGCCCATCATCTCGACCAGGCCCGTCAACGGAACCAGCGGGAAGCGGTCCTCCAGCACCGGCCAGCCGGGCTGCTGCGGGTAGAAGGCGTGGTCGCCCCACCACGGCTGGGCCTCGACCGAGAGCGGCACGAGGGTTTCGCGTTCGCTCGCGACGGGCGTGAGCCGGCGGGCCGGCGGTGCTGCGACCGGCGTGGGACGGGGACGCACGGGTGCGGCCGCAGCGGCCGCGATCACCTGCTGCGCCGCGGCTGTGGCCTCTTGGACCAGCGCGGCGAACTCCGAGACCACCGGCCCCGAGCCGTTCACGTCGGCGGACGTCATAGGAATCGAGGGCCCTGGCACCGGAATCTGATGACGTCCCGCAGCGGCAGCGGCAGGGGTGGCAGGGATGGCAGGGGTGGCAGGAACAACCGCGCCGAGGTCGAGCGGCGTCAGGTCCCGCACCAGCGGCGCCCCCATCCGCAGTCGCGTCGCACGCCCCACCGGGACCGGCCGCGGGCCCGCCCCAGTCGCAGCGACCTCCGCCCCCGGGTGGCCGAGCAGCGACAGGTCGAGGTCGAGGCCAGCCGACCAGAGCGCCGCCGCCACCCGACGCAGCTGTCCCAGCCCGGTGGTGCTGACCCGCGCGCCGGGGGCGCTGAGAGCGGAGACGGTGAGGACGTCGACGTCGCGCAGGGTGTCGTCGAGGAAACCGGTGAGGCTGCCGGAACCGACCTGCACGAACGCGCGTACGCCCCCGGCGTGCAGCTTCTCGGTGAGTTCGCGGAACCGGACCTGCTCCACCAGATGACGTCCGCCCAACGCGAGGATCTCGTCGCGGTCGTCGGGGTAGGGCGCCAGCGTCGTCGCCGACCACATCGGCACCTGCGCCGGGTTCAGCGGCACGCTGCCGAATTCGCGCAGCACACCCTGGGCGAACGGTTCGAAGAGCGGGGAGTGGAAGCCCGAACGGAACGGCAGTTCCTGCGCCATCACCTTGCGGGCCTTGGCGTTCTCCAGCACCGCGGGAGCCTGCTCAGGACGGCAGCAGATCACCGACTGGCGGGTGCAGTTGTCGTGGGAGACGTAGGTGTCAGGGAGGGTGTCGGCGATCTCCTGGGCCACTCCGGCGCCGCCACCGAGGGCGACGAAGACGACGTCGGGCACCTCCAGGGCGTCGGGGCGCAGGGAGGCGAGCAGATCGTCGACGCTGGCGTGCGGGACGATCCCGGACACGATCTGACCGGTCCACTCACCGAGGCTGTGGCCGGCCATCAGGTCGGCCTGCACGCCGAGACGGTCGAGAGCGGCAGCCAGGAGACGTCCGACGTTGACGATGCCGCGGCCCTGGGTCTGCAGCCCGGCGTCGGTGGAACTGAAGCCTTCCCAGACCAGCCCGAACCGCTCGGCGACGTCGTCGACCCGGGGGTCGAACTCCGGCTCGACGCCGGGGAAGAGGAACGCGACCTTGCCGTCGCCTGCGTCGGGGTGTAGCAGGCCGGTCGGGTCGAACCAGACGTCGTTGCGGCCCCGGAATGCGGTGCCGCGCGCCAGCACCTTGCGGGCCAGCGTCATCCGCTTCGCATCGGGGGCGACCACTGCCAGACGCGCCGGTCCACCGGTCGGGACAGACGACGACGTCGCGACTCCGTCCGGCGAGGCAGCCACGAGGGCGTCGAGCTGGGCGATCAGGTCGTCGGCGTCGACACCGGCCAGCATCAGCACCGTCTCGTCGGGGTCGACCGCGCGGGAGTTCGCGCCCGGGAACGCCGCCGAAGCAGCGCTGGTGGGGGCTTCGGACAGCACGACGTGAGCGTTGATCCCGCCGAATCCGAACGCGTTGACACCGGCCAGGCGCGGGCCCTGCGTGGGGATGTCCCACGGGCGCAGTGCACCGACGAGTTCCAGACGCGACCCGGCCAGATCAGGGTGCGGGGTGTCGGCGTGCAGCGTCGGGGGAAGCACCTTCTCGTGCAGCGCCAACGCCGTCTTCACCAGCCCGGCGGCGCCCGCAGCAGGCATCGCGTGCCCGATCATCGACTTCACCGAACCCAGCCCGATCGGGGCGCCGGAGTCGCCGAACACCTCACGCAGGGTCGCGATCTCGGTGCGGTCGCCCAGCGGGGTCGCGGTGCCGTGGGCCTCGACCAGGCCCGCTGCGGCGGGGTCGAGGCCGGCCTGACGCCATGCGGCGGTCACCGCGGCGACCTGGCCCGACTGCACCGGGCTCATCGGGGTCGAGGCGCGTCCGTCGGAGGCCACACCGGATCCGCGGATCACCGCGTAGACCCGGTCACCGTCACGCACGGCGTCCTCCCAACGACGCAGCGCCAGGATGCCGGTGCCCTCGCCGATCAGGATCCCGTCGGCGTCGGCGGAGAACGGGCGGATCCCGCCCGAGGGGGACAAGGCGCGGAGTTGGGTGAAGACGCTCCACAACGTGAGGTCGTGGCAGTGGTGGACGCCGCCGGCGAGCACCAGGTCGGCGCGGTCCGAACGCAGCAGGTCGCAGGCCTGGGAGACCGCGATCAACGACGACGCGCACGCTGCGTCGACGGTGTAGGCCGGGCCGTGGAAGTCGAAACGGTTCGCGATCCGTGACGCCGCGAGGTTGGGGACGAGACCGATCGAAGCCTCAGGGCGCTCAGGCCCCAACGCGTCGTGGAACTGCTCCCGGACCTGACGCAACTGCCCCTCGGTGACGCCGGGGACCACTGCTCGCAGCACCTCGACGACCTGCTGGGCGGTGCGGACCCGCTGGTCGAGGCGGGCGACGCCGTCACCCAGGTAACCGCCGCGTCCCAGCAGCACCGCGACACGTGAGGGGTCGAGGCGTGCGTGCACGTCACCGGCGTCGGACAGTGCTGCCGCCGCCGCGGAGAGAGCCAGCAACTGGTCGGGTTCGGCGTACTCGGCAGCGTTCGGCATGATCCCGAACGCCAACGGGTCGAAGGTCGCGACCTCGTCGACGAAGCCGCCACGTCGGGTGTAGAACCGGTCCGCGCTCTTGCCGTCGACGTCGTGGAAGACCGGGTCCCACCGCTGGGCCGGGGCATCGCTGATCGCGTCGACGCCGTTCTTCACGTTGGACCAGAACGTCGCCGCGTCCGGTGCGCCGGGGAAGACACCCGCGACCCCGACGACGGCCACGTCGTCGCGGTGCGGATCCGCACCGGTGCGGTGTCGGCGTCGGCTCACGGCTGTCCGACCGTGTCGGCAGCACGACGGCCCCGACCTGCCACTGACGGTGCGAAGGCGGCGGGCTCGCCGGCCATCACCACGATCTGGCTGGGACGGCCCCGACCACCGGCCACCTCGTTGAGGAGTGCGGTGACACCGTCGTCGGAGTCGAGGAGGCCGACGCCGCGGCGTGCGTACTCCCGCTCGAGCTCGGGCGACACCATGCCGCCGCCGGCCCACGGACCCCAGTCCAGGGAGACCACGTGGCAGCCGTGCCGGCCGTCGTGGATCTGGGCGAGGGTGTCGAGGGCGTCGTTGGCGGCCGCGTAGTCGACCTGGCCCTTGTTGCCGAAGACCCCGGAGACCGAGCCGAAGAGGACCACGAACCGCATCCCCAGGTGCTGCCGGTCCAGGATCGCGCGGGCGCCCTCGACCTTGGTGCCGAACACCCGATCGAAGCCCTCGGCGGTCTTGTCGCGGACCAGACGGTCGTCGAGGACGCCAGCGCCGTGGATCACGCCGTCGAGGCGTCCGAAGGTGCCGTGCAGGGCGTCGAGCAGTGCACCGAAGCCGGGGGAACGCACGTCCATCGAGACGTACTCAGCATCCGAACCCAGCTCGCGCAGCAGCGCCAGGGTCGCGGTCACCTCGCGGTCGGCGATCACCGCGGAGACCTGCTTCTCGACCTCGGCGGGGGTCAGTTTCACGCCGTCGGAGGAGGCGTTCTCGAGGATCCGTCGGCGTAGCGCGAGCGCGTCGTCGGTGCCGCGAAGACGGGGGTCCTCGGCGCCCGACGGGGCGGGCGAACGACCCACCAGGACGAGACGGCACGGTGTGGTCCGGGCGATGCCCTCCGCGATCCGGGCGGTGATGCCCCGGGCGCCGCCGGTCAGGACGACGACGGACTCTGCATCCAGACCGAGCGACGAAACTCGCTGTTCGAGGTCGATCGCCGGGCCCGCCACGCGGGCGGTACGGACCCCGCCGGTCCAGGAGACCGCCGCAGGGGCATCGAGGTCGAGGAGCTCGTCGACGAGGCAGACGGCCAGCGCGTGCAGGTCGCCGGCGAGGTCGCCGGTGGTCACCTCCACGGCGCGGACCAGGAGGTCTTCACGCTCACGGGCCAAGGAACGGAAGAGACCGGGTAGGCCGGTCGGGACGGCTGCCCCGACGGCGTCGTCGGCGGCGTGGGCGGCCACACCGACGCCGAGCAGACGCTGGGCCCGACCCAGGAGGGCAGGACGCAGGGCGGCGAACACGTCGCGGGCGTCGATCCGGGGGTCGCCCGAGGTGGTGGAGAGATCAACGACGACGTCCACCTCGGCCAGCAACGCGGTGTGGGCGCTGACCTCCTCGAACGGGACTCGGACGACGCGGGCACCGCGCTCGGTGAGAGCGGAGGCGACCACCGGCGTGAGGTCTGAGTGTCCCTCGACCAGGGCGACGCTGGAGCCACTGATCCGGCCCAGGGAGACGACCGGCCCGAGGGGTTCGACGACCACCTCGTACAGACCGGTGGAGAGGTCCATGACCTGCTCCGGTGCCGCTGCTGACGGGGTGGGCTGGGCAGGAACCACGACGGCGTCACCCACGGACGTCGTGGCGGAGGCGGAGACGGACGACGCGACAGCAGCGGGCGTGCTCAGGCCTTCGATCCAGGTGACGATCGCGGCGAGGGTCTTGTGGCGGGAGAGTTCTTCGACGACGTTCTCGTCGAGTTCGGCGCCGCCTGCGCCCGGTCCGCCTGAGCCCAGCCCGATCTTCTGGGCGAGTTCTCCGACGATCTCGATCCGCTTGATGGAGTCGATGGAGAGGTCGGCCTCGAGGTCGAGGTCGGGTTCGAGCATGTCGACGGGGTAGCCGGTGCGTTCGGAGACGACTTCCTGGACCGCCAGCAGCAACGCGTCGCCGCTGAGACTCGTGGCCGTGGCCGTGGCCGTGGGCGTCGCGGCAGCCGGAGCAGCGCCGTCGGTGGCGGCCGCCGGGGCAGAGGTGCCGGGCGCGCTGCTCACACCCTGCATCCCTTCGATCCAGGTGACGATCGCGGCGAGGGTCTTGTGGCGGGAGAGTTCTTCGACGACGTTCTCGTCGAGTTCGGCGCCGCCTGCGCCCGGTCCGCCTGAGCCCAGTCCGATCTTCTGGGCGAGTTCTCCGACGATCTCGATCCGCTTGATGGAGTCGATGGAGAGGTCGGCCTCGAGGTCGAGGTCGGGTTCGAGCATGTCGACGGGGTAGCCGGTGCGTTCGGAGACGACTTCCTGGACCGCCAGCAGGAGGTCCACGGTCGCAGCTGGTGCCGCCGCGACGGGTTCGGGCGCCCGCTGGGCCGGAACCAGGGAAGCAGGTGCCGGAGCAGCAGCCTGCCGGGCAGCCGGAGCAACGGCCGAAGCAGCCGTGACCGAGGCCGGAGCTGCCGTCACGGCGCTGGACGGAGCAGCGGCCGTCACGGCGCCGGACGGGGCAGGTGCCGGGGTGGCTCCCAGGTAGCGGAGCACGACGTCACGCTCGGCCGCGACCACCTGACGCATCGACCGCAGGTACTCGGTGAGGACCACGTCGGCTCCGGTCCCGGCGAGAACGGGGGAAGCGGAGACGTCGTCGAACGAGGTCTCGACCGGGGCGCTGCTCATCGTGAAGACCTCCGGTGTGGCGACGGGGGAGAGGGCCGGCATCGTGTCGGCCGGCTGGTGACTGTTGGGAAGCACGGTGCCGTCGGCCCGACGCACGAACGCGCCGCTGACGGTCCAGCCAGGGGCCTTGAGTGGCCAGGTGCGCAGGTCGACGTCCTCGGCGCGTTCGAGGAAGAGGCTGCGGGTGTCCACCTCGACGCCGGCCATCGCCAGATCGGCGACTGCCTGCAGGAAGCGGCGGACCCCGTTCTCGCCGTTCACGTCGGTCGCGACGACGGTGTGCGGGCGGTCGCCGAGGATCTTTGCGACCTGGCCGCCGAGGACCCGTCCGGGACCTGCTTCGACGAAGACGCGGACGCCGGCGGCGTACATCGACTCGATCTGGTCGACGAACCGGACGCCGTCGCTGACCTGCGAGGACAGCAGGCCCTTGAGGACCTCGACCGCGTCGTCGCCGGTGCTGGATCCGACACCGGGGTACGGCTCCGCGGTGACGTTGGACCACACCGGGAACTGCGGCGCGGAGAGGTCGAGAGCAGCGAGTTCAGCAGCCAGCGACTCGCTCGCGCGGGCCACGAGCGGGGAGTGGAAGGCACAGGCCACCGGGATCAGCGTGGCGCGGACCCCGTCGGCCTCCCACGCCTCGACCGCGGCGTGGACGCTCGCCGTCGGGCCCGAGACGACGACCTGACGCGGGGCGTTGTGGTTGGCCACCACGACGCCGTCGAAGGCGGTCAGACGCGGCAGCAGTTCCTCGATCGTCAGCGAGACCGCAGCCATCGTGCCCGGGTCTCCGCCCGACGCCTCGACGGCGTCCAGCACGGCCTGGCCGCGCACCGCGGAGAGTCGCAGCAGGGTGGCGTCGTCCATCACGCCGGCAGCAGCCAGCGCCGCGAGCTCACCGTAGGAGTGGCCTCCGGCGACGTCGGGCTGCACGCCGACGCTGCGGAGCATCCGGGTCATCGCGAGCGCTGCTACCCCGAGGGTCGGCTGGGCGACTTCGGTGGCGGTGATCGCGGCCCGCTGGGCGGCGCGCTGGGCGGCGGTGAAACCGGCCGGCGGGAACAGTTCCGCTGCCCACGGCTCCGCGAGCGCGGCGACGTCGTCGAGTGCGGAGAACGTCACGAAGAGGTCGTTGAGCATGCCCGGACGCTGGGAGCCCTGACCCGGGTAGAGGAACGCGACCTTGCCGCGTTCGGCGGCGTCAGGGGCAGCAGGTAGGCCGTACGACCCGGCCTCGTCGAGCAGCCGGTCGAGTTCCTGGCGCAGTTCCAGGAACGACCCGGCCACGAAGGCTGCCCGCACTGCACCACGGCCCGAGGTCGAGACGGTCCGGGCGAGGTCACGCAGACGGTGACGCTGGGCGCCCGGGTCGGAGGCGAGGACGCCGTCGACCAAGGCGCGCAGGTCGTCGAGCCGATTGGCTGCTGTGGCCTCGTCGACCGCCCGGACGACGAACAGTTCGGCGGGCCACTGCGCGACCTTGTGCGCGGGACGGTCCCCGCCCTCGTAGGCGGAGACGACGGCGTGGAAGTTGGTGCCGCCGAAGCCGAAGGCGCTCACCCCGGCCCGACGCGTGGCCGCGGCCCAGGGGCGTGCAGTGTCGTGGAAGCGGAACGGGGACGCCTGGGCGTCGTAGTACGGGTTGGGGTCGTCGAGGTTGATCGTCGGCGGGAGCACCGCGTGGTGCAGGGCCTTGGCGACCTTCACGAGTCCGGCGAGCCCGGCTGTGCACTTGGTGTGCCCGATCTGGGACTTCACCGAGCCCAGGACCACTGATCCCGGCTCGACGTCGGCCTCGGCGAAGAGTTCGGTCAGGGTCGCCATCTCGGTGCGGTCCCCGACGACGGTGCCGGTGCCGTGCGCCTCGACCAGACCGACCTCGGTGAGCGAGACACCGGACGCCTCCAGGGCGCGCGCGACAGCACGCTGCTGCCCCTCCTTGCGGGGAGCGGTGAGGCCCAGGTGCCGGCCGTCGGAGGATCCGGCGACGGCGTCGATCACGGCGTAGATCCGGTCGCCGTCACGCTCGGCGTCGACGCGACGCTTGAGCACGACCGCGGCGATGCCCTCACCGAGCGCGATGCCGTCGGCGTCGGCGTCGAAGGTGCGGCAGCGTCCGGTCGGGGAGAGCGCGTGCACGGAGGCGAACATCAGGTAGTCGTTGAGGCCGTTGTGCAGGTCGGCGCCACCGGCGATGACGAGGTCGGAGGACCCCTGACGCAGTTCCTTGCAGGCGGCGTCGAGTGCGGCCAACGACGATCCGCAGGCGGCGTCGACGGTGTAGTTGACCCCGCCGAGGTCGAGTCGGTTGGCGATCCGGCCGGCGATCACGTTGGCCAGGACGCCGGGGAAGGAGTCCTCGGTGAGGGAAGGGAGCCAGTTCTCCAGCTCGTCGGGAACCTGACCGAAGAGCTGCGGCAGGAACGCGCGGATCCCGTAGGCGCCGCCCAGTTCGTTGCCCGACTCCGCGCCGAAGACCACCGAAGCGCGCTCACGGTCGAAGGAACGCTGGGCGTACCCGGCGTCGGCCAGCGCACGCGAGGCCACCTCGAGGGCGAGCAGTTGGACCGGTTCGATCGCTGCCAGGGAGGCCGGCGGGATGCCGTGCGAGAGCGGGTCGAAGCCGATCGCGTCGACGAAACCGCCCCACTTCGACGGGGTGGTGCGTCCGCCCTGACGTTTGTCGTAGGTCTCGGCGTCGAAGTAGAGGTCGGTGTCCCATCGCTCGGCGGGAACCTCGGTGACGTGGTCGGTGCCGGCGACGACGTTGGCCCAGAACTGCTCCGTACCGACCGCGCCGGGCAGGAAGGTCTCCATGCCGATGATCGCGATGTCGAACGGGTCGGCCTCGGTGGCGACCTCGTCGTCCGTCTCGACGTCGAGGCCGAGGTGTTCGTGCACCCACGAGACGCTGCCGACGCTGACGGAGGCGTGCAGGGCGGCGATGTCGGTGACCTCGTCGCGCAGGGTCGCGACCTCGCCGATCATGTACATGCCCTCGGCGATCTGACGGTCCACGTCGACGCTCTGGAGTGTGCCGTCGGTGCGGACCAGTCCCTTGGAAGCGATCCGGAGGCGGCCCAGGTTGAGCTGCTCCAGCTCGGCCCACCGACTCTTGGCGTCGACCCCGGCAGACTCCAGTTCGGCCTTGCGCTCGGCGAACGCGCGCGCGAACTCGGTCTCGACGCAACGGGTCGCGTGGCCGGGGGCGGTCTCCACGAGCATGGTCCGCTCGCAGTCGACGGCGACTTCCTGGAAGGTCTCCTGGATCGCGCCGGAGGCCACGGCCTCGGTGGTGAAGAGGTAGGCGGTGCCCATCAGGACGCCGACCTGGGCGCCGCGGGCGGCGAGCGGCGCGACGGCGGCGGCAGCCATCGCGGCCGAGCGGGCGTCGTGGATGCCACCGGCGAGCAGGATCCGCAGGTTCTGCGGGTCGTTGACCTGCAGCAGCCTCTCCACCTGGGCCTCCCACAACGCGAACGACGAACGCGGCCCGACGTGGCCGCCGCACTCACGTCCCTCGAAGACGAACGAACGGGCGCCGTCGGCGAGGAAGGCGTCGAGCAGGCCCGGCGAAGGGACGTGCAGGTACGACGCGATGCCGTCGGCCTCCAGCGCCGCGGCCTGCGAGGGGCGGCCACCGGCGATCAGCGCGAACGGCGGTGACACTTCGGTGACGACCTCCAGTTGGGCGGCGAGGAGGTCGGCGGGGGCGAAACCGAGCAGCCCGACGCCCCAGGGGCGATCGCCCAGCAGGGCTGCGGTCTCGGCGAGCAGGGAACGGACCTCGGCAGCGGGCAGCAGCGCGAGGGCGAGGAAAGGCAGACCGCCACCCTCGGCGACGGCAGCGGCGAACTCGGCGCGGTCCGAGACCCGCGTCATCGGGCCCTGGGCGATCGGGTACTGGGTGCCGTGGGTGGCGGCGAGCGCCGATCCGGGAGCCAGCGGGTCGCCAGCGCGGAGCGCGTCGAGGTGGGTGGTCACGGACTCGCGCAGGGCCTGGACGACGCCGCCGACGGTGACGAAGCGGGTCGCCCAGTCGGAGGCGACGCCGCAGTCCTGTCCGAGGGGGACGAGGTCGGAGTGCAGGTCGGCGCCGAGGCGGGCCGCGACCTCCGCGCTGGTGACGGCGTCGTCGAGTGCGGCGACCTCGAGGTCGGGGCGGGTGTAGAGCCGGTGTCCGCCGACCACGCGCGTCTCGGAGCCGTCCATCAGGCGCAGCGCGGCGGCGGTGGTGGCGGGCAGTGCGGCTTCGCGGAGCAGTCCGAGCTGGGTGTCGACGACGACGCCTGCACCACCGCCGGCGACGACGGCAGCGGTGGTGTGCAGACCGGTCCCGCCGCGGACCCAGACGGGGACGCCGAGGTCGACGGTCTGCTGCAGTAGCACGAAGGACTGGGTGGTGCCGACGCGTCCTCCGGCCTCGCAGCCGACGACGACCAGACCGTCGGCCCCACCCTCGACGGCAGCGACGGCTGCGTCGCGCGAGGTCACCTGGGCCAGGACCCGGCGGCGGGGGGTGCGCCACAGGGCGGCCGTGTCTTCCCAAGGGGCGCCGAGGTCGTCGAGCAGGGTCGCGTCGAGCACGACGGCGCTGAACGCGTCGTCGAGGGCGGTGTCCAGGGCGTCGTCGTGCCCGACCCCGCGGGAGAGGAGGCCTGCGCCGGGGCGCATCCAGCCTCCGGTGCTCCGCCGTCGGGCGAGGTCGGCGAGCACGTCCTGCAGTGCGGTGAGGTCGGGTGCGTCGACCAGGCCGGTGCCACCGGCGCGCTGGGCAGCGGTGACGAGTGCGGCGTTGGTGCGGCCGACCGGGTCAGCGGCGACGACCAGTTCCGGTGTCTCGGTGCGATGGTGAGCGGCGCTGTGGTGAGCGGCGCTGTGGTGAGCGGCGCTGTGGTGTGCGGCGGCTCCGGCGGTGGTGACGTGCGGCATTGCGGGACTCCCTCTCCCTGTTGCAGTCCCTGATGACCGGTGCGGACGAGGATCCCTCCCAAGATCGTTCGTCCTCCCCGTCGGCCGCCGAGGCGGTTCGTGTGGGGCCGGTCACTTCGTGGTGAATTGCGACTGTAAACCGCTGTTCGGAGTGGTGGTCAAGGCTCATACACCAAAGCAATGAAGCCCTTGGGACGTATCAAGGGGGCTGGTCCAGCCCGCTCCGGACGTGGGGTCTCGGGGCATCCCCCATTGGGCGTAAATACGACTCGTTGGCGCACTGGAATGGCGTCAGGGCGACCGCTGTCACCGTGGAACAAATGGGGTCGCGATCAGACAAAACCACTGGTCGAAGGCGCTGCCCGAGCCAGACGCCAACGTCGGTCGCCGCTGTGACAACGGCCCAGAATCGGGGGTGACGCACGCCACTTCGCATGCCATGCTCGCGGTCCGGTCACGGGAGAGACCGGTTCGTCGAGGAAGGAACGGCCAGTGGCTGCAGCGTCACGGGAGAACCTGAACATCACGCCCGGCATGCCGCCGGCGAGCCGTCGACAGGGGCGACGTGTCCGTGGCGTCGACGCAGGGTTCCTCTACGTCGAGAGTGCCGTGCAGACCTCGGCGTGCGTCGACGTCGTCCTGCTTGCCGCACCGGAGCACGGCAGCCCCGCGCTGACCCGCGACGCGCTCCTGGAACGCCTCGCGGCCCGCGCCGACCGTGTGCCGCACCTGCACCGACGACTGCACCACGTCCCCGGAGGGCTCGGTCACGCCGTCTGGGCCGACGATCACCGCTTCGTGCTGGACGACCACGTCCACCACGCCACGATGCCTGCGCCCTCCGGTGAGGCCGAGTTCCTCGACGTACGGGCCGCGGGGGACCGGATGCTCGACGAGTGGCTCGCGGCCGAGGTCACCGCCAGCCACCTGCCGCTCGACCGCCCGCTCTGGGACGTCACCCTGCTCGACGGGTTCCCCGACGGACGTCAGGCCCTCGTCCACCGGTTCCACCACACCCTGGGAGACGGCACCGCGACCATCGCGATGCTCACCGAACTCCTCGACGACCGCGCGATCGAGGTGCCCTCGCCGGCGTTGCCCGCCGACCACGCCAGACAGCGACCACCCAACGGGATCGTGCTCCTCGTCGTGGCTCTGCTGCGTCTGGTCGTGCTGCTCACGACCATTCCCGCGCTCGTGCTGCGGACGAGCCGACGAGCCAAGGCGGTCAAGGCCCGTCGGGCCCGTGCCGAGCACCGGGTCCCGGGGATGGCAGGGGATGCTCCCCGCACGGTCCTCGACATCTCCCGCGACACCGAACGCCGCCTCGGCCGGGCTCACCTCCACCTCGACGACGTGCGCAAGGTGCGCGACGCAGTGGGGGTCTCGCTCAGTGACGTCGTGGTCAGCCTCGTCGCGGGTGCGCTGCGCGACCACCTCGCCGAGCGCGACGCGCTGCCTGAGGCCCCGTTGGTGGTCAACGTGCCGCTGGGCAACGACCCCGTCGGGGCCCGACCACGTCTGCGCGGCAACTGTTTCGTCAACTACTACGCGCTGTTGCCCACCCACCTCGACGACCCCCGCGACCGGCTCCGCTCCACCGCGGACCACGCGCGTGAGGCCAAGCTCCAGCTCGAACTCCAGGGGCGCACCCTGATTCCCACGTGGCTCGACCGGATCCCGCCACGGCTCGCGGCCGCTGCTGCCCGAGGCATGGGGGAGAAGGCTGCGTCGGGGGAGAACCCACCCGACTTCAACGTCCTCGTCTCCAACCTCAAGGTGCCACGCAGCGGCTGGACCCTGGACGGCCGGACGATCGAGTCGGTCTTCCTGCTCGGTCCGCTCACCTCCGGCAACGGCATCAACATCACCGTCACCGGCTACGGCGACGTCCTGACCTGCGGCGTCCACACCAACCCGGCCGCCGTCCCTGACCCCAGCAGCATCGCCCGCGCGATGGAGGCCGAACTGGCGAACCTGCTCGCCGTTCACGGCCTCTCCTGCACGACCTGCGCGAAGGTGGCCTGATGCACCGGCTCAACGGCGAGGACGCCGGGTTCCTGATCATGGAACGTCCCGACGAGACGCATGCCCAGCCCATGAACTCGATGGCCGTGGGCGTGCTGGAGGCCTCTGCCGATCCGCTCACCGTCGACGAACTGCGTCGGCACATCGGGTCCCGACTCGACGAGCTCCCGTCGTGGCGCTGGCGGATCACCCCGGTACCGGGCAACCTCCACCACCCCGTCGCCTGGACGCCGGGTGAGCCTGACCTGACCACGCACGTCCGTGAGGCGACGGTGCGCGGAGGGGACGAGGCCCTGGACGCCTTCTTCGCCCGCCTCGCGGAGGAACACCTCGACCCTGACCTCCCGCTGTGGCAGGTGTGGCTGGTCAACGGCCTCGACCAGGGCCGTCAGGCAGTGGTCATGAAGTATCACCACGCGCTCGCCGACGGCGTCGGAGCGATGACGACCATGCTCCGGCTCTTCTCCGACGCCACCTGTCCGCCGCCGCACGACGCCGGACCGGCCCGCCCCGAACGGCGCCCGCACACGGTGCGCCTGGTTCTGGCTGCGTTGTGGGCGCACCTGCTGGCGTTGCTGACCCTGCTGCCGCTGCTGCTGCGCACCCGCCGCGGTACAGCAGCCGTCAAGGAGCGCAGGGCGGAGTCGGAGATCGAGCTCCCCGCCTACTCAGCAGGGGCACCCCGCACCCTGCTCAACGACGCCTTCGGCCCGGGCCGCTGCTACGTCCGGGCCGAACTGCCGCTGGCACAGGTCAAACAGGTCAAGGACGCAGCCGGCGTGACGCTCAACGACGTCGTCCTCGGGATGATGGCAGGGGCGTGCGTGCGCTACCTGGCCCGTCACCAGCCCGACTTCGACCCGTCCACGTCACGGTCGCTGCTCACCACCGTCCCGATGGCGTTCGAGGCCCCCGACGCTCCGGTGCGGCAGCACGGCAACCGGTTCTGGTCGTTCACGACGACGCTCGCCACCGACGTCACCGACCCGTGGGAACGTCTCCGGGTCATCTCCGCGACGGCCCGGGAGGGGAAGGCCCAGCTCGACGCGTTCGGCCCTGACCTCGTCCCGGACTGGCTCGACCGGATGCCTCCGGCGCTGGCCCGACGTGGCGTCGCGGGAGTCCTGGAGCGCCTCGAAGCCTCCACCGACGACGCCGACGCCTCGATCCTGGTCTCCAACATCCGGGGCCCGGCCGCCCCGTTCACGCTCGGTGGACGCGAGTTCACCCGGATCCACATCGACGGGCCACCGTCCAACGGAGTCGGGATCAACGTGATGGTGTGGTCCTACGCCGACGTGCTCACGTTCGGGATCCTGGGCCACGACCGCGCACTCGCCCACCCGGGTGACTTCCGGGAGGCGTTGGAGGAGTCGTTCGCCGAACTCGCGCGGTTGGCCATGGTACAACCGGAGGACGCACCGAGCAGCGTGGTCTGAAGGTCAGTCCGCGACCCAGCCCGAGGGCGGGGTGCCCTTGGCCGTGTGGGTGCGGTGGATCGACCGGGTCAGACCCACGAGGTGGTCCATCCGGGCGATCTCGGAGTCGAGGAACTCCGGGCCACCTCGGCGCCCCACCACGATCAGTTCGTCGTGGGACGGGATCGCGCACAGGACCTGGTTCTCGTCGTCGCTGTCGATCCGGGCCGGGGAGTCGATCTCGACCCACTCGACCGTCTCCGGTGCAGCCTCGGTGGAGTCGACGACGGTGACCACACCGTCGAGGCCACGGCGGGCGCGCACCGCCCAGTCGACGCGGAACGTCACCGGCATCAGGCTCAGCATCCGCTCGAAGGCGTGCTCGGGCTCGACGGTGATCTCCTCGACCATCTCCAGGTCGAGGAACAGGTTGCCGCCCGCGGCGTAGCGGCTGATCCACAGCACCCTGACGTCGTCGAGGGCGCTGCAGGCCGAGACCACGGAGTCGGGCATCTTGCCGGGCTGCAGTTCGAGCAGCACGTCGTCGACGACCGTGCCGGCCGAGGTCTTCTGGACCACCTGGATGGCCTCGATGTCGGCTCCGGCCTCACCGATCGCGCTCGCCACCCGACCCAGCGAACCGGGGATGTCGGGCAACTCGAGGCGGAGCAGGAACGGCATGGGGTGACTCCAAGGTGTCGACTGTGAGCATCGGGCGATGCGGGGATCGTTCGGTGGGTCGCGCGCCTCGACCCTAACCAATCCCTGTGACGGACAGGTTGCAGGTGCGGGACCGTCCGTGCAACGGGGTGCGCTCGCGATCAGGCCGTCAGGGCGCCCAGACGGCTGGAAAGGCGCTCGGCCAGACCGCTGGCTCGACGGGCCGTGCGCCCCACGGCGGCACGCACCATTGCCTCGGACCCGACGACGGTGACGGTGTGCTGAGCACGGGTGACGGCGGTGTAGAAGAGCTCACGGGTCAGCAGCCGGGACTCCTCCGAGGGCAGCAGCACCGTGACGTGTGCGGCCTGCGACCCCTGGGACTTGTGGATCGTCATCGCGTGCACGGTGTCGACGGAGTCCATCCGGGACGGCGAGAAGTCGCGTGGCGCTCCGGGCGTGTCCACCACGACCCGGCGTCCTCCAGGGGTCTCCACGACGACGCCGGAGTCCCCGTTGTGGATCCCGAGGCCGTAGTCGTTGGCGCTGACCAGCACCGGGCGTCCGACGTAGAACTGCTCGAAGGTGGGGTGCCCGGCAGCGGTGAGCCACTGCTCGACGTGCAGGTTCCACCGCTTCACGCCGTAGGAGCCGTCGCGGTGGGCGCACAGCAGGCGGTGCCGGTTCATCGCGTCGAGCGCCTGTTCCTTCTCGCCGGCCAGGGCGTGCTCGCGCACTGCCAGGGCCCCGGCGAGCAGGGTGGGTCGCAGCAGGTCCGCGGCCTGGGTGTCGTCGTCGGTGTCGATCCAGGCCACGTCGGACAGGCCGCGGCCCAAGACCTCCAGGACCGCGTCGGCGTCACCCTGACGCAGCGCGACGGCGAGCTCGGCGATCCCGGCGGTGTAGCGGTGCGTGGTGACGAGCGCGGCCACCGGTGAGCGGTCTCCGGCGCCGGCGTAGCCGTGCACGAGGTCACCGAGCACCGCGCCTGCGTCGACGGAGGAGAGCTGGTCGGGGTCGCCGACCAGCACCAGACGGGCGTCGGGACGCATCGCTTCGAGGAGTCTGGCGGTCATGGTCAGCGACATCATCGATGCTTCGTCGACCACGACGACGTCGTAGGGCAGGTGGTTGTGGCGGTTCTGCCGGAACCGGGTGGAGTTGCCCGGATCGGTGCGTAGCAGTCGGTGCAGGGTGCCGGTGGTGAGGTCGGCGAGACGCGCCTGGTCGGTCGGCGCCAACCGGGCTGCCGCGTCACCGACGGCTTCCTTCAGGCGCGCAGCGGCCTTGCCGGTGGGGGCAGCCAGCGCGATCCGGGCCGACGCCGCGCGGCCGGTCTCGGCGAGGCTGCGGTTCTCGTACTGCTCGTGCAGGGCGACCAGCAGACCGGCGACGGTGGTGGTCTTGCCGGTGCCTGGGCCGCCGGTGATGACGGTGGTCCAGCGCGCAGCGGCACGACGGCAGGCATCGCGCTGCTCCACCCAGGTGTCGACGCCGTCCGTGCCGACCGGGAAGACCCGGGCCAACGTGGATTCCAGCAGCGCGAGATCGTGGGCGGGGGCGGTGACGTCGCGGGCCAGCAGGTCGTCCAGGACCTGACTCTCCTGCTCGTGGTACCGGTCGAGGTAGAGCAGGGAGCCCTCCAGACGCAGCACCCCCTCGGCGACCAGTGGAGACGCAGCGAGCAGTGCCAGCCAGTGCTGCGTCTCGGGCCAGGCGAGTTCGGCCAACGCCTGCTCGTGAGCGTCGTCGGACGAGGTCAGCGCAGCGAACTCGCCGGCCACGGTCCCAAGGTCCACGCAGACCGAACCGGTGCGCACCGCGCGGCAGGTCAGCGCGACGGCCAGCAGCACCTCATCCGCACTGGGGTGCGTGGCAGCGAAGAGTTCACCGAGTGTGGTCGCAACGTGGACGTCTCCGGCGGTCACCACACCGGCAGCGTTGAAGGCGGCCAGCAACGGTGAAGCGCCGTCGCCCTGCAGGCCGAGGGCGATCCGCGGATCGTGGGAGTCGAGCGGGGTGAAGACGTCACTCATCGGGTTCCTCCCGGGGACGAGGCGAGCGCTGCGGCGCCGGGACTGGGGACGGAGCCGTCGAGCAGGTCGGAGAGTTCGAGGACCAACGGCACCGGTGCCTGCCAGGAGAAGACACCACACGGGTGTCCGTCCACGAGCGGGGTCTCGGGCCCGCACATGCCGCGCAGGTACAGGTAGAGGACGCCGCCCAGGTGGGTGGCCGGGTCGTAGTCGGGCAGTCGCCAGCGCAGGTAGCGGTGCAGGACGACGGTGTAGAGCAGCGCCTGCAACGGGTAGTCGGAGTGCGCCATCGCCTCGACGAGTGCCTCGGGCCGGTAGGTGTGGGCCGTCAGCGGCTGGTCGTAGGGACCGAGCCAGTTCGTCTTGTAGTCGACCGTCAGGTACTTGGTCGCCCCGTCGGTGTCGGTGACCCGCAGGACGACGTCGATGGATCCGGTCAGGTAGCCGCGCAGTGACTGCTCGGCCAGCCCCGGATCACGCTCCAACTGGTCGGCGTAGCTGAGGACTGCATCGCCGGGAGCGAGGTGGCGGCGCAGCAGCGGGGCGAGGTCGCCGAGGCGGACGTCGGAGGAGTCGTCGGCGTCGTCACCGCCCGAGAGCGGCACCTCGAAGTCGAGCTCGCAGAGCCGGTCCCGGGTGGGGACGTCGAGCAGCGTGCGCTGGCCGGTCAGCGGCCCCATCGGGCTGGAGACGACCTGCACGAGCGCGGCGGCCAGGGTGTCGGGGTCGACGTCGACGGGCCAGTCGACGAGGTGTTCCTCGACCAGCGCGCGGAGGTCGGCGTGGACGTCCTCGGCGCTCGGATCAGCGTGCTCCAGCACGGCGTGGACCAACGATCCGAAGGTCGCACCCATGGGTAGGCCGTCCATCGGGGACGGCACCGCGGCCAGTGACGCGTCGTCGCCGTCCGCTACCGCGGGCACGGTGTCGGGGAGCGGATTGACGGCGTCGGCCTCCTCGGGCCGTTCCTCCGGCTCGCTGGTCAGCTCGACGGCAGGTGCCGCGGCGTGGCCGTGCGGGTCGGACGCGGCCGCGGAGAGCGCCGAGTACGAGGTCCGGCGCCACGCGGTGTCGACCGAGCGGGTGAACCGGCGTACTGAGAGCGGCGTCGTGTCCGGGTGCGGTTCGATCGGGTCGACGTCGCGCCACGTCCCGAACTCGGGAGTGAACGCGCCGGCGTTGCGCCACCCACCGAAGATCGCCGGGAGGCGGGAGTCGTCGACGAGGGCCTGCTCGTCCGGCACCTTCGCTCCGCCAGGCAGGCGACCCATCAGCATCCGGTGGAGCTCGGAGGCGGGACTGTTGTAGCTCGGGGCGTACCAGGCGACGACCTGGCTGCGAGCACGCGTCATCGCCACGTACAGCAGACGCAGCGACTCCCCGGCCTCCTCGGCGCGGTTGCGCTCGAAGGCGCGGGTTCGCCACGGATCGGCGCCGGAGACGTCGAGACAGCGGACGCCGTCGGCGTCGTGGAACAGCTGCACCTCGCCGGCCTTGCCGACCCAGCGGTCCCAGGCCATCGGAAGGTAGACGATCGGGTACTCCAGGCCCTTCGAGCCGTGGATCGTGACGAGCTGGACCGCGGCGTCGTCGGAGTCGAGACGGCGGGTGCGTTCGCCGGAGACGTCGGTGCGTTCGTCGTCGACCTGTTCGCGCAGCCATCCCAGCAGGCCGACGACGCCGAGGCGCTGCTCGACCGACACCTTGTGCAGCAACTCGCCGATGTGGCGCAGGTCGGTGAGGGTGCGTTCGCCGCCCACGGTGGCCAGGACCCGGGCGGTGAGCCCGTGCAGGACGCAGTGCTCGGTGACGGCAGCGACGCCGCGGGTGGCGAGCAGACCCACCAGAACGCGCAGACGCGAGGCCAACTGGTCGGTGAGGTCGCTGCCCTCGGCGCTGGCCCCGGTGCCAGCAGCGTGCTGGGGGAGGTCAGCGTCGAGCGCGGCTGCGTCCACACCGAAGAACGAGGTCAGTGCCGCGGCTCGGACCCGTTCGGCCCGGTGCGGCTGCTCGAGGGCCTCGAGCAGGGTGATCCACTCGGTCGCGGCGGCGGTGTGGAAGACCGACCCGCCGGCGCCGACGACGGAGGCGATCCCGAGGTCACGCAGCGCGGACTGGGTCGCGGCCAGCACCTTGCGGGTGCGGGCCAGCACCGCGACGTCACCGGCGCGGACCGGACGGGTGCCGTCAGGTCCAGCGTCAGGGGAGTGGGCGTCGACGATCCGGGCGTCGCCGGTCAGGAGCACCGCGATGTCGCGGGCGAGGTCGGTGATGACGTGCTCACGCCACTCGTCCATCTTCGGCTTGCTGCGCTCGCCCTTGCCGAGTTCGACGCGACGCACCAGACGCATCCGCACCGGCGGGCCTGCGTCGTGCAGGCGGGAGGTGGGGTGGTGGGCCTGCACCGGGTGGACGACGATCTCCTCGTCGCCGAGCTGGGCACCGCCCAGCATCGCGTGCACGGACTCGACCAATGGGGCGTCGGAGCGGAAGTTGGTGGCCAGGGTCTGGCGGGTGGTGGCGCTGCGGGCGGCCTGCAGGTACGTGGTGACGTCGCCGCCGCGGAATCCGTAGATCGCCTGCTTCGGGTCGCCGATGAGGACGACGGTGCAGGGGTTCGGGGCGCCGTCGGGGGTCGGTTCGACGAACGCCTTGCGGAACACCTCCCACTGCACGGGGTCGGTGTCCTGGAACTCGTCGACCAGGACGATCTTCCAGCGCTGCTGCATCCGGGAGCGCGCGGCGTGGCCCTCGGGGTCGGTGGGTCCGGTGCCGAGTGCGTCGGCGAGCTCGGAGAGCAGGTCGTCATAGCTGAGCAGGCCCAGACGGCGCTTGCGCTCGGCGACCTCGTCGCGCACCTGCATCGCGAACCGGTACCGCACGGCGGCGGGGGAGTCGGGGGCGACCTCGTCGGCCTCCTGCGGCTCGATCCGGGCCCGCGGATCGGAGATCACCGACCGCCCGATCGTGCGCGCGGTGGAGATGTCGAACGGGGGAAGTTCGAGCTGGGCGAAGTCGCGCAGGAAGAGGTCCTCCACCACCTCGGTGGTGAGGTCGGAGAGGTCCTCGACCAGGACCGCCTCGCGGTCGCTGTCCCCGGCGACGCCGAGGCTGCGCAGCACCAGCTGGCAGAACTGGTGGATGGTGGCGATGGTCGCGGCGTCGAACGCGGTGACCGCGTCGGTCAGCCGCTCCAGACGGACCCGGCGCTCGTCGTCACCCACAGGGGCATCGGCCGGCCCGAGGAGCCACGTGTGCAGCGCGTTGCCGCCCTGCGCGGCGCGGGAGGCGTCAAGGACACCGACGGCGTCGACGAGCTGCTCGCGGACCCGCTGACGCAGTTCCTGGCTGGCGGCGCGGGTGAAGGTGACCACCAGCAGCTGGTCCAGGGTCGCTTCGCCCTGTGCGACGTAGCGGGTCACCAGCGACGCGATCGTCCAGGTCTTGCCGGTGCCGGCGCTCGCCTCGAGCAGCGTGGTGCCGCTGGGCAGAGCAGGGGCAGAGATGTCGAAGTGGTCCATCAGGCGCCCCTCACCAGTTCACGGTCGTTGCTGAGCAGCGGCCCCCACAGGGCCCATGCGTACTGGCCCAGCCGGTGCGGGGCTTGCTGGACGACGCCGTCAGCACCCGGCGCGAGTGCGGCCAGTTCGTCGGGACGCAACGGTGCGGTCAGCACCCGGTACGGGGCGCGCTCGCCCCACACCCGCACGTGTGCGGCGTCGGCGTCCTCCTTCGGGAACCCTGAGTCGGAGAACGTCGGCGTCGCCCACTCCTTCCAGGCCCACTCGTCGGGGTCGGCGTCGCGCCCGCGCAGGACGTGGGCGTGGTTCTCGGCCCAGGCCAGCGAGGTCTTCAAGGGCAGCGGCAGCGGCTCGCGCAGGCCACGGTCGCGCAACCCCACCAGGGAACGCAGCAGCGTCCGGGCGTCGGGTTCGCTGATCGGCTTCACCATCGCCGACTTCCCGCCCGAGCGGTACTTGCCGATCGAGTGGACCGTCCAGTTCTGGTCGGGGGCACCGGCGGCGAGGGCGAGCGCGTCGACCCAGCCGGCCAGACGCTGCTTCGCACCGAGCCCGGAGTAGCTGACGCTGACCCGGTGGTTGCCGAACACCTCGGCGACCGAACCGACGACGCGGACGTCTCCGAGGTCGATGTCGACGTCGATCGTGCGAGCCCGGCGCTGACGCAGCGGTGCAGCAGCACCGACGAGTGCCTCCACGGCCCGGCCGATCTCGCGCAGGGTCGTGGTGCCGAGTGCGCCGGGTGGCAGGCTGCCGCGCAGCCGCTCGGCGACGGCAGCGTCGAAGGGGGACTCACCACGCAGCAGCGCCCCGACCAGGCGGTCGCCGATCGCCCACTTCTCCAGTCCGTCCAAGGAGACAGGGAGGGCGTCGTGGGTGTCCTTGACGTCGCGCGGCGTGGAGACGCGCAGACGCTGGCGCAGGAACGCCTGGACCGGGTGCCGCAGGAATTCGTGGAGCTCCGACAGCAGCACGACGCGCGGGCCGTTGCTGGGCTCGGCGGTGGGTGCGGGCAGCGGCGTGCGGAGCAGTTCACGGACGTGCGGCGTCGCGTTCCGGGCTGCGCTGGCCCCGGCGAGGGCCTGCTCGTCGAAGGTGAACGGCGCCGATGGCGAGACCAGACCTGCGGTCATGTTCTTCTCGTCGAAGGGCTGCAGCGGGTGCTCGACCACCAGGTCCCGTCCGTGGGGAACGTCTGCGGTCAGGTGGAGGGCGTCGACGAGTTCGCCGAGCGGCACCGACGGGGGCTTGTCCGAACCGGTGTGTTCACCGCGTCCGGAGTAGGTGACCACGAGCGTCTCGGTGGCTGCGTTGACGGCGTCGAGCAGGAGCTGACGGTCCTCGGCGCGGACGTCGCGCTCGCCGGTGAGCGGGTGGCGGGACAGGACGTCGTCACCGTCCACGCCGTTGACGCGGGGGAAGACGCCGTCGTCGAGTCCCAGCAGCGCGATCACGCGGTGCGGCACCGAGCGCATCGGGACCAAGGTGCAGACGGTGAGGGTGCCGGTGCGGAAGTTGGCGCGGGTGGGACGACCGCGCAGGCGGTGCGCGAGCAGGGCCCGGACGTCGGCGTGCCGCAGTCGGGTCGCGGCGGCACCCGGCCCGGCCGCGATCTGCTCCATCTCGCGGTCGAACTGGGAGCGCTGCCATGCGTCGTCGCCGCTCACCAGGGTCAGACCGGCCACGGCTTCACGCAGCGCCCCGGTCCAGTCGGTGACGGTGGCCGCGGACCGGGCTCGGACGGTGAACGTGTGCAGACGCTGCAGGAACTCCGCGAAGCGGCCCAGCAGGTCGAGGTCACCGTCACCGACGTCGTCGAGTGGGAGGGTGTTGCCCACGACGCGGGTGGTTCCACCGGAGACTGCGGCACCCAGGAGCATCCGGCGCAGGCCTGCCAGCCAGGTGTTGTCGGGCAGCTCGAGACCGAACTCGGCGCGGTGGGCAGGGTCACGGCCCCACCGGACGCCGGAGGAACGGACCCAATCGGTGACGCGTTCGAGCTGCTCGTCGCTGAATCCGAACCGGGCACGCACCGGGGCGCTGGCGGCGAGGTCGAGGACCTCGGTCACGCCCATCCGGGAGCCGGAGAGTTCGACCACCGCGGCGGCGAACCCGAGCAATGGGTTGGTGGAACCGAGGGCGCGGTCGGCGAGACGGACCCGGAGCCGGTGTCCGGGATGCCCTGCACCCTCCTCGACGTCACCGAGACCGAAGGCGGCCTGGATCAGCGGTGCGTAGGTCTCTACGTCGGGGCACATCACCAGGATGTCGCGGGGCTCGAGGGTGGGGTCGTCGGCGAGCAGACCGACGAGGGCGTCGCGCAGGACCTCCACCTGCCGGGCCGGGCCGTGGCAGGCGTGGACCTGGACGGAACGGTCGGTGGGCGAGAGCGGACGGGTGCCACGCAGCGCCGCGTCGGGACGGACGTCGTGGCGCAGGTCGTGCTGGAGCCATCCGAGCAGCGTCGACGGAGTGGTGGGTTCGGTGGCGGCAGCGACCGCAGGGAGATCGCCCAACTGACGACGCAGCTCGCGGGTGTCGCGTCCCAGCGAGGCCAACAGAGGGTGCCGGACGAGCCGGGCCGAGGCGTCCTCGCTGCGGGCCACCGGCCCGGCGACGGCGGTGGGGGAGAGGGCCTCCCACAGCTCTGTCGAGGGCAGTGGCAGCCACAGGTGGACCTCACGGTGCTCGGCGAGGGCCTGCAGGAGCTCGATCTCGGTCCGCGCGAGCCGAGTGTGGCCGAAGAAGGAGAGCCGTGCGGGCAGGTCGAGGGTGTCCCCGCCGGCTCGCAGCCGGGCGAGGGTCTCGGTGTGCCGGACGTCGGGCGGGGTGGCGTCGACGCGGCCCAGGACCCGACGCCACAACTCGGCCTGCCAGACGAGGTCGGGGTCGAGGGCGTGACCGGCGCCGTCGGTGTCGCGGCCCTCGCGCCAGTCGGTCAGGAGGGTGGGGCGCTGGAGCGCGTAGGAGGAGTAGAGCCCGGCGAGGTGGCGGGCCACGGAGAACCGTCGGGCCCGCCGCGCCTCGTCCCCGGCACGGGGGTGCGGCGACTGACCGAGGTGTCGGGCCAGCTGGGCGAACGCGGGCTCGTCGAGCGAGGCGTCGATCGCGTCCAGCAACGGCCAGGTGAGGTTGTCGGCGCGCCACGGGTCGTCACGGTCGCGGTCGAGCAGCAGCCCCACCAGGGAGTGCGGTGCCACGAACCTGACGCCGGCGCACACTCCGTCCCCACCGCGGGGCCCTGCACCGAGCCAGTGCGAGAGGCGCTGGGTCAGCCACCGTTCGATGCCCTTGGCAGGAACGACGACGACCTCCTGCGCGAACGGGTCGGGAAGTGGCGTCGCCAGCAGTCCGGCGAGCTCGTCGGCGAGCAGGTCGGTGCGGTGGGCGTGGTGCAGGGTCAGTGGCACGACAGCAAATGTGCCACGGCCCACCGACAGGATCGGAGGGCCGTGGGGTGTGCCTGGGGAAAACCCGCAGGGACGTCAGGAGATGCGGCGCGCGACGACCGTCGGCGGATGGAGCGCCATCCGGTCGTTTCCGCCTCCCGGCGCGGCGACGGGGTGCAGCTCGAAGGTGTGGACCACCTCGACGGTCCGGGCCGAGGAACTGTCGCCGAGCAGGACGAGGTCGACCGCGGCGGTGTTCCACGTGAACGTGCGGCATCCGCACGACGTCGTTCCGCCGGGAACCACGGAATACCCCTGGGCCACCAACTGCTCGTCGTCGTCCGGGCGCAGTTCGGGGCGGGCAGCGGTCAGTCCCCCGAGGTCGACCGTCCCTGCGTAAGGGTCGACCACACGTGCCCGGAGCGTCTGGCGGGCCGACGTCGCCCCGGACGCCCCCGGCTGCAACAGGACGTCGGCACTGATCGACACCGTGACGGTCCCGCTCACGACGAACGAGTGGCTGACGTCGACGACGACCGGTCGGGTGGGTGAACGGTTGGAGGCCCAGGAGGTGAACGCACCCGTCGGGAGGTTGCTGTGGCTGCACGACGAGCAGGCGCTGTCGCTGCCCCGGAGGTTCGTCCTGGGGGTGGCCCACCCGGTGGAGCGGGCGAGTCGTGGCGCGCCTCGACGTCTCGGTGAGGTGTCGCGGATCGACCACCCGCCCCACTCGGGCGTCAGGACGGTGGTCTCGTCAGAGGTGAGGGACGTCGCGAAGGCGGGCGCCGACGCAGCGAGTTGGACCGCGGGGGCGTGCCATGCGGCTGTGTCGAACGAGCCGACTGGAGTGGGCGCGGCGTGGCGGGTCATGTCCTCTGGACGGAGACCCGGCATGGCGATGACACCATTCCGAGATCTTTCTGATCTGGAGAAATGCGAAAAACCCCCGCCGCTGGCGAGGGTCTTCGTGTGTGGTGCGGCTGTAGGGATTCGAACCCCAAACCTTCTGATCCGTAGTCAGATGCTCTATCCGTTGAGCTACAGCCGCCCGCCGCATCGCTGCGACTCGTCAACCTTAGCCCAAGGCCCTGGAAATGCGCGATTCGGGGATGGGGTGGCGGCTGCTCCGCGTGTGGCCCCCGGGCAGTTGTGTGGCCAGGGGAAATGCGAAAGACCCCCGCCGCTGGCGAGGGTCTTCGTGTGTGGTGCGGCTGTAGGGATTCGAACCCCAAACCTTCTGATCCGTAGTCAGATGCTCTATCCGTTGAGCTACAGCCGCCCGTCGCATCGCTGCGACTCGTAGAGATTAGCCCAGGGTGATGCCGGATGCGAAATCCGGGCCCGGATCCGAGGGTTGGTCACCCGTGGTGCGGCGCCGGCCAGGGGCCAGCTGGGGCGCCCTGGGGGCGCGGATCCGGTCTCCTACCTCGCGCGCGCGCGCAGAAAGTGGAGTGTAGTCGTTCACTCGGTGAGAGGGTGGCCGGTCTCACGTTCGCGGATCTGGTCACACCCTGTGCCGCTCCCGTTCGTGGGCGTACTGTGACAGCGGAAGGATGCCGAAGCGCACAGCGACCCACCCGTCTCGCTCTGCCGCTCCACCTCTTTTCGCCCGGGTGTCGGACGTGATCGCGTCGTGACATCGCCCGCTCACCAGCGGTCCGGGGTGATCGAACGCCCACCCCCCGATGGGGGTGCTGGGCGTTTGGCGCCGCGCGTGGCGACTGCCATGATGCGAGCCACCCTCCCCTGCCGTGTGGGTGAAGTTGCGCTCCCGTTACATTGGGCGCGGACCTCCACGTCCTTGGTAGGGGTCCCAAGGGTCGAAGGCGTTACTCCCGTCGTCATGACGACGGGCGCGTTCGTCCAAGCCCTCCGGAAGAACCGGCACATTCCTGAAATTGGAGCAAGGCACGATGGCAGACGTTTTGGCAGCCCTGGATGCTGCGGGCATCACTAACCCGCGAGTCCGTGAGTACGTCCAGGAGTACGCGGAACTCACCGGCGCTGAGCGCGTCGAGGTGGTCACCGCCGCCGACGACGCTCGACTGATCCAGGAGTCCCTGGAGGCAGGTGAGCTCCTGCCGGCCGGCAAGGGTCGCTACTACTCCCGCTCCTACCACAAGGACACCGCTCGCTCCGAGGAGCGCACCGTCGTTGCGACCAACGACGAGAAGGACAAGGGCGTCTACAACAACTGGCGTCCCGCGTCCGAGATGAAGCCGATCCTTCTCGAGAAGATGAAGGGCGCTTCGGCCGGCAAGACCATGTACGTGATCCCCTACCTCATGGCTCCCGAGGGCAACGCCCTCGCTGAGTACGGTGTGGGTGTCGAGCTGACCGACAACCGTCCGGTCGTGCTGCACATGATCCGCATGGCTCGCGTCGGCGTCGAGTACGTCAACAACCTCGTCGACCCGAACTCGTTCGTGCGCGCGGTCCACGTCACCGGCGACCTCCCCAACCTGGGTCAGGGCACCGACGACGACAAGCGTTGGTTCGTGACCGTCGCCGACGAGCGCACCATCCTGCACTTCGGCTCCTCGTACGGCGGCAACGCTCTGCTGGGCAAGATCGCCCACGGTCTGCGCCAGGCTGCCTACGACGGCTGGGCCTCCAAGAAGTTCCTCGGTGAGCAGTACATGCTCATCGGCATCAAGGACAAGGAGACCGGCAAGAGCTACCACATCACCGGTGGCTTCCCGTCCGCGTCCGGCAAGACCAACCTCGCCATGATGCTGCCGCCCGAGGCTCTCGGCGACCGCTACGAGGTCTACTTCTACGGTGACGACATCGCGTGGCTGTGGGTCGACGAGACCACCGGCAAGCTGATGGCGATGAACCCGGAGAACGGTGTCTTCGGTGTCGCCAAGGACACCAACGAGACCACCAACCCCACCGCTCTCGGCTCGATCGACGAGAACTCCGAGGCGATCTTCACCAACGTGGCCTACAACCCGGTCACCCAGGAGGTCTGGTGGGAGGGTCGCACCAAGAACCCGCCGGCTGACGTCACCGACTGGGAGGACTGGAAGGGCGACAAGATCGCCGACCGTACCCCCGAGCAGGCGAACGACCCGTGGGCGCACCCCAACTCGCGCTTCACCACCACCCTCACCAAGGTCCCGAACATCGCTCCGGACTTCAACGAGGCCGCTGGTGTCGAGGTCGACGCGATCATCTTCGGTGGTCGTACCCGCGACCGCGAGCCGCTGATCCGTGCGATCAAGGACGTCGCCGAGGGTGTCTACGACGGTCTGACCCTGGGCGCCGAGGCCACCTTCGCCGCTGAGGGCAAGGAGGGCGTCCTCCGCTACGACCCCATGTCGAACCGCCCGTTCATGGCGTACGGCGAGGGCGAGTACGCCGAGCACTACCTCAACATCATCAACGCTGCCGCAGAGAAGCCGCTGTTCGCTCACGTGAACTGGTTCCAGCGTGGCGAGGACGGCCGCTTCCTGTGGCCCGGATACCGCGACAACCTGCGCCCGCTCCTCTGGCTCATGCAGCTGAAGAACGGCGAGGTCGAGGGTGTCCAGACCCCCGTCGGCATCCTTCCCAAGAAGGAGGAGCTCAACCTCGAGGGTCTCGTCATCGACGAGGCCGACCTCGACACCGTGCTCTCGATCGACAACGCCCGTTGGCAGCAGGAGATCGGCTACCGCGCCGAGCACCTCGAGCAGTTCCCGAACATGCCCGACGCCATCTGGGAGGCCCACAACCGTGTGAAGGCCGCCCTGGAGGCAGACGCCTGAGAGTGACTGCTCACGCAGCCGCCTGACGGTACGCGAAGGCCCCGGAACCCTGATGGGCGGGTTCTAGCGGTCCTCGCAACACCCAGTGATGGGAGTTGCGAGGACCGTGGTCATTTCGCAGGAGTTGAAGCAGGCGTTCTTTGATCGGCTGGACGTGGTGGGCAGTGTGACGGTCGCTGCGCGTGATGTCGGGCTGAACCGGCACACAGCGGCTGGCCTGGCTCGTCGCGCGGGTCGGCGTTCGGTGGCGGTGCGGCCGGGGCATCCGGGGCGCGTGTTGTACGAGGAGTTGCGGCGTTCCGGGGTGTCGCGCCGGGAGGCCGCTTCCCGAGTCGGGGTGCACGTGCGCACCGCGCAGGACTGGGATCACGGTGTCCGCCACAGCGGTGGGGCCAACGTGCGGATCTATCCCGATGGACGCCGTGTGGACTACACGAGCCGGCGGACCACTATGGGATGTGTGGCCCCTGTGTTGAGTGTTGTCGAGAAGCCGTTACACCCGCGGTTTCTGTCGCTGGCTGATCGCGAGCGGATCCGTGACCTGTTGAGCGAGGGGCGTTCACGTCGCGAGGTCGCTCGCCGGTTGGGGCGTGCACCGTCGACCATCACCCGGGAGATCGCGGCCAACACGGTGTCGGGTGTGTATCGGCCGTACGCTGCCCAACGGGCGTCGGCTGCACGCCGGCCGAGACCCAAGACTCGCAAACTGTTGCTCGACGGTCCGCTGCGTGAATTCGTGTCCCAGGGACTGCGCCAGGAGTGGTCGCCTGAGCAGATCAGTAACGCCCTTCGCAAGGAGCATCCCGATGACCAGGCCATGCGCGTGAGCCACGAAACGATCTACCAGGCGCTGTACTTCCAGGCCCGTGGCGGGCTCAAGAAGGAAGTCCAAGCCGCCATCCGGACCGGACGCACGCGCCGCAAACCGCACCGCGATCCGAACCAACGCACGAGCAGGTTTGTTGATCCGATGGTCATGATCAGTGAGCGTCCTGCTGAGGTTGCTGATCGTGCGGTCCCGGGACACTGGGAGGGCGATCTGATCACGGGCGCGTTTAACAAGACCGCGATCGGGACCCTGGTCGAACGCACCACCCGCTACGTCATGTTGCTGCACCTGCCGAACGGGCACACCGCTGAAGAGGTCAGGGACGCGTTGACGGCCCAGATCGAGACGTTGCCGGCGCACCTGCGGGGATCGTTGACCTGGGACCAGGGCGCGGAAATGGCAGGCCACAAGCAGTTCACGATTGCCACGGGTGTGCCGGTGTACTTCTGTGACCCCGCGTCACCGTGGCAGCGCGGGAGCAACGAGAACACCAACGGGCTCCTGCGTCAGTACTTCCCCAAGGGAACCGATCTGTCGATGTACGGGCCAGAGGATCTGGAGCACGTCGCGCAGAAACTCAATGGCCGTCCACGCAAAACGCTCGGCTGGGATACCCCAGCCGAGCGTCTGCGTGTTCTACTCACCAGCTAAGAAACCGGTCGGTGTTGCGATGACCCCTTGAAACCGCCATGGGTTCCGGGGCCTTCGGCGTTCAGGTACCGACCTTGGCGGAGGTGGAGAACGGGAACGGCGGGGGACCGTGGGGTCCCGTCCCTGGTACCTGTCGCAGAGCGCCCGTCTGCGCTCTCGTATGACGTTTACCCGGGCTCTTGCGCGGATAAACCAGCGCACGCGCGCTCTCAGGGACTGGGGCGGCAGAAATGCAGTTCGGCCCCCGGCAGGAGCCGGGGGCCGAACTTCTGAACTGGCGGAGGCGGCGAGATTTGAACTCGCGAGAGGGTATTACCCTCAACCCGCTTAGCAGGCGGGCGCCATAAACCGGACTAGGCGACGCCTCCAGTGCAGCGGCATCAGGCTAACTGATCCCGGGGCTGAATGTCGCATCAGCCCCCCATTCGGGACCAGGAACCTGAGCAGCGGGTCGATCAGCCCAGCTTGCGCAGGCCGTGGGCACGGTTGAGGTGCTCGGCGACCGTGTGGGTGAACTCGTTGCTGTTCACGTGCAGCGCACCCAGAGCGAGGGTGGTCGTGCCGCCGTCACGCAGGCGCAGGGTCACGCAGGGGACACCGTCGAGCTCGGTGGCCACCATGTCCTCGACCGCGCGCCAGTGGGCGTTCTGCACGCCGATGTTGCGCAGGCGACGGACCTGGTAGCCGTCCTCGGTGAGGCGGACCACCCACGAGTTGCTCCACGCCATCAGACCGACCATCGCGACGACCACGAGGATCACCGGAACGATCAGCGCGGCGCTGTGGAGATCTGCCACGGCGACCAGCAGCGTGGCCACGGCGACGAGCACGGCACCACCCAGCATGGTCAGGCCGAGCAGGCGGGCGGTCAGGGCAGGCGAGAGGCGGTAGTCGGACGTCACGCCGCCGATTCTCCCAGACCGCCGAGGTGCCGACGCAAAAGCCGGACCGTCGTCGATTCCGGGGAGCTCTCTCCTCTCGGCTGGCTGGCCGGGACGACCACTGCAGGGAGATGTCCTGCGGCTCCTTGGAGCGGTCCGTCGTCATCTGGGGCCCGAGTCTGCCTAAACTGGTCCCTGCGTCCGCGAGGGCGCGAGGAGGAGTGCCGGAGCGGCCGATCGGAACCGCCTTGAAAGCGGTCGTGGGGCAACCCACCGCGGGTTCAAATCCCGCCTCCTCTGCCAATGCACGAGCCCCCGCCCTCCAGCAGGAGGACAGGGGCTCGTGTGCGTTGCGGGGGAGAGGACTCAGTCCTCGTCCTCGTCGCCCTCTTCGATGGCTTCCTCGAGGAACTCCGCAGCGACGCGCAGGAGCTGCGCGGCGATCTCGGGGTCCAGGCCACCGATCAGGATCTTCAGACCCTTGTCGGCCGGGAGGTCGAAGTCCCACTCGTCTGCCTCGTCCTCGGCAGAGATGCCGTTGGACAGGTCGACGAGCTCCAGGTGGATGCCGGGGCGGTCGTCGCTGATGACAGCGGTGTGCTCGGCAGTCTCCTCGACCAGCATCTGGGCTGCGATCGAGACGACCTGGTCTTCTTCTTCGTGCACGTGCTCGTTGCTCATGTGGGTCTCTCTTCTCTCGACACTCGACTCCGGGAACGAGCCTATCCCCGGACTCCACGACTGCACTGTTCCCGTGGGAGATGGCCTCTAGAGTCACCCCCATGACGCAGGCATGGTTCACCTCTCCGCAGGACGTCGTCGACCGTTTGGGTGCCGTCGGATACCTCGCCGACGCCGCCACCGCGACGAGTGTCTTCCTGGCCGGGGCGCTGGAGAAGCCGCTCCTGGTGGAGGGCCCCGCGGGTGTCGGCAAGACCGAACTGGCCAAGGCGGTCGCTCGGGCCACCGACGCCGAACTGGTGCGGTTGCAGTGCTACGAGGGGCTCGACGAGTCCCGAGCGCTGTACGAGTGGAACTACAAGAAGCAACTCCTGCGGATCCAGGCCACCGGGCAGTCCACCGGCACCGGCGCGGGGGACGGGGCCGGTGAGGGCTGGGACGCCACCCACGACGACATCTTCTCCGAGGAGTTCCTGCTGACGCGGCCGCTGCTCACCGCGATCCGACGCGACGACCCCACCGTGCTGCTGATCGACGAGGTCGACAAGACCGACGTCGAGTTCGAGGGCCTGCTGCTGGAGGTCCTCAGCGACTTCCAGGTGACCGTCCCCGAGCTCGGCACCGTCACCGCGACCCGCAAGCCGTTCGTCCTGCTCACCTCCAACGCCGCGCGTGAGCTGTCGGAGGCGGTGAAGCGTCGTTGTCTCTACCTGCACCTCGACTACCCCGAACTGGAGCGCGAACGCGAGATCGTCGCCCGAGCCGTCCCCGGACTGGACGACGCCGTGGTGGGCGAGGTCGTCGAGGTGGTGTCGCGTCTGCGTGGCCTCGACCTGAAGAAGTCGCCCTCGATCGCGGAGTCCATCGACTGGGCGCGCACTCTGGTGGCGCTCGAGATCGACCACCTCGACGCCGAGACAGCGACGGCGACGTTGGGCGTCGTCCTCAAGCACGTCTCCGACCAGAAGCGTGCGGTGACGGAGCTGAAGTCGCGCCGGAGGCTCTGAGATGGCGCTCCTGGACCGGCACGTCTCGTTCGTGCAGGCGCTGCGCGACGCCGGACTGCAGGTCTCGCTGGCGGAGGGCCTCGACGCGGTCGCGGCGTTGCGGACCGTCGGGCTGGCCGATCGGGAGACGCTGCGGGCGGCGTACGCCGCGGCGGTGGTGAAGCGGCAGTCCCAGCGCATCACCTTCGACGAACTCTTCGACCTGTGGTTCCCGCGGATGCTGGGCGACGGCGTGGCGGCGGCCTCCTTCGTCGACGACCGGGGACGTCTCGACTCCCCGGCACAGCTCGACGACGTGAGGGACCGGATCGCCCGTGCCATGGAGACAGAGCTCGACGCCCGTGACGGCGGCGCCGACGGTGACGGTGACGGCGACCCGCACGGATCGGGGAGCGGTCAGGACGGACTGCGTGACCTCGCCGTCGAGGCGGTGGCCCGCTTCGGCCGCATGCCCGGACGTGCGCCCGGACAGCAGGGGTGGTCGGGTCACAACACGATGCGTCGGGTCAACGGCCACGATCTCGTCCGCCGGATCGTCGAGGCAATGACCGCACAGGGACGCCCCGCCCACGAGGCCCGCGCGTCGGCGGAAGCAGTGCTGGCGAGGTTCGACGCCTACGTGAAGGAGGACGTCATGCGTCGCCTCGCCGCCGAACGTCCCCCTGCTGACCTGGCGCGCACCACCGTGCGGCCCACCATCGACAAGCTCGACTTCGCCGCCGCCCGTACTGAGGACCTCGACGAGATGCGTCGGGCATTGGCTCCTCTGGCTCGTCAGCTCGCGGTCCGGCTCACCAAGGAACAGCACTCCCGACGACGCGGCCAACTCGACTTCCGACGCACCGTGCGGGCCTCGATGGCCACCGGCGGGGTCCCCGTCGTCACCCACCACCGCCCGCGTCGGCCGCACCGGACCGAACTGGTGGTGCTGTGCGACGTCAGCGGATCGGTCGCGAAGTTCGCGCAGTTCACGCTGATGTTGGTCTTCGCGCTGCGCGAGCAGTTCACCGGAGTGCGAGCGTTCACGTTCGTCGACGACGTCACCGAGGTCACCGACGTGTTCCGTCCCGGCGCCGACCCCGTCGAGGTGCTCGCCGACCTGGCGGCCCGGTCGGCGCACGCAGCGAGGTTCGGACGCACCAACTACGGGGCGGCGTTCGGCCACTTCCTGGAGCGTCACCCCGACGCGCTCGGACCGCGCTCGACGCTGCTCGTGCTCGGCGACGCGCGCTCCAACTACGCCGATCTCAACGAACAGGCGTTGGCGACGATGGTCGACGTGGCCAAGCGCGCGTTCTGGCTCAACCCCGAGCACCCCCGGCACTGGGGAAGCGGGGACTCGGCAGCGTTCACCTACGGCGAGGTGTTGCCGATGACGGAGTGCCGCAACCTGGGGCAGTTGGGGGAGTTCGTCCACGACCTCGTCTGAGGCGTGCCGCACGGGACGTGGACAGGTGGGTCAGCTGGCCGAGGTGGGGGAGTCCACCAGCGAGGCGTGACCGGGAGGCGTGCAGATCGTGCCGGGGCTGGTCGCGACGAAGCTGTCAGGGGCCTTGTTGGCGGTGCGCAGCGAGGCTTCGTTGCCGATCACGACGATCACGCCGGGGCCGAGGTCCTCGGTGCCCTTCTTCGGGCCCTCGACGATCTTGGCGTTGCGGAACTGACCAGCGACCAGCTGGACGCCCGGGTTCGCCGGGTTGGCGGCCCAGATCTGGACGCCGCGCTTGATCTTCTTGGGGGCGTTGCCGCCCTCGCCGCGCACGAATCCGCGTTCCACCAGGTCGGCGAGGGTGCGGGAGGCCAGACCGGCCTTCGACGAGCCGTTGTAGACGCTGACCGTCACCTGGTCGGCGAAGATCTCCTCGTTGGCCTCGACCTTCGTCTTCACGCAGACCGGGATTTCCTCCTGCTCGGGCAGGGGGGCGGTCAGTGCGGTCCAGCCGATGGCTCCACCACCCAGGACGAGCCCCGCCAGTGCGGTGAGGGTCAGCGCGGAACGGCTGCGGGGGGTCATCGGTTCTCCTGGGCGTGCGGAGGCGCGTCGGGGGCGCCGTCGAGGTCGTGGATGCGGGCGTGCAGGACGGTGCGTTGGTGCAGGGCGGTGCGCAGCGCCCGGTGCAGGCCGTCCTCGAGGTACAGGTCGCCGCGCCAACGCACGACGTGGGCGAACAGGTCGCCGTAGAACGTGGAGTCCTCGTCGAGCAGGGTGTCGAGCTTGAGGGTGTCCTTGACGGTGACCAGCTGGTCCAGACGGACCTGGCTGGGAGGGATCGCTGCCCACTGGCGCGACGTCAGGGCGTGCTCGGGGTACGGCCGACCGTCCCCCACCCGCTTGAAGATCACTGTGTGAGTGTAACGAGCCCGGGAGCGGCATGCCCCGAAGTGACTGCCGCTGGGTTCCGTGCCTCGCTAGGGTGCCGTCATGGAGGACTCGACGACCCCGGTCAGCAGCACGCCCGAACCCACTGCTCCGCCTGCGCTTGCGGAGCAGCACCCTGTGGTCGCCGAGGTGAGCAAGGGGTACGCCTTCGAGGGGCCGGCCGTCGAGGTCGGGGCGTTGCTGCTCGACGCCGACACGATCGTTCCGCAGGCGCAGGTGCGGATCCCGCTGGGCATGTTCAACCGGCACGGGCTGGTGGCCGGAGCCACCGGAACCGGCAAGACGGTGACGCTGCAGCTCCTCGTCGAACAGCTCTCCCGCAACGGTGTGCCGGTGCTGGCCGCGGACGTCAAGGGCGATCTGTCGGGGTTGAGCGTCGCCGGTGACGGCGGCGAGAAGCTGCTGGCGCGGACGTCGAAGATCGGGCAGGAGTGGGTCGGGGACTCGTTCCCGGTGGAGTACTACGCGATCGGCGGCGACGGGGTGGGCGTGCCGTTGCGCGTCACGATGTCGGCCTTCGGTCCGGTGCTGCTCTCCAAGGTCCTCGACCTCAACGACACCCAGGAGTCGAGCCTGGGGCTGGTCTTCCACTGGGCGGACCAGAAGGGTCTGCCGCTGCTCGACCTCGCCGACCTGCGCAGTGTGTTCACCTACCTGCTGGGCGAGGGCAAGGAGGAGCTCAAGGGCCTGGGCGGTCTCTCCACGGCGACGGCCGGGGTGATCCTGCGGGAGCTCGTGGCGCTGGAGGCCCAGGGCGCGGACGCGTTCTTCGGGGAACCGGAGTTCGACTCCGCCGACCTCGTCCGCCTCACCGACGACGGCCGCGGCATCGTCTCGTTGGTCGAACTCCCGACGTTGGCCAGCCGTCCGGCGGTCTTCTCGACGTTCCTGATGTGGCTGCTCGCCGACCTCTTCCACGACCTGCCCGAGGTCGGCGACCTCGACCGCCCCAAGCTGGTCTTCTTCTTCGACGAGGCGCACCTGCTGTTCCGTGACGCCTCCAAGGGGTTCCTGGACCAGGTCGCGCAGACGGTGCGGTTGATCCGGTCCAAGGGCGTCGGCGTCTTCTTCGTGACCCAGAACCCCACCGATGTGCCCGACGAGGTCCTGGCCCAGCTCGGGTCGCGGATCCAGCACCAGCTGCGGGCCCACACGCCCAACGACGCCAAGGCGCTCAAGGCGACCGTCAACACCTACCCGACGACGTCGTACGGGGACCTCGGCAACGTGATCACCTCCCTCGGCATCGGTGAGGCCGTGGTGACGGTGATGAACGAACGGGGTGCCCCGACGCCAGTGGCGTGGACGAGGTTGCGGGCACCGCAGTCCCGGATGGGAGCTGCGGCCCCGGAGACGATGGCTGCGACGGTCGCCGCGAGTGCGCAGCAGGCCAAGTACGGCACCGAGGTGGACCGCGAGTCCGCCCACGAGATCCTCACCGCCAAGCTCGAGGAAGGCGCGAAGGCGGCTCAGGCGGAGGCCGAGGCGAAGCAGGCTGCGAAGGACGCCGCCCAGGCGGAGAAGGACGCCGCGAAGGTCGAGCGGGAAGCAGCGAAGAAGGCCCCCGCCTCCCGGCGGAGGACCGCCAAGGAGGACGAGGGCCTGATCGACCAGGTGGTCGGATCCGCACCGTTCAAGGACTTCATGAAGACCGCTGCGCGGGAGATCGCCCGGGGGATGTTCGGGTCCGGGCGACGACGTCGCTGACCGAGGAGCCCAGATTCACTTGCCGACGACGACGTGTCCGGTGCGGTAGTCCTTGACGTTCCCGCTGAGGTACGCGTAGCCCGTGTTCTCGCGAAGAAGCCTGAACTGGTGTACAGGCTGGCCGGGGGAGGTGAAGGTGAAGGTGCCGAGGTCGTCCTCCAGGGCGGATGGGTCGTAGGAGGCGCCTCCGAGGTAACCGACGGAGTCGAGTTCGAAGGAGAGGTTCTTCGAACCAGCAAAGGGTCCAGCAGTGAAGACGAACTTCGAGCAGAGGTGGCTGCCGGGTGACATAGGTTCTTGGCGGTCAGTGGTCCATCCGTTGACGTTTCCTGTCACGCCGCCGTAGATCTGCGTTCCCGCGCGGTTCGTGTTGAGCTCGAGGGTGGCGATGGCGCCATCGGCGATCACATCGGCGGGCGGAACGATCGTGAACCGGAGGACGAAGTAGGCAAGGCTGTCGCTGCGCATGCCGTCGAGGCCGCCGCGCCAGGAGTTGCTGCTGATGGTCCACGTCGGTGTTGGCGTTGAGGAACCCGGGCTCGTGGCGAAGGCGGGCGTTGCAGAAGCCACCGTCACGGCGGGAATCGCCCACGCTGCGGTCCGCAGGGCGGTACGACGCGTGGGTGCGTCAGGCTGGTCGGAGTTGGTGATGGCGGTGCGGTGATCGTGCACGAGTCCCCCCCAGAGGTACGTACCTAGAATTGATGAGACCTTCACCGTAGGGAGTGACTTGCCAGTAGTGCGGCTTTCAATGATGTCGGTGGGCAGAGGTCTGGACCGGTAGTTGTGCCCTGGCCTCGGTGCCCCCGGTCGCCCACACTGATGCGCGACCCGCTGGCATGCCCGTCAGACTGATCCGTGTCGCCCCCAGATCGCCCAGGAGCCCCACCAGACGGTCCGGTGCGCGGTGCGGCGAGGTCCGGGCAGCCACGATCACCGTCAACCCGAACGACTCCGCCCGGGCCAACAGCGGCGTCAACGGCGTCAGGTCGCCACCGAGGTCCCGCAGCAGTTCGAGGTCGTCGACCGCCACCAGGACCGGAACCGGCGGCGTCTCGGCCTCAGGGGCTCGCCGCAACAGGTGCTCGGCAACAGCCCTGACCACCGAGGACGCTTCGGTAGCCGTGGTTGCGTGATCCAGTAGGTGGGCGTCCTCGACCACGCCGTCCAGGGTGCCCCGCGGGTCGAGGAGCACTACCTGCCCGGACGGCACCGCCTGCATCCACTCCGCCACCAGATGGCGCACCGAGGTGGTCCGCCCAGACCCCACCGGCCCCTGGACGACGAGGTGTCGTCCGGCAGCCGTACTGATCGTGCGCCCTGCCTCGTCCACCCCGAGTCGGAGAACGCCGGGAGCGGGAGCGGTCAGGTCGGCCGGCGTCACCGTCTCGGGCAGCTCCCTGAGACGCTCCGGGAGCGGGCCGTGCCAGTGGTGCGCGACTGCCCTGCACGTCACCTCCACCGGTGGGGCGGTGTGCTCGCCGGCGAAGAGGCGCGGATGCGCCAACCGTGTCGTGACAGCCCCGGAACCACCCGGATCGGCCGCGATCCCACGTCCGGGCAGGTCGACCGGAACCACGGCGGCGGCACGCCTGTCCACCACCGACTCGTAGGCATCACCCAGACGCAGTTCGAGCCGCGACCCCACGACGTCGAGGAAGGCCGGGCGGAGTTCGCTCCAGCGCACCGCGGTGACGACCAGATGCACCCCGGCGCCGAGTGCCCGCGCTGCTAGGTGCACGAGACGTCGTTCGAGGTCGTCGTGCTCGGCGCGCAGCACACCCCATCCGTCGATCACCAGGAACACCTCAGGCTCGATCTCACGGGGCAGCCCCTCGGCACGACGGCGCTCACGCTCCTCGACGACTCCCTCCACCACGTCGACCACACGTGGCAGCAGATCCGCACTGTCCCGGGTGACGTGGGAGACCACGTGCGGCAGGAGCGCCAACGGGCTCAACGACCCACCGCCGAGATCGACCAGGTGCAGGTGCGCCTCGGCCGGGGTCCGTGCCAGGGCCAACGCCGAGACCAACGTCTGCACAGCGGTGCTGCGTCCCGAACGGGGAGCCCCGACCACCGCGACATGCCCTCGAGGCCCGGTGAGGTCGAGCCCCAGGGCGTCGTGGCGCTGCATCCGCGGACGGTCGACCAGACCGACCGGGAGTCGGAGGCCGCCCTGACTGCGCAGGCGCGGGGAGTGCAGACCCAGGTCGGGGTCGACCGTCACGTCGGGCGTCAGACTCCCCAGATCGACGGTGAAGTCCAGCGGCGGAAGCCAGATCCGTCGAGCGGGAGCGAGATCGGCTGCGGCGTCGTGCAGATGTGAGAGCAACTGCTCGCCCAGCGTGGTTCGGTCCAGGGTCGTCCGATCCTGCTGCGGTGCGCACACGTCCAGGAGAGGAGCCGAGTGGCTGCTCGGTCGGGTCAACGCAGTCAGCACCTCGACTCGAGGCCGGGGACCTCGCGCCGGGGAAGCGTCGGGGGCCGGAGCACCCAGATGCACCGCGTCGAACCGGACCGGGGCCTCGGCACCGCTGCGGAAGAGACCCACGCCGGGGCGTCGCGGCAGTTCATGGGCGTCGGGAACGCCGATCGCGGCGCGGGACTCCGAGGCGGAGAAGGTGCGCAACGCGATCCGGTACGACAGGTGTGCCTCCAACGCGTGCAGTCGGCCCTCGTCCAGACGCTGCGAGGCCAGCAGCAGGTGGATTCCCAAGGACCGGCCCAGACGGCCCACGGCGGTGAACAGCTCCACGAACTCCGGCCGGGCGGCCAGCAGTTCGGAGAACTCGTCGACGCAGACGAACAGATGTGGCAACGGTTCCAGTTCAGCGCCGGCGGCGCGTGCAGCGCGGTAGTCGGTGACGTTGGGGAAGCCGGTGGCGTGCAGCAGCTCCTGACGCCGTTCCATCTCCCCGCCGACAGCGTCCTGCATCCGGTCCACCAGCCCGACGGCCCCGGAGAGGTTGGTGACGCAGGCGGCGACGTGGGGCAGGGCGTCGAGGTCGCTGAACGTCGCGCCTCCCTTGAAGTCCACCAGCACCAGTGCGACGTCCTCGGGCAGGTGGGTGGTCACGATCCCCATCACCAGCGTGCGCAGGAACTCCGACTTGCCCGAGCCGGTCGCGCCGACCAGCAGACCGTGCGGCCCGTGGCCACCGTGCGCGGACTCCTTGAGGTCCAGATGCACCGGGTCGCCCGCGGGGGTGTGAGCCACCAGCACCGTCAACAGGTCGTGGCGGGGTCGGGTGACCAGGTCGACCTGCATCGCGGCAGGGGTGTGGGCCGGGGGCGCTGCGGGAGCGCCCCGGGACGCGAGCCGACGTGCCACCGCGGTAGCGAGGGCCGGGCTGCAACGGTCCGGGACGAGGGCGTTCACCCCGTCGACGTCGGGGACGGCCTGCGCGAGACGGGTCCCCGAGGCTGTGGTGATCCGCAGGCTCCGGGACTCGGGGGTGACCGGTCTGGGGCCGGTGACGAGCGTCGTCCGGTCGATCCTCTGTGCCGGAACTTCGGGCAGGTGGGCGCGGGCGTCGACGAGGACGAGGTGACGTCCCGGCGGGCGAGCCGCGATCAGGGGCTCAGCCTCGAGGTCGAGGAGGACGTCGCCGGTGCTGAGGTCGCGGGCGTGCGGCAGCCACTTGAGCCAGTCCCACCGGGGAAGGGCCTCGGCGTCGGTCATCACGGCGACCGCGACCTCGGCGGGGGAGAGGCGCGCGCTCTGCAGGACGAGGGCTCGTAGCGTGTCGTCGCGGTCGGGAACATCGACGACGAGCTGGTCCACGGAGGCGAGGTCCACCACCACGGGCATGGCGTCCACGCTGTCGTGCGCCGCCTCGAACCGCTCGGTCGCGCGACGGCAGACGGGGTCGACGACGCCGGGAGCGGGCGGGTCGACGAGCACTGTGGTGGGTGCGCGGCGGGTGCTGAGCCCGAGGCGCACCTGCAGGGCCGACCCACGAGCGGCGTCCTGCGGGTCGGTGTGTGGGACGGCGTGCGGGACGGTGTGCGGGACGGTGTGCAGCGCGGCGGGTGCCGGCCAGACACGTCGCTGTTCGTCCGCCTGATGACGACGCCGCTCCCGGAGGTCCTGCCCGCGTGCGGCCAGGAGCCGCAGGTGCTCCTCGCGGGCCCGGCTCACGACGCGGGCGCGTTGGGTGCGCTGGCGGGTCACCTGGACGAGCACCATCAGTCCGGCCGAGACCAGCACCGACCCGGCCATCAACAGCGCCCGTGACGCACTCCCACCCGGTGCCACACCCATCACCATCGCCACCGAGCCCAGCGCACCGGTGAGTGGCATCAGCACCGTCAGGTTGGCACCAGCCTCCGGCTCGGGCAGAACCGGAGCTGACGGCAGCAGCACCTCTTCGGTCGGCAGGGCGCGCGCGGACGTCGTCTCGGGGTCTTCGACATGGGCGACGCTCACGGGTGTCTCCTCTCCTGACCTGCGGAAAGGAGCAGGCGGACGTGACCGTACGGCGGTGCTGTCGTGGAGTGTGGAGGTCGGCGGGAGACCTGTGGACGAGCCTCGCGGAGGCCGTGCGACGCAGTCCTGTGCACAACTCGTGGCCGGATCTGCTCGCGGTTCTCCACAGATTCCGGCGACCCCACGCCGCGCGCCCCACGAGTCCGTCCCGCCGCTCCAGAGTGGGCGTCGTGCCCCGACGCGGGACACACCTCACGTGCACCACGACAGCCGCAGCAGGCGGCGAAGGAGAGTGAAGATGAGCGACGCCAGCCGGTCCGCGAACCAGGTCAGCGCCACAGCAGGGGCGCTGGCCACCGCCACCCAGCACGTCGAGTCGGCCCGCGCCGACGTCACCAGCCTCTGCACCACCCTCGGCAGCCAGATCGAAGGCATCGGCAGCCGCTGGGCCGGCGAAGGCGCCCGCGCCTTCCACCAGGTCCACCAGACCTGGCAGCAGAAGCAGAACCGCCTCGTGAGTGCCCTCGACGACTTCGCCGAGTCCCTCACCCAGACCGACCGCGACAACCTGGCCACCGACGCAGCGCGCGCGGAGGTCTCCCAGCGCCTGCTCGCCCGCCTCGGATGAAGGAGAACAGCATGAGTTTCGACGGAATCATGGTCGACCACGGCAGCCTCGACCAGGCCAGCGCCGACCTCGGGTCGGCCGCCCGCAAGATCCGCTCCCGACTCGACGAACTGGAGAGCCAGCTGGCGCCCCTCGCCGAACAGTGGAGCGGTGAGGCACGCGAGTCCTACGCGACCGCCAAGCGCACCTGGGACCAGGCCCTCGCCGAGATGGTCACCCTCCTGAGCGACGTCTCGCTGGCCGTGGCCGACTCCAATGACGCCTTCCGTGCGGCGGACCGACGTGGCGCAGCCCGCTTCAGCTGAGACCGCCGGGACGCAGACGCAGGTGGCCCTCCTCGCGGGCCACCTGCGTCTCGACCTCGCGGTCCCCGCACACCTCCCACTGCTCGAGGTCATCCCCGACCTCGTGGCCCTGGCGCGCCGGGCCGGGGCCGACGTCACCGGTGATCTGGGCGGTGACGTGGGCGCTGAGATGGGCGCCGACGTCACGCTCGTCGAGGTGGGCGGACAGCGGCTCCGGCCCGACGCCACCCTGGCCGAGCAGGACGTCCGCGACGGGGCGCTGCTGGTGCTCGACGCCGCCCACGCCCCGATCCCGCTGACGTTGCACCACGACCTGGTCGGCGCAGTCGCCGACGTCGTCGAACGACGTCACGTCCAGGTGGACGACCGGGTCCGGCGCACGGCCGCGCGCGCCGCGACGACAGCCCTGGGACTTGTGCTGGCGCTGGTCCTCGTCGCCGGAGCCGGGGGCGGGGGCGGAGTTCTCGGGGCCCTGGCGGCGCTGACGGTCGCCGTCGTTGCCGCGGTGCTCCTGCGCAGGCGGGAGGAGCCCACGGGCGGCGGGAAAGAGGCCGGCGACACGGCAGTGGCACTGGTGCTGCACCTCGTCTTCGCCCCGGTCGCCGGACTGCTCTGGGGATGGACGTGGGCGCTGCGGGCCGGGGGAGACCCGGTCGTCGCCGGCTGGTGCGGGGCAGCGGTGGGAGGTGCGCTCAGCGTGCTGGTGCTGTCGTGGGCAGAGGCCGGACGTCGGGAGTGGGCGCTCGTGCCAGCCGTGGTGCTGGTTGTCTCCGGCAGCGCGGCCGCCGCGGGACGCCTCGAGGTGGGCGGAGTGTCGCTGGGCTGGGCCGACGCGCTCTCGGCGGTGGTCGTGCTGTGCGTGCTTGCCGTCGCCCCGTTGGTCTCGGCGTTGGTACAGGCGGTCGCGGTGCGAGGAGCGCCGGAGGATCCGCGTCCGGTGCAGATGGCCGAACTGTCCGTGCGGATCGACAGCGCTGTGCGCTGCGTCCTCGCGCTCGACGTCGCCGTGATGCTCCTCATCGCCTGCGTGACTCCGATCTGGATGACGCGAGGCGCTGTCGGAGTGGGCGTCTGGGGCAGCGTCGTCCTGCTGCTGTGGGCCCGTACGCGGGGGGAACGACTGCAGGTGAGGCACCGCTGGGGGCTCGTCGGAGTCGGCGTCCTCGTGCTCTGGGGCGTGGTGCAGTGGTGCGCCGTGGGGGCGACAGGACTGACGACGACGGCGATGACGGTCGTGGCTGGACTGGCGTTGGCGGGGTCCTGGCTCGCGACCGTCTGGTCGAGCGGCTGGTCCCGCCGTCCGGTGGCGATCGGTGAGCGGCTGCTGCGCCTCGCCCTGCCGTCGTTGTGGCTGCTCAGCAGTGGGCTGTTGCCAAGGTGGCCGCGGTGACGGGACCTGGGAGCGGGGCGTCGTCGTCGGACCTGGTCGCGGCGTCGCGCTGGGTGCGCGCGCAGGTGGTCTCGACGCTCTTCGCCTCGCCCGACGCCGGTGTGGACGCCACGCCGTTGAGCCGGTCGGGTTGGATCGCCGGTCCACTGCTGGCACTCGTCGTGGTTGCGGTGGTGCTGTGGGGAGACGCCGGGCTCGACTGGATGCGAGCACGGTTCCGGTGACTGCTCGGCCTGACTGGCTCTGAGCGTTCCGCGTCGTGAAATGACTGAAGGCCCCGGCGAACCGGGGCCTTCAGCCTCACATGGCGGAGGTAGAGGGATTCGAACCCTCGAGGGCTTTCACCCAACACGGTTTCCAACCGAGCGCCATAGGCCACTAGGCGATACCTCCGAGAAGAACGTTACCCAAAGGGTGCCGTCGACGGAAATCCACCCCCCTTGGTCGAGTGATCCCGAGTCGTCCAGTGCCGGTTCCAGGGCCTTGGTGGACGCTGGGGAGCCTCGCCGGGGAGGGGCGTCAGAAGAACCGTTCGTCCCGATCGGTGACTCGCTTTGTCGCTGCCCCCACCCCTGACCTATGCTTCACGCAACCCCCCGTGCGGCGGTATCTCACTGAATCCCCCAGGGCCGGAAGGCAGCAAGGGCAGGTGGGCTCTACCGGGTGCACGGGGGGCCTTTGCATTTCCTGACACCTTCCCCGCGTCTGCGCGCCGATCAGGTGGGTGGTTGTCGGTGCTGGTGGTTAGGGTTCAGGCGTGGACTCACCCCTCGCTCTCTACCGGCGCTATCGCCCGGAGACGTTCTCCCAGGTCATCGGCCAGGACCACGTCACCGACCCGCTGCGCAACGCCTTGGCGAACGACCGGGTCAACCATGCCTACTTGTTCTCCGGCCCGCGCGGCTGTGGCAAGACGACGTCGGCACGCATCCTTGCCCGCACGCTGAACTGCGCCCAGGCCCCGACGGCAGAGCCGTGCGGTGTCTGCGACTCCTGCGTCGACCTCGCGACCGGCGGCCGCGGATCGATCGACGTCATCGAGATCGACGCCGCCTCGCACGGTGGTGTGGACGACGCCCGTGACCTGCGCGAGAAGGCGTACTTCGCGCCCGTCCGGGACCGCTACAAGATCTACATCATCGACGAAGCGCACATGGTGACCAACCAGGGCTTCAACGCGCTGCTGAAGCTGGTCGAGGAGCCCCCGCCGCACCTCCGCTTCATCTTTGCGACCACCGAGCCGGAGAAGGTCATCCCGACCATCCGCTCGCGCACCCACCACTACCCGTTCCGGCTGATCCCGCCCCGGATGCTCTCGGACTACGTCGCCGAGCTCTGCGGCCGTGAAGGCGTCGCGATCGAGCCTGCTGCCGTGCCGCTCGTCGTGCGTGCCGGTGCTGGTTCGGCCCGAGACACCCTGTCGGTGCTCGACCAGCTGATCGGCGGCTCCGGCCCTGACGGCGTCACCCATGCACTGGCCGTCGCGCTCCTGGGCTTCACGCCTGACGCCCTGCTCGACGAGATCGTCGACGCGTTCGCCGCCTCCGACGGCAACGCGGTCTTCCGCGTCGTCGACAAGGTCATCGAGTCCGGTCAGGACCCGCGCCGTTTCGCCGAGGACCTGCTCCGCCGCCTCCGCGACCTCGTCGTCGTGGCCGCTGTGCCAGACGCTCCGTTCACCGGACTGATCGACTGCCCCCAGGACCAGGGCGAGCGCCTCGTCGCGCAGGCATCCGGCTTCGGCAAGGCCGACCTGTCGCGGGCAGCTGATCTGCTCGCGTCGGGTCTGATGGACATGAAGGGTGCGGTCTCGCCGCGCCTGCTCCTCGAACTCATCTGCGCTCGGGTGCTGCTGCCGGCCGCCGACCACAGCTCCGACGGCGTCCAGGCCCGCCTCGACCGTGTCGAGAAGCGTCAGGCGATGGGCGGTGGGATGCCGATGGCATCCGCGCCCGCTGTTGCCCCTGCCCCTTCTCCGGTCGCCCCTGCCCCGGTCGCCCCTGCCCCGGTCGCCCCTGCACCGGTTGCTGCGACGCCGGCACCGGCCGTCCAGGCTCCCGTCCAGCAGGCTCCTGCTCCGGTCGCTCAGGCGCCCGTTGCTCCCGTGGCCCAGGCGCCGGTCCAGCAGGCACCCGCGCCGGTTCAGCAGGCTCCCAGCCCGGCTGCCGAGCCCGAGGGGTGGGGACGTCCGCGGGCCGCAGCCCCGGCGCCCGCCGCTGTTCAGGCGCAGGAAGCCGCCGCGTCGGCACCGAGGGCCTCGCTCACGCTGGGTGACGTGCGACGTCTGTGGCCCGCCGTCGTCGACGCCACGAAGTCGCGTCGTCGTCTGGCCTGGATGCTGCTGACCGCCAACGCGCAGGTCAGCAGCGTCGACGGCAACACCGTCACGGTCGGGTTCAACAACGCCGGTGCGCGTGAGTCCTTCGTGAAGGGCGGCAACGACGAGATCCTGCGCCAGTGCGCGATCGACGTCGCCGGTGTGGAGTGGAAGATCGAGTGCGTCGTCGACAACGGCGCCACGCCGCCGGGTTCTGCGGCAGCGAGCCACACCGTCGTGCAGCAGGCTGTGACGCCCGTCGTCCAGCAGCAAGCTCCCGCTCCGGTGCAGCAGGCTCCCGCCCCGGTGCAGCAGGCTCCGGTCCAGCAGCAGGCACCTCAGGCAGCACCTCAGGCAGCACCTCAGGCGGCACCCCAGGCGGCAGCGCCGGCGCCCGCCCAGGCGCACGCACCGGACTGGGCCCCGCCGTTCAACGACGTCCCGCCGCCGGACTGGGACGCCGCGCCCCCGCCGGAGGACCCCTACGACTCCGGTCCGCCGTCCGGCTACGGCCAGCCCACGGCTGCCGCTCCCCAGCAGGCCCCCCAGCAGGCACAGCCGGGCGGTCGCGGTGCGCTCGAACGTGCCCGTGAGGCGATCCAACAGACTCGCACCGGCGACATGCCGGCGCAGGCCGAGGACGACAGTGCCCTCGCCGACGCCGCGGTCAGCCTCGACGATGTGAAGGTCGACGAGTCCGGCATGGACTCCACCGAGCTGCTCAAGCGCACGCTCGGCGCCCGCGTGATCGACGAGATCCCGCACTCCTGACCCGGCCGGGACGCACCCGCGTCCCGCGTCCCCCCGCACGTCCCACCCATCCCACCTCAACCGGAGGAACCCATGTCCCAGAACCCGTTCGAGGCACTCGGCGGCGCAGGCGGCTTCGACATGAACGCCCTGCTGGCCCAGGCCCAGGAGATGCAGGCACAGCTCACCGACGCGCACGAGAAGCTGCAGGCTGCTCGGTTCACCGGTGCCGCTGGCGGTCAGGTGACCGTCGAGATCGCAGGTTCCGGTGAGCTCACCGGCGTCACCATCGCCCCCGGTGCGTTCGACGGCACCTCGGCCGACGACCTCGAGGTCCTCGGCGACCTCGTCGTCGCCGCCTACCGCGACGCGAAGGCCAAGGCCGACGTCGAGGCCCAGGCCTCCCTCGGCCCGATGGCCGGCGGCATCCCCGGACTGGGCTGACGTCTTGTACGAAGGTGTCGTCCAGGACCTGATCGACGAACTCGGTCGGCTCCCCGGCGTCGGGCCCAAGAGCGCCCAGCGCATCGCTTTCCACATCCTCCAGGCCGAACCGGAGGAGGTGCAGCGCCTCGCCGACGTCCTCACGGTCGTGAAGCAGAAGGTGAAGTTCTGCACGATCTGCTTCAACGTCTCCGAGGACGCCCAGTGCCGCATCTGCCGTGACCCGCGTCGCGACCCGAGCGTGCTGTGCGTCGTCGAGGAGTACAAGGACGTCGTCGCGATCGAACGCACCCGTGAGTTCAAGGGCCGCTACCACGTGCTCGGCGGAGCGATCTCCCCGATTGACGGCGTGGGTCCCGAGCAGCTGCACGTGCGGGAACTGATGATGCGTCTGGCCGACGGCTCGGTCACCGAGGTCATCCTGGCCACCGACCCCAACCTCGAGGGCGAGGCCACCGCGACCTACCTGACCCGGATGCTCTCGCCGCTGGGCCTGCGGGTCACGCGTCTGGCCTCCGGTCTCCCGGTGGGTGGCGACCTGGAGTACGCCGACGAGGTGACGCTCGGTCGCGCGTTCGCCGGACGTCGCTCTGCTGACGGCAGCGAGGGCTGAGCGCCGACGGCAGCGACCTGACCCTGGAACGACACCCGCGAGGCCCCGTACGTGACACGTTCGGGGCCTCTTGCGTCGTGATGTGACATTCCCGAGGCGTGCTCGCGATACTCCTGTGACAGAAGTGACGTGGTGGACGTCTCGTCGTGCCCGGTGAGATCGGCCGAAGGCCAGAAAACATGCCCGGTTAGACTTTCATCCGTCGAGTCGACACGCCGTGTCGACTGTCTCCAGCGATACAGATCAGGTGGTACCTCGCGTGGGCATTGTCGTGCAGAAGTACGGAGGCTCCTCCGTCGCCGACGCAGCCGGGATCAAGCGGGTCGCCCAGCGGATCGTCAACACCAAGAAGGCAGGCAACGACGTCGTCGTCGTCGTCTCTGCCATGGGTGACACCACGGACGAACTGCGCGACCTCGCCGAACAGGTCAGCCCGCTCCCGCCGCCGCGTGAGCTCGACATGCTGCTCACCGCGGGTGAGCGCATCTCGATGGCCCTCGTGGCCATGGCGATCGAGCAGCTCGGTTACAAGGCTCAGTCCTTCACCGGCTCGCAGGCGGGCGTCATCACGACCGCCGAGCACGGCAAGGCGAAGATCCTCGGCATCAAGCCGGGTCGCATCGAGCACGCCATCGAAGAGGGCGCGATCGCGATCGTCGCCGGCTTCCAGGGTGTCTCCCAGCAGACCAAGGACGTCACGACGCTCGGTCGCGGTGCCTCCGACACCACCGCAGTCGCTCTGGCCGCCGCTCTCGGCGCCGACTTCTGCGAGATCTACTCCGACGTCGACGGTGTCTTCACCGCCGACCCGCGCATCGTCCCGTCCGCGCGCAAGCTCGACAAGGTCTCCTACGAGGAGATGCTCGAGATGGCTGCGTCCGGCGCGAAGATCCTGCACCTGCGCTGCGTCGAGTACGCCCGCCGGTACAACATGCCCGTCCACGTGCGCTCGTCCTTCTCCACGAAGGAAGGCACCTGGATTCTGCCCGCTTCCTCCACCGAGAACGAGGGAACCATGGAACAGGCCATCATCTCCGGCGTCGCCCACGACAGCTCGCAGGCCAAGATCACCGTCGTCGGCGTCCCCGACAAGATCGGTGAGGCCGCGCGCATCTTCGAGTCCCTCGCCGAGACCGGCGTGAACATCGACATGGTCGTGCAGAACGTCTCCGCCGCCGCCACCGGCCGCACCGACATCTCCTTCACCCTCCCCAAGGAGGACGGTCAGGTCGCGATGAGCGCGCTGGCCAAGCTGGAGTCGGCCATCGGCTACGAGCGTCTGCTCTTCGCCGACACCATCGGCAAGGTCTCCGTCATCGGTGCCGGCATGCGTTCCTTCCCCGGCATCACTGCGAAGTTCTTCGCTGCGCTGGCTGGTTCGGGCATCAACATCGACATGATCTCCACCTCCGAGATCCGCATCTCCGTCATCGTTTCCGACGCTGACCTCGTGAACGCCGTCCAGGCTGCGCACACCGCGTTCGGTCTCGACGCGGACGAGGTCGAGGCCGTGGTCTACGGCGGTACCGGCCGATGACCGCGATCGGAATCGTCGGCGCCACCGGTCAGGTCGGCGTCGCCATGCGACAGATCCTGGAGCAGCGGAACTTCCCCGCCACCCAGGTGCGTTTCTTCGCCTCGGCCCGCTCGGCCGGCAAGGTGCTCGAGTTCCAGGGCAAGGAGGTCGTCGTCGAGGACGTGGCCACCGCTGACCCGACCGGTCTCGACATCGCTCTGTTCTCCGCCGGTGCCACCACCTCGCGTGCCCAGGCCCAGCGCTTCGTCGACGCCGGCGTCATCGTCGTCGACAACTCCTCGGCCTTCCGCAAGATCGACGAGATCCCGCTGGTGGTCTCCGAGGTCAACCCGCACGCCTTCGCCGGCGTCGTCGAGGCTGGTCGCGGCATCATCGCGAACCCCAACTGCACCACCATGGCCGCGATGCCGGTCCTGAAGGTGCTGCACGAGGCCGCCGGTCTCGAGCGTCTCATCGTCTCCACCTACCAGGCCGTCTCCGGCTCCGGTGTGGCTGGCGTCGAGGCCCTCGCCTCCGGTGTCGAGTCGATCGAGGACCCGCGTCCGCTGGCCTACGACGGCCGCGCGGTCGAGTTCGGTGAGCCCGCTCCGTACGTCGAGACCATCGCGTACAACGTGCTCCCGTTCGCCGGAAACCTCGTCGAGGACGGCCTCAACGAGACCGACGAGGAGCAGAAGCTCCGCAACGAGTCCCGCAAGATCCTCGAGATCCCGAACCTCAAGGTCTCCGGTCTCTGCGTGCGCGTCCCCGTCTTCTCGGGTCACTCGCTCGCGATCAACGCCGAGTTCTCCAAGGGCATCACGCCCGACGAGGCCCGCGAGCTCCTCAAGGACGCCCCGGGCGTCGCGCTCGAGGAGATCCCGACCCCGCGCAAGGCTGCCGGCCAGGACCCGTCCTACGTCGGTCGCATCCGTCAGGACGAGGGCGTCGAGGACAACCGCGGTCTCGCGCTGTTCATCAGCAACGACAACCTGCGCAAGGGCGCTGCACTCAACACCGTGCAGATCGCCGAGCAGCTCGTGGCCGCCCAGGCCTGAGCGTCTCGTGTGCGGCGCTGTGGCCGCTGAGCGTGGTACGAACGGCGGTCCTCTTCGGAGGGCCGCCGTTCGGCGTTCTCCGGGGCCCTGGGCGCGTTCAGAGCGCCCGCCGCTGCCCGCCGGACGTCATAGGAATCGTGGGGTGGAGCCCTTGATCTTTATGACGTCCCGGGGTTGCCCCTGCGGGACGTCATAAAGATCAAGGCCCATGGGCCCGGATTCTTATGACGTCCGGGGACGCGGGGGACCCCTGAAATGCAGAAACTCCCCGGATCCAGTGGATCCGGGGAGTTCGGGAATTCTTGCTTGCTGTCGGGCTGACAGGATTTGAACCTGCGGCCTCCTCGTCCCGAACGAGGCGCGCTACCAAACTGCGCCACAGCCCGTCCGCTCGTTTCGCCACCGGAGTGACTCACGAACGAGACAACCATACCCATGCGGGGTGGCCGAGCGGAAATCGGGTCCGTGTTCGGGATCTCAGGCCCTACGTCATGGCTGGTCAGGGACGTGCGACGAAGGTCAGTAGCGTCGCTTCGGGACGGCAGGCCACCCGGACCCGGACGAACGGGTTCGCACCCAGACCCGCTGAGACGTGCATCCACGCCGAGCCGGGATCGCCGGGGGAGGAGTCGGCAGGGTGGCGGTGCAGCCCCTTGACCCGTTCGGGGTCGAGGTCGCAGTTGGTGGTCAGGGCACGGCCGCGGCCGTCGAGCGTCGGTAGGCACACCTGGCCGCCGTGGGTGTGGCCCGCGATCACGGCGTCGTAGCCGTCGGCGGCGAACTGGTCCAGCACCCGCAGGTACGGCGCGTGCACGACGCCGAGGCGCAGGTCGGCGGACGGGTCCGCGGGCCCTTGGACGGCGACGAGGTCGTCGAGCCCGATGTGGGGGTCGTCGACGCCCGCGAACGAGATCCGGGTGCCCTTGATCGTCAGTTCGCCGAACGTGTTGGTGAGGTCGAGCCAGCCGCGGGAGTCGAAGCCGTGTTTGAGGCCCTCCCAGTCCAGGAACGGGCGGTCGATGTGGCGACGGCCGTGGTCCTTGCCCAGGTAGGCGAACGGGTTGCGCATGCCCGGGTCGTAGTAGTCGTTGGAGCCCAGGACGTAGGCGCCCGGGACGTCGAGCAGGTCCCCCAGCGCGTCCAGTGTGGGACGCACGGCGTCACGGTGGGCGAGGTTGTCGCCGGTGTCGATGACGAGGTCCGGTTCCAGCGCGGTCAGGGACCGCAGCCAGGCCTGCTTCTTCGACTGCCCGGGCGTCATGTGGATGTCGGAGAGGTGCAGCACCTTCAACGGCGCGTGGCCGGGTGGCAGCGCGGGGATCTCGACGTGGCGCAGCGTGTACTGGCGCGCCTCCCAGAGTCCGTAGGCCAGCGCGGAGGCGCCCGTCAGGACCCCGGCGGCGACGGTTCGGGCAGCAATGCGTTGCAACGACACCCGGCAAGGCTGACACACTGGAGCACATGAGCACCCTCAAGGAACGACTCCGCGACGACCTCACCACTGCCATCAAGGCCCGCGACGACCTGCGATCCTCCACGATCCGCATGGTGCTGTCCGCGATCACCAAGGCCGAGGTCGCCGGCAAGACGGCCAAGGAGCTCACTGACGCCGAGGTCCTCGACGTCCTCTCGTCCGAGGCCAAGAAGCGCCGCGAGGCCGCCACCGCGTTCGCCGACGGCGGCCGTGAGGAGATGGCAGCCAAGGAGACCGCCGAGGCCGCGATCCTGGCCGACTACCTCCCCGCCCAGCTGAGCGAGGACGAGGTCGTCGCGATCGTCGCCGCCGCGATCGCCGAGACCGGTGCCGCTGCCGAGGGCATGCGCGCGATGGGCAAGGTCATGGGCAAGGTGACCCCGCAGGTCAAGGGCCGTGCCGACGGCTCGTTCGTCGCCGCTGAGGTCAAGCGTCAGCTCGCCTCTGCCTGATCTTCGCCTGAACCACGCCCGGTGCCGCCACGGCGCTGGACGACGAGAGCCCCCACCGGATCATCCGGTGGGGGCTCTCGTGCCTGCTGAGACGTGCGCACTGAGACGTGCGCACTGACCCGTGCGTGCTGGGACGTCAGTCGTCGTCGTTCTTCTTCTTGGGCTTCTTCGCGTCGTCGTTCTTCTTGCCGTCGGAGCCCTTCTTGGATCCGTCGCCCGCGGGCTTCTTCTCCGGCTTGGGCGGGACGTACCCGGTGGAGGGGTAGACGTAGACGGTGTCGCCAGAGCTGAGGCCTGCGCCCGAGCCGGGCGAGGACCACGCGACGAGGCCCTCCTTGACGTCGGAGTTGACCCGCGAACCCTCACGGGCGTCGAAGCCGGCCTTCTCCAGAGTGCGGATCGCCTTAGCGACGGTCATCCCGGAGACGGAGGGGACGCGGATCTGGACGCCGAGGACGTCGGAACCCGACGGACGACGGAAGTCCTCGTCCTTGAGCTTGCCCTGGATCGCCTTCATCGCGTCGCCCCAGATCGGGCCTGCGCGGCCCGAGCCGGACGCGGTGTTCCAGTAGGAGCCACCGATGGTCTGGCCGGCCAGCGGGATCGGGGTTCCGGCCTGGTTGGCGCCACCGATCATGGCGGCGGCAGCGAGGTTGGGGGTGTAGCCGACGAACCAGACCGACTTGTTGCTCTGCGAGGTACCGGTCTTGCCCGCGGAGGGCTGGTTGAGCGCGATGCCATTCTGGTAGCCGAAGCCGCCCGGCTCCTGGACGCCGCGGAGCACGTCGTTCACGGCGTCGGCAACGGCGCCACGCAGGACCTGCTTGCACTTGGAGGGGTACTTCTTGAGGGTCTTGCCCTCGGAGTCCTCGATCGAGGTGACCGGGCGGGAGTCGCAGTGCAGGCCGCGTCCGGCGAAGGTCGCGTAGGCCTCGGCCATCTCCAGCGGGCTCGCGTTGGCGGCACCCAGCACGAAGGACGGGGTGCGCTCGGCGCCGATGCCCTCGGTCGGGTTGTCGAGGTCGACGCCCATCTTGCGGGCCAACTTGAACGGCTCGCACAGGCCGGTCTTCTGCTCGAGCTGCACGTAGTAGGTGTTGACCGAGTTCCGGGTGGCGGCGTACATGTCCATCGGGCCCGAGGTGGTGGAGTTGTTCACCGTCCACGGGGCGCCGCCGCCGTAGTAGCCGTCGCAGTCGGGGAACGAGCGCTGGTCGAAGGTCTTCTGCTTGGGGGCGTCGATGATCTGGCGCATCGACACCTCGCCCTGGGTCAGGGCGGTGGCCATGACGAAGAGCTTGAACGTCGAGCCGCCGGGGAAGCCGGCGGAGTCGCCGTACTTCTCGTTGACGACGTAGTTCAGGTACGTCTCGCCCTTCTTGACGTTGTCGCCCATCGGGCGCGACTGGGCGATCGCCCGGACGTTTCCGGTGCGGGGCTCGACCATCGCGAGCGCGCCGATCGCGTCGTCCTTGGGGAAGACCTTCGAGGAGACCGACTTGTCGGCGGCCTTCTGGGCGTCGAGGTCGACGGTGGTGTGGATCGTGAGGCCACCTGAACGCATCAGGTCGCGGCGCTCCTCGGGCGTCTTGCCCAGAGCGGGATCCTCGAGGAGGTAGCGGTAGACGTAGTCGCAGAAGAACGACGCGGGGGAGTTCACGCAGCCGTTCGCGGCGGCCCGGACGTCGAGCCCGAGGGACTTGTCCTTGAGGCGCTTGGCCTCGGCGGCGGGGATGACGCTGAGCTCGGCCATGCGGTTGAGGACGATGTTGCGTCGGGTCAGCGCACGGTCGGGGTAGGTGGTGGGGTCGTAGCCGACCGGGTTCTTCACCAGGCCCGCGAGCGTGGCGGCCTCCTTGATGGTGAGCTTGGAGGCGTTCTTGTTGAAGTAGTGGCGGGCCGCGGCCTGGACGCCGTAGGCACCGTCGCCGAAGTAGGCGATGTTGAGGTACCGCTCCAGGATCCAGTCCTTGGAGTAGTTCTGCTCGAACGCGATCGCGTAGCGCAGCTCACGGATCTTGCGCTCGTAGCTGTCTTCGGTGGCCTTGTCGCGCTCCTCCTTGGTCTCCGCCATGTCGACCAGGGTCAGCTTGACCATCTGCTGGGTGATGGAGGATCCACCCTGGACGTTGCCGGCGCTGGCCTGGTTGGTGAGGAGTGCGCGCAGGGTGCCCTTGAGGTCGATCGCGCCGTGCTCGTAGAAGCGGTAGTCCTCGATCGAGACGATCGCCTGGATCATCGGCTTGGCGATCTGGTCGAGGGAGACGCTGACGCGGTTCTCGTCGTAGAACGACGCGATCAGGTTGCCGTCGGTGTCCAGGACGTTGGTCTTCTGGGCGAGCGGCTTGGTGTCGAGGTCGAGGGGGAGTTCCTCGAGGGTCTCGGCGACGTTCTTGGTGGTGCCTCCGACGGCGCCGATGATCGGCATCGCGAGGCCGGCAGCCAGGACCCCGAGGACGACGGCGGTGGCCAGGATCGCCGAGACGAGGGTGGCTGCACGCCTGCCCCTGCCGGGCTGTTTCGTGGTCCCCTGCACGTCCTGCTCCTGAGGTGTTGCCATGCGCTCACCCTACGTGAGCGGCGGGTACCCGGACAGGTTGCTGCGCGTGAGTGGCCGCGCGCATGACGCCGATGGCCCGTGGCGGCTCGGTGGCGTTGCGTGACATTCATGTTTCAAGGACATGTCCGTATACGCATCGCGACACGTTTTGGGGCCGTAACCATAAAGATCTAGTCATTCTGGACTACATGAACTGGGCTAAAGGTGTCTGCCAGACTGGGGGTGGCATCCCTAGTTTTGGGTTCGCAGCACCAGCGGTAGTGGGTTTCATGGGGACATCCACCCGCAAACTGATGATCTTGGGGAGACACACATGTGGGTTGAGGACTGGAGCGCGAAGGCGGCCTGCAAGGACGCCTCACCGGACCAGCTGTTCGTGCGGGGGGCCGAACAGAACAAGGCGAAGCAGCTCTGCAACGGTTGCAGCGTCCGTACCGAGTGCCTGGCCGAGGCGCTCGACAACCAGATCGAGTGGGGCGTCTGGGGTGGCATGACCGAGCGTGAGCGCCGCGCGCTGCTCCGCCGTCGTCCCGGTGCCTCGTGGCGCACCGTGCTCGAGACCGCCCGTCAGGAACACTCGCGCAGCGACGTGGACCTCGACGCCGAGGTCGACACCGTCGCCGGAGTCTGACCACCAAGTTCGTACCTTTTTCGTAGCGGCCCCCGGAACTGATCCGGGGGCCGAACGCATTTCCGGAGGTGCCTCAGGACGCCTTCACCGGTTCGGGAGCGACGTCGTCGGGACCTGCTGCGAGGAGACCTCCGACCATGCGCAGGCCGTCCAGGTCGTGCACGTCGGTGGCCAAGGCCCGCACCGTCGTCACCGTCACCTGCGGGTGCGCCACCGCGAACCGACGCACCACCCGACGCTGGGTCTGCGCCGCCCGGGCCCGGTCGGCCTGGATCTGTAGGAGCCCCGACGTCACCCCCGGTCGCAATTTCAGCGCCGCGGCGCCGGCGGCGTCCGCGCCGATCGAGGGCACCGGCACGTGTGTTGCCCGGTTGACCACCAGACCAGCCAACGGCATCCGGTCCTGTGCCAGCCGTTCCACGAAGTAGGCGGCCTCGCGCAGCGCGTCCGCCTCGGGGGATGCGACCACGACGAACCGGGTGGGGGAGTCCTTCAGCAACGCGTACGTCTGCTCGGCCCGCGCCCGGAACCCGCCGAAGAGGGTGTCGAAGGCAGCGATGAAGACCTGCAGGTCGCCCAGGAACTGCGCTCCCAGGACCTTCTGGATCGCACCCGTCACGATCCCCAACCCTGCTGTCAGCAGCTTCGCCGGCCCCTTCGCAGGGGCCAGCAGGATCCTCAGCAGCCGCCCGTCCAGGAACGACGAGAGCCGTTCAGGGGCGTCGAGGAAGTCCAGCGCCGAACGTGAGGGCGGGGTGTCGACGACGACGAGGTCGTAGGTGCCGGCCTTCGCGGCGTCGCGGTGCACCTGGCCCAGCTTCTCCATCGCCATGTACTCCTGCGTGCCCGCGAACGAGCTCGACAGCGCCACGTAGAAGGGGTTCTCCAGGATCGCGCGGGCCTTCTCCGGCGACGTCTGGGAGAGCACCACCTCGTCGAAGGTGCGCTTCATGTCGAGCATCATCGCGTCGAGCGAGCCGCCCGCAGACGTGTCGAGCCCCTGCACCGGACGCGGCGTGTTGTCGAGGGTCTCGATGCCCAACGACTGCGCCAGGCGTCGGGCCGGATCGATGGTCAGCACCACGACCTTGCGGCCCCGTTCGGCAGCGCGCAGAGCCAGCGACGCCGCCGTCGTCGTCTTCCCGACGCCGCCGGACCCGCAGCAGACCAGGATCTCGATGCTGCGGTCGTCGAGGAGAGCGTCGACGTCCCAGGCGCCGCCGGGTTCGGTCACGGGCTTCTCGGGGGCGGTGGCCAAGGGCCCCACCCGATGACGCCTGCTCATGCCTGACCTCCGGTCGCGTCGAGGGAGCCCTTGACCTCACTGACGCCGGTCGCCACGAGGTGTCCTGCGAGTTCGTAGAGCCCGGCGAGGTCGACCGCGGCGCCCGCGTCGGGGCGGTCGGTCGCGCCCAGCAACGGGAGCTCGGCGTACGGCAGGCCGGTCTCGGTGAGGAGTTCGCGTTGGGAGTCCTGCAGCCCGATCCTGGCCGCGTGCTCACCGGCCAGGGCCACCAGCGCCTCGACCGCGCCCGGCGCTGCGAGACCCACGTCGTCGAGCTCGGCGGCGAGTCGGATCGGGTCCAGCTCGCCACGTCGGGTGCGCTCCAGGTCGGTGGGGGAGAGAGCCGAGGCGCCCACCCGGTTCGCGATCAGCGCGCCCACCGGCAGCCCGACCGCACGCAGCTCCGCGATCCCGTCGATCGTCTCCTGCACCGGCATCTCCTCCAGCAGCGTCACCAGGTGCACCCGGGTCGCGTCGGAGCGGAAGAGCTCCATCACCTTGTCGGCCTGGGAACGGATCGGCCCCACCTTGGCCAGACCGGCGAGCTCGCCGTTGACGTTGAGGAACTGCGTGATCCGGCCCGTCGGGGGCGCGTCCATGACGACCGCGTCGTAGGTGATCGCGCCCTTGTTGCGGGCGTTGCGGATGACCGCCTCGTAGACCTTGCCAGTCAGCAGGACGTCGCGGACACCGGGCGCGATCGTGGTGGCGAACTCCAGCACCCCGAATTTCTCCAGCGCCTTCCCGGCCTTGCCGAGGCGGTAGTACATGGCGAAGTACTCCAGGAGTGCCGACTCCGCGTCGACGTGCAGGGCGTTCACCGAGCCGCCGACGCCGTCGTCGCCGGGGAGTCCGGTCGCGAGCCGCGTCTCCGCGTAGGGCAGCGGGTCGACGTCGAACATGCGGGCGATGCCCTGTCGCCCCTCCACCTCGCAGAGCAGCACCCGACGTCCCGAGGACGCCAGGGCCAGTGCCAGTGCGGCGGCGACCGTCGACTTCCCGGTCCCGCCCTTGCCGGTGACGATGTGCAGGTCTGCGCTCACCCGCCCGACCCTAGGGGAGCACGCGGCCGTCGAACAGGGCTGTGGACGTGCCGCGGGTTACATGTGCGTGAACGCTGGGGGAGACCGCCGTGAGGCTCACCCGGGCTGCGTCGTGGGACGCCTATCCGCGCTGTGCGATCGCCTTCGACAACGCGTGCGCCTCCCGCAGCAGCAGCGGCCCGAGTTCACGCTGACGTTGCGCCGAGAACCGGTGCTCGATCCCGGTCAGGCTCAACGCCCAACGCGGCTGCTCGTCGGCGTCGAAGACCGCAGCGGCCATGCCCCAGGACCCCTCGACGATCAGGCCCGGGTTGAGGGACCAGCCGTCGCGTCGGGTCGCCGCGATCCGCTCGCGCAGCGCGGTGGCCGAGTGCGCCTCGCCGTACGACGTCGTGAGTTCGAGGCGGCGCAGGATGTCGGAGACCTCGGAGTCGGGCAGGAACGCCAGCAGCGCGAGCCCGGCCGACGCGACGCCCAACGGGAATCGGATGCCCTCGTGCAAGACGTGCGAGCGGATCGGGAACGAGCCGTCCTCGCGGGCCAGACAGACGGTGTCGTCGCCGCGGCGCACCGACAGGAACGCGCTCTCCCCGGTCGCGGCGCTGAGCCGACGCAGGAACGGCACCGCCACCGACGTGACGTCGTAGCGCTGCGCGGCGGCGTTGCCGAGCAGGAACAGTTCGGGGCCCAGCAACCACGCGCCGTGCTCGTCGCGTTCGGCCAGACCGGCGGTGGCCAACGACGTCAGGAGCCGGTGCGCGGTGGGCCGCGCCAACCCGCAGGCGCGAGCTGCGGCCGAGGTGGTGACGCCGGCCGGTTCGCCGTCCGACAGCACCCGCAGCAGGGCCGCGACCCGTCCGACGACGTCGACGGGAGGCGGGGTGTCACTGGTGCGCGCCGCGGGGGTGTCCACTCAGCGAACGATAGCGTCCATCAGTTTTCGTCTGCCGAGAGATCAGCGGCCGATCCGGACGAAACGCTCGATCGTCGAACGATCGAGGGGTCGAATGCAGGCTGACAGACGTGCACCTGCAGGAGCCCTGGGGTGCGGAACAACATGGAGGTCCACATGGACAAGGTGGTGGCCAGCGCCGCCGAGGCAGTCGCAGACATCCCGAGCGGTGCGACTCTCTCGGTCGGTGGCTTCGGTCTCTGCGGCATCCCGGCAGTGCTCATCGACGCACTGCTCGACGCCGGAGTGACCGACATCGAGGCGTACTCGAACAACTGCGGCGTCGACGACTGGGGTCTCGGCAAGCTCCTCAGGGAGAAGCGGATCCGTCGCATGGTCTCGTCCTACGTGGGCGAGAACAAGGAGTTCGCCCGCCAGTACCTCTCCGGCGAGCTCGAGGTCGAGCTCAACCCGCAGGGCACCCTCGCCGAGCGCATGCGCGCCGGCGGTTCGGGCATCCCGGCGTTCTTCACCGTCACCGGTGTCGGCACCCAGATCGCCGAGGGCGGTCTGCCGTGGCGCTACGACGCCGAGGGCAACGTCGCCGTCGCCTCCCCGGCCAAGGAGACCCGCGTCTTCAACGGCCAGGAGTACGTGATGGAGGAGGCGCTCGTCGCTGACTTCGGCCTCGTGCGTGCCTGGAAGGGCGACCGCCACGGCAACCTCGTCTTCCGTGACTCCGCACGCAACTTCAACCCGCTCGCGGCGATGTGCGGACGCATCACCATCGCCGAGGTCGAGGAGCTCGTCGAGCCCGGCGAGCTGGACCCCAACGAGATCCACACCCCGGGCGTCTACGTCCAGCGCGTCGTGGCCCTCACTCCGGAGCAGGCGGCCGAGAAGCGCATCGAGAAGCGCACCGTCACGCCCCGTACCGACGCTGGACAGGAGGCCTGAGATGGCTTGGACCCGTGAAGAGATGGCAGCGCGCGCGGCTTCCGAGCTCGCCGACGGCCAGTACGTCAACCTCGGCATCGGCCTCCCGACGCTGGTGCCCAACTACGTCCCCGAGGACGTCGAGCTGGTCCTGCAGTCCGAGAACGGCATCCTGGGCGTGGGCGCGTACCCGCTCGAGGGTGACGAGGACGCTGACCTGATCAACGCCGGCAAGGAGACCGTGACGGTCCGTCGTGGCGCGTCGTTCTTCGACTCCGCGACGTCGTTCGGCATGATCCGCGGCGGCAAGATCGACGCCGCGATCCTTGGCGCCATGCAGGTCTCGGCCGCGGGTGACATCGCCAACTGGATGATCCCCGGCAAGATGGTCAAGGGCATGGGCGGCGCGATGGACCTGGTCCACGGGGCCAAGCGCGTGATCGTCCTGATGGAGCACGTCGCCCGCGACGGTTCCTACAAGATCGTCAACGAGTGCTCGCTGCCGTACACCGGCAAGCGCGTCATCGAGCGGATCATCACCGACCTCGCGGTCATCGACATCACGCCCGAGGGTCTCGTCCTGCGCGAGCTCGCGCCGGGTGTGACCGAGGACGAGGTGCGGGAGAAGACCGAGCCGGAGCTCATCTCCGCGCTGTGATCCACCTGCTGCGGGAGCCCTGACGGACGTGTGCTGTCGGGGCTCCTGTGCGTTCTGCGGTGGAGCGGGTGGATCAGCGTCGGTTGCGACGCTCGTCGGAGATGATCTGCGCCGACCACATGGCGGCGGCGACGGTCGCCGTGATCATGACGACGACGAGGAGCGAGAAGAGGCTGCTGGAGAGACCGAAGACTGTGTTCATGAGGGTGAACCTAGGGACCGGGTGAGCCGAAGTGGCGGATCGCACGTCACGTTCCCCAGCATTGGGTAGCGCAGCGCCGTGACACGCGCTCGCAGATGCTTGCTCTCTCGCGTCGGTCATCGAAATCCGTGACGCTGCTCGGGGCGGTTCGCTGGTGGCCACGGCGGAATGGATCGTCCGGCGTCGTTGTTCACGCGTCCGTGACGACTCCTGACGTTTCCCCCGCCGAGACCCCCGCAGCCCCGATGCCGACGCTCTCGGTCCTCGACCTGATCCCGGTGCGTTCCGGGCAGAGCACCGGTGAGGCCCTGCGTGCCTCGACCGCGCTGGCCCGCACCGCCGACGAGCTCGGCTACCACCGCTACTGGGTCGCGGAGCACCACAACACCACCTCGGTGGCGTCCACCAACCCGCCGGTCCTGATCGCGATGCTCGCCTCGGCGACGCAGCGGATCAGGCTCGGTTCGGGCGGCATGATGCTGCCCAACCACTCGCCGCTGGTGGTCGCGGAGCAGTTCTCGCTGCTCGAGGCGGCCTTCCCCGGCCGCATCGACCTCGGTCTGGGCCGCGCGCCCGGCACCGACGCCCTGACCCGTTTCGTCCTGCGTGGACAGGAGATGGAGGACGCCGACCAGGCCGTCGCCCGCTTCCCGCAGTACGTCCAGGACATCGCGATGCTGATGCGTCCCGAGGGTGTCGAGATCTCCTACGGCCAGCGTCGTCAGGGCCTGCGCGCTACCCCGAACGCCGTCTCGGTGCCCACCACCTGGTTGCTCGGCTCCTCGGACTACTCCGCCGCCCTGGCAGCGCAGCTGGGCCTTCCGTACGTCTTCGCCCACCACTTCTTCGGTGAGGGCACCGCGCAGGCGATCGCGCGCTACCGCGACAACTACCAGCCCTCGGAGGCCTTCCCGGAGCCGACGACGTTCCTCACCGTCAACGCCTCTGTCGCGGAGACCGCCGACGAGGCGTTCCGGATGGCGATCCCGCACATCCAGTCGATGATCGCGCTCCGCACCGGTGGCCCGTTCAACGCCCAGCGCACCGTCGACGAGGCCGAGGAGATCGGCTTCCCCGACGCCCACCTGTCGATGGTCGAGCAGATCCGCGAGAAGTGGATCATCGACGACACCACCAACGCCCAGCGTCGGATCGCCGAGTTCGCGGCAGAGCACGGGGTCGACGAGGTGATGGTGCAGCCCGTCGGTGGCGCACTCGCCTCCGACCCGATCGACGCCGCGCCGTCGCGGGAGAAGACCCTGCGTCTGCTCGCCTCCTGATCCGCCAGACCCCACCGGTTTGAGTCGCAGAAACGGTAGTTTCGCGACTCAAACCGGTGGGGTCTGCGGCTTTAGGCGGTGCGGCGTGCGGCCAGCAGGCTGAGGACGGCCAGCGCCGCGGCGAACGCGTAGAGCGGGAAGAACGGCTCGACGTCAGCCGACTCGGCGACGCCCATGATCAGACCCGCCACGGCGATCGAGAGGGCGGCGCCCATCGAGTCGGCGGCGTTGATCGCAGCGGAGTTGGAGCCACGGTCGGCGTCGGTGCTCAGGGCGAGCATCGCGACCGTCGTGCGCGGGTAGGCCAGACCCATTGCGCCGGCAGCGACGACGAAGACGGCTGCGGCGAGCCAGACGTTGGCGTCGAGAGCGATCACCGCGGTCATCGCGACGAACGCGACGGCGAGCAGGGCGGTGCCGGCGGTCATCACCAGAGCGTGCGCCTTCTCGGAGTTCTTCGCCTGCAACGACGACCCCAGCCACCACACGACGCCCACTGCAGCCAGGACGAAACCGGCCGTGGTGGCGTCCATGCCCCACTGCTCCTCGAACATCAGCACGACGTAGGCCTGCGCGGTGAAGAACGACCCCGCCAACAGGCCACGCGTCGAGATCACCGACGGAAGGCCGCGGCCCAGGCGCAGCGCGCCGGCGGGGAGCAGCTTCGAGAGCGCGAACAGCACCACCGCGGCACACGCCAACGACGCCACCTCGACGTCGAGCAGACGCACGCCCATCACGGCCGCGGCAGCGAGCAGCGCCCACCACAACGGACGCAACGACGTGTGCATCGGTGCGCCCTCGGAACGCGGCACGGCCAGCGCACGTCGGGCCAGGACGGCGGTGACCGCCGCGACCAGGGCGACCGTCCCGATGAAGACCCAGCGCCAGCCGAAGGCGTCCGCGACCCACGCGGCCAGCAACGGTCCGAAGAACGACGGCAGCACCCAGGCCGCCGCGTACGCAGCGAACAACGACGCCTGCAGACGTCCCGGGTAGAGGATCCCGACTAGCACGTACAGCACCACCATCGAGGCGCCGCCGCCCATGCCCTGCAGGAACCGTCCGGCGACGAAGAGTTCCATCGTCGGGGCGACACCCGCGACCAGCAGACCGGAGGCGAAGACGCCCAACGCCGCCAGCAGCGGACGTCCCGGACCGACCCGGTCCGACCACATCCCGGCCAGCACCATCCCGATCACGCCCGAGGCCAACGGCGCCGCGAACCCGAGGGCGTAGAGGCGTCGGCCGTCGAGGTCGTCGGAGACGTCGGGCATGACGGTGATGACGGCCATCGTCTCGAAGGCCACCAGCACGATGACCGCGACCGTGCCGAGCGTCGTCGCCAGGTAGGTCGGCGACAGCACTCCCTCGCGCTTGCCGGGCGCTGTCGTCACAGCAGGAACGTCAGGGGCAGGTGCGTCGGTCACGGGACTCCGATGATGAAAGGGCTAACGAGCGATGGGTGCATAGCTGCCCCGGGTCAGGGCGAGCAGTGCGTCAGGGGCGAGCTCGACGTCCATCCCACGACGTCCGCCCGAGACCAGGACGGTCTCGTGCAGGATCGCGGACTCGTCGAGCACGGTGGGGAGCAACGTCTTCTGGCCGATCGGGGAGATCCCGCCGACCACGTAGCCGCTGCTGCGGGCCGCGAGCGCCGGGTCGGCCATGACGGCCTTCTTGACGCCCAGCGCACCGGCCAGGGCCTTGAGGTCGAGCTGGGTGTCGACCGGGACGATCCCCACGGCCAGTTCCGGACGCCCCGAGGTCGCGACGTCGACGAGCAACGTCTTGAAGACCTGCGCAGGAGGCTTCCCGAGCGCCTGGGCGGCCTCCAGTCCGTAGGACGTGGAGCGCGGGTCGTGGGTGTAGGTGTGAACGGTGAAGGGCACCCCGGCCGCGCTCAACGCGTCGGTCGCCGGGGTGCCCCCACCGGTGCTGCCAGATGCCTTCTTCGCCACCCTGGAATCGTAGGTGGGGAGAGGGGCAGGGCTCAGATGTCGGTTTGGTTGGCCGACATCCTGCGGGGCTCGGCTGCGGTGGCCTTCGCTGCGCTCAGGACACCTTCACCTCACTCCTCAGATGTCGGTGGGCATCATCTGCGTGCCCGACTTCATGCGCTCGCGGAACGAACCCGTCGGGAACTCGCGGTCCTTGAGCTTCTCCATGAAGCCACGCAGGGTGCGGGTGCCGTAGGCGGGAGCGACGTGGTCGACGACCGACCAGTACTTCGCAGCCTCGAGGTAGTACGCGACCGGCGCCATCTTCTTGTAGAGCTTGCCGGCGCGGGTCAGGTTGGCGATCTTCTTGTCCCACGACGCCATGGTCACGACGTCGAACTCGGCGGGCTTGCCGAGCACGTCGAACATCATCTGTCCGGCGTCCTTGAGAGTGACGGTGTTGTCGGGGGTCCACGGGCCGCCGACGGGCAGGATGCGACCGATCGCGTCGTCGTTGAGCACCTGGTTGACGATGAACTCGGCCAGGTCCTCGCGGGCGATCGGGTTCACGACGGAGTACTCGCCGTGGTCGAAGATGCGGTACTTCTCGCCGTTCTTCACGTCGCCGAAGGTCATCGACATGTAGGGGTAGTAGGCGGTGGGACGAATGATCGTCCAGTCGAGGTCGCCGTGGTGGCGGCCCATGAGCTCGCCCTCGACCTGCAGCTTGTAGACCTGCGGGATGAGTTCGGGGCGGTAGGCGCCGAAGTCGGAGATGTGGATGAACTGCTTGACCTTGCCTTCGACGGCGGCCTTGATGCCGTTGCCGATGGCCTCGTGGTCGACCTCGCGGCACTCCTCGGCGTCGTTGGGGCGACGGCCCGAGAGCAGGGAGATGACGACCTGCGGGTTGGTCTGCGCGACGGCGCGCTGCACGTCGGCGATGCGGGTGGGGTCGCCGATGACGACGTCGGCGCCCTCGAACTCCTTCTCACCCTGCGCGGACTCGGAGCGGGCCAGCACGACGGGCTTGTAGCCGCGGTTGACCAGCTCGGGGACGACGGCGCGGCCGATGTAGCCGGTGCCGCCCAGAAGCATGACGACCTCGCCGTTGCCGTTGCCCGTGGGGCCGGTGACGTAGGTGGTGGACTCGCTCGCGTGGAGGCGGTCGCGCAGGGCGATGCTCTTCTTCTGGTGCGCTGCGACATCGAGGTTGGTGATCGTGCTGAAGGCCATGAGTAAAAGGATATATGATCTAGCACACGTTTTCGGGCACACGGAAACAACGGTGTGCGGCTCATGTGGGGGAGCCGCACACCGGCATGCGGACGTCTGTCCATGAGGGCTGTCCCCGTGTAACGGTGGGGTGGTGAGTACGCCACCCCACTGTCACGACGACGAACCCCGCCTCGCCGTCGACCCGGGCCTCAGCGTCGTCGTCGACCTCGCCGGCGCCCCGCAGGTCCGGATCGAACGCGACCCCGCGTCTAAGCGACAGGAGTTCGTCCCGATCGGCAGCCGTCGCCCCGAGGACCTCACTCTCACCGTGGGAGGCGCCGTGGGCGAACTGCGTCCGTCCAGGGCTGCCATGACGCGACGTTCGCACCGGGTCCACGCCGTCGTGGGTGGCAGCACCTACCTGTTCACGCCCGTCAGCGTCGACGAGAGCGCGTTGCTGCGTGACGACGTCCGCCTCGGCACGTTCGCACGGGACGACGACGGCCTCGCCGCCACCCCGGACTCGGCCGAGGTGACTCCGCTGGAGACGGCGCTGGGGTACGCGTTGGCGGAGGCGTTCGGGACCGGTGCGCGCAGTCTGGTGGCCGGGCTCTTCGAGGTCGCCTCCCTCACCCCGGACTGAGCACCTGGCTGGGCGCACGGACTGAGCACCTGCTGCGTGCGCTGGACCGGCCCGTTCACGGCCCGCTCGGTGGAGCCTCGCGCGGGCGCGCGCAGGTAGGGTTCTCCCATGACCAAGTGGCAGTACCAGGTGGCGCCCATTCCGCTCCACAACGAAGCGCTCATGCTCAACAACTTCGGTGCCGACGGCTGGGAGCTCGTCGCCATCCACACCAACGCCCAGGGTGGCCTCGTCGCCTTCCTGAAGCGCCCGCTGGACGACTGATGGGTCTCTACGAGATCCACCCCGAGGACGCTCTCGCCGAGCTCGGTCTGGCGGTCCCCGAGGTCGCCAAGCCCGTCGCGGCGTACGTCCCCGCGATCCGCACCGGCAACCTCGTCATGACGTCGGGCCAGATCCCCGTCCGTGCCGGCGTCCCGATCGCCACCGGCAAGGTCGGCGACACCGTCTCGGTCGAGCTCGCCGTCGAGGCTGCCCAGCAGTGCACCCTCAACGCCATCGCCGCGGTGAAGGCCGAGATCGGTGACCTCGCGCTGGTGAAGCGCGTCGTCAAGGTCGTCGCCTTCGTCGCTTCCACCCCCGACTTCACCGGTCAGCCGCAGGTCGCCAACGGCGCCTCCGAGCTGCTCGGCAAGGTCTTCGGCGAGCGCGGCGTCCACGCCCGTTCCGCCGTCGGCGTCGCGGTGCTCCCGCTCGACGTCCCGGTCGAGGTCGAGATCACCGTCGAGGTCTGATCGAACCGCCTGCTTCGGCAGCACCAGCACGTCCGTCAGGGGCAGGTCCGATCACCGGGCCTGCCCCTGACGCGTTGGCGTTAGTCTCCGGGCAGTGCGGCCGTAGGCCGTCCCCCGTCGTGTGAGGAGCCCCCGTGAAGCGCATGCCCCTGCCCGAGCCGCTCAAGAGCGCGATCCTCGCGTACGCGTCGGGGGAGAAGACCCCCGTGGAGCCACGCAACGCCGCCACTGTCGTCCTGATGCGACCGGGCGCGGACGGTGCGAGCCCGGAGATCTACCTGATGCGGCGGCAGAAGACGATGGCGTTCGCCGGCGGCATGTGGGTCTTCCCCGGCGGCGGCGTCGACCCGCGTGACGCCGACGCGCACGTGAGTTGGGCCGGTCCGGCGCCTGCGGAGTGGGCGGTCCGCCTGGGCACCGACACCGACACCGCCCGCGCGCTGGTCTGTGCAGCAGTGCGGGAGACGTTCGAGGAGTCCGGCGTCCTGCTCGCCGGGCCCGATGCGACGTCGGTGGTCGCCGACACCAGCGGTGACGACTGGGAAGCTGACCGTCGCGCGTTGGAGGCGCACGAACTGCACTTCGCCGACTTCCTGAGCCGCCGCGGTCTCGTCCTGCGCAGCGACCTGCTCGGCGTGATCTCCGGCTGGACCACCCCGGAGTTCGAGCCCCGACGCTTCCGCACCTGGTTCTTCCTGGCCGCTCTGCCCGCCGGTCAGGTGACCCGTGACGTCTCCACCGAGGCGTCCGCCGTCGAGTGGCACGCCCCGCTGACAGCGTTGGCCGAGGCCGAGGCCGGACGCGTGATGATGCTGCCGCCCACCTACCTGACCTGCCTGGACGTCGCTCGGTTCGGTTCCGCGGCAGAGGCGCTGGAAGCCACCGCGTCGCGCACCGTCACGATGTTCACCCCCACCCCCGAGACGGACGAGGACGGCGACGTCGTGCTGAGTGAACACCCCGAGTTCGTCGACCTGATCCTGGAGCGTTGGTCGTGAGCTGGAACCAGTCCGGTGCGGTCCCGTTCGGGGAGTGGGCCGGCGGCGCGTTCGGTGAGCGTGCGCAGTGCGTCCTCGCGCCCAACCCGACCATGATGACGCTCGACGGCACCAACACCTGGGTGCTGCGCGAGCCGGGGGCGCGACGCAGCGTCGTCGTCGACCCAGGACCGTCGATCCTGACTCACCTGGACGCAATTGCCGAGGTCGCAGGGGATGTCGGTGCGGTTCTCCTGACTCACCACCACCTCGACCACTCCGAGGCGGCGAGGGAGTTCGCCGAGCGGATGGGCTGCGGTGTCCGGGCCCTCGACCCCGCGCACGTCCTCGGTTCCGAAGGTCTCGGTGACGGCGACGTCGTCGAGGTCGACGGCCTCGAGGTGCACGTCGTCGCCACGCCCGGCCACACCGCCGACTCCCTCTCGTTCTGGCTGCCCGGCGACAGTGCCGTCCTCACCGGCGACACCGTGCTGGGGCGCGGTACCACCGTCGTCGCGCATCCTGACGGCCAGCTCGGCGCCTACCTCGACTCCCTCGATCGGCTCCGCGACCTCGCCGAGGCCCACGACGTCGCCCGGGTGCTGCCCGGGCACGGTCCGGTCATCGACGACGCCCTGGCGGTCCTCGACTTCTACGTCAGTCATCGCCAGGCGCGGCTCGCGCAGGTGGAGGCCGCAGTCGTCGCGCTCGACGCACACGTCGCCGAGGTGGACGCCCGCACCGTCGTCGAGAACGTCTACGCCGACGTCGACCCGGTGCTGTGGGGAGCGGCCGAACTCTCCGTGCGGGCGCAGCTGCAGTACCTCGCGACCCGCTGAGGGCCCCGGGCAACGGATCGTCCGGTCACGGAACGGGGTGCGCGCCGGTCACGCAGCGGTCACCTTTTCGCGCGTGATCCCATACTGGGTGGGCACTTGTCAGTGGTGCCGGTCACCGGGGCGGAGTGACCGTGGTCATGGTCCACCCGTTCGGGGGGTTCGTGTTCGGCCGAACAGTGGCTGAATGGTTCCTTCAATCGTGTCAGCGTCGACACGTGTGCCCTCACGAGGGGCGTGCGTTCGCGCCGTCCGACTGCTTACAAGTAGTCAAGTGAGTGAGAGGATCAACAGGTGAGCGAGCGCATCTCCTGTTCCGTGCTGCAGAACAAGGTCATGTCTGCTGAGCAGGCAGCGACCTTCATCCAGGCGGGTGACCGCGTCGGCATGAGCGGTTTCACCGGTGCCGGCTGCCCCAAGGAACTGCCGACGGCCATTGCCGAGCGCGCGAAGGCTCACCACGCCCGGGGCGACGAGTTCCGCATCGACCTCTGGACCGGTGCCTCCACCTCTCCCGTGGTGGACGGTGTCCTCGCCGAGGCCCACGCGCTGAACCGTCGTCTGCCGTACGCCTCGGACCCGACGCTGCGTCGCGCGATCAACTCCGGTGAGGTCGACTACCTCGACCCGCACCTGAGCCACTCCGCCCAGCACATGTGGTTCGGCTTCTACGGCAACCTGGACGTCGCCGTCATCGAGGTCGCTGCGATCCTGCCCGACGGACGCCTCGTGCCGTCGTCGTCGGTCGGCAACAACAAGACGTGGCTCGACCAGGCCGACAAGGTCATCATCGAGGTCAACGACTGGCAGCCGCGGGCGTTCGAGGGCTTCCACGACGTCTACTACAAGACCGCGCTGCCGCCGCACCGTCAGCCGATCCCGCTGACCCAGGTCGACCAGCTCATCGGTGAGCCCTACCTGCGCGTCGACCTCGACAAGGTCGTCGCTGTGGTGGAGACCCACGCTCCCGACCGCAACTCTCCGTTCGCGCCGATCGACGCCGCCTCCACCGCCATCGGTGAGCACGTCGTCGACTTCCTGCGCCACGAGGTCGCGGCCGGCCGCATGCCCGCCTCCCTCCTGCCGATCCAGTCCGGTGTCGGCAACGTCGCCAACGCGGTCCTCGCGGGCCTGGGCAACAGCGAGTTCAACGGCCTCTCGGCCTACACCGAGGTCCTGCAGGACGGCATGCTCGACCTGCTCGACGACGGCACCCTGGCGTTCGCCTCGGCCACCTCGTTCGGTCTCTCCGACCTGGGCGCAGAGCGCTTCAACCGCGACATCGAGAAGTACCGCGGCAAGCTCGTCCTGCGCGCCGAGGAGATCTCCAACCACCCCGAGCTGATCCGTCGCCTCGGCCTGATCTGCATGAACGGCATGATCGAGGCCGACATCTACGGCCACGTGAACTCCACTCACGTCATGGGCTCGCAGATGATGAACGGCATCGGCGGCTCGGGCGACTTCACCCGCAACGCCTTCCTCAACATGTTCCTCTCGCCGTCGACGGCCAAGAACGGCTCGATCTCCACGATCGTCCCGATGGCCTCCCACGTCGACCACACCGAGCACGACGTCATGGTGATCGTCACCGAGCAGGGTCTTGCCGACCTGCGCGGCCTGTCGCCGCGTCGCCGTGCCCGCGTCGTGATCGAGAACTGCGCGCACCCCGACTACAAGGACGCGCTGCTCGACTACGTGGAGCGTGCCGAGAAGGCCCGTCCGAACGCGCTGCACACCCCGCACCTGCTGGACGAGGCCCTGAGCTGGCACCAGCGTTTCGTGGACACCGGCACCATGCAGAAGCAGGCCTGAGCACCACCAGGTTCGCTCCTCTGCTGACGACGCGTCGCTGACACGCAGGCCCCTCACCCGGGAACGGGTGAGGGGCCTGCGTGCGTTCTGCGGCTCTGCCGGGATGACGCGTCAGGAGCCGGTGCGTCGCCTGCGTCGGACGGCGCCGCCGAGGTCGCGTCCCAGCAGGACCAGCAGCGCGAGCGTGCCGGCAGCCCCGATCCCGATGCCCCAGAGCCGCTCGTCGGTGACGGGCCACCGCTGCTCACCGAAGTCCACCGGATCGAGGTGGGCCAGGTCGGTGGCGACCCACAGCGGGCGCTGGTGCGGGAGTTCGGCGGTGCTGAGGAGGCGGGCGTCGCCGATCTCGCCCGCGTCGATCCGCAGCGCCTGCACCTCGACGAAGGACGGGCTCAGGTACGACCCCAGACGCTGGTGCGACGTGGTCTGCACGACGAGTTCGTCGAGACGAGACCATCCCAATGGCCGCACTCCGAGCGCGCCCGTCGGCGCCCAGTCGAGCGGGGTGGCCGTGGCGTCGGCGGTGGTGAGGTCGACCTTCCACAGGCCCTCTTCGATCAGGTCGAGCGAGTCGTTGTTGCCGACGCCGAGCACCAGGCGGGTGCCGTCGGGGGAGACAGCGGCGCCCTCCCAGACGGGTGTGGTGGGAACGAAGCGGCGCACCTCGGGTGCGGTGGTGGCGGTGAAGGTGGCCAGGCGTCGACCCGTCACGAACCGGCCGACACCGTCGTCGGAGACGGCGATCGCGGTGTTCTCCGAGGCCTTCGCGATCCGCCATCCCCCGGCGGTGAGGTCGTCGACGCGGGTCACGCCCACAGTGCGCGCTTCGCCGCTCCAGGACGAGCCGCCCTCGTCGAACTGGTTCATCTCGTCGCCCACCCACGCCAGATGACTGCCGTCGGCGGAGAACGTGACCTGCTCGACCGTGACCGGGCGACCGTGCTCGCCGGTCAGGGCGAGGTGACGCTCAGGACCCCCGGTGACGTCGATCAGGCGCAGGCCCGCGGAACTCTCGGCGGTGGTCGTGCCCAGGTCCTCCCAGGGCGCCACCACGAGGAGGCCGTCGGGGGAGAGGGCCAACGCCGGAGACTCGGTACGCATCCCGAACTGCTGGGTGTCGACGTCGAGAACCATGTGGCGCCCGTTCGTCGCCGAGACGCCCATCAGCATGTCGCGCGAGGTGGAGGTGAGGGCGGAGAGTCGGCCGACCTCGTCGAGCGGGGTGGTTCCGCGGGTTCCGGGGAACACCTCGTCGACGCGCCCCTGCGGCGCCTCCACCGTGACGGGCAGGGCCCCCGGCGCGAACTCGACGCCCTCGACGGGGGCCAGCGGTGCGGCTGCCCACGCGGTGACACAGCCGACGACGGCGAGAGCGACGACGGTCCTCGCCGTGCGTCGCCGTGGACTCGACGCGGCGGGAAGCCACACCTTCCGGCCCCAGGCGAACGCCAGGAGCGCGAGGCCGATCGCCATCGGCACGCCCAGAACGGGCGGGACGACGCTGAGCGCCATCGTCACCAGCAGCGCACAGGTGCCCAGGAAGCCGAGCGTGAACATCGTCGTCGGTGCCACTCGGACTGCCGTGACGGGAACCTCTGCGTTCTTCTCCGAGGAGGGCCGCGAGGTGCGGGACCGAAACACCGCCCACACCAGCGCCACGGCGGCAGCGCCGGAGGCCAGAGCCCACAGCACCCAGGTGTGGCTGCGTTCCCACTCGGGCGCGGCGAACTTCACCGGTGCACGGTCGCCGAGATCGACGGCGAGGGAGAACTCCTCGGGTGACGCCCCGTACAAGGACGTGAACTCCAGGAGTACGGGAGCGTCGATCGCGGAACCGCCTGACGCGTCGCCGTCGTCGGCTCCCCGGTACACGGAGCCCGCCGCGAACGACGGCTGCAGCAGCAGCGCGCCTGCCGGGGTCACGCCCAGCAGTGCGACTCCGGTGTCGGTGTCGGCGTCGATCGACCACGCCTGCGTGACGCCGGAGACCGGATCGTCGGAGGAGTCGTTGAGCAGGCTGCGGGTGTCGTGGGCGACGGTCGTCTTCTTGCTTGCGGTGTCGCCGTGCGACCCCAGACCGGCGATCACGCTCGCTCCGTCGCGGCTGAAACCAGCGCCGGCCATTTCGGGAACGTCGGGTTCGGAGCTCTCCTGGTCGGACTCGGAGACCACGGCGCGACGGGTCGCCCCGACGACGATCTCGTCCCCGACCAGGCGCCAGGTGCTGCGCACGTCCTCGTTGGCCAGCACGACCACGTCGTCGCTCGACAGCGCGAGGGCAGGGAACCAGCCGACGGCCTCGTCGGGGACGGGCACGGAGGTCCCGACGGGGGACTCCGCCGTGCCCCGGCCCAGACGGACGGCCGTGTCCTCGGTCGGGTTCGCGGTGTCGAACGCAGAGGCCGTCCACACGAAGTGGGTCGAGTCCGGCGACCACGCCAGGTCGGTGACCTGCCATCCCGTTGCCGCGGCCGGCCCGGTCGGAGCGCTGACGGTGCCGCCGGTGCGCAGGTCGACGACGCTGAGGCCGGCCTCCCGTGTCCCGACGCCGGTGCGGGTCAGCGTCGGGTACGCGAGGTGCCAGCCGTCGGGGCTGAGCCACACCGAGCCGGTGCTGGTGTCGTTGCGCAGGGGGAGGCCTGGGACGGAGACGACGGTGTGGGTGCCGTCGACGGCGTCGACGAGGAGCACCAGGGCGGTGCCCCGGTCGGATCCGATCATCAGCGCGATCGACGCACGTCCGGTGGGGAACTCGCTCTCGATCGGGACGTCGTCGTCGATCTCAGGAACGTGCACCCGGGTCGGGAACGCGCCCGCGTCGGGATCGCTGGGGTCGGGGGTCGAGGCGGGCAACACCTGCACCGGCGCGGCGAGTGCGGTGGCGGTCAGCAGGAGCACCAGCACCACGGCTGCGGCGACCACCTGGAGCAGGTCGCGACGGCGTTCGTGGCGTCCGCGCTGCCAGAGGTCGGCGGCGTCGAGCGGTGCAGGCGTGAAGTCGGCGGTGAGCGCGTCGAACGTCCGGGTGAGGTCGGCGGTCAGCGTCTCGTCGTCGAACGGGGTGGGTGTGCTCATCGGTGGCCTCCCATCAGGTCGACGAGCTCGGGGGAGCGCTCGCGCAGGCGGGCCAGCGCCTGACGGTGGGTGGACTTCACGGTGTTCACGGAGACGCCGAGGGTCTCGGCGGCCTGCGTCTCGGTGAGGTCCGACCAGTAGCGCAGCACCAGGACGGCGCGCTGCTTGCGGGTCAGGGCGTCGAGCGCCGCGGCAAGGGAGAGCCGGGCGTCGTGGTCGCCGTCGTCGGCGGGGCGCTGGGGGAGCGCGTCACCCGCGGGGTGTTCGGTGAGGTTCTTGCGACGACGCCACGAGGAGACGTTGGCGGTGAAGATCGAACGCCGCACGTACGCCTCGGGCGAGGTGTGGATCTTGGTCCAGTGCTTCGCGGCCTGCATGAGCGCGCCTTGGACGAGGTCCTGGGCGAGGTGGTGGTCGCCGGTGAGCAGGAACGCCGCACGTTGCAGTGACGGTCCGCGGGCGGTGACGAAGGCGGTGAAGCCTGCTTCGTCGGGTGTGAGTGACATCGTCTCCCCCTTTCACAGCCCTAGACGCACGACGCACGACGTACGGGTGGCATCGTCCCCGAAGTTCTTTCGGCCGGGGGCAGGAGCGAGAAATGCGAGAGGCCCCCGGCAGGTGCCGGGGGCCTCTCGGGTGACGGTGCGGGTCAGCGCGCGCGCTTGCCCAGACGGTCGATGTCCATGATCACGACGGAGCGGGGCTCCAGGCGGATCCAGCCACGCGACGCGAAGTCGGCGAGGGCCTTGTTGACGGTCTCACGGGAAGCGCCGACCAGCTGGGCGAGCTCTTCCTGGGTGAGGTCGTGGTGCACGTGGACGCCGTCGTCGGCCGAGCGACCGAAACGGTCGGCCAGGTCGAGGAGGGCCTTGGCGACGCGGCCGGGCACGTCGGAGAAGACGAGGTCAGCGACGACGTCGTTCGACTTGCGCAGGCGCGAAGCGAGCTGGTTGAGGAGGGAGCGCGCCACGGTGGGGCGACCCTCGAGCCAGCGGAGCAGGTCGTCGTGCGTGAGGGACGCGAAGGACGCGTCGGTCACCGCGGTGACGGTTGCCGAGCGCGGGCCCGGGTCGAAGAGCGAGAGCTCACCGAACATCTGGCCGGGGCCCATGACGGCGAGAAGGTTCTCGCGACCGTCAGCGGCCGAGCGGCCGAGCTTCACCTTGCCGTCCAGAACGATGTACAGGCGGTCGCCGGAGTCACCCTCGTGGAACAGGACATCGCCTCGGCGGAGCCGAGACTCCGCCATCGATGCACTGAGCGCAGTGGCTGCCTCGTCGTCGAGCGCACTGAACAGCGGTGCCTGCCGAAGCACGTCGTTGTCCACGGATCCTCCATGTCGTTGCCTCGTTGCACCTGTGCGGCGCAACACCCAATCCTAACCAGTGGTGCACTTCACATGCCCAGTCCGCGACTGGTTCGAGGCTGTTTTGTTGCAAGTTCTGACCCTTTTTGGGTACTTGCGCCCGAAATCGCTGGTTCTTGTCCTGATGATTCCCTGAATCCGACGGGCCCACTCCCCCTGAAAAGGGGGACAAAGCGAGCCAGGTCACGCCCACCCGTCCTTCCGAGGGAGTCGCGGCTGTGGCTCGGCGCGTTCGTCGGTGCCCTCACCTAGGCTGTTCGCGTGCCTGCCCCTGCCCGTCCCAAGCCCGACACGTCGCTCGTGCGTCGTGCACGCAAGATGAACCGCGTGCTCGCCGAGACGTACCCCGAGGCCCACTGCGAGCTCGACTTCGACGACGCGTTCCAGCTGCTCGTCGTCACCGTGCTCAGCGCCCAGACCACGGACCGTCGGGTCAACGCAGCGCGTCCCGCGCTCTTCGCCGCCTACCCCGACCCGCGTTCCATGGCTGCTGCCCCGCGCGAGCACCTGGAGCAGTTGGTCGGCCCGCTCGGTTTCTTCCGGCAGAAGACCACCAGCCTGCTCAACCTCTCGGCCGCGATCGTCGACCGTTTCGACGGTGAGGTTCCCGGGACGCTGGAAGAGTTGGTGACGCTCCCGGGCGTGGGCCGCAAGACCGCCAACGTCGTCCTGGGCAACGTCTTCGACGTCCCCGGCATCACCGTCGACACCCACTTCGGACGTCTCGTGCGCCGCTTCGGGTGGACCACCGAGACCGACCCGGTGAAGGTCGAGTTCGCGATCGGGGACCTCTTCCCGAAGAAGGACTGGACGATGCTGAGCCACCACGTCATCTGGCACGGACGTCGTCGCTGCATGGCGAAGAAGCCGGCCTGCGGTGCCTGCCCGATCTCGCAGTGGTGTCCCTCGTACGGCGTCGACGGTCCCACCGACCCGATCGAGGCGGAGAAGCTCGTCCGCACCCAGGGCCCGGCATGAGTACCCGCACCGGTCTACGCGCCCGCAGGCGTGCCACGGCAGCAGCGGCGCTCGTCCTCGCCGGCGTCCTGAGCAGTGTCCTGAGTGCCTGCAGCACCGACACGTTCAAGGGCACCGACCCGGGCGCCACCGACGTGCCCGGCCTCGTCATGGACCCCACGCCGCTGCCCGACGTCGAGCTGCCCGGGATCAACGGTGCCGCCACCCAGAACCTCGCCGACGTCACCGGCCCGACGCTGATCAGCGTCTGGGCGACGTGGTGCACCCCGTGCCGCAAGGAGATGCCAGTCCTGGGGGAGTTCGCCCAGACCCACGGCGGAGTCGTCGACGTCCTCGGCATCAACTACCAGGACCGCGCCGACGGCCGCGCGGAGAACTTCATGCACGAGGTCGGGGCCACCTACCCCTCGCTGCAGGACACCGACGGCAAGATCGACGCCCTCGCCCCGTTCCCGCGGATGAAGGCGCTGCCGTTCCTGGCCGTCGTGGACGCCGAGGGCCGGATGGTCGGCGCGGAGTTCTCGGTGATCACCGAGGTCTCCCAGCTGGAGACGTTCGTGGAGAAGAACCTTCCCGGCGTCCTCGGCGCCACCGCCCCCGTCGAGGAGACCGAGTGAGCGACGCGTCCCCGCAGGCTCCTGCACAACTTCCTGAGTGGTTGCAGCCCGTCGCTGACGGCCTGGCCAGGATCACCGTCGACGACCTCACCCGCTTCGCGGTCCCCGACGACGCCGACCCGCGCCTCGGCGCGGTGCTGATGCTGTTCGCCGAGTCCGAGACCGGTGAACCCGAGCTGCTCTTCACCGAACGCAGCCACACCATGCGCAGCCAGCCCGGCCAGGTCTCGTTCCCCGGCGGCCACGTCGACCCGGGCGAGTCCGCCCACGACGCCGCCCTGCGCGAGGCGTGGGAGGAGATCGGTCTGGTCTCCGCCGAGATCGACGTCATCGGTGAACTCCCCGTGCTGTACCTGCCGCCCGCGAACTTCGCGGTCACCCCGGTGATCGGTTGGTGGCGCGAGCGCGGTGGCGTGCACGTCGCCAGCCCGGCCGAGGTCCACGCGATCCACCACGAGAGCGTCGCGGACCTTCTCGACCCCGAGAACCGCGTCAACGTGCGGCACCCCAGCGGTTTCGTCGGGCCGGGCTTCCTGATCGGTCCCGAGCGGGACGTCCTGCTGTGGGGCTTCACCGCCGGGATCGTCTCGCGGCTCTTCGACTTCATCGGCTGGACGAAGCCGTGGGACCGCAAGCGGATGCACGACCTGCCCGAGCGGATGCTGCGGGGCAGCGAACCCCGCGGCACCGATCTGGCTCCCAACACCAACTTTCGCGGCGACCCGACGTTCCCGCGTCCGCCGTCCCTCCCCGAGACAGGTGGTCAGGCGTGAACGTCCTCGACTGGGTGCTCGTCGTCGTCGTCGCCCTGTACGCCCTCTCGGGGTACTGGCAGGGCTTCATCACGGGCGCCTTCGCCACCGCTGGACTCCTCTTCGGAGGCCTGGCTGGTGTGTGGGCGGCCCCTCAGGTGCTGGGCGACGCCACCCCCAGCATCTGGGTGTCGCTGGGAGCGCTGCTCATCGTCATCGGATGTGCCTCGGCCGGCCAGGCCATGCTGCAGTGGCTGGGCGCAAAGCTGCGCTCCCGCATCACCTGGCAGCCGGTCCGTGCAGTCGACGCGGTGGGCGGCGCGGCACTCAGCGCGGTCGCGGTGCTGCTGGTCGCCTGGATCCTCGGCGTCGCGATCTCAGGCTCCAAGATCGGAGCGATCACCCCTGCGGTGCGTTCCTCGACGATCCTCTCGGCCGTCGACGACGCGCTGCCCGGTGGCGCGGACCGTGCGCTGCGTCAGTTCAACAGCGTCGTCGGGACCAGCTTCTTCCCCCGCTACATGGAGCCGTTCGCCCCCGAACGCATCGTGGAGGTTCCCCAGGGTGACCCGCAGGTCCTCAACGACCCCGACGTCGTGGCAGCCCAGGGCAGCGTCCTCAAGATCTACGGCTACGGCTGCGGCAAGGGGATCGAAGGCACTGGTTTCGTGTACGCCAACGACCGGATCATGACGAACGCCCACGTCGTCGCCGGCATCGACCAGCCCGAGGTGCAGATCGACGGTGAGAACCGTCCCGCCAAGGTCGTCCACTACGACCCCGACCTCGACGTCGCCGTGCTCGCGGTCGACGTCCCGCGTGCGCCGCTGGCCTTCAGTCGTGACGTCGAGAGCAAGCAGAAGGTCGCGGTCCTGGGATACCCGCAGGACGGCCCCTACGACGTGCAGTCCGGACGCGTCCGTTCGCGTCAGCCGCTGCGTTCGCCCGACATCAACGGGCAGGGCACCGTGATCCGCGACGTCCTCGCGGTCCGGGCGCTGGTCCGTCCGGGCAACTCCGGTGGTCCCGTCGTCGACGTCGACGGCCGGGTCGTCGGTGTCGTCTTCGCCGCGTCGGTCAGCGACGACGAAACCGGGTACGCGCTCACCGCGGAGCAGGTCGAGGAAGCAGCCCTGCTGGGACGTCGCACCGCGACGGCGGTCGACACGGGTTCCTGCATCCACTGATCCGGCCAGCCGCTCCGGTCGGAAAGGACGAGAGCCCGCTCCCCGTCAGGGGGAGCGGGCTCTCGTGCGTCGAGTGCGAGGTGGCGCCGGAGGAAGGGAGAAGCGTCAGCGCTTGAGGAGCGCGGTGGTGGCCTTCGCCTGGGCGATGGAACGCTGCGGGCCCTTGGTCTTCTTGATCTTCTTGATGCCGATCAGGGCGAGCAGGCCGCCGAGCACCAGGTAGAAGAGGGTCACGATGCCGAAGCCCCAGTGCAGAGCCAGGCCCGAACCACCCCAGTGGATCAGGTACGCCGCGGTGATCGAGGCGAGGATGAGGAACATCAGCATCAGGAACGCTGCGGCGCAGACGAGCGCGATGCCGATGCCGCTGGTCTTCACCGAGACCTTCAGTTCCGACTTGACCAGCTGGATCTCCTTCGACACGAGGGTCGAGATGTCCGCGGTCGCGTCTGCGATGAGACGTCCGATGGTCGGGTCGCTGTCCTTGACGGGTGCCGGTGCCATGCGAGGCAGATTACACAATGAGCGGGCCGCGGTCTCCTGCACGTAGCCTGTGGACCAGGAGTGCCGGGAAGTCTGGTCGGCCCGTGGCGTCAGCCGCGGTCATGACCCGTCGACCACCCAGGAGCGCATGTGAGCAAGGAACGCCCCACCCCCACCCGTCCCGAACAGCACCGCGAGCGGTCGCACGCCGTGCCGAAGCAGCCGTCAGGCCCCCTGCCGGACTGCAGCGCGAGGCCCGCCGACGACGCCGTCTGGAACACCGGACCGGTGTGGACCGCCAGTGGCCGTCCCGTGGCCCGTGGTCTGGCTCGTCCGGTCCGTGAGTTCCTGCGGATCTCGTCCGCCGGCTCGATCCTTCTCCTGCTCGCGGCGGTGGCGGCGCTGGTGTGGGTGAACTCGCCGTGGGGTGACTCCTACACCGAGTTCTGGACGACGCCGGTCTCGTTCGGCTGGGGTGACGCCACGTTGACCCACTCCTTGCACCACTGGGTCAACGACGCGCTGATGGTGATCTTCTTCTTCGTCGTCGGGCTCGAGATCAAGTACGAACTCGTCCACGGAGACCTGCGTGATCCACGCGCAGCAGCGCTGCCGATGATCGCGGCGCTCGGCGGCATGCTCATCCCTGCTGGCATTTTCTTCGCGCTGAACGCGGGCAGCGACGGCGTGCACGGCTGGGGCATCCCGATGGCCACCGACATCGCGTTCGCGGTGGGCGTGATCGGGCTGCTCGGCAGGCGCATCCCGTCGCCGGCGCGACTGTTCCTGCTGACGCTGGCTGTCGTCGACGACATCGGTGCGATCCTGGTGATCGCGTTCTTCTACACAGCTGACCTGCAGATGGTGTGGCTGGCGTTGGCGATCGCCGGACTGGCGGTCGTCTACTTGATGCAGAAGGTGCGGATCTGGAGCCGCTGGGCCTACCTGCTGGTCGGTGTCGGTGTCTGGTTCGCGCTGCTGGAGTCGGGCGTCCACGCGACGCTGGCCGGTGTCGCACTCGGTCTGATGACGCCCGCGACGCCGCTGCTGAAGCCCGACGTGGCCCGTAGGTACGCCGCTGGCGCGATCGCCGACAACGACCTCGACCCCGACGAGGTGGCACGCCTGAAGTTCCTGCTCGAGGAGTCGGTGCCCACCAACGAGTTGCTGCAGTCCAAGCTGCACCCGTTCTCGTCGTACGTCGTGCTGCCGGTCTTCGCGCTCGCCAACGCAGGCGTGCCGCTGAGTTCGGACGCGCTGGAGGCGGCGCTGACGTCGTCGGTGGCGTGGGGTGTCGTGCTGGGCCTGGTGATCGGCAAGCCGCTCGGCATCGCGCTGTTCACGTGGCTCGCGGTGAAGTTCGGGGTCGGCAACCTCCCGGCCGGCGCGAACTGGCCGATGATGGTCGGCCTGGGCGCGGTCGGCGGCATCGGGTTCACGGTGTCGCTGTTCATCTCCGAGTTGTCCTACCCCGGCCACCTCGAGCTCACCGACGCCGCCAAGATCGGCATCATCTTCGCGTCGTTGGTGGCGGCTGCGATCGGTGTGGCGCTGCTGATGCTGGCCACCCGCGGGCGCGCGCCGGACGAGACGTCGCTCAACGCCTGAGCGCTCGCTGCTCGCCGCTCGCTCCGCTCCCGAGCGCAATTGTTGCCTTGATGCCACGCCGTCGGCGTGTCCACGCATCAAGGCAACAATTGCCTAGTGCTCATTGCCGAGTGCTCAGTGACTGAGTGCTCAGGCGCTCAGGACTTCAGCAGCCCTTCTTGATCGAGCTGACCTCGTCACGGGTCTTGAACGCGGGCAGGGTGCGCTTGGTGCCCTTGGTGACGCACTCGGTGGCGCCGCGGTGGTTGGCGTCCTTGTAGACCCGGTAGCTGCCACTGGTGCGGTTCCAGACGGACTTGATGTTGTTGTCCAGGTCGCCGCCGGCGAAGGACTTCAGGTTCGTCGCGCTGGCGTTGAACTGGACGTGCCAGCCCTTCTGGTTGTTGTCGTCGTAGGCGCAGAAGTAGCCGTTGTCGCAGGTGGTTCCGTAGAACGCGGTCGCGCCGTTCTTCAGGCCGTTGACGAGGTTGTAGTAGACGTCGCGGGCCTTGCGGCAGGAGGTGCCCTTGGCGCCGGACTGCTTGGCGCACACGGTCGTCATGTCGTTCTTGAAGACGTTGTTGACACTCAGGCGGCGCGGCTCGGTCGGGTCGAGCTTGCGCGGGCTCTTGTCCGCCTTGCGCTTGACCTTGCCGTCGGTGTCGAGGGTGCTGGAGCCGTAGTTGGCGAAGCCGAAGTCGTGACGACGGCAGGCGTCGTACAGCGTCGACTGGAACGGCGCGACGGCCGAGAGGCCGGCCGGGACGGAACAGCCGTCGTGGTCCCAGTTGAGCTGGGTGTCGACGCCGGTCTTCTTCGCCTTGGCGACCTTGGTGAAGTTGGCCAACGACATCTTCATCAGGGCGTCGGCGCGGGACTTCTTCTGAGCGGTGGTGTACGCGTTGGCGGTGCTGGGCAGCAGCGTCAGTGCGAGCAGAGCGGCCGTCATGGCCAGCGCGAGGCGCTTGATCATTCTTTGTTTCCCCCGAGATTGAGACGTCCCGCGGGCGCGGGACGCGGGGAAACCTAGGGAGAGCGAGCAGCCGTGTCGGGGTCGCGCGGTCGCCATCCGAGCACGCCAGAGACGTGAGTGAGCAGAGGGACGAACGAGGCCCGTGAGGTCACATCAGGGCGGCGAATACCCGATACAGGGCACGGCTCACCGCGTTGCGTGTAGGTGTGCGGGAATGGCGCTGGCTCAGCGGCTGCGGCGTCCCTTGAGGAAGTAGACGACCGGCAGGATGCCGACGGAGTTCACCAGTGAAAGGGCGATGCCCCACGTCTTCTTGGAGCCGTTGACCTGACTCTGGTCGCGCTTGGCGAGGTCGGCCAGGGCGATGCCCTTGAGGGCGGTGTCGATCGCGGTCGCGACGGTGACGATCTTCTTGGTGCGGGGGCTGAGCTGACGGCGGGCCATGGGTTCTCCTGGGGCGACTGCTGGGCTGTGTTGAGAGGCTACCTGCGGCAGCTCAGGCAGGGGCGACGAACGGCTCGCTGGTCAATGACTCCTCCGGCTCGGTGAAGACCGCGACGAGGGCGTCGCGCAGCACCGGCAGCGCCTCGTCCAGAGGCTTCCCGAACGCCGACTTGAGGTCGGCCGACAGCCCACCCTGACGCAGTCCGTACAACGTCGACGCGAGAGTCTTGCCCTCCAGGTAGGCACGCGCGAGCAGGCCGGTGGTCTGGTCGAACTCGAGAACGACGTCGATCGTGGCCCCACGCATCCAGCCCTCGGGCTTCGCCTGCGGCAGCCACGTGAACGCACGGCAGAACGCGTCGGCGTCGCAGAAGAACGTCACGCCGTCCCACCCGCCCTGGGCGGGGGAGAAGCCGGCAGCAGACAGGACGTCGCCGAGGGTCGTGTCGAGCAGGGCGAGGAGGTCGTCGTCGTTCACGCCGACCATCCTGCCCGTGGCCTCCGACACCTCTCGCCCCGACCGCGTGACGACGCCTGCGTGACCGCGGCCCGCGCTGGGTATCGTCGAGGCAGGCCGGGCGTCCGGCACGTTCAGCAGGAGGTTTGCAGTGATCGAGGTCATCAGCCCGGACCGCATGGTCCACGCCCGGGAAGCAGGCGCGCTGGTCGCCCAGATCCTCCAGGAGATGAAGGCGCGCACCGAGGTGGGCACCAACCTCCTCGAGATCGACGCCTGGACCAAGCAGATGATCGTCGACGCCGGCGCCGTCTCCTGCTACGTCGACTACGCCCCGTCGTTCGGCGAGGGCCCCTTCGGCTTCCACATCTGCACCTCGGTCAACGACGCCGTTCTGCACGGCAAGCCGCACGACTACGTCATCGAGGCCGGTGACCTCGTCTCCCTCGACCTCGCGCTGCAGCTCGGTGGCGTCGTCGCCGACTCCGCGATCTCGTTCGTCGTCGGTGAGCACCCGGACCCGGCTGTCCAGGCTGAGTCGCTGCGCCTGATCGAGGCGGCGGAGAAGGCGCTCGCTGCGGGCATCGAGGCCGCCGGCAACAACGTGAAGACCGGCAACGTCTCCGCCGCGATCGGCACCGTGCTCAAGAGCTACGGCTACACCGTCAACGTCCAGTTCGGTGGCCACGGCGTCGGCACGACCATGCACCAGGAGCCGCACGTCTCCAACGACGGTCGTCCGGGCCGCGGCTACCGTCTGCGCTCCGGCCTGCTCGTCGCGATCGAGCCGTGGGTCATGACCGACACCGACAAGCTCGTCATGGACCCCGACGGCTGGACCCTGCGTTCCGCCACCGGATGCCGCACCGCACACAGCGAGCACACCGTCGCCATCACCGGCGACGGCGTCGAGATCATGACGCTGCCGCAGGCCTGATCCCGGGCCTCACGTGAGGCTCTGACGCAATTGTGGGATTGATGCGCCGACACGCTGTGGCGGTGGCATCAATCCCACAATTGCGTGGGAACAGCGGCGGGATCAGCGGGCGGCTTCGCGCGCCTTGATCAGGTCCATGACGGACGCGTCGGCGAGAGTCTGGGTGTCGCCGACCTCGCGGCCCTCGGCGACGTCCTTGAGCAGGCGACGCATGATCTTGCCCGAGCGAGTCTTGGGGAGCTCGGGGACCACCATCACCTGACGCGGCTTGGCGATCGCACCGATCTCACGGCCCACGTGGTTGCGGAGCTCGGTCTCGATCTCGGCGCCGCCGTCACCGGCCGCCTCACGCAGGATCACGAACGCCACGACGGCCTGGCCGGTCATGTCGTCGGCGGCACCGACGACGGCTGCCTCGGCCACCGACGGATGCGAGACCAGTGCGGACTCGATCTCGGTGGTGGAGAGGCGGTGACCCGAGACGTTCATGACGTCGTCGACGCGGCCCAGCACCCAGAGGTCGCCGTCGTCGTCCTTCTTCGCACCGTCGCCGGCGAAGTACAGGCCCTCCCAGCGCGACCAGTACGTCTCGACGAACCGGTCGTCGTCGCCCCACAGGGTGCGCAGCATCGCGGGCCACGGCTCCTTCAGCACCAGGTAGCCGCCCTCGCCGTCGCCCACCGAACGGGCCTCGTCGTCGACGACGTCGGCGGAGATGCCCGGCAGCGGACGCATCGCCGAACCCGGCTTGCCGTGGGTGACGCCCGGCAGCGGCGAGATCAGGATCTGACCGGTCTCGGTCTGCCACCAGGTGTCGACGATCGGGACGCCCTCGCCGCCGTCCTTGGCGCCACCGATGTGGTCGCGGTACCAGACGTAGGCCTCGGGGTTGATCGGCTCACCGACCGAACCGAGCAGCCGGATCGAGGAGAGGTCGAACTTCGCGGGGATCGCGTCGCCCTGCTTCATGAACGTCCGGATCGCGGTGGGCGCGGTGTAGAAGATCGTCACGCCGTACTTCTCGATGATCTCCCACCAACGGCCCTTGTGCGGCGCGTCCGGGGTGCCCTCGTAGAGCACCTGCGTCGCACCGTTCGCGAGCGGCCCGTAGACCATGTACGAGTGCCCCGTCACCCAGCCGACGTCGGCGGTGCACCAGTAGACGTCGGACTCGGGCTTGAGGTCGAAGACCGACCAGTGCGTGTACGAGGTGCCCACCAGGTAGCCACCGGTGGTGTGCAGGATGCCCTTCGGCTTCCCGGTGGTGCCAGAGGTGTACATGACGTAGAGCGGGTGCTCGGAGTCGTGGAGCTCGGGGGTGTGCTGCGCGGAGGCGGTGTCGACGGCGTCGTGCCACCATACGTCCCGCTCGGTCCACGCGACGTCCTGACCGGTACGGCGCACCACCAGGACGTGCTCGACGGCCAGGTCGCCGTCAGCAGCGTCAACCTTCGCGACGGCCTCGTCGACGGCCGGCTTCAGCGCGGAGGCGGCACCACGGCGGTACCCGCCGTCGGAGGTGACGACCACCTTCGCCCCGCAGTCGATGATGCGTGAGGCCAACGCGTCGGAGGAGAACCCGCCGAAGACGACGGTGTGGGGCGCGCCGAGCCGGGCGCAGGCCAGCATCGTGATGACGGTCTCGGGGATCATCGGCATGTAGATCGCGACTCGGTCGCCCTTGCGCACGCCCAGCTCGGTGAGCGCGTTGGCTGCCCGGGACACTTCGTCCAGCAGCTGCGCGTAGGTGATGTCACGAGCGTCGCCCTCGGGTTCGCCCACCCAGTGCAGTGCGACCTTGTCGCCGCGTCCGGCCTCGACGTGCCGGTCGACGCAGTTCACGGAGGCGTTGATGGTGGCGCCGGTGAACCACTTCGCGAACGGCGGGTTCGACCAGTCGAGCACCTGGTCCCACTTCTGGCCCCAGTCGAGACGTTCGGCAGCGGCCTCCCAGAACGCGAGCCGGTCGGCGTCCGCGCGAGCGTAGGCCTCCTCGGTGACGTTCGCGGACTCCGCGAAGGCGGCCGGAGGTGCGAACCGGCGCTGCTCGTGGGCGAGGTTGGCCAGGGTCTCGTTGCTGTCGCTCACTGCGTCGTTCTCCTGCGTCGTCGGTCCGTGTGTCGCGGGTCACTGCCGAACATAGTCGGAGAGACCCAGCGCCGACACGAGTGCTCGGAAATGTGCCGAAGGCCCGGCCCCGCGGGTGCGGGAACGGGCCTTCGGCGTGTGTGACTGAGCCAGGTGACTCAATGTGCCAGCGGAATGCTTCCGCCGGGGATCGCGTCCAGCAGGCGACGGGTGTAGTCCTGCTGGGGGTTGTCGAACACCGTCGTGACCTTGTCGGCCTCGACGACGGCACCCTTGCGCATGACCAGGACGTCGTCAGCGATCTGACGGACGACGGCGAGGTCGTGGGTGATGAACAGGTAGCTCAGGCCGAGCTCGGCCTGCAGGTCGTTGAGCAGCTCCAGGATCTGGGCCTGCACCAGCACGTCGAGAGCCGAGACGGCCTCGTCGCAGATGACGACCTCGGGGTCCAGGGCCAGCGCACGGGCGATCGCCACACGCTGACGCTGACCACCCGACAGCTCCGACGGGTAGCGCGACATGACGGTGGTGGGCAGAGCCACCTTGTCGAGCAGGTCGCGGACCTTCGACTCGCGCTCCTTCTTCGTACCCACCGCGTGCGTGCGCAGCGGCTCCTCGATCGACTGGTAGATCGAGTAGAGCGGGTCGAGGGAGGCGTACGGGTTCTGGAAGACCGGCTGCATCTGACGACGCAGACGCAGCTGCTCGTCGCGCTTCTTCAGCGTCGCGATGTCGACGCCGTCGAACAGCACGCGACCCGAGGTCGGCTTGAGCAGGTCCAGCGCCATCCGGGCCACGGTCGACTTGCCCGAACCGGACTCGCCGACGATGGCGGTGGTGGTGCCGCGCTTGAGGGTGAAGGAGACGTCGTCGACGGCGACGAAGTCCTCCTTCTTCCACGGCTTGTCACCGCGCAGCTTGAAGATCTTGGTCAGGTTCTCGGCGACGAGGACGTCGTCGGTACCGCGACCCAGTTCGGCGTTGCTGAGGGCGACGCCCTCGGCGACCTGGTGAGCAGTGCGCTCGGCCTGCTCACGCACCTGGGCACGCTCTGACGTCGAGGAGAGACGCTTCGAGGCCAGCGACGGGGCGCGGGCGATGAGGCGCTTGGTGTACGGGTGCTGGGGGTCCTGGAGGATCGCCAGGGCCGGACCTGACTCGACGACGTTGCCGCGGTACATGACGACCAGGTGGTCGGCACGCTCGGCGGCGAGGCCGAGGTCGTGGGTGATCAGCAGGACCGCGATGCCGAGCTCGGCGGTGAGCCCGTCGAGGTGGTCCAGGATCTGCTTCTGCACCGTCACGTCGAGGGCCGAGGTCGGCTCGTCGGCGATCAGCAGCTTGGGGCGAGCGGCCAGACCCATCGCGATCAGGGCGCGCTGACGCATACCGCCACTGAACTCGTGCGGGTACTGGTTGGCGCGCTTCTCCGGGTCCGGCAGGCCAGCCTCGGCGAGCAGCTCGACGACGCGGGCGTCGGCAGTCTTGCCGGTGCAGATGTCGTTGGCGACCAGAGCTTCCTTGATCTGGGAGCCGACCTTCCACAGCGGGTTGAGGCTCGACATCGGGTCCTGGGGAACCAGGCCGATGGAGGCGCCGCGCAGTTCCTTGCGGCGTGCGATCGGGGTGATGTCCTTGCCCTCGAACGTGATCGAGCCACCGGTGACGTGACCGTTCTCGGCGAGGAGGCCGATGACGGCATTGGCCATGGTCGACTTGCCCGAACCGGACTCGCCGACGACCGCGACCGTCTGGCCGGGGTAGATGGTGAGGTTGGCACCGTCGACGGCGGTCAGCATCTGCTTGCCGGCGCGGAACGACACCTGGAGGTCACGGACCTCGAGCAGCGGGGCGGTGCCGGGGACGCCGTTGTCCTCGGTCGCAGGCTGCTGGGAAAGGTTGGTGTTCACTTCTTCCTCGCCTTCGGGTCGAGGGCCTCGCGCACCGACTCACCCAGCAGGATGAAGCCGAGCACGGTGAAGGCCAGGGCAGCGGCCGGGACGAACATGACCTGGAGGTTCTGGCCCGAACGGACCTGGTTCTGTGCGGCGGCGATGTCGTTGCCCCACGAGACGATGTGCTGCGGCAGGCCGAGACCCAGGAACGACAGCGACGACTCGGCGACGATGAAGACACCCAGCGTGATCGTGGAGGCCACGATGACCGGGGCCAGCGAGTTCGGCACGATGTGGCGACGCAGGTTGGTCATGCGGGACGCGCCGATGGCGGTGGCGGCGTCGACGAACTCGAGGTTCTTGACCTCCAGGACGGCACCGCGCATCTGGCGGGTGATCTGCGGCCAGGCGAAGATGCCCAGCGCGGCGACGACCACCATCACCGAACCCCAGAAGCCACGGTTGGGCCAGAGGTTGTTGAGCACCGAGATGCAGACGATCGCGGCCAGGAGCAGCGGGATCGAGAAGAAGATGTCGCTGATGCGCGAGATCAGGGTGTCTACCTTGCCGCCGAAGAAGCCGGCCACGGCGCCGGTGACGGTGCCGAGCAGGGTGACGATGATCGTGGTGATCACGCCGACCGCGACGGACGCGCGAGCGCCGTACACGGTGCGGGCCCACACGTCGGCGCCCTGCTGGGTGTAGCCGAACGGGTGACCGTCGCTGGCAGGCTCGAAGGAGTTGTCCAGGCTCGCGGCCTTGGGGTTCGCAGAGGTGAACAGCGAGGGCCACACGATCATCAGGGCGATGACGGCGAGGATCACCGCGGAGAGCCAGAAGATCGGCGACGTGCGCAGACGCTTCCAGGCCTCCTTCCACTGGCTCTCAGGGACGGCGTCGACGTTGACGGCGTCAATGGCGCGCAGCGGGGTCTCTTCGACCGGAGCGACGAAACGCTCCTGTCCGGGGCGGGGCTCAGGCATAACGGATCCTCGGGTCAAGGACGGCGTAGATCAGGTCGACCAGAAGGCTCATGAGCACGTACACCATGACCATGAACGTCACGATCGTGACGACGGTGGGGGTCTCGCCCTTCATGATCGCGGTGTAGGCGGCGTTGCCGACGCCAGGGATGTTGAAGATGCTCTCGGTGATGACGGCACCGGCCATCAGCGAACCGAGGTTGATGCCGATGTAGGTGACCACCGGGACGAGGGAGTTGCGCAGCACGTGACGACGCACGACCTTGCCCTCCGACAGGCCCTTGGCGCGGGCGGTGCGCACGTGGTCGGCGGTCAGGTTCTCGGCGACCGAGGTGCGGGTCAGGCGGATCGTGTACGCGAAGTTCGCGATCGCCAGCACGATGGCCGGGAGGATCAGCGACGACACGGTCCAGTCGCCGCCGACGGTGGGGGAGGTCCAACCGAGCTTCACGCCGAAGACGAGCTGCATCACGAAGCCGACCACGAAGATCGGGACGGACAGGAGGATCAGCGACATCACGAGCATGGAGGAGTCGAAGATGCCGTTGCGCTTGAGGCCGGCGTAGGTGCCGATCACGATGCCGAGCACGGCGTCGATCGCGAGCGCCATCATGGCCAGCACGACGGTGACGGGGAACGTCTGTGAGATCAGCTCGATGACGGGCTGACCGGCGAACGTCTCACCGAAGTCGAGGGTCAACGCGTTCCCGACCCAGTGCAGCCACTGCACGAAGATCGGGTCGTCGAGGGCGTACTGCTCGGTCAGCTGAGCGCGCAGGGCGTCAGAGATCGGCTTGTCACCGACGAGGTTGAGGATCGGGTCGCCCGGGCGCAGCTTCAACATCGTGAAGAGGATCAGCGTGGCGCCCAGGAACACCGGGATGGTTTGGAGCAGCCGCTTCGCGACGTACCACCACATGAGGTGACCTCCTGGGTCGTGGGAGGCGCGGTGTGGGGTGCGTCTGGCCCTAGTGGCCGGATCGTCGGGCCGCTTGGGCCACCACGCGCCTTGAATGGGGGGAGAAACCGCCGAACGGACGGAGACGGTTCGAGCCCGTCTCCGTCCGTCGGCAGCGATGTGCTGCTGGGAATTACTTCTTCGTCAGCTGGTAGTACTCAGGCTTGGCCTGCCAGTTGAAGTCGAAGCCCTTCACGTCCGTCGCCACGGCAGCAGTGGAGTTGTAGTAGAAGAGCGGGAGGGCCGGGAGGTCCTCCATGAGGATCGACTGAGCCTCGGTGATGAGCTTGAAGCGGTCGTCGCCGGTGGTGCTGGCGGCCTTCGCGATGAGCTCGTCGAACTTCTTGTTCGAGTAGTCGCCGTCGTTCGAACCAGCGCCGGTGCCGTAGAGGGCGCCGAGGTAGTTCAGCATCGACGGGTAGTCGGCCTGCCATCCGGTGCGGAAGGCGGTCTTGATGGTGCGGTCGGTGACCTGACCACGCATCTCGTCGAAGGTGGCGTACGCCTTGGCCTCCGCCTTGATGCCGAGGTTCTCGGCGATCTGGTTGGACGCCGCCTCGGTCCACTCCTTGTGGCCTGCGCCGTCGGAGTTGTAGCCCAGCGCAAAGGTGCCGGTCCACTTGGAGATCTTGTCGGCCTCGGCCCAGAGCTTCTTGGCCTCGGTCGGGTTGTGCTCGACGACCTCGTTGCCGGGGATCTCCTCGGTCCAGCCCTCGAGGACGGGGGAGGTGAAGTCGACGGCAGCGGTACGGGTGTTGTTGTAGATCTTCTCCGCGATCTGCTCGCGGTTGATCGACATCGAGATCGCCTTGCGGCGGAGGTTGCCCTCTTCGCCGGCGAAGTGGTCGAGGCGCGCCGGGATGGTGACCGAGGCGAACATCGAGCCGGGCTCGTTGTAGGCCTGGATGTTGGAGTCGCTCTCGAAGGTCGTGACCGCGGACGGCGGGACCTGGTCGAGGACGTCGAGGTTGCCGGCCTGCACGTCGGTGTAGGCAGCGTCGGTCCCGCCACCGGCGTAGAACTTGAAGACCAGGCCGTCGTTCTTCGGCTCGTGGACTCCGGAGTACTTGGCGTTGGGCTCGAGGGAGATCTGCTTGTTCTTCTCCCAGCCGGACTTGGTCAGCTGGTACGGGCCGTTGCCGATCGGCGCGTTGCCGAACTCCTCGGTGATCTTGCCGTCGGAGCCGTAGGCGACCTCGGGAAGCGGGAAGTAGGACGAGTAGCCCAGGCGCAGCGGGAAGTCGGACTCCGGAGCCTTGAGGGAGATCTCGAACGTCTTGTCGTCCTTGACGACGAGGCCGGAGATCTTCTCGCCCTCCTTGGTGTTGCCGGCTTCGTCGGTGCCCTTGATCGGGTTGAAGAAGTAGGCACCGAGGTGGCCGTTGGAGATGTCGGCGCCGTAGTTCCAGGCGTCGACGAAGGAGTTCGCGGTGATGGCGGAGCCGTCGGAGAAGGTCCAGCCGTCCTTGAGCGTGACGGTCCAGACGGTGCTGTCCTCGTTGGGCTCGATGGAGTCGGCGACCTCGTTCACGATGGAACCGTCGGTGTTGTAGGCAACGAGTCCCGCGAAGATGTTGTTCAGCGGGTCTCCGCCGCCGACCTCATTGGTCGCGGTCGGGATCAGCGGGTTCTGCGGGTTGGTGCCGTACACGGTGATGACGTTGTCGTCGGCCTTCGAACCACTGTCACTGCCGCACGCAGTGAGGGTCAGACCGGCGACCGCGATCAGCGCGACGCCCGCAATGCGGGTACGTCGGGAGATGCGCATGGATCCTCCTGTTGGTCGGGTGCGCACAAATGCGCTGTTCCTCTGTAACACCGGCAGGAGGTCTGGGAACAGAGGGAAATTCAAGACTTGATGAGCCTGTATCCGAATCGTGTCTCAAGACACTCTTGAGCATGAGAAACGGCTGCCGACAAGAGTGCGACAGGCAGCCCGACGGGACCTCGGTGGGCGGCACGACGAGGATCGGGGCGCACGCCTGCGCCAAGGGTCAGCGGAAGTCGATCAACAACATGTCGGTGTCGGTGCCGTCGGAACGGAACAGGTCGCGGTCGTAGCGGGTCCGAGGAGCGGCCTCGCCGGTCGCGCCGCCGTACGGCTCGTGCACCGCGGTGGTGGGGTCGTCCATGATCGCCGGACGCTCGGCGGTGGCCTCCACGTCGTCGAAGGGGTGCAGGGCCGCGGCCCGCAGCGAACGGCCCAGCCCGCGGTGCTCACGGGTCTGTTCGACGTCGTCGTTCCCGGAAATCTCCTGGCCGTCCGTGATCGCTGCTTCCGGCTCGGGAAGCTCGGCGTGCTCGGGCTGGGAGTCCTCCAGCAGCGGCAGCGCGTCGGAACCGTCGTCAAAGAGACCCGGCTGATGCACCACCTGGGTGCGCACGCACCGCACCACGTAGGGGAGCTGCATGCCGTCCATGCCGCGGCCGTAGTCGTCGTAGAACGCCGTCACCTCGGCCACCGCCTTGGCGCGCTCGGCCTCGGAGAGTTCCCACACCCACGACCGCGACAGCACCAGGTCCGCGACGGTGCCGGAGTTGACCTGCTGCCAGTAGGTGAAGGACTCCTGCTCCACGAAGGAGAAGAGCGTCGAGGCCTGCAGGACGTCGACGACGTCGTGGAGGTGCGCCTCGTTGTCGCGCGACCCGGCCGGTCCCTCCAAGAAGGCGCCCAGACGGCGCACCCACGGGATCCGGGTGTCGCGCTCGTGCCACACCACGCTCAGGTGGCCGCCGGAGCGCAGCGCGCGGGCGATCACCGGCAGCACCGTCTCGTGGTCGAAGGACGTGAACGCGGTGGAGCAGACCACCTGGTCGACGCTGCGGTCAGCGACGTCGAGCTGCTCCAGCGTGCCCTCGGTGACGTGCACGCCGGGGAGTCGTTCCTGCAGGGCGTCGAGAAGCGCAGGATCGCGGTCCACAGCATGGACAGCGTGACCGGCAGCCTTGATCTGCTCGGTCAGCAGGCCGATGCCGGCCCCCACCTCGAGCACGTGCTTGTGCTCGCCGGGGACCAGCCATCGGGCCACCTCGAGGGGGTGGCCCGGGCGGCCGTGCGCGTGTGCGCCCGCACGCTGGCGGGCGTTCAGGGACTCCTGCGTGGGCTGCTGGTCGGTCATCGGGATCAGGCTACTAGCGTGGCGGCGTGACCACAGACCCTCTTGCATGGTTGATGGCCCTCGAGGGCGTCCCGTCCGCGTTCGCCTCCACCCGCGACGGCATCGACGCGCTCCTGCGCGACCGTGGCCTGCGCAAGACCCACCCCGAGGACACCGGGCAGGCGCTCGTCATGGGTGCCCACGCCTCGGCTGTGCTGGAGGGCTCGACCTCCACGATCGACGACGTCCTCGCGGGCCGCACCGACGCCACGGCCCAGGACGCCCTGCGTCTCTCTGCGCAGGTGCTCTCGCTGGTGCCGCAGATGCGGACCGCGCCGCTCCAGGCGATCGCCCGACTGCACGCAATCGCCGGTGCGACTTCACTCGGCCAGGAGGACCTCGGCCGTCCGCGCAACGCCGAAGTGGCCTCGCGCCTGCAGACCGTGGCCAAGATGCTGACCTCCGACACCACCGCACCGGCTCTTGTCGTCGCCGCGATGGTGCATGCCGACATCGCCACCGCGAAGCCTTTCGCGTCCCACAACGGGATCGTGGCGCGCGCCGCCGAACGCCTCGTGATGGTCTCGCGCGGCGTCGACGCGACGTCGGTGCTGGTGCCCGAGGCGGGCCACCTCGCGTTGCGAGAGCAGTACGAGTCCAACCTGCGCGCCTACGCCAGCGGCACCGAGCGCGGCGTCCACGCCTGGGCCCTCTACGCCGCCGAGGCCTACGCCAAGGGCGCTGAACTGACCCCGTTGAAGCCGGTCAAGAAGCGTCGTCGTGACGCCGAACCGGTTGACCTGAGTCAGCTCGAGGGCTGACTCGCCCCCTGCTCGACGCTCACGAACGGCGTCCGTCTGCCTGACGCAGTCGGACGCCGTTCGTCGGACACGAGGACTCGGTTATCAGGCGCGTACCGCTCGTGCGTGGCCGGAGGGATGGGGGTCCTGGCCAGCTGCCCTGTCGAAGGGTGGGTCGCCGCGTGGGTGTCCGGATCCGCGTGTGGATCGGGGGCTGTCGCTGTTCAGTTCGGACCGGTTGGTCCAGATCCGCCGACGCCGCGTACAGGAGGGGACGCGGAGTCTGCCTGGCCAGGCGAGCGGTGTGCGGTGGGGACGGAGGTTCCCGGTTTCTCCGCTTGGGGTCGGAGACCTGAGGACTTCCTGACTCCATGGAACGCCGAGGTTCCGAGGAGTTCAAGACCCCCGAAAAATGCCTGTCCGAAGACCGGACAGTAGGACGAGCAGCGTTCGTGTCGCCGCTCAGGCGCGGGCGCCACCGCGTCGGGTGTTGGCCCAGACGTAGCCACCCACCGCGACTGCACTGGTGACTGCCAGCGCCGCCAGACGCGGGGCCGAGGGAACGATCTCGCGCTTGGGCTCCAGACCCACCGGGCGGGCGAACTCCAGGACCGGCCACTCGCGGGTCTCGGCCTCCTTGCGGAGTTCCTTGTCGGGGTTCACGACGAACGGGTGACCCACCGAGGAGAGCATCGGGACGTCGGTGACCGAGTCGCTGTAGGCGTAGGAGGCGTCGAGGTCGTAGTCGTGCTCGGCCGCGAGGTCGCGGATCGCGGCCGCCTTCTCCTCGGCGTAGACGTACCGCGAGATCTCGCCGGTGTACTTGCCGTCCTCGGACACCTCCAGGACGGTGGCGACCACGCCGTCGGCGCCCAGCATCCGCCCGATCGGTTCCACGACGTCGAAGCCGCTCGCGGAGACGATGATGACGTGCCGACCGGCCTCCTGGTGCTCGCGCATCAAGGCGACCGCTTCGGCGTAGACCAGCGGGTCGACGATCTCCGACAGGGTCTGCGCGACGATCTCGCGGACCTGAGCCACGTCCCAGCCCTTCACCAGGCCGGAGAGGAAGAGGCGCATCTTCTCCATCTGGTCGTGGTCGGCGCCACCGACGGTGAAGACCAGTTGGGAGTAGGCAGAACGCAGCATGGCGCGCTTGGTGATCAGGCCGCCCTCGGTGAAGGGCTTGCTGAAGGCGAGGACGCTCGACGCAGCGATGATCGTCTTGTCGAGGTCGAAGAAGGCCGCTTCGGGGCGGGTCATGGGCTCATCGTACGGGGGAGAGGTCCGCTTGCGGTGAGGCCGAGCGGCGAGTTCATCGCTATCGATGAGACACGTGTCTTGTCTTGGTCAGCGCCGAACTGGCGTCAGAACGGGGCCGGGGCACGTCCACAGAGAGGCCCCGGACCCGTCGTCGGGCACTCTTTCCACCGCTGCGTCGGCCCACTGCTCGCGGTCTCGCCCGACCACGCCACCCTCACCGGCATGGAAGCCGTAGCCGAACCGAGAGCCGACCAGGGATTCGACCGAGCCGTGCTGCTGGTCAGCGAAGACCTCGACCTCGTGCGATGGGTGCAAGGACATGCCGCCGGGCACGGCGTCGCCGTCGCGAACGCCGTCCCCGAACAGGCGACGACGCTGTGGAACCGGGCGCCGCTGGTCCTCCTCGGAGACGACGCCCTGGTCCCGCTCGCTGCCCGTCGGCCGCCGGCGCGGGCGCACGTCCACGTCGTCCAGGGGAGGGGAACGTCCGGTCCGGGAGCGGTGCAGGCCGCCGTCGGGCTCGGGATCGCCTCCGTCCTCACGCCGTCGGACGCCGACCGGCTCGGGTTGTTGCTCGCCGCGGTCGCAGACCCGCGCCCACCCGGGCGGGTCGTTGCGGTGGTGGGCGCCCGGGGCGGCGAGGGAACGACGACGCTGGCCGCCGCCCTCGCCCTGCGTGCTGCCGGCCGCGGCACCGTCGCCCTGCTCCACCCCGATCCAAGCGGCCCCCGGCCCGAGCTCCTGCTCGGCGCCCGAGATCCTGCGTCAGGGGCGCTCACCTGGGCCGAGGTGACCCGGGTCGGGGGAGTGCTCGCCCCGGTTGCGTTGCGCGAGGGGCTCCCCCGTCACCGTGGCGTCTCCGTACTCGGCCGATCGCGCACCGGAACCACGGCACTGCCGTGCACGGCGCGGGTCCTGCGGACCGTGATCGAGGTGGCGCGGGGTGCGTTCGACCTCGTCGTCGTCGATCTCGACGTCCGGGCCGGGGACCTCGCCGTGGAGACGTTCGGGGTCGCCGACCGGACCTGGGTGCTCACCAGGCCGCGCGCCCTCGGGCTCGCTGCAGCGCGGTCCGTGCTCGACGACCTCTCGCCTCCAGGACCGAAGACACGCTTGGTGCTGCGCGGCGACGGTTTGCCGGACGCGGTCGCCGCCCGCACGGTGGGGATCGAGGTCAGCCACCGGATGCGTGAGGACCGGCGTCTCGACGAGGCCGTCGACCTCGGGGCCGGACCGATCGGGGGCCGACGCACCCCACTGACCGGTGCGTGCGATGCGATCCTCACCGACCTGCGGGCCCGATGACCACGCTCGGACTCGGTGCCGCTGACTTCGATGCGGCCGACTTCGACGCGCTGCGTGCGGAGGTGGCCGCTGCACCCGTCACCCCGCAACGGGTCGCCGAGGCGTTGCGGCGTCGTGGACATCCGGTCTCCGCCGACGTCGTCGCGGCCGTGCATGCACGGGTGCTGCGGGAGACCGTCGGGCTGGGGCCGCTGCAACCGCTCGTTGACGACCCGGCCGTCACCGACGTCCTGGTCAACGGTCCCGGCGTCGTCCGCGTGGACCGGGGACGCGGCCCCGAAGCCACCGACGTCGTCCTCGACGACGAGGCACAGGTGCGCCGCCTCGCCCAACGCCTTGCCGCGCTCGGCGGACGCCGACTCGACGACGCGGCCTGGTGGTGCGACGTCCGCCTGCCCGACGGCACCCGCTGCCATGCGGTGCTCGCGCCCGTCGCGCGCCCCGGCACCGCGATCTCGCTGCGGGTTCCGCGGCACCGTTCGTTCAGCATCGACGACCTCAGCCGCACCCGGATGCTCTCGCCGGTCGCAGCCCGGGTGGTGCGTGAGGTGGTGGCGGCCCGACTCGGGTTCCTCGTCTCCGGAGGCACCGGCACCGGGAAGACGACGCTCCTGGCGACGATGCTCTCGGAGGTGCCGGACGCCGAACGGATCGTCGTGGTCGAGGACTCCTCCGAGCTGCGGCCCGACCATCCGCACGTCGTCGGGCTGGAGGCGCGCGGCGAGAACGTCGAGGGCAGCGGTGCCGTCGACCTCCACACCCTGGTGCGTCAGGCACTGCGGATGCGCCCTGACCGACTCGTTCTCGGGGAGGTTCGAGGCGTGGAGGTCCTCGACCTGCTCGCGGCGATGAACACCGGTCATGAGGGCGGCTGCGGGACGTTGCATGCCAATGCCGCCACCCAGGTGATGGCCCGGATCGAAGCGCTCGCCGCCCCAGCCGGGTTGGGGCCGCAGGCCGTCGCGGCCCAGACCCTGGCCGCGGTCGACGTGGTCCTGCACGTCGTGCGCGACGGCGACGGACGACGGCGTCTCGCCCAGGTCGCGGTGCTCGGACGAGCCACCGGACCCGACGGGCATGCGGTCGCCGTGCCGGCGCTGGAGTTCGGCGCCGACGGGGGCGTGGTCGAGGGGCCGGGGGCTCAGCGGTTGGCGGCGCTGCTGGCGGGACGCCGGTGAGCGTCGGAGCAGGTGGGCTGGCTGCATGGCTGAGCGCTGGGTTGGCCGGGCTCGCGGTCGTGGCGTTGATCGGCCCGGCGACTTCCTCGTCGGCGTTCGCGTCGCACGGCAAGGAGTCCCCGGGGAGCGGCGGCGCGGCCACGGGAACGCGTGCCCGGCTCGGCGGGTCCGTCGTCGTCCTGGCTGCGGTGGCGGTCGCGGCATGGGCCGGTCCGCTCGGGGCGGGGCTCGCCGTCGTCGTCGGGATCTCGGCGCTGCGTGGGCGTGCCGCCCGTCGTGCCACGGACGAGCTGCACGCGCAGGACGCCCGGGCGTTCGAGGCGTGCGGCGTGCTCGTCGACGAACTCCGCGCCGGACGTCTGCCCGCGGATGCGTTGCGCTCGGCCGCACGTGTCGACGCACTGCTGCTTCCGGCTGCTCGGGCAGCGGAGGTCGGCACCGACACTGCTCAGGCGTTGCGTCACACCGGAGTCCGCGCCCACCGACTGGTCGCAGCGGCCTGGCAGATCGCCGAACAGCAGGGCAGCGGCTTGGCCGACGCACTGGTGCGGGTCGGCGACGGGCTGCGAGCGGACCGCCGGACCGCACGTCTGGTGGCCTCCGAACTGGCCTCGGCCCGATCCACCGCCCGGCTCCTGGTGCTGCTGCCGGTGATCGCCCTCGGAGTCGCCGCTCTCAGCGTCGACGGAGTGGTTGCCTTCGTGGGCTCCCGGCCCGGCGCGCTGGTGGTGCTGCTCGGCGTCACCCTGCTGCAGTGCGGGACGGCGTGGATCGACCGGATCGCCCGCTCCGTCGCGACAGGTGCGGCATGAGTGGCCTGGTGGCGGTGCTGCTCGGGTGCGCGGTGGCGCTGCTGCTCCCGGCCCGCCCCGCGCCGCTGTCGCTGTCACGCGTGCCGTCGCGGCCGATGAGGAGTCGGACGCGCGCCGAGGAACGTCGACGGAAGGACGCGAGGCAGGACGACCTCCCGCACCTCGTCGGACTGGTCGCGCTCGGAGTCCGCTCCGGAGCGCCCGTCCCGCAGGCCGTCCTCGCCGCCTGCGACGCCCTGCCCTCACCCGGTGCCGCGCCGCTGCGGGGCGCCGCGGAGGCGGTGGAACGTGGCGCCGACCCCGAACGCACGTGGGACGCACTCGACGACCACCTGGCCAAGGTCGGACGGGCGTTGGCCCGCAGCGCCCGCACCGGTGCGTCCGTGGTGAGGACGCTCGACGTCCTCGCCGACGACCTGGCCGAGGAGCAGCGCGCCGCGCACGAGGACCGGGCCCGCAGCGTCGGGGTGAGGGCTGCCGTCCCGCTCGGGGTCTGCCTGCTGCCCGCGTTCGTGCTGCTCGGGATCGTGCCGCTCATCGCAGGGATGGCATCGGGGTTGTTGAGGGGGTGAGGTCGACTTCTGCACGTCCTCTGGCAACTCGTGGGGTCCGACTCAAGTGGATGCTGGGTGGGGCGCCCACGGTGAGCGTCAATACCGCAATCTGACCTGCTGCATGGAGGGCATTCGTTCCTTGAAACGTGATCCCCTCTTTGGTGGTTGATGCCAACGAGGAGTGTCCGTACGTTGCGTCGCATGAATCTGACGGGAACTTGGCACTGCAGCCGGTCACGCCTGATTCAGCCCCGGACGCCCATGACGTGGGGCGCTGGACGCCAACGCGAAGATCCTGGACGTTGCAACGCAGGTCGGATGGTCGCCGAACCGGCCCATCGGTGCGTTGAGTGTCGTTGAGTCTCCGCGATGATCGGCCGCCTTGCGCGGGGATCTGTGGTGGCGGGACTGCTCCTCGGAGCCATGGCATGCAGCAACGCGGCAGATGGCGATCCCGCGTCGGAGCAGGCGCGGGCAGCTGAGCAGTACGAGCGTTGCCAAGAGCGCGCTGAGTCCGAGTACGGACAGCTGGCAGAGATCGCCGAACCGCTGGCAGAAGTGCGTACCGGAGAAGTCGGCCGTGACCTCGAATGCGCCGATGGCGATCCCCTGACGGCTGTGTCCGTGCGGGCGAGCCCGGAGATCTCTCCAGAGGACGCTTTGGCGATGTTGGGGCCGGAGTGGGTGGTGGAGAAGGACCGCGGGACGGCAAAGTCACGTGAAGGTCGCTGGAAGGCCAGTGCCCATCGTGCTGTGCACGAGGACGTGGAGGTCACGTTGGTGACCATCTTCGACTGAGCCGTGCCGAGCGAATGAGGCGGTGCCGCGCTCGACGAAGTTCATGACAGTTCTGGTCGCCCACCCTGCGTGGGCGGCCAGAACTGTTTCGTCGCGCCCGAGCCCGCCCCAAGGTGCGCCCAGAGCGGATGCTGCCGCCCCGCGTGCACAGGTCCCTCCCGTCGCCCTTCGCCGAACCGCTGCTCACAGGCGGAGACGGCCTCTCGTCCGCATCCCGCTCCCGCCCACGACGGTGGTCACACCGCCGGCACCGGGCCGGGGACACGAGAGGGGCAGAGATGAAGGAACGTTTCATGGGTCGTCGTCGGGACAAGGGTGACGACCAGCGCGGCATCACCACCGCCGAGTACGCGGTCGGAACCGCGGCCGGGGCCGGCTTGGCGGGGGTGCTCTACGCCATGGTCGTGGGCGGGTTCGGCGACAAGCTGCTCACCACCCTGTTCGACCACGTCCTGTCGCTGCTCGGCGTCGGCTGACGACGCCGTCGAGAGGGACAGGTCGTGGGGAAGCATGCGCGTGGGGAGCGCGGCGCGGTCACCGCCGAAGCCGCGATGGTGATGCCGTTGCTGGCAGCCGTCACCGTCGGGCTGGTCTGGTGCGTGGCGGTCGGGGCGTCCCAGCTCCGCACCGTCGACGCAGCGCGTGAGGCAGCCCGGGTGCTGGCGCGTGGGGAGGACGAGGCGACCGCGGTGACGTTGGCCGAGCGGATCGCCCCCGACGGCGCCCGCGTCGAGATCGGGGCCGAGGGCGGTGACGAGGGCGGGTACGTCCGCGTCACCGTGAGCGCCGACGTCGCACCGCCCGGTGGGGTCTTCTCCACCGGGGCGGTGACGGTCTCGTCCACCTCGGTCGCAGCGCGGGAGGAGACGAACCCGTGGTGAGCGTCGTCCGTGGAGAAGACCAGCGCGGTGCCGCCACGTTCGCCGCCCTCGCCATGGTCGGTGTGCTCAGCCTGTCGGTTCTCGCAGCAGGTGGGGTGGCCGTCCTGGTCCACACCCACCGGCTCGCCCAAGCCGCCGCCGACCTGACCGCGCTCGCTGCGGCGCAGGCCCTCGTCAGCGGCGACGACGCCTGCGCCGCCGCAGCACCGGTCGCCGAGGCCAACCGGGCCAGACTCGCGAACTGCGCTCCGGGGGCGGACGAGGTGACGGTCGACGTCGTGGTCGAGGTCCCGGGGTGGGTGGCCGCGCTCAGCCGCACCGAGGTGAGAGCGGCAGCCCGCGCCGGCCTCGCCGACTCACACGCACGACGGGCTCAGTCACACGCGCGGAGCGCTCATTCACACGCGCGGAGCGCCGGCCAACAACACGTCGAGCAGCCGGATCGCGGCGTGCTTGTCCAAGGGATTGTTCTGGTTGCCGCACTTGGGCGACTGCACGCACGAGGGGCAGCCTTCGGCGCACTCGCATGCCGCGATCGCCTTCCGCGTCGCCCGCAACCACGTCTCCGCGGTCGCGTAACCCCGCTCCGCGAACCCCGCGCCACCCGGGTGCCCGTCGTGCACGAAGACGGTCAGCACACCGGTGTCGGGGTGGCGGGCGGTGGAGACGCCGCCGATGTCCCAGCGGTCGCAGGTCGCGAAGAGCGGCAACAGGCCGATCGAACAGTGCTCGGCCGCGTGCGCCGCACCCGGAAGGTCGACGGTCTCCAGCCCGGCGTCGGCGAGCAGGTCGTCGGGGACCTGCCACCACACTGCAGTGGTGCGCAGGGTGCGTTCAGGGAGGTCGAGCGGGGTCTCGGCGACCACGTCACCGGACGGCTGGCGTCGGGTCAGGTAGGAGACCACCTGGTGGGTCACGTCGACCTCACCGAACGAGAGACGACACTCGCCCCAGTAGCGGTGTGCACGCTCGTTCACGATCTCGATCTCGGTGCTCTCCCGGGCCTGGGTGGAGAACTCCACCTGCACCCGACGCATCACAGCGACGTCGTGCTCCAGGTCGAGCTCCTCCACCTGCCAGGTCTCGCCACGGTGCAGGTAGATCGCGCCCGGATGCGCGGTGGAGTGCGACGAACCGCCGTCGACGGTCCCGACGACGCGACCCGACTCGGCCTCCACCAACGAGACCTGCGCGCCGCCGGCGCCACGGATGTCGACGTGGTCGCCCGGGCGAGCCCGATCGGTCCAGAACCACCCCTTCGGACGACGACGCAGCAGCCCCGCGTCGGTCAGTCCGTCGACCACCGTGCGGGCCTGGGGTCCGAAGACCTGCAGGTCGGCCTCGGTCAACGGCGCCTCGTGGGCGGCGCAGCACAGGTGCGGGGCCAGGACGTAATGGTTGTCGGTGTCGAAAACGTTGGCCTCCACCGGCGCACCGAGCAACGCCTCGGGGTGCGCCACCAGGAAGGTGTCCATCGGGTCGTCGCGGGCCACCAGCACCGCCAACGCGTCCTGACCCTGACGTCCGGCCCGCCCGATCTGCTGCCACATCGCGGCCCGGGTGCCGGGGAAACCAGCGATCAGCACCGCGTCGAGACCGTTGACGTCGATGCCGAGCTCGAGCGCGTTGGTCGCCGCGAGCCCAGTCAGCCGGCCCTCGCGCAGGGCTGCCTCCAGGGCGCGTCGTTCCTCGGGCAGGTAGCCGCCGCGGTAGGCCGCGACCTGTCCGGGCAGCGTCGGGTCGACCTCGGCGAGGAGTTCCTTGGCCCGCACCGCGACGTGTTCGACGCCGCGGCGCGAACGCACGAACGCCAACGTCGGGACCCCCTCGGCGACGAGGTCGGCGAGCAGGTCGGAGGTCTCCGTGGACGCCGCACGCCGTACGGGAGCACCGTTCTCTCCGGTGTGCGGCGTCAAAGGCGGCTCCCACAATCCGATGTGGACGGCGCCTCGAGGGGAATGATCGGTGGTGACGGGGACGCAGTCGACGCCGGTGAGGCGTCGGGCGGAGACCTCGGGTTCGGCCATCGTCGCCGAGCACACGAAGAAGGTCGGCTCGGCGCCGTACATCGCCGCGACCCGGCGCAGACGCCGCATCACCTGGGCGACGTGTGCCCCGAAGACACCTCGGTAGTGGTGGCCCTCGTCGATGACGACGTAGCGCAGCTTCGCGAAGAACTTCGCCCAGCGCTGGTGGCCCGGCAGCAGCGAACGGTGCAGCATGTCGGGGTTGGTGAGCAGGTACTCGCCGTGGTCGCGGGCCCAGTCGCGCAGTTCGCGCGAGGAGTCGCCGTCGTGCGTCGTGAGGCGGACGTCGCTGTCGAGCGCGAGCAGCGAGGCGGCCTGGTCGTGGGCCAGCGCCTTGGTGGGGGCCAGGTAGAGGACCGTCGCGCCGCGTTCGCCGCGGGTGCCGCGCGCCTCCAGCACGGCGGAGAGCGTCGGGAGTTGGTAGGCCAACGACTTGCCCGACGCGGTGCCGGTGGCCAGTACCACCGACTGTCCGTGGTGAGCGGCATCAGCAGCGATCACCTGGTGCAGCCAGGGCCGCTGCACGCCACGTCGTCCGAAGGCGCTGGTGAGGACCGGATGGGCCCAGGCCGGCCAGTCCGCCGTGCTCTCCTGACGTGCAGGAAGGACTTCGAGGTGGCGGAGCCGTCCCTCCCGACCGGGGGCTGCGGCGAGTCGTTCGACGACGTCACGGGTGCGTCCGGCGGGCGCAGCGGAGGTGAGGTCGGTCGACACGCATTCCATTGTGACAACTTGCATCGTCAAGCGCCCCTTCGAGGTTTGTTAGGGTTCCACAGTTCGAGCCGCTGCCTGGGGGGACGCGGGAACGGCATGAGGGCCCCGCTCGGAGGGCCCCACGACGGAGGAGTGCACGTGGACCTGACCCTGCAGACCAGCGAGGTGGGTAGTCGCACAGTGGTGTCGGTCGGAGGAGAGATCGACGTCTACACCGCTCCCCGCCTGCGCGACACCATCACGACGCTCGTCGGCGCTGGCGCCTACGACCTCGTCATCGACCTCTCCGCGGTCGACTTCCTCGACTCCACGGGACTCGGCGTCCTCGTCGGGGGCCTCAAGAAGGTCCGCTCCCACGACGGTTCGCTGGTGCTGGTGTGCAACCAGGACCGCCTGTTGAAGATCTTCAAGATCACCGGCCTGTCCAAGGTCTTCGCGATCCACCCCGACCAGGCCAGCGCCTTCGCGTGACCCACAGCGGGGCGCGTGGCGCGCTGCTTGCGGTGTGCGCGGCGGCACTGACCGTGCTGACGGGCTGCTCCTCCGACGGCTCCCCCTCAGGGACCGAGACCTCCTCCGGTTCCTCCCCGGACGTGGCCCGGGAGCTCACGGCCGACGAACGTCCCTACGCCGACGCGATCGTCGCGCCGATGCAGGCCCAGAGCGACACCCCCGTGAGTGACGAGGACGCCCGCTGCTTCGCCGACCGGGTGGTGCCCGTCGTCGGGCTGGAGACGTTGCGCGCTGGCGGGACGCCCGCCGAGGTCGGCAGTCTCTTCACCCACTACGACCTCTCGACGCTGGACGTCTCGGAGCAGACGGCACGCGACGCCGTCGCTGTTCTCGACGCCTGCGGCATCGACCTACGTGAAGCAGCTGTCGACGCAGCGCGCAGCGACGTCAGTTCGGCGGCAGCGGACTGCATCGACACCTCCGTCGACGCCGCGGAGTACCGCGAGATCCTGGTGACCCAGTTCCACCGTGGCGTGACGGCCTTCGAGGACGTGACGTCGGGCGACGAAGCCGGTCTCGACGCAGGTCAGAAGGCGTGGGCGGAGTTCGCCGGATGCGTCGTCGAGAACATGGCTCCCGACGACGAGTGACTCCGCTGCGTACCCGAGATGGTGGACGCTCGGATTCGTCTCTGCCGTCACGCATGCCACACGCCTAGGGTGTCGCAGGTGCGGACGTGAGGGCGTCCGCCTGTTCTGGGGGAGAGCATGGACCAGCGTCACACCACCCGTCGTCAGACCACCCGTCCGCACAGCGCACGTCGTCGGAGCAGCGCCACGGCGCTGGCCGTCGTCCTTGCCGCGGGACTCTTCGCCGGGTGCTCGGCCGACGGTGAGGACTCGACCGCCGAGGTCGACTACGTCGACGCGGTCGCGAAGGAGTGGCAGCGCACCAAGGGCAGCGGCGTCACCGAGGCGCAGGCGCGGTGCTGGGGCCAGAAGGTCGTCGACCGCGTCGGGATCGATCGGGTGCGTCGCACCGGGCTGCCCAGCGACTTCGGATCCCAGAGCGTCGACCTCGACTTCCCCCAGCTCGGTCTGGACGCGGCCGAGGCGTCGGCGGTCTACGACGACTTCGGTGCTTGCGGCGCCGACCTCGCCGCCGATCGTGCCCGGGTGGTCGACACCATCGGCCTGCCGGACGAACTGGCCGGCTGCATGGCCGACGGCATCAGCGAGGAGACGATGGCGAAGTTCTTCCGCACCTCGCTGGAGAGCGGCCAGAAGCAGGCCAGCGAGACGATGCTCCAGGACGAAGCCCTCGAGAGCGCGATGATGGGGTGCGTCGACGCCCTCGACCCCGCGACCAAGGACCTGTTGGCCGAGACCACCGAGTGACGCGTGCGGCCGGCGTCGGGCCGCGCCGGCTCGTGGCGGAGGCGCACAACTGCGAGGATTGACCCATGTCCTCGACTGATGCGCGCCCCGAGACGTTCCTCGCCGACCTCGACCTGGCTCCTCGCCTGCGGTCGGTCCTGACCACGGTCGGATTCACCTTCGACGCCGTTGCCGATCTCCTCGGCGACCGGGCCCACACCGCGTTGGGCCGCAACGAGACCACACCCGGCGAGCGTGTGACCCGTGGCGGGACTCCGCTGGAGACCCTCACCCGTCTGTTCCTGCTGCAGCGTCCGGTGACGCGTGCCCACGCCGACGCGGCGTTCGAGGACCTCGTCGACGAGCTCGTCACCGCCGGCATCCTCACCGTCCTCGACAACGGTGACGTCAAGGCTGTCGCCGACATCCGTCCCTACGCCGTCGAGGATCTCGATGACGCCAGCGAGACCGGTTTCTCCGAGCGCGACCTGTGGGTCGTCTCCGACCTCACCCCCGGCATGGACGGCGCCGGCAACAAGGTCGACGGCGACTACGTCCTGGGCATCTCCCCGGCCTCGACGTCGCTGGCCCAGATGACGATGCGTGGCCCGGTGGGTCGCGCCCTCGACCTCGGCACCGGCTGCGGCGTGCAGTCCCTGCACCTGGCCGCGCACGCCGACGAGGTCGTCGCGACCGACGTCAACGCCCGCGCTCTCGCGGTGGCCCGCTTCAACGCGGCCCTCAACGGCATCGAGACCATCGACGTGCGTGACGGTTCGTTCTTCGAGCCCGTCGCCGGTGAGAAGTTCGACCTGATCGCCACCAACCCGCCGTTCGTGATCTCCCCGGCCACCGGTGAGCGGCTCGTCTACCGCGACTCCGGTCTGCCGGGTGACTCCGCGGTCGCGCACATCGTCACCACCGGTCCCGAGCACCTCAACGAGGGCGGCTGGCTGCAGATCCTCGCCAACTGGGCGATCGCCGAGGGCCAGCCCTGGGACGAGCGCCTCGCCGCGATGCTGCCCGAGGGCACGTCCGCCTTCGTCGTCCAGCGCGAGATCCTCGACCCGGCGATGTACGTCGAGTTGTGGCTCAAGGACGCCGGTCAGCACGGTGGCCCCGACTATCCCGAGCGCTACGACACCTGGGTGGCGTGGATGGAGGAGCAGGGCATCGAGGGTGTTGGCTTCGGCTGGATCAACGTCCGCAAGGACGTCCCCGGCGTCGGTGCGCAGGGCGTGCGCGAGTTCGTGGAGTGGCCCTACGACGTCGAGCAGCCGATCGCTCCGGTCTTCGAGCAGTGGGAGGCCGCGCAGGACGCGCTCGCCGGTGTCGGCTCGCTGGAGGCGCTGGCCGAGGAGAAGCTCGTCGTCCGCAACGACGTCCGTCAGGAGTCCCAGGGTGCTCCGGGCGAGGAGGACCCCGAGACCATCGTGATCCGTCAGCAGCGCGGGCTGCGTCGGGCGCGTCAGGTCAACACGGTCGAGGCTGCGCTCGTGGGTGCCTCCGACGGTGACCTGACGGTCCGTCAGATCCTCGACGCGGTCGCCCAGATCATGGGTGTCGATGCCGCCGAGACCCGCGCGCAGGCGCTGCCGGCAGTGCGCGAGATGGTGAACGAGGGCTTCCTCGAACTCTCCTGACCTACCTGTTCCTTTATCGGCTCTGCGGAGTCACGCACCAGTCAAAAGTGTCGTGAGAACGGCCTCTTTGCAGCACTTTTGACTGGTGCGTGACGCTCGGGTGTCACACGCACAGGCATAGGGTCGTGGTGTGCACCACGAACTCCTGCTGATCGTCGGTGGCGGCCTGGCCGTCATCATCACCGCGGCGGTGCTCGCACGACGCACGGGCGTCGCGGCACCGCTCCTGCTCCTGGCCCTCGGCGTGGGCGCGGCCTACCTGCCGAACGTCCCCGAGATCGAGGTCGAGCCCGAACTCATCCTCGCCGGCGTCCTGCCACCGCTGCTGTACGCCTCAGCGGTACGCATGCCGATCCTCGACTTCCGCCGCAACGCCGGGCTCATCACCTGGCTCTCGGTGGGGCTGGTGATCGTCTCGGCCCTGGTGGTGGGCTTCGTCGTCCACGCCGTCTTCCCCGACATCCCGCTGGCGCTCGGCATCGCGTTGGGCGCGGTCCTGAGCCCGACGGACGCGGTCGCGGCGACCGCGATCGGTAAACGTCTCGGCCTCCCGCCCCGTCTGATGACGGTCCTGGAGGGCGAGTCGCTGGTGAACGACGCCTCCGCGCTGGTGCTGCTGCGTGCCTCGCTGGCAGCGGTGTCGGTGGGTTCCTTCAGTCTGTTCTCGACGACGGTCTCGTTCCTTTGGGCCGTCGTCGGCGCGGTGCTCGTGGGCCTGCTGGTCGGGTGGGCGACGGCCGCGTTGCGGACCAAGCTCGACGACCCGGTCCTCAACACGACGATCTCGTTCGCGGTGCCGTTCCTGGCGTTCTTCCCGGCCGAGGAGATCGGATCGTCGGGCGTCCTCGCCGTCGTCGTCGCCGGTCTGGTGACCGGCCACCTGGGCATGAAGAACTTCTCCGCCCACGACCGTCACTCCGAATCGACCAACTGGGCGACGGTGAACTTCGTCCTGGAGTCCGCGGTCTTCCTGCTGATGGGTCTCGAACTTCCTGCGCTCATCGACGACGCCTCGGGCGCCGAGGGCTGGAGCGACCTGTGGACGCTGGTGGCGCTGCTCGTGGGGATGCTGGTGGTGCTGCGCTTCGTCGGCGTGGGCGTCCCGTTGTGGGTGGTCAGCCGCCGCAGTGAGGAACGACGCGAACGCACCGAGCAGTGGGTTGACGCCGTCGGCGACCGGATCGAGGGCTGGGACCCGCAGACCCAGACCCAGGAGATTCGGCTGGGTCGGATCCAGAAGCGGCTGGCGAAGACCAGCGCCAACGTCGCGTTCCAGCGTCGTGAACCGATCACGAAGAAGGGCGGCGTCGTGATCGCCTGGGCCGGCATGCGTGGCGTGGTCACGCTGGCCGCCGCACAGTCGATCCCCGCCGACGTCGAACACCGTTCGTTCCTGGTGCTGGCCGCGTTCGTGGTCGCGGTGATCACCCTGGTCGGTTTCGGTGGCACGCTCCCGGCGCTGATCCGCCGCACCGGCCTGAGCGCGAAGCCGTCCAAGGCCCGCAACGCCGAAGTGGTGGCACTGATGAGCCAGCTCGGCGACCGCACCTACGAGCAGTTGGGCCCGCTCGAGTCCGCCAAGGTCGACGGCGTCCCGCTGGAGCCCGAGATGGTCGAGATGCTCAACGGCCGCTTCCTGCCGCTGCTGCAGGGCGCCCAGGCCGACATCAAGCACCGCAAGCCCGGTGTGTGGGGTCGCGCCGTGATCGTCCAGCGCCGCTACCTCGCCGCCATGCAGGAGGCGCTCTGGGAGGAACGCTCCATCGGCGCGTTCTCCTCGGGCACCTACGCCGCCGCGCAGGCGGTGCTTGACCGCGAGGAACGACGCCTCAACCCGCTCGACTGAGCAGGTCGAGCACTGAGGCGGTCTGCCGCGTGGTCAGTTGTCGACGCTGGGAGCCCTCTCCGTGTCGACAACTGACCACTCCCGCTCACCGGTGAGGTGAGCGAAGAGCCGGTCCAGAGCCCCGGCGGCGTGGTGGGCGTCCTGCGCGAGTGAGCGCCACAGGGTGTCGCCGCTGGCGAGGTCCAGACGCGTCGGCGCACCCTCGACGACGTCGGCAGCACTGCGCGCCGGGACCGGCAACGGCCCCAACGCCATCACTTGGTCGAGCACACGGTGGCTGACCGCTCCGGCCAGGGCGAGGTCGGCGCAGGCCAGATCGGTGGAGTGGAGCTCTTCGGCCAGCACCGGACGTCCGTCGCGCGTCACGTGGGTGTGTGCGACCAAGCGGCCCGGCGCCTCCCCGTGACGGCCCAGCACCAACGTCTCGCGCAGCACTGCCTTCGCGCCGACGTCCAGGGCCACCGACGTGTGCCGCACGACGTCGGAACCAGCGGAGCTGACCCACGGCCACGTGTGGTGGGTGAACGTCGCGCCCGCACCGACCTCCACCGACGTGCGCCACGACGCGGAACCACCGCGCATGTCGTGCGCGATCGTCCCGCCGGTCTCGGTGAGGTCCAGCCGCAGCCCGGCATCGACGCTGATCTCCAACGCGACGTCGTCCCCGGCCAGCAGCAACATCCGTGACGGCACCACCTGGACCCGGGCGCCGTGGGCGTCGCGGGCCAGCAGCATCGCCCGGAACACGCCACCGCCACCGCGCAGCCGTACCGCGCCACCGGGGGTACGGGTCAGGCGCAGGCGCGTGACCGCGGTGGTGCGAGCCTCGGGGAACTCAGTGAACATGCAGACCTGTCCCGTCATGTGAGTGCGAGTGCGGCGCCATCGGTCCCGGATCACTCGGCACCAACGCCCCCGCGACGTGGGAGGCGACCTGCCCACGCACCCACGTCAGGAGTTCGTCGACGGAGCTCTCGTCGGTCCGTGACAGCGCCACCACCGGACCACCGTCGCGGGCGGCGATCGCGTCGGACTTCATCCGCACCTCATCCACGCCGACGTACGGCGCCAGGTCGGTCTTGTTGACCACCAGCAGGTCGGCGCGCTCGATCCCGGGCCCGCCCTTGCGAGCGACGTCCCCGCCACCCGCGACGTCGATCAGGAAGATCTGGGTGTCCACCAGTGCTGGGGAGAAGGTGGCGGTCAGGTTGTCCCCACCGGACTCCACCAGCACCAGGTCCAACGGTGTCCCGGCCGCGGCACCGGCGGCTTCGAGGTCCTCCACCGCGATCAGGTTGGCGGTGACGTCGTCCCGGATCGCGGTGTGCGGGCACGCGCCGGTCTCCACCGCCACGATCCGTGACGCGTCCAGGACGCCTGCGGCGCGGATCATCCGGGCGTCCTCGTCGGTGTAGATGTCGTTGGTGACGACGCCGATCTCCAGCTCGGCCGACAGCCGCGCGCACAGCAGCATGATCAGCGAACTCTTGCCGGTGCCGACGGGCCCGCAGACGCCCAGTCGGAGCGTGCGACGCGGGGTGGGTACGGGCGGGACGGATGCAGCGAGGACGGATGCAGCGAAGACGGACTCAGGCACTGAACAACCTCCGGGTGGTGTGGGCGTGACGTTCGGCGTGCTCCTCGAGCACGGGGGCGTTGCGGGACGGGACCTGCTCCGGTGAGGTGACGTCGGCGACCGCCGCCACGGCGGCGTCGATGTCGTCGAAGGCGTTCACCACCCAGGTGGTCGCCTCGGCCGGGTCGAGGGGCAGCAGTTTGAGAGCGGCAGCCACGACGGTCTGGACGTCGTCGTAGGCCACCAGCCGTGCAGTGGTCGCGGCGTCGACGCCGCCGAGGCCACAGAGGACACCCAGCACCACCGGACGTGGCGGCTCGGGCGGGAACTCCAGCAGCCGCACCTGCGGCACCAGCCGTGGAGCCAACCGGAGCAACGCCCGCCCCAACGTCCTCGAGGTGCGTCGCATCGCGGCCGAGGGGGTCCTGGCCGCCCACACCTCCTGCACTGCGGCCAAGGACTCCTCGCCCCACGACTCCCCGGCCAGCACCGAGGCCCGCGCCAGCACGGCGGTGGCCGCCTCGGTCCGGACGACGGTGCGCAGCCGCAACGTCAGGAACGACGGGATCGTCGCCGCCGTCACCGTCCCCGCCACGAGCGCCGGTTCCAGCCCCGAGGACTGGGTGTGGCCCGCGACGGGCAGCCGCACGTCGGCCAGCAACGCGGCGAGGAGTTCGGGGTGCAGGGTCATCGTCGCCCCGTCTCAGAACATCGAGTACAGCTGCGCCAACGGCAGCCGGGTCGCAGGGGAGGGGACGACGAGTTCGCCCTCGACGGTGATCGCGAACGTCTCCGGGTCGACGCTGATCGCCGTCAACGCATGGTTGTTGACCATGTCGGCCTTCGTCAGGTGCCGGGTGGGCCGCACCCCCGCCAGACGACGACGCAGACCCAAGGTCTGCGCCAGACCGGCGTCGAGCGCGGCGGGGGAGACGAAGGAGACCGAGTGGTCGGCGCCGCCCTGCACCAGCGCGGGCCGCAGCAGTACCGGCTGAGGCGTCGGGATGGAGGCGTTGGGGTCACCGAGCGCGCCCCACACGAGCGCGCCGCCCTTGACGACCACCTCGGGACGAATCCCGAAGAAGCGCGGGTCCCAGAGCACCAGATCGGCCATCTTGCCGGGCTCCACCGAGCCGACCTCGTGGTCGATGCCGTGCGCGATCGCCGGGTTGATCGTGTACTTCGCGACGTAGCGTCGGGCCCGTTCGTTGTCGGCCGGGAGGTTCTCCCCGAGCCGTCCGAAGCGCTGCTTCATGGCGTGCGCGACCTGCCAGGTCCGGCAGATCACCTCACCGATCCGGCCCATCGCCTGGGCGTCGGAGGAAGTGATGCTCATGGCGCCGAGGTCGTGCAGGAGGTCCTCGGCGGCGATCGTGGTCTCCCGGATCCGGGATTCGGCGAACGCGAGGTCCTCAGGCACGGCCGGGTTGAGGTGGTGGCAGACCATCAGCATGTCGAGGTGCTCGGCGACGGTGTTGACGGTGTGCGGCAACGTCGGGTTGGTCGAGCCGGGGATGACGTTGGGGTGCGAGCAGACGCTGATGATGTCGGGTGCGTGCCCGCCGCCAGCGCCCTCGGCGTGGAAGGCGTGGATGCCGCGTCCGTCGATCGCGGCCAGCGTCGATTCGAGGAACCCGGCCTCGTTGAGGCTGTCGGAGTGCAGCGTCACCTGCAGGCCGTGCTCGTCGGCGGCTCGCAGGGCCGCGTCGATCGCTGCGGGCGTCGATCCCCAGTCCTCGTGGACCTTGAACGCGGCCGCCCCCGCGAGGGCCTGTTCGGCCAGCCCGGCCGCGGAGACGGTGTTGCCCTTGCCCATCAGCAGGACGTTGACGGGCAGGTCGTCCAGGGCCCGGTGCACCGCGTGCAGGTGCCACGGGCCGGGCGTCACGGTGGTCGCCTTGGAGCCCTCCGACGGGCCGGTGCCACCTCCGCCGACGGTGGTGGTGCCGGTCGCGAGCGCCTCGGTGATCTGCGACTGGGAAAGGAAGTGGACGTGCACGTCGACGGCTCCGGCGGTGAGGATCTTGCCCTCCCCGGAGATCACGTCGGTGCCGGGACCGATCACCAACGACGGGTGCACGCCGTCGGCGACGTCGGGGTTCCCGGCGCGTCCCAACGCGACGATCCGTCCGCCCCGGATCCCGACGTCGGCCTTCACGATCCCCCAGTGGTCGAGGACCAGGGCGTTGGTGACGACGGTGTCGAGCGCCCCCTCGGCGCGGGTCGCGGTGGACTGCGCCATCGACTCCCGGATCGACTTCCCGCCACCGAAGACGGCCTCCTCGCCGCCAACGGTGCGGTCCTCCTCGACCTGGATCCACAGGTCGGTGTCGCCCAGACGCACCTGGTCCCCGGCGGTGGGGCCGTACAGCGCGGCGTACGCGGTACGCGAGATCTCAACCACGCCGCACCTCCGTCGGGGCGGGGCGCGAGTCGAGGTACTGCCCGCCGGCCCGTGCGGTCTCCACCTGGATCCCCGCCACCCGGCGCCGCCCCCGCAACGTCACCAGCGCGACCTCACGCGAGGCGCCCGGCTCGAACCGCTGCGAGGTGCCCGAGGGCACGTCGAGCCTGAACCCGCGTGCAGCGTCGCGGTCGAAGACGAGAGCGTCGTTGACCTGCGCGAAGTGGACGTGGCTGCCCACCTGGACGGGCCGGTCGCCGGTGTTCACGACGACGACGCGGAGTCGTTCGGCGTCGGCCCGGTCGCCGTTGAGGACGACGGTGCCGGGGGCGGTGCGGACGGCACCGGGGCCGTCGTTCGAGAGACTCATCCGTTCCTCCTCAGCCGATGGGGTGGTGCAGGGTGACGAGCTTGCGACCGTCGGGGAACGTGGCCTCGACCTGGACGTCGTGGATCATCTCGGCGACGCCCGGCATCACGTCGTCGCTGGTCAGGACCTCGCGCCCGGCCTCCATGAGGTCGGCGACGCTGGCGTCACCGTCGCGGGCTCGCTCGATCACCCAGCAGGCCAGCAACGCCACCGACTCAGGGTGGTTGAGCTTCACGCCGCGGGCCAGCCGGTCCCGGGCGACCATCCCGGCCACGCTCAGCAGCAACTTTTCGGTGTCGGCAGGGGTCAGGTGCACGGCTCAGACCGCCATCACGGCACGGACCTCGTCGGCCGCCCCCGCCCCGGCCTCGCCGGTGGAGGTGACGCGACCTGAGACCAGGACGCTGTAGGTCTGGCTGGCCCGCATCGCGAACCCGACGTGCTGTTCCACGAGCAGCACCGACAGGTCACCGCGACGGGTGAGGTCGATGATGACCTGCTCGATCTCGGCGACGACGTTGGGCTGGATGCCCTCGGTCGGTTCATCCAGGACCAGCATCCGCGGCTTCGTCAGCAGGGTCCGGGCGATCGCGAGCTGCTGACGCTGACCGCCCGAGAGCAGACCGGCGCGACGCTGCAGCAGCGACGTCAGCGCCGGGAAGAGGTCGAGCATCTCGTCGATCGCGGCGCGGTCGCGGCCCGCGACGAGCTGCAGGTTCTCCAGCGTCGTCATCTGGCCGAACGACTGCTGCCCCTGCGGGACGTAACCCAGCCCGCGTCGCACCCGCTGGTGCGGCGCCATCGCGGTGACGTCCTCGCCGTCGAGGAGCACCTTCCCCGACGTCACGTTGAGCAGCCCGACCGCGGCTCGCAGCAGCGTCGTCTTCCCGGCACCGTTGTGGCCGATCACCGCGACCGCGCCGCCGACAGGGACGCTCAGGGAGACGCCGTGCAGGATCTCGGTGCGGCCGTAGCCGCCGTGGACGTCGACGAGTTCGAGCATCATGCGACTCCTCCCGGAGCGGTGGTTTCGGGGGTGTGGCCCAGGTAGACGCGCTGGACCTCGGGGTCGGCACGGATCTCGTCGACGGTGCCGTGGGCGAGGACCTTTCCGGCGCTCATGACGGTGACGACGTCGGCGTAGGCGCGGACGAAGTCCATGTCGTGCTCGATCACGATGACGGTGCGTTCGGTGCCGATCCGCTGCAGCAGTTCACCTGTCGCGACGCGTTCGTCGGCGCTCATCCCGGCCACCGGTTCGTCGAGGAGCATCACCTGGGCGTCCTGGACGAGCAGCATGCCGATCTCCAGCCACTGCTTCTGCCCGTGCGACAACGTCCCGGCCTGCCGGTCGGCCAGATGCGTCAGCCCCACCACCGCCAACGCCTCCCGCACCCGTGGGGAGACGAACCGACGACGACGCAGCAGTCGTCGGGCAGGGCGGTGCACGCCGCCGGCGATGTCGAGGTTCTGTTCGACGGTGAGCTCCTCGAAGACCGTCGCGGTCTGGAAGGTGCGTCCCACTCCGGCCCGCACGATCTTGTGCGAGGGCAGGGAGAGCAGGTCGGCGTCGCCGTAGTGGGCGGTCCCGGTGGCCTTCACCAGGCCGGTGAGGGCGTCGACGACGGTGGTCTTCCCGGCGCCGTTGGGCCCGATCAGGAAGTGCACCTGACCCTGCAGCAGCGTCAGGTCCACACCGTCGACAGCCACGAACCCGTCGAAGACGACCCGGATGTCGCGGACCTCCAGGTAGTCCTTGCGGCCAACGCTGGGGGAGCCGGTGGGAGCGGTGGTCTGGGTGCTCATGCGGGTACCTCCTTCTTGCTCCGCCGGGTCAACAACTGGGCGATCCCGCCGGGGAGAAGCAGCACGACGAAGACGAACAACGCCCCCTGGAAGTAGCTCCACGACCCGGGGAACGACTCCGACAGGTACGTCTCGGCGTACCCGATGACGAGGGCTCCGACGGCCGGCCCGAGCAGCGAGGCACGTCCACCGAGGGCGACCCCGGCGACCATCGCGATCGAGGCGGTGACACCCACCTGCTCGGGCGAGATGATCCCGACGATCGGCACGAACAGGGCGCCACCGATCGCGGCGAGCACGGCGGCGACGACGTAGGCGACGGTCTTGATGTTGGCCGGGTCGTGGCCCAGGAACCGGACCCGTTCCTCGGCGTCACGGGTGGCGACCAGCAGCTCACCGAAACGGGTCGAGTTGAGCCACGACGTCAGCGCGACAGCGGCCAGCAGGGTCCCGGCGGCAAGGAAGTAGAGCATCTGCTGGTTGGCCGGGTCGTAGAGCGAGTAGCCGAAGAAGCTCTGGAAGTTGTTGAGACCGTTGAAGCCACCGGTCGTCTTGACCTGCCCGATCAGCAGCAGCGCGAACGCCGCGGTGAGGGCCTGCGACAGGATCGCGAAGTAGGCGCCCTTGACCCGACGCTTGAAGATCGCCAGCCCGAGCAGACCGGCCACGGCAGCGGGGACGACGACGATCGCCACCAGCGTCACCACCGGGGACCGGAACGGCTCCCACCAGGTCGGCATGACGCCACCGGCGTAGAGGTTCATGAAGTCGGGGATGCCTTCGGGGCCCGCGTCGGCCAGCAGCATGTGCATCGCCATCGCGTAGGCGCCGAGCCCGAAGTAGATGCCCTGACCCAGGACGAGCATCCCGCCGCGACCCCAGGCCAGACCGATCCCGACGGCAGCGATCGCCCAGCAGCAGTACTTGGCCAGCAGCCCGAGTCGGAACGGCTCCAGGACGGCCGGTGCGACGAGCAGCAGCGCGAGGGCCAGGACGACGTAGCCCACCAGCGCACCCGAGGGGCGCCATCCGCCGGAGACGTCCGGGGGCGCGGTGCGCCAGGTCCGCGGCCCCGTGGTGCCCAGCGCAGCGGTGGCGGCAGCGGTCTCCGTCGTGCCGGCGGGAGTGTGACCGGCGGGAGTGTGAGTGGTGCTCATGCGAGGCTCCTGGTCCGCACCGCGAAGATGCCCTGGGGACGTACCTGGAGGAAGACCACGATCAGGGCCAGCACGATGACCTTGGCCGTCGAACCGCTGGTCGCGTACTCCAGGAAGGACTGACCGACACCGATCACGAACGCCGCGATCACGGTGCCCTTGATCTGACCGATGCCGCCGACGACGACCACCAGGAACGCCTCGACGATGTAGGACGAACCGATCGTCGGACCGGTGGAGCCCAGCAGCGTCAGCGCGACGCCGGCGATCCCGGCCAGACCCGAGCCGAGGAAGAACGTGATCCGGTCGGTGCGTCGGGTGGAGATGCCGAGCGTCTCGGCGAGGTCGCGGTTCTGGACGGTCGCACGGACCTGACGTCCCAGAGCGGTCAGCTTCAGGACCGCCGCGACACCGGCCAACGCAGCCAGCGACAGCGCCAGCAGGAACAGCCGCGACAGCGGGAAGTCGTAGCCCAGGATCGGCACCGAGCCGTCGAGCCACGACGGGCCGGGGACCTCCTTTGCCGGGGCCCCGAAGATGTCGCGGGCGACCTGCTGCAGGACCAGCCCGACGCCGTAGGTGACCAGCAGGGTGTCGAGCGGTCGGCGGTACATCCAGCGCAGCACGCCGGCCTCCAGCGCGACACCCAGCAGACCACCGACGAAGAACCCGACCGGCAGCGCCAGGAGCAGGGACGCCTCGGCGTTCCCGATGATCGTGTTCATGACGTACGCGGTGTACGCGCCGGCCATGAGGAACTCGCCGTGGGCCATGTTGATGACGCCCATCTGGCCGAACGTCAACGTCAGGCCGATGGCGATGAGGAGCAGGACCCCACCGGCGGAGAGGCCGGTGAACACCTGCGACAGGAACACGTCCATGAGGACTCCTGGGGTGGGAACGAGTGGGGCGGACGACGTGCGGGGCGTCCGTCCCCGGCGCGGGGCCGGGGACGGACGCGGGGACTCAGCGGTGCTGGGTCACTTGGCTTCCCACCAGTCGTAGGACTTCAGGTAGGGGTCGGGCTCGATGGGCGTGGGGGAGTTCCAGACGGTCTTGATCAGGCCGTCGGACTGGATCTCGCCGATCAGCGCGGTCTTGGCGATGTGGTGGTTCTCGCCGTTGACGGTGACGCTGCCCTCGGGGGCTTCGAAGGTGGTGCCGCCGGCGGCCTCCTGGACCTTCGCGACGTCGAAGGAGTTGGCCTTCTCGACCATCGCCTTCCACAGGTACAGCGAGGTGTAGGCCGCCTCCATCGGGTCCGACGTGACCGCCTTGTCGCCGTTGGCCTTCTTGAACGCGGCCACGAACTTCTCGTTCGCGGGGCTCTCGACGGTCTGGTAGTAGTTCCAGGCCGTGTACTGGCCGACGAGCTTGTCGACACCGACGCCGGGGACCTCCTCCTCGGCGATCGAGACCGAGACGACCGGCATCTTCGCCGCCGTCAGGCCCTTGCCCTTGTACTCCTTGAAGAACGCGACGTTGGAGTCACCGTTGAGGGTGTTGAAGACGGCGTCGGCGCCGGCCTGCTTGACCTTGTCGACGACGGTGCCGAAGTTGGTCGAGCCGAGCTCCTGGTACTCCTCGCCCTTGACCTCGATGCCGTGGGCGGCGGCGTACTTCTTGATGATCTCGTTGGCGGTGCGCGGGAAGACGTAGTCGGAACCGACCAGGAAGATCGACGTGATCTTCTTCTCGTCCTTGAGCCAGTCGAGCGCCGGGACGATCTGCTGGTTGGTGGTGGCGCCGGAGTAGAAGATGTTCTTGCTGGCCTCCAGCCCCTCGTACTGGACGGGGTAGAAGAGCAGCGAGTTCTTCGCCTCGAAGACGGGCAGCATCGCCTTGCGGGAACTGGAGGTCCAGCCGCCGAAGACCGCGGCCACGCAGTCACTCTCGATCAGCTTGCCGGCCTTCTCGGCGAAGACGGTGGGTTCGGACGCGCCGTCCTCGCTGACCACGTCGAGCTTCTTGCCGAGCACGCCACCTGCGGCGTTGATCTCCTCGGCCGCCATGCTCAGCGACTTGAACACGGTGGTCTCGCTGATCGCCATCGTTCCCGAGAGCGAGTTCAGGAAGCCGACCTTGACGCTGTCCCCGCTGGTGTCGACGCAGGACGTGGCCTCCGTGGTCTCGCCGGCCTTCGCGCCGCAGGCCGCGGTGGACAGGGCGAGCGCGAGGACGGCGACGACCCCGGCGGCGCGACGGCCGCGGGGGTTGCGGACGGTGTCCGTGGGGGTGCCAGCAGGGGAGGCAGGCGGTGGTGAGGTGACGGTGGTGATGCGCACGAGTGATTCCCTCCTGGGCGCCCTGGGCAGGCGCTTCCGAATGGGTTCAATCTCGTGACGTGCTGTTTCGGCCGCGTGTCCTCGTCGTCACTTCTCCGTCACTGATCGAGGGGCGATGTTTCGCGCCGGGAAGCCCTTTTCCGGGTATGGGCGGGTGGGTCAGGGAGGTGGCCGCACGACGCACGAACGCCCCGCCACCTGCACCGGAGTGCGGGACGGGGCGTCGTGAAGGACCTCGCGCGAAGGCGTCTCACCAAGCGGTGAGGAGCTCCGGAACGGCAGCGAGGTCAGCGGTCAGGCTGGCGAATCGCTGCTCGCCGATCGCGGCGGCGAGCTGGGCGTGCACCTCGCGCTCGGTGGAGTCGACCTGCTGCCAGACCCGGTGGCCGTCCTCGGAGAGCGACGCCACGACGCGCCGACGGTCCTCGGGGCTCGCCAGTCGGATCACCAGACCACGCGCGACGAGGCGATCGACGTGACGGGTCAGGCTGGCGGGCGGCAGGACAGCGCGCTCGGCGAGCTGTGTCATCGTCTGCTCGGGCTCGGCGGCCAGGGCTGCGACCACACGCCACCGCTCGATCGTGAGGTCATGGGTGTCGAGCAACGGAGCGATCCGGGCAGCGACGTGCTGGGTCATGACGTGCTCGGTCCGACGCAGCAGCAGCGCGAACGAGGGGGACGGGCAGGGGACGCTGTGGTGGGACGACCCGGGGCTGGTCAGGTCCGACATGCGCGACGGTCACCTCTTTCTGGGTGTTCCGGCGTTCTGGGGGGGGAATGGCCACTGGGGCTGGCGGGCGCCAGTGGTCTGGACCAACCCTAGGTCAGCCCGCTCCCGACCGAGGACCTGCGCCCTGGAGTTGGACCGTGTGGCACGCTCTCGCCCCGGTGCTGCTCAGTGGCACCGCCGTACCGTTCACGGTGCGTCCGGCAGGATGGGCGAGCCCGCCTGACCGTGCCGCAGCCGCTGTGTCGCGCTAACGTGTCGGCGTCCGGCCCGCGTCGCGGTGTCGAAGAAGAAGCAAGGGAATGCCTGTGGCACACAAACTGGTCATCGTGGAGTCGCCCACCAAGGCCACCAAGATCGGTCAGTACCTCGGTGCGGGGTACGTGGTGGAGTCCTCGATCGGTCACATCCGTGACCTGCCGCAGAGCGCTGCCGAGACTCCGGCGTCCATCAAGGACAAGCCGTGGGGTCGTCTGGGCGTGGACGTCGAGAACGGGTTCGAGCCGTACTACGTGGTGCCGCGCGACAAGAAGGCGCACATCACGAAGCTGAAGAAGCTCCTCAAGGACGCCGACGAACTCTTCCTCGCCACCGATGAGGACCGTGAGGGGGAGGCCATCGCCTGGCACCTCCTCGACGAGCTCAAGCCCAAGGGCATCCCGGTGCGCCGCATGGTGTTCCACGAGATCACCAAGCCCGCGATCCTCGCCGCCGCGGAGAACCCCCGCGAACTCGACATGCACCTCGTCGAGGCGCAGGAGACGCGCCGCATCCTCGACCGCATCTACGGTTACGAGGTCTCCCCGGTGCTGTGGAAGAAGGTCATGAGTGGCCTCTCCGCGGGCCGCGTGCAGTCGGTGGCGACCCGCCTCGTCGTCGACCGCGAGAAGGAGCGGATGAAGTTCCGCGTCGCCTCGTACTGGGACCTCGAGGGCACCTTCGACGGTGGCGCCGACGTCGAGCCGCGGATGTTCCCGGCCAAGCTGCACTCCGTGGACGGCAAGCGCGTCGCCCGGGGATCGGACTTCACCCAGGGCGGTGAACTCAAGGGCGCCAAGGACGGGTCGGGCAGCGTCGTCCACCTCGACCGCAAGGCGGCCGAGGACCTCGGTGACTCCCTGCGTCAGACCTCCTTCGAGGTCCGCTCGGTCGAGTCGAAGCCGTACAAGCGTTCTCCCTACGCCCCGTTCCGCACCACGACGCTGCAGCAGGAAGCCGGTCGCAAGCTCGGCATGAGCGCCTCGGTAACCATGTCCGTCGCGCAGCGTCTGTACGAGAACGGTTTCATCACCTACATGCGTACCGACTCCACGACGCTCTCGAGCGCCGCGGTCGGTGCCGCCCGTGACCAGGTCCGCGAACTGTACGGCGCCGAGTACCTGCCCGACGTCCCGCGCACCTACGCCTCCAAGGTGAAGAACGCCCAGGAGGCGCACGAGGCGATCCGTCCCGCCGGTGAGTCGTTCAAGACGCCCGCGCAGACCGGTCTCACCGGCGACCAGTTCCGTCTCTACGAACTGATCTGGATGCGCACCGTCGCCTCGCAGATGAAGGACGCCACCGGTCACACCGTCTCGGTCCGCCTCGGTGGCACCGCCTCCGACGGCCGCGACGTCGTCTTCGGTTCCTCGGGTCGCGTCATCACCTTCCACGGCTTCCTCAAGGCGTACGTGGAGGGCACCGACGACTCCTCCAAGCAGCGCGACGACGCCGAGACGCGTCTGCCCAACCTGACCGAGGGCGCTGCCGTCCAGGCCGCCTCGATCACCCCGTCGGGTCACGAGACCAAGCCGCCGGCCCGCTTCACCGAAGCGACCCTGATCAAGGAGCTCGAGGAGCGCGAGATCGGCCGTCCGTCGACCTACGCCTCGATCATCTCCACGATCATCAACCGCGGGTACGTCTACAAGAAGGGCACCGCCCTGGTGCCGGCGTGGATCGCGTTCTCCGTCATGCGCCTCATGGAGGAGCACTTCGCGCGCCAGATCTCCTACGAGTTCACCGCCGAGATGGAGTCGGTCCTCGACGACATCGCAGGTGGCCGCAAGCAGCGCGTCGCCGAGCTCGACGAGTTCTACAACGGCTCCGACCGTTTCAAGGGCCTGCACCAGTTGGTGACCGGCCTGGGCGAGATCGACGCCCGTGAGCTGGCGACGTTCCCGATCGGCGACCCCGCCGATGGCATCCACCTGCGTGTGGGTCGTTACGGCCCGTACCTGGAGGGTCCCGACGACGAGGGCAACCCGGCTGCGAAGCGTGCCAACGTCCCCGACGACCTCCCGCCGGACGAGCTGACCACCGCGAAGGCGCTGGAACTGCTCGCGAACCCGGCCGGTGAGGAGACCGTCCTGGGCAAGCACCCGGAGTCGGGCTACATGGTGGTGGCCAAGAACGGTCGTTACGGCCCGTACGTCACCGAGGTCCTGCCCGAGGACGTCCCCAAGACCGGCAAGAACGCCGTGAAGGCGCGCACCGGTTCGCTCTTCAAGTCGATGGCGCTCGACACCGTCACCCTCGAGCAGGCGCTGCAGCTGCTGTCGCTGCCTCGCGTGGTCGGCGTGGACGCCGACGGCGTCGAGATCACCGCGCAGAACGGTCGCTACGGCCCGTACCTGAAGAAGGGCACGGACTCGCGCACCATCGCGTCGGAGGAGCAGTTGCTCACGATCACCCTGGACGAGGCGCTGGCGATCTACGCCCAGCCCAAGGCCCGTGGTCGTGCCGCTGCTGCCGCCCCGCTCAAGGAGCTCGGCACTGACCCCGTCTCGGGTCAGCCGATGGTCATCAAGTCGGGTCGCTTCGGCGAGTACGTCACCGACGGTGAGTACAACGCGACGCTGCGCAAGGACGACACGGTCGAGAAGATGACGCTCGAGCGTGGCGCCGAACTCCTCGCGGAGAAGCGTGCCAAGGGGCCGGCCAAGAAGGCTGCGAAGAAGGGCGCCAAGAAGACGGCGACCAAGACCGCCGCCAAGAAGACCGCCACCAAGACCGCTGCGAAGAAGACGGCCGCGAAGAAGACCACTGCGACCAAGAAGGCCACCACCACGACGGCGGCCAAGAAGACGACGAAGAAGGCTGCCTCCACCGAGGCCTGACCTCCCTTCGACGCCGCACCCCACCGGTTTGGGTCGCAGAATCGCCTGATTCACGACTCGAACCGGTGGGGTGCGGCTGTTCCGGGCACAACGAAGGGCCGGGCACCGCGCGCATTCGGTGTCCGGCCCTCGTGCTGTTCGCGGTCAGGGAGAGGAGACCGCCTCGCCGCCGGGGAACGGTCCGGCGACGAAGTTCTGGGAGCGGGTCAGCCCGCGGCGCGCATCCCGTGCCAGTTGCGTCGGGTGCCGCCGGGGTGAGCCAGGCGGGCCTTGCGTTCGGCGTTGAGGTGCGCCTCGGGGTGGTCGGCGTCGACGGCGATCACCTGGACGGTCGCGGCGCCGGCAGCAGCCATCAGGTCGCCTATGCGGCGGCTGGTCCAGCCGTCAGAGCTGGCCAGGACGATTTCGTCGACCACCTGGCCGCGCCGGCCGGTGGTGGAGCGCAGGTCCTGCAGCGCGATGGCGTTGTCGTGACAGGCCTGGGCGACGCCCTGGATCCCTGCTTCGCGGTTGAAGAAGACCGCCTTGACCGACCACAACATCTGGTGCCCCTGACTGCTCGTCCTGTTCCGTCGTTGGTGCTGTGCGGACCTCCTGGCCGGTCCACCCGAGATCAAGTCTGCTCAGCGCGTGTTACCAGCAGGTCGGCACGTGTGTAACGCGTACGTGAACGGTCACGAAGGCGCAGCGTGCCGCCTAGGGTGGCGGCATGGGGACAGCAACGAGCGCCGCCGAGCGGCCCACAGATCCGGCTCCCGGACCGGCGTCGCGCGGCGTCACCAGTCCGACGTGGGCCGTGGCGCGGCGCTGGCTCGCGCTGACGCTCTTCGCCGTCGTCGCCCTGAGCGCGTTGCTGCGGGGCTCGTGGCAGGTTTCGTTCGACGCGTTCGAGGACGGCGTGCGATCCGGTGCCGTGACGCACGTCCGCACCGACATGGGCGACGCGGTGACCGCTGCGGAGGCGGGGGCGCAGGGGAAGCGGACCGTCACGGTGCAGTGGCGCCGGTGGGGTGTCCCGTTCAGCGCCGAGACCGAGGTGCGGCTCCGCGACGCGGCCGCGCTGGAGGCCGAGTGGCAGGCGTCGGTTCCCGAGGGGCTGACGTTCTCCGACGACCTCACGCCGCGTCCGGACGGTTCGTTGGCCGACACGGTGCTGATCCCCGGCTGGGCGGTCCTGACCGTGCTGCTGCTCTACGTCGGCACCGTCGCCCGAATCATCGCCGGAGCCGAGCCGATCCGGATGACCCGCTGGGCGTGGTTCTGGGCGTTGTGGGTGCCGTGGATCGGAGCCGTCGCGTTCTGGGTGTTCGGCGAGGGTGCTCGCCGCGGGGAGGGCCGACAGAAGGTGCCCGGCATCCCGGACCGTCGCGTCACCGGGTGGTTCTGGGTGCTGCTGGGAGTCGGTGTGCCGATGCTCGTCGCGCTGCTCAGCACGATCGGCTGAGCGGCACTTCTGCTGGACGCCGAATCTGACGGCGACCACCCGTAGGGTTGCCCCGTGATCGCCGCACCCGCACCGCTGTACACCTCCACCGGAGTCTTCCTCTGTTTCGAGGGCGGTGAGGGCGCCGGCAAGACCACCCAGTCGCGTCTGCTGGAGGCATGGCTGCGCGAGCGCGGCCACGACGCGCTGCTGACCCGTGAGCCCGGCGGCAGCGAGGTCGGTGCGGAGCTGCGTCGGATCCTGCTCGACCCCGCCACCGGCGACCTCTCCCCGCGCACCGAGGCGCTCGTCTACGCCGCTGACAAGGCCGAGCACGTCGACGCGCTGCTGATGCCTGCGCTGGAGCGTGGCGAGGTGATCGTCTGCGACCGCTACGTCGACTCCTCCCTCGCCTACCAAGGTGCAGGCCGTGCGCTCGACGTCGCCGAACTCGACCCGATGCTGCGCTGGGCCACCCGTGGCCTGCGTCCGCACCTGACGATCCTGCTCGACCTCGCCCCGCAGACCGGACTGGGACGCTTCGAGGAGCGCGACCGGATCGAGGCCGAGGGCATCGAGTTCCACCAGCGCGTCCGCGACGGTTTCCTGCGTCTGGCCGCCGCCGACGCCGAGCACTACCTCGTCCTCGACGCCCGTGCGCCGGTCGAGGAGATCCACGCCGCGATCACCGCCCGCGTCGAGCCGCTGCTCACGCAGGCCGTCCGCGCGGGTGAGGAACGCTGATGGTCGCCCCGATCTGGACCAACCTCGTCGGGCAGTCGCACGTCGCGACCGCGCTCGACCGTGCCGCCCGCGGCGACGGGATGACGCACGCCTGGCTCTTCACCGGCCCGCCCGGCTCGGGACGTTCCAACGCTGCCGTCGCCTTCGCCGCGGCGCTGCAGTGCGAGCAGGGCGGTTGCGGGGAGTGCCACTCCTGCCACACCGTCATGGCGGGCACCCACGCCGACGTCACCGTCGTACGTACTGACGCGCTCGTGATCGCGGTCAAGGACGTCCGCGACCTGGTCCGCAAGGCGGCGCTCTCGCCCAATGGCCAGCGCTGGCAGGTGATCGTGATCGAGGACGCCGACCGCCTCAACGACCACGGCTTCAACGCGCTGCTCAAGGCGATCGAGGAACCCAACGCCCGCACCGTCTGGCTGCTCTGCGCGCCGACCGCCGAGGACGTCCTCGTCACCATTCGTTCGCGCTGCCGCCTCGTCACCCTCAGCACCCCCACCACCGATCAGGTCGCCGGCTACCTGCAGCGCGTCGACGGTGTGCCCGCCGAGCTCGCGCAGCAGGTCGCACAGGCCTCCCAGGGGCACATCGGCCGCGCCCGGGCGCTGGCCCGCGACGAGGAGACCCGCAAGCGTCGTTCCGACGTCGTGCGGATCCCGGCGCGCCTGGGCAGTCTGGGGGCCTGCATGGACGCCGCCGCCACGATCCTCGAGATCGCGAAGGCCGAGACCGACGCGATCACCGTCGAGGTCGAGGCCCGCGAGAAGGCCGAACTCGACCGCTCCTACGGAGTCGAGGGTCGCAGCAAGCGCCCCAAGGAGTACTCACCCGCCCTGCGCGAACTGGAGGCCGGCCAGAAGCGCCGCGCCAAGCGTCGTCTGCTCGACGTCGTGGACCGCTCGCTGACCGAGATCATCTCGGTCTACCGCGACGCGATCACCGTCGGTGTGGGCGCCCGGGTCGGGCTGGTCAACGCAGACATCCACGCCGACGTCGAGACGCTCGCGCGTCGGTCGACGCCGGAGGCGCACCTGCGCCGGATCGACGCCGTGCTCACGGCACGGCAGCAGATGCTCGAGTTCAACGTTCCGCCAGCGATGGCGCTGGAGTCGATGACGGTCGCGTTGCGACTGGAGGGAGACCGTAGATGAAGAAGGCCACGACGCGGATCGTCGCGTTGGTCGCGGTGCTGGCACTCGTGCTGGGCACCATCGCCACCGCCCTGGTGGTGCTGTGGCCGTCGGGGGAGGAGACGCCCGAGACGTTGAAGCCGATCCCTGTTCCGTCGATCGAGCAGACCGACGACCTCACGCCGTTCATGGAGCAGGAGATCCAGTTCGTCCCCTGTTCCACCTCCAATGACGACCTCGAGTGCGCCTGGTTGGCTGTCCCGCTCGACTACGCCGACCCGGCCGGCACCGTGATCAACCTTGCGGTGAACCGGATGGCGTCGCGTGACCCCGAGAAGCGCATCGGCACGCTGGTGGTCAACCCCGGCGGCCCTGGCGGCTCCGGCACGGAGATGGCGGGCAGTGTCGACGCAGTCCTGGGTCGCACCCTGGCGTCGGCGTTCGACGTCGTCGGGTTCGACCCCCGCGGTGTCATGAAGTCGGCGGCACTGGACTGCTACTCCGACGCCGACCTCAACGCCTACGTCGACGCCCCGACGCCCACCACGGCAGCCGAGATCGCGGCCGTCGACGTGGAGGCCAAGAAGTTAGCGGCGGCCTGCCTGGCCAACTCCGGTGAGTTGGCGCGTCACGTCTCCACCATCGAGGCCGTGAAGGACATGGACGTGCTGCGTGCGGCGCTGGGCCAGGAGAAGCTCGACTTCTACGGCGCCTCCTACGGCACCAAGCTCGGCGCCACCTACGCCGAACTCTTCCCTGCACGAGTCGGCAAGTTCGTCCTCGACGGCGGCATGGACCCCACCCTGGAACTCCTCGACCTGTCCTTGGGGCAGGCCAAGGGGTTCGAGATCGCGCTGCGTTCCTACGTGAAGAGCTGCCAGACGAAGAGCGACTGCCCGCTCACCGGTGACGTCGACGCGGGAGTCCAGCAGGTCCGCGACCTGCTGGACTCGATCGAGAAGGGTGAGCTGAAGGCGGGCGACGAGGTCCTCACCTCGGGCGACGCGTTCTACGGCATCGTGACGCCGCTCTACCGCGAGAGCTACTGGACCTTCCTGACGCAGGTGCTCACGCTCGCGCTCGACGGCGACGGCTCGATGCTGCTGTACCTCGCCGACCAGTACCTGGGTCGTGACGGGGAGTCGTTCCTCAACAACTCCCTCGAGGCCAGCGCGGTGATCAACTGTCTCGACGACCCCACCTACGTGACCGCTGACGAGGTGAAGGATTACCTCCCGCGTTTCGAGAAGGCGTCGCCCACGTTCGGTCGGGTGCTGGCCTGGGGCCTGACCAGTTGCCAGGGATTCGGCTTCCCGAAGCCGGAGAAGTTGGAGATCGACGGCGCCGGTGCGGCTCCGATCCTGGTGACCGCGACCACGCGTGACCCGGCGACGCCGTACGCCTGGGGCGTGGCCCTGGCCGAGCAGTTGGAGTCGGGTGTGCTGATCAGCCGCGACGGCGACGGCCACATCGCCTACAACTCCGGCAACACCTGTGTGGACGAGGCCGTTGACGCCTACTTCCTCGACGGCAAGGTGCCCACCGACACCGTCACCTGCTGACTCGGGGCGGCCCTTCTCCGTCCGGGGAGGGGCCGCCGATTCACAGGTGGGTCAGTGTGTCCGTATACTCGCCTTCGGTTGTTCGTCAGTCCCTCCGGGGGCGAAACGTACGCCTGCCGCCTTAGCTCAGTTGGTAGAGCGATTCACTCGTAATGACTAGGTCGTCGGTTCGATTCCGACAGGCGGCTCCACCAGAAGGCCCCCGATCCGCAGAGATGCGGATCGGGGGCCTTCGTCGTTCTCTGTCAAGGCCCCTCGGTCGTGGGAGTGCGGGGGTGCCGCGTTGGTCCTGAGGGCCGGGAGTGGCTTGCTTTCGGCGCTTTCGCCCCCTGCGTCACGAGCCTCGGGTACGCTGATGCACAGTTTGTTGGGACGGTGTGCAATTTTCGCCTCATAGAGTCCAGAAATAATCTCAATTCTTTTCTGGATCACAGTTAGGGTGGCCTCACCGCATCACGACTCAGACAGGTTGGTTGGTCCCATGGCAGCAGGACTGCGCGAGCGCAAGAAGCGCCGCACCGTGAACGCAATCGAGCAGGCCGGCGTCCGTCTGGCGCTCGAGAAGGGCTTCAAGGACGTCACCGTCCAGGAGATCTGCGACGAAGCGGACATCTCTCGCAGCACCTTCTTCAACTACATGCCCTCGCGTGAGGCAGCGATCTTCGGCCGACCGCTGAAGATGGCGCCGCGCGAGGAGGCCTGGGCGGTGCTGGAAGAGGTCGCTCCGTTCTCGCTCCTCGGCGCGATCATGCAGATCTCCGTCCTCTCCATCGGCGGTGCAGAGATCAACCAGGAGGTCGCTGCGGGACGCAACCGTCTGCGCGACGAGCAGCCCGAGTGCCTCCCCCTGCTGCTCTCCCCGATGACGTCGTACTCGCTCGAGCTCGTCGCGATCGTCGCCGAGTGGCTCGCGGTCGACCCCTCGCGCAGCCTGCTGCCCGGCGTCGGCCCCGTCCGAGAAGCCACGCACATCGTCAACGTCGCGGTCGGTGCGCTGAACGCTCTCCTCGCCGAGATGCGTGAGGGCGACGACGACATGCTCACCTTCGAGACTCTCTCCGGGCTGGTCGGCGAGATCCGCGACGTCGCCTCCGCGCTCGTGGCACCTGCGCTCGTCAACGCCTGAGCCTGAGACGCCCGGGTCTCCCGGCGCGTCGTCCCCTGTGCGAAGCACGAGGGCCGCCCGACGCACTGCGTCGGGCGGCCCTCGTGTCGTTCACGTCGAGGCGTGGTGCTCAGTCCGCGTCGTGGTGGTCCGCGACGGGGCGTCGCGCTGCGGCCACCGCTGCGGCCACACGCTCCTTGAGCGTCGGGCGGCTGCCGTCACCGAGCACCACCACTGGCGGTGTGTCCGCGGTCGCGGCAGCCACCGCGTCCTGGGCCACCACCGTGGCGTTCACCTGCTCGTTGAGGTAGCGGAAGATCACCGCGGCGACCGCAGCCACCGGCACTGCCAGGAACGCGCCGGCGATTCCGAAGAGACCCGATCCGAGCGTCACCGAGAGCAGGACGATCGCGGGGTGCAGGTCCATCGACTTCGACTGCAGCACCGGCGAGAGCAGGTTGCCCTCGACCTGCTGCACCACGACGATCAGCACCAGCACCCACAGGGCGCCGGTGAGGCCGCTCGAGACCAGCGCCACCAGCACGGCCACCGCACCGGCGGCGATCGCGCCGACGATCGGGATGAAGCCACCGAAGAACGTCAGCACCGCCAGCGGCACCGCCAGTGGGACGCCGATGGCGATCAGGCCGATGCCGATCAGCACGGCGTCGATCGCGCTGACGATCGCCTGGGTACGGATGAAGCCGCCCAGCGTGTACCAAGCCCGGCTCAGCACCTCCACCAGGTGCGCACCCACCGACGGGCCGGTCGAGCCGCGCAGCCAGGGCAAGAACTTGCGGCCGTCCTTGAGGAAGAAGAAGGTCAGGAACGCGATCACCACGAGGTTGATCAGCACCGACGTCACCGCGCCGACACCCGACAGGACGCCGGAGGCGATCACGTCGGCGGAGTCGGTGAGGCGCTTCTGGACCGACGCGATGAACTCGTCGATCTGTTCCTTGTTGAAGAGGTTGGAGTCCTGGACCCAGTCCTGGACCTTCTGCAGGCCCTTGACGGCGTCGTTGGCGATGTCGGTGCTCTGGCTCGCCACCGACGGTGCCATCAGGACGAACGCCCAGATCACCAACGCCACGCTGCCCAGCAGCGTCGTCACCGCGGCCAGTGCAGCCGGGAATCGCAGGAACCGCTCCATGGCCCGCGACACCGGTGCCAGCACTGCGCTGATCAGCAGGGCCAGCGCGACCGGCATCAGGATCGTCCAGGCCTTGCCGACGACGAGGCCCAGGATCACCAGGGCGAACGCGATCAGGATCCAGCGACCGCTCCACGTGGCCAGCCACGAGATGCCGGCCCCGATGACGCGCTCCCGGCTCGGCGCAGCGGCACTCTGTACGGCCACGTCCACCTCGACCCGGGGCGTGGTGCCCGCGACCACTGCAGCCTGGGGCGGGCTGGGGACGTCAGGGCCCTCGCCCGTCTCGATCCGTGGGGGTCGGGGTTCGTTCTCAGGGGTGTGCTCTGGCATGGCGTGAGTGTGCCACGGGCGGCCTCGAAGGGGCAGGGAGAAGTGTGGCGGTCCGGTCACGATCCTGACCGGAGAGCGTGATGACCTCGTCGGTGACCTGGGAACGGGGAGGCCGGGTGCCACATTGGCGAGACACTTTGTATCGTTGAGCGCAACAGGTTACTCAACGCTCACCTCCACGACGATGCCGCCCCGGGCGCGTACCCGCGCGTAGGGGAGGGGTGCGAGACTCCTGCCACCGTGGGGACCGGTCACTACCGACGACCTACCCCGGATCACGACCCCCTGCAGTCGACCGTCCACACCCAGACACGTCGAGGTGAAAACCCCCATGTTCTCCAAGGTTCTCGTAGCCAACCGTGGCGAGATCGCCATCCGAGCCTTCCGCGCCGCCCATGAGATCGGCGCGACCACCGTCGCCGTCTTCCCGCACGAGGACCGGGGCTCCGAGCACCGCCTCCGCGCGGACGAGGCGTACCAGATCGGGGATCTCGGCCACCCGGTCCGCGCCTACCTCGACGCCAAGGCCATCGTCGAGGTCGCCGTGAAGGCCGGCGCTGACGCCGTCTACCCCGGTTACGGCTTCCTGTCGGAGAACCCCGAGCTCGCCGAGGCGTGCGCGGAGGCCGGCATCACCTTCATCGGTCCCGGCGCCGACGTGCTCACCCTGACCGGCAACAAGGCCCGCGCGATCGCGGCGGCCAAGGCTGCCGGCGTCCCGACCCTGCAGTCGGTCGAGCCCGGCACCGACGTCGACGCCCTCGTCGTCGCCGCCGAGGCCATCCCGACCCCGCTCTTCGTCAAGGCCGTCGCCGGTGGCGGTGGCCGAGGCATGCGTCGCGTCGACGACCGCGCCGCGCTGCGCGAGGCGATCGAGGTCTGCATGCGTGAGGGCGAGGCCGCCTTCGGCGACCCGACCGTCTTCATCGAGCAGGCCGTCGTCGAGCCGCGCCACATCGAGGTCCAGATCCTGGCCGATGGCCAGGGCGGCGTCGTCCACCTCTTCGAGCGCGACTGCTCGGTGCAGCGTCGTCACCAGAAGGTCGTCGAGATCGCTCCCGCGCCCAACCTCGACCCCGCGATCCGCGACGCGATGTGCGCCGACGCGGTGCGGTTCGCGAAGGAGATCGGCTACAAGAACGCCGGCACCGTCGAGTTCCTGCTCGACCCTGCCGGCAACTACGTCTTCATCGAGATGAACCCCCGCATCCAGGTGGAGCACACGGTCACCGAAGAGGTCACCGACGTCGACCTCGTGCAGTCCCAGATGCGGATCGCAGCCGGCGCCACCCTGGCCGACCTCGGCCTCTCCCAGGAGACCATCCAGTTGCGCGGTGCCGCACTCCAGTGCCGCATCACCACCGAGGACCCGGCCAACGGCTTCCGCCCCGACACCGGCAAGATCACCACCTACCGCTCCCCGGGTGGCCCCGGCGTCCGCGTCGACGGTGGAACCACCTACACCGGCGCCAACGTCTCGGCCCACTTCGACTCCCTGCTGGCCAAGCTCACCTGCCGCGGCCGCACCTTCGAGAAGGCCGTCGAGAAGGCCCAGCGCGCCGTCGCCGAGTTCCGGATCCGCGGCGTCGCCTCCAACATCCCGTTCCTCGAGGCCGTTCTGGCCGACCCCGACTTCGCCGCGGGTCGCGTCACCACCTCGTTCATCGAGACCCACCCGCAGCTCCTGCAGGCCCGTCGCACCGGCGACTGGGGCTCCAAGCTGCTCGTCTTCCTGGCCGACGTCACCGTCAACAAGCCGTACGGCAAGCCGACCATCACCGTCGACCCGATCACCAAGCTCCCGACGTTGCCGCCGCTGGCCAAGGGCGAGTCGGTCCCGGCCGGTTCGCGCCAGCAGCTCCTCGAGCTCGGCCCCGAGGGCTTCGCCGCCGCGCTGCGCGCCCAGAAGGCTGTCGCCGTCACCGACACCACCTTCCGTGACGCCCACCAGTCGCTGCTCGCCACCCGCGTGCGCACCCGCGACCTGGTCAACGTCGCCGGTCACGTCGCCCGCACCACCCCCGAGCTCCTCTCCCTGGAGGCCTGGGGCGGCGCCACCTACGACGTCGCACTGCGCTTCCTCGCCGAAGACCCGTGGGAGCGTCTGGCCGAGCTCCGCAAGGCCGTCCCCAACATCAACCTTCAGATGCTGCTGCGTGGTCGCAACACCGTCGGCTACACCCCGTACCCGACGGAGGTGACCACCGCGTTCGTCAAGGAGGCGGCTGCCACCGGCATCGACATCTTCCGCATCTTCGACGCCCTCAACGACGTCGAGCAGATGCGTCCCGCCATCCAGGCGGTCCGCGAGACCGGGACCGCGCTGGCCGAGGTCGCGCTCTGCTACACCGGCGACCTGCTCGACCCGGCCGAGAAGATCTACACCCTCGACTACTACCTCGAGCTCGCCGAGAAGATCGTCGACGCCGGCGCGCACGTCCTCGCGATCAAGGACATGGCCGGTCTGCTCCGTGCCCCCGCCGCGAAGGTCCTCGTGACCGCGCTGCGTGAGCGCTTCGACCTGCCGGTGCACCTGCACACCCACGACACCACCGGCGGCCAGCTGGCCACCCTCACCGCCGCCATCGACGCCGGGGTCGACGCCGTCGACGCCGCCTGCGCCGCGATGGCCGGCACCACCAGCCAGCCCTCGCTCTCCGCGCTGGTCGCGGCGACCGACCACACTGAGCGCGAGACCGGCCTCGACCTGGCGGCCGTCAACGCCCTCGAGCCCTACTGGGAGGCGGTTCGCCGTGTCTACGCGCCGTTCGAGTCGGGTCTGCCCGCGCCGACCGGTCGCGTCTACCGTCACGAGATCCCCGGCGGCCAGCTGAGCAACCTGCGTCAGCAGGCGATCGCGCTGGGTCTGGGCGAGAAGTTCGAGGCCGTCGAGGAGATGTACGCCGCGGCCAACGACATCCTCGGCAACGTCCCCAAGGTGACCCCGTCGTCGAAGGTGATCGGCGACCTCGCCCTGCACCTCGTCGCCGTCGGTGCCGACGTCGCCGACTTCGCCGAGAACCCCGGCAACTACGACCTGCCCGACTCCGTGGTCGGCTTCCTGTCGGGCGAACTGGGCGACCCGCCCGGTGGCTGGGCCGAGCCGTTCCGCACCAAGGCGCTGGCCGGTCGCACCTGGAAGAAGCCCGTCGAGGTCCTCACCGGTGAGCAGGAGGCAGCACTCGTCAACGACGACGCCGCCGTGCGCCGCGACATGCTCAACCGCCTGCTGTTCCCGGCCCCGACGCGTGAGTTCCACGAGTCGCGCGAGCAGTTCGGTGACGTCTCCGTCGTCCCGACCCCGGCCTACCTCTACGGCCTCAAGCGCGGTCACGAGACCGTCGTGAAGCTGTGGGAGGGCGTCGAGATCAATGTCGGCCTCGAGGCCATAGGTGAGCCCGACGAGCGCGGTTTCCGCACCGTCCTGCTGACCTCCGACGGCCAGCTGCGCCCGGTCTCGGTCCGCGACCGTTCGGTGGTCGCCGAGGTCGCTGCCGCCGAGAAGGCTGACTCCTCGGTGCCCGGCCACGTCGCGGCCCCGTTCGACGGCACCGTCGCGGTCAAGGTCGCCGTCGGTGACACCGTCGAGGTCGGTCAGACCGTCGCCGTCATCGAGGCCATGAAGATGGAGGCCTCCATCACCGCCGCCGTCTCCGGTGTCGTGGAGCGGATCGCCGTGGCCGGTACCCGTGCCGTCCAGGGCGGCGACCTGGTGCTGGTGGTCACCCCCGCGTGAGCGGAGAACGACTGACGTAGACCCGGTGGTGCGGGGGAGCGGGCTCAGGCCCGACGCCCCCAGCGCCACCGGGTCTTCCGCGTCTCCGGCATCGATGCGTCCGTCTGATCGACGACCGGTTCCGCCGCGGCGGCTTCCGCCGGTCGAGGTCGCGGCGTGTAGACCGGCTCACGCACGGCTGGCCCCAGCGTGGCGTCCAGGGCTGCTGCGGTGGCCGCGGCGGGGTCGGCGAGGGCTGCGTGCGCCCGCGCGACGACGTCGACGAGCGCGCCGGGGTCGGTGTGCGGGCTGGAGAGCAACGTCATGACGTCGTCGGAGGGCAGCAGCACCAGCGACCCGCTGGCGTAGGTGAGGGTGAGGCTGTGGACCTCGGGCAGCCCCAGGCCGCGCAGCACGCCGTGGCAGCGGCTGGCGACGATCGCCAGCGTCGAGGCGCTGGGGGTGCCGAAGAGGCGCAGCGCGGTGAGGTTCTCGTCGAGCAGGACCGTCCAGTCGGCACCGGCGTGGGCGTGCACCGCGCGCAGCACCTCGTCGATCCGGGCCATCGACTCGGCGCCGTGCCGGGCCCGGACCCAGATCGCCTCCGAGGCGTGCCGGGCGCGGGGGCCCTCGTCGTCGCGCGGCAGCAGGAACGGAGTCGTGGTGCCCGCGCTCAGCGAGGCGTGCAGCAGCAGCTCGTGGCTGGCGCTCCACTCCACGGCCGCGGTGATCGCACGCGGCCCGTCGACGACGACGCGCTGCAGCGGTCCCGTGCCCAGGACGCGGTCGAGCTGGGCTGCCATCCGGGAGGCGTAGTGCAGGGCTGGTGCCAGACGTCCGCCGGTGCCGTCGTCGCCGCGGAACTGTCCGGCGCGGCCCACGGTGAAGGTGCGCACCAGAGTGGCGCGTGGCCCTCCAGCGTCAGGCCCAGCGTCAGGCCCAGCGTCAGGCCCAGCGTCAGGCCCAGGGTCAGGCGCAGCGTCAGGGGAGGGGCCGGAGGTGGTGGGCGGATGAACGGGGTCGGCGGTCGTCGTCATGGTGTGCCTCCGTCATGGGGGTCCTGGAGACGGGCAGGGAAGTCGCGATCCCACCTTCCGTCCCCCATGGCCCCGGCGGAAGGGATCTCACACGGAGTTCACACAGACGAACCGGGGTTTTACATCCCCGACGCACATCGCCGACGCACAGCAGGCGAGGACGTCGAGGATGGGTGACAATGGACCCATGCGTTTCACCGAGCACGAACTCACCCAGGCCCTGCACGGCGCCGCCAAGTCGGTCCTCTCGTCTCGCAAGGACGTGCGCAAGGGCAAGGTCGACGTCGAGGTCCTGTGGAGCACGATGGACAAGTTCGAGCGCTACCAGCTGCTCGAGGGCCTGGGCAGCCAGCTGCTGCCGGTCCTGATCGCGCTGCCCGACGTCGAGGTCGCCGCCAACACCAAGGCCACCTTCACGCGTGAGCAGGTCACCGCGACCGTCGAGCAGGTCATCGGTGACGCCGGCGGCAAGCTGCGCCGCAAGGCTGCGGTCGCGATGACGGTTGCGCTCGTCGAGGTCGCCCTCGACAAGCTCCCGGTCCGCCGCGACCCCGACGGTCTGCTCAAGGCCGAGTCCGAGGACGACATCGAGAAGGCGCTCGCCGACTTCCAGGTCCCCGACTCGCTCGAGGGCCTCGAAGGGTTCTGACGCCTCAGGTCACTGCTGCTGGAGCAGTCTCAGGCGGGTTCGCCGATGGTGATCTTCAGTGGCGCCGGGGTCGCCGTGCCATCGCTGCCCTCGATGGTCGCGGTCACGGTGGTGACGGCCTGACGCCCCGCCTCCTCACGCCACCAGCACCAGCCGTTGGTGCTCTGGCCTGCACGGATGGTGCCACGCAGCAGGAACTCGGTGCTGGTGGAGACCTGGGTGAACCCTTCGAAGCCCGAGTAGGACATCAGCGAGGACGGGGTGTCCTCGTCCGGCACCGGGCTGAAGTTGAGCGTGACGGTGAGGTCCTCGGCGCTGGGGTTGGTGACGGTGATCTCGCCGGCCTCGTGCGGGTCGGTGCTCGAGGGGGTGAAGGCAACCTTCGCCTGCCCGGCCGAAGGAACGGTGGAGGTCGCGAACGCGGGGGCCGTCGCGGCCACGGTCACGGCGGGCATGGTCCAGGCTGCTGCACGCAACAGTTGACGGCGGGAGGTCTCGGATTTCGTCACACGAGCGATTTTGTCACCGTTCGCCGTCATTCGTGGACGGAATGCAGGGATTGCTCGTGTCCTGTTCGCGACACCCGAAACGTCTTCAGTGAGCCAGCTTGAGGCCGATGACGCAGCCGATCAGACCCACGATCAGGGCGATCTTGAGCAGACTCACGGTCTCGTCGCCGGTGGCCATCGCCCAGGTCACCGTCAGAGACGCACCGATCCCCACCCACACTGCGTACGCCGTCCCGATGGGCAGGGTGCGCATCGCGTAGGCCAGTCCGGCCATCGAGGCCAGGATCGCGACGCCGAAGACGACGCTCGGGCCGAGTTTGCTGAACCCTTCGGAGCGGCCCAGGGCCGTGGCCCACACGGCTTCCAGGACTCCGGAGATCACGAGAACGATCCAAGCCATGACGCTTCACCTCTTCGGTGGCCGTCTTGTCGCTGTCCGGGTACGGCTCGCCTCGTCCGGGGCGCCGGTGGCGGCACCGCTGTCGACGGTAGCAAAAAGGCCGCACCGGGTCATCCCGGTGCGGCCTCCTGCGTCAGGTCACTTGTCGAGCAGGCCCCACTGGACGGCGGTGCGGGCTGCGATGGTGCGGTTGGAGGCACCGAGCTTGCGCATCGTCGAACGCAGGTAGGCCTTGACCGTCTCGGGGCTGAGCCCGAGCTCGGCCGCGACCTCGACGTTGGTGGCACCGAAACCGACGATCCGCAGGACGTCGATCTCACGCGGGGTGAGCTCGGCGAAGTCGGGACGCTGCGGCGGCAGCGAGCCGCCGAGGTCGGCGTGGATCCGGTTGAGGCGCATCCGCATCGCGGGGTCCGGGGTCTCGGCGATCAGGCGCGCGAGGTCGGCCAGTGCGGCACGCGGGTTGGGTCCGGCGGGTGCGGGTTCGCCGCGCAGCGACTTCTCGACGTCGCGCTGCAAGCCACGTGCCACGGTGTGCGCGGAGCGGATCGCACGCATGCTGACGGGCTCGTTGTCGCGGTTACCGCCGTAGAGGACGCCCTGGACGAGGCCCTGGACCATCACCGGGACGGCGACCAAGGACGTCAGTCGTTCCTGGTCGACGATCACGGAGTCGAAGTCGTGGGTGATCTCGTCGTTGTCGGCGTAGAGGTCGACGCGCGCCTCCGTGCCCTCCTTGATGACGCGGCCACCGAGGCCACGTCCGGGCTCGATGACGAGCCCGTCGAGTCCGTCACCCTGGGCTCCGACGAGACGGCTGATCACCAGGCGTGCGCCGGTGCCGTCCCAGCGGATGGCGCCACCGAAGACGACCGGCAGTCCGCTGGCGCGGTGCAGTCGCTGGAGGCGTTCGGGGAGGAGTCGACAGATGAGCGCATGCGCTTCTTCGCGCTGCGACGGTCCCTGCGTCGTGGTCACCCGATTCATTTTGACCGCAAAGGGTCGCCCCGTCACTTCCGCGAGGCGGTTTTGGAAACATTCGTGCAACAACGGGACTCGGATCACACCCCGCTTGGGGGTGGCATCGCCTGAAGGCCTGTCCAGACGGACGTGTGTCGCTCACAATCCGTCAGCGGCGGACGGGTTCGAGCAGTGCCGGACGCGCCGAGGACAGTAGCGCGAGCCGGTCGGAGGCGCGCACCGAACGTCCCCCCACGTGCAGGGTGATCGCCAGGTGCTCCGGCGTCGCGACGCCGAACGTGGTGCGCAACGCTTCGACCGAACGGTCGACGTGCCGCGACAGGCCACTGAGGTCACCGAGCAGGACGTGGGCCTCGCCGGCGTCGGCGAGCTGCCAGCCGTGACGGACCAGACGACGTTGCGCGAGCTGGCCGGGACGCAGCTCCGGCAGCACCTGGTCGTTGCTGCTCAGCTCGGACTGCACCAGGCCGGAGTCGTAGGTGGCCAGGATCAACGTCGGACGTCCGGTGTCACGGGGGCAGCCCGAGACGGGGTCGAGGTAGGTCAGGGAGACGACGGTGCGGCCTTCCTCCGCCCGGTGCGTGGCGTCGGCCAGATGGACCCCGAGACGGCTGACCAGCGCCCGCCACGGATCGTCCAGGTCGTCGGCACCGTGTACTCGACGGGTGACGATCGTCTGCTCGTCGACCTGTTCCACCAGTTCGGCCAGCCCCGGGAGGTCGCTCACCTCCACCGTCGGTGAGGCGAACGGACCCTTCGGGAGGCCGAAGGAGTGCGGGAACCAGCCGTAGGCCTCGCGCACCTCGAACCGCCCGTCGGGGAACTCCCGCAGCAGTTCACGCACCGACTCGTGGTCGTCGGCCTGCACGGCGGCGTGCAGGCGCGGGAGCGGGGCGTCGGCCGTGGGCAGGACATGGTCCTGCGGGGACAAGGTGCGTCGGGCGAGGTCGACGGTGCCCGGCGTCAGGTCGCAGCGCTCCCCGCCGTCGACCGCGGTCACCACCACCGGGCCGTGCAGCACCGGCACCGGCCGCATCCGCAGGGCGTACATGAACTCGTGGGCGTCGATGTTGATCGCCCACTTCAAGGCCGAGGCGCGCGGGTTGACGTGCGCGAGGAGACCGTCGATCAGCTCGAACGAGTCGTAGGGCCCGCGCAGCAGATGGCCGAGTTCGTCGTCGGCCGCCGGGCACAGGTACGGACCCGTCCCCCCGGTGGTCATCACCAGAGCCGTCGCGCGCATGTGGGGGTGGTCCTGCCTCGTCGTTGAGCTGCACCTGGGCGGGGCCCCGTACAGCCGGACCCGCAGGCAGAACTCTAGGTCGCAGGCGCAGACCGGCGTGGCCGTTTCACCTCACCGGGTGACGGTCGGGACGCGTGTCCCGACGCACCACCGATCCCGGCTTGGAGACCACCAGCGGATCCCAATCGGGGCCGTCGACGGGCAGGACCTCGGGCCGCCCGTACCGCCGCCCGTCAGCCATCTCGGCGAACAGGTCGCGGCCCAGCACCGCGCCTGCCGTACCGGCGCCACCGTTGAGGGTGGAGACGATCCCGTGCATGTGCTTGGTGCCGGCGCCGGCCAGGAACAGTCCGGGGACCGGCGAGGTGACGTCGGGACGGAACGGACCGATCTGGTCCCACGTCATCTCCAGGCCGTAGACCGTGCCGTGGGTGGCCAGGGTGAAACGTTCCTGGGTGATCGGGGTGGAGGCCTCCACGTGCACCAGGTGCTCGCGCAGGTCCGGCACCACCAGGCAGGCGGTGTCGATGACGGCCTGGGTGATGCGTTCCTTCAGCTCCAGGTACTCGGGATGGCGGGAGTACTTCTCACCCGCGTGCGGGCCACCGGCGCGCAGGGACCACGCGTAGTACTGCGGCGGCGCGATCGTCACCAGTTCCAGCGTCGAGAAACCGGCCGGCGCGGTGTGGGTCGAGGTGGGGTCCTTGAGGGTGCCCGAGGTCATGAAGACCGGCACCTGCTCACCGATCCGGCCCTCGTAGGCCTCGGTGTAGAACGCCTCGAGGTCGGAGTGCGGGTAGATCCACTGCGTCGCGTTGGACAGCAGGTCCCGGACGTCGACGTCGAGCGCGAGGTAGACCGTCACCAGCGGCAGCGCGGGCGTCCAGTTCTCGGCCTTGCGCAGCAGCGGCTTCGGCAGGTGCTCGCGACCCACCAGGCCCAGGTAGGTGCGCTGCGGGTCGGCGTTGGAGACCACCGCCTCGGCGCGGATCTCGGTGCCGTCGAGCAGGGTGACGCCCACGGCGCGGCCCTTCTCGATCATGATCCGGTCCACCAGCGTCTTGGTGCGGACCTCGCCGCCGTGAGCCTGGATCACCTCGACCAGGCGGGCCGGGATCACCTGCCCGCCGCCGTGCGGGTACCAGGCGCCCGAGATCAGGTAGTGGTCGAGGAACCCGGCGTGCACGCCGACGGTCGCCTTCGACGGGGGCGCGGAGTAGTCGCCGCACTCGCCCGCGATCACCGTGCGCGCCACCTGCGAGAGCTGGTACTTGTCGAAGAGCGTCGCCAGTGGGCGCAGGCCCCAGCGCAGCAGTGACGGCGAGGAAAGGTTCTTGCGGACGCCGCCGAGGGGGCCACGCGGGGTGTCGCGCTTCATCTCGGTCGCGACCTGGCGCAACGTCGAGACGACGGCCCGGACGTTGGCGGCCTCGTCGGGGAAGGTCTCCTCCAGGCGTCGGGCATACGCGTCCCAGCCGGCGGGGACCCGGAAGCTCACCTCGGGGGTGGTGATGACGGAGAAGCCGTCGGGGTCGAGGCGGCACCACTCGATGCGGTCGTCGATGCCGAGGGCGCCCATCAGGGTGCGGACCTTGCCGCCCGGTTCGCACTCGCCGATGTAGTGGACGCCGACGTCGAACTCGAACTTGTTGCCCTTGCGACGGAACACCTGCGAGCAGCCGCCGACCACCTGGTTCTGCTCCAGCACGAGCACCTTCTGGCCGTTGGTGGCCAGGAACGCGGCGGTGGACAGGCCTCCCAGGCCCGAGCCCACCACGACGGTGTCGTAGTGCTTGTCGCTGCTGCTGGTGCCGATCACGCGTGCGCTCCGCTCGTCCGGGGTGTCCCTCCAGGGGACAGTGTGACCTGCGGCACCCGATGTGGCGACCGGACCCTGCTCACCCCCTGCGTCGCACCTCTGGGTCGCACCTCTGGCGGACGTCATCAGGATCGCGGGCCCAGAGCCGCGATTCCTATGACGTCCCGCCGCCGTGATCTCCGGGACGTCATAAGGATCGAGGGCTCAAGGACCCGATTCCTATGACGTCCCGGAGGTGGGGTGTGGGGGAGGGACGGTGTTGCAGGTGTGTGAACTCGCGTGGAACGCCCTCGCCCATCCACCAGCACCGATCTAGGGTCGGGGAATGAGCCAGACGGTGAACCTGCGGGTGGGTGCGTTCCTGTTCGACCTCGACGGGGTGTTGACCCCCACGGCCCAGGTGCACATGCGTGCCTGGGGCGAGATGTTCGACGAGTTCCTCACGCGTGACGACGTCGGGCTCGGCGGGGCGCTCGACGTCGACGCCCGCCCCTGGAGCGACGCCGACTACCACGCCCACGTCGACGGCAAGGCGCGCTTCGACGGGGTCCGCGACTTCCTCGCCACCCGCGGGATCGCGCTCCCGGAGGGCTCTCCCGACGACGGCCCCGGCGACGTCACCGTGCGTGGGCTCGGCGCCCGCAAGAACGACGCGTTCAACGCCGTCCTGGCCCGTGACGGGGTGCAGGCCTACCCCGGTTCGGTGCTGCTGCTCGACGCCCTGCGTGATGCCGGAACCCCGGTCGCGGTGGTGTCGTCCTCGCGCAACGCGCCCGTGGTGCTCGCCGCAGCCGGGCTCGCGGACCGGTTCGAAGTGGTCGTCACCGGCGCCACCGCCGAGGAGCGCGGGCTGCCCGGCAAACCTGCCCCCGACATGTTCCTGCACGCCGCGGCGCTGCTGGGGGTGCCGTCGGCCGACTGCGTCGTCGTCGAGGACGCCGTCTCGGGGGTCAAGGCCGGTGCCGCGGGCGGGTTCCGGGCCGTCGTCGGCGTGGACCGGGGTGCTGGCCCCGACGTGCTGTTCGCTGCCGGCGCCGACCTGGTGGTCTCCGACCTCGCCGAACTGCTGCCGGCCGACGTCGTCGCTGCCGCGCGTGCTGCCTCCGAGCAGGGAGAGGCCTGATGCGCACCGAGATCCCCGAGCACCGGTTCGGCTCCGACCCGTGGCGGCTGGTCCAGGAGGTCGTCGACCCGGCCCACTTCGGCACCGACGAGACCCTCTTCTCCCTCGGCAACGGCTACCTCGGGGTCCGGGCGACGCCCGAGGAGGGCCGCGTCGCGGTCGCACCCGGGACGTTCCTCAACGGCTTCCACGAGACCTGGCCGATCAAGCACGCCGAGGCCGCCTACGCCTTCGCCCGGACCGGTCAGACCATCCTCAACGCCCCCGACGCGACCGTGATGAAGGTGTACGTCGATGACGAGCCGCTCGTCATCGGTGAGTCCGAGGTCGAGACCTTCTCCCGCGTCCTCGACATGGAGGCGGGGCTGCTGCGTCGCTCGTTGGTGTGGCGCACCCCGTCGGGGCGTCGGGTGCGGGTGGAGTCCACCCGGATGGTGTCGATGGAGCAGCGCCACCTCTCGGTGCTCACGCTGGAGGTGACCGTCCTCGACGGCGACGCCCCGGTGGTCGTCTCCTCCCAACTCCTCAACCGCCAGGACGGACAGGACGACTACCACGTCAACCGCCCCGAGGACGGGGAGTTGCCGGTCGAGGCGCTCGCCGACCCGCGCAAGGCCGGTGCGTTGGAAGGACGTGTCCTGCACCCCGCGCACCACGGCCACGATGACGGACGTCTGGCGCTCGGCTTCGTCACCCACTCCTCCCAGGTCGCGGTCGCGGTGGCCGCCGAACACCGCGTCCACGGGGTCGCCGACGACGACCTCGACCTCCGTCTGGGTTCCTCCCACGACCGCGCCAAGGCCGTCTTCCGGTTCACCGGTCGTGAGGGCGCCCCGGTGCGGATCGAGAAGTTCGTCGTCCACCACACCGCTCCGGAGGTCGCCGCCGGAGAGCTCGCCGACCGGTGCGACCGCACCCTCGACCGGGCCCTGGAGGCCGGGGTCGAGGCGCTGCACGCCGAGCAGCGGGCCTGGTTCGACGGCTTCTGGGACGTCGCCGACGTCCGGGTGCAGACCGACGGCGCCGACGCCGACCAGGCCGGCCGCATGCAGCAGGCCGTCCGGTTCAACCTGTTCGCGCTGGTCCAGCAGTCCGCTCGCGCCGACGGCCTCGGGATCGCCGCCAAGGGTGTCAGCGGCTCCGGGTACGAGGGCCACTACTTCTGGGACACCGAGATCTACGTCGTCCCGTTCCTGACGTACACACTTCCGCACGCAGCCCGCAACGCCCTGCACTTCCGGCGCACGATGCTGCCCGCTGCCCGCAATCGGGCCGCAGAGATGGCGCAGTCCGGAGCCCTCTTCCCATGGCGCACCATCAACGGCGAGGAGGCCTCGGCCTACTACGCCGCCGGCACCGCCCAGATGCACATCAACGGCGACATCGTCTACGCGTTGATGAAGTACGTCCTCGCCTCGGGCGACATCGAGTTCCTGCGTGGCGAGGGCGCCGACATCCTCGTCGAGACCGCCCGGATGTGGCACGACCTCGGGTTCTTCTCCCGACGCGAGGGCAAGGAACGCTTCGAGATCCACTCCGTCACCGGACCCGACGAGTACACGACGGTGGTCAACAACAACCTCTTCACCAACCTGATGGCCCAGTTCAACCTGGAGGCCGCCTACCGGGTGCTGCGACGGATGCGGGTCAGTGACCCTGACGGGCACCGGATGCTGGTGGAGCGTCTCGGTGTCACCCGCGCCGAGGTGGACAGCTGGGAACGCTGCGCGACGTTGATGAAGATCCCGTTCGACGAAGGCCTCGGCGTCCACCCCCAGGACGACGCGTTCCTGGACCGCGAGGTGTGGGACCTGACCCGCACCCCACCGGAGAAGCGCCCACTGCTGCTCAACTACCACCCGCTGGTGATCTACCGCTTCCAGGTGCTCAAGCAGGCCGACGTCGTCCTGGCGTTGTTCCTGCACGGCGACCGCTTCACCTCCGAGCAGAAGCGTGCCGACTTCGAGTACTACGACCCGATCACCACCGGCGACTCCACGCTCTCGGCGGTCGTGCAGTCGATCATGGCCGCCGAGGTCGGGTACCACGAGGTGGCATCGGCGTACTTCGCCAAGGCTCTCGACACCGACCTCGGTGACCTGCACTCCAACACCGTCGACGGGATCCACGTCGCGTCCGCGGGCGGGGTGTGGAGCGGGCTCGTCTTCGGGTTCGGTGGCATGCGCGACCACGCCGTGCGGGACGAGAACCTGCCCGACTACGGAGCTCGCCTCGCCTTCGACCCACGTCTGCCTGCGGACTGGACGTCGTTGTCGTTCACCGTCGCGTGGAAGGGGTCGCGGCTCGACGTCGTGGTGCGTCAGGAGGCGATCGACCTGATGGTCCGCGACGGTGGTCGAGCGATGACGGTGTGGGTGCGCGGGAAGGCTGTCGAGGTCCTCCCGGGAGAGACCACGACGGTGCCGCTGGCAGACCACGGGCCGCGGATCGACGGGTTGCTGGGCGACAAGCCGCACATCGGTGGCCTGCGCGCCGACGGCTCGCGGATCACCGCCGGGGTGCCGAGCAGCGCCGAGGACCGTCACGAGACGCTGGACCCGTACGCGGACTGGCACGACCTCGCCGACTGATCGGTCAGGTTGTACGGGTTATTTTGGGGTGGTGACCCAGCACCTCACCGACATTCACCTCCAGGTCCTCGTCTTCATGTCCCTCTTGGGTGAGGCGACTGAGTACGACGTCGCGCACGTCAGCGACCTGCCCGCGGAGGACTGCGAGGCGGAGTTCCTCGACCTCGCCGCGACCGGCCTGGCCAAGTGGGGCGGCGGTTCGGCCGGGTGGCGGATCACCGACCTGGGCCGAGCCGAGCACGCCAAGCGGGTCCGTCGTGAACTCGACGCCCTCGAGCACGACGAACCCGGCACCGAGGCGCTCGTGCGCGCCACCCTGGACGCCGTCACCCGGGCCGGGGGCGACTCCGGCGACGACCAGGCGGCGGTGCTGGCTGCGACCGACGCGTTGGTGGCCCGGATGCGCCGCTTCGGCGCCTACTCGCGTCGTCTGGCCGCTGCCGCGCGCGGTGAGGGCGACGAGAAGTGGGCCGACGTCCGGGACATGCTCGTGACGGATCTCGAACTCACCCTCGGCTGACCCCTCCGCCACGAACCCCACCGGTTTGAGTCGTCATTTCGACGAAATCACGACTCAAACCGGTGGGGTCCGAGTCACTGCAGTGCGCTGGTGAGACGGAAGACGTTGTCGAGGTACTTCTGACGTCGGGGACGGCTCTCCCACGCCGCCAGCGTCAGCTCCCGCGACAGTTCGCGGTAGGTGTCCTCGACGCCCCGCATCGCGGTCACGGCCCGATCGTCGAAGAGCACCAGCGACAGTTCGTAGTTGAGCGCGAACGAACGCGGATCCATGTTGGAGGAGCCGATCACCGCGACGTCGTCGTCGACGCTGAAGTGCTTCGAGTGCAGGACGTACGGCTTGGGGTAGAGGTGGATCCGGACCCCGGCCTCCAGGAGTTCGCGGTAGTACGACGCCTGGGCGTGGCCCACCATGAACTGGTCGGCCTGCTCGCAGACGAAGAGCTCCACCTCGACGCCCCGTTGGGCCGCCGTCGTCACCGCGTAGAGCAGCGACTCGTCGGGCACGAAGTACGGGCTGGTGATCGAGAGACGTCGTTCGGCGGCGTACATCAGTGACGTGAACAGCCGCAGTGTGTTGTCGGTGGGGTAGCCCGGGCCCGAGGGCACCAGCTGGGTGGTGACCTCGCTGATTGCTCCGTCGAGTGCCGCCACCTGACCGGTCGCGCCCTGGTGGCGCACGTGCAGGACCTCGTCGGTCTCGACCCACCAGTCGGAGGCGAAGACGGCCTCCAACGACGCGACCGCCGGGCCCTCGAGTTCGACGACGAGCTCGACCCATTTCCGTCCGGCCTTGTGGTTCTTCGGCTTGTTGTAGCCGGGCTCGGTGAGGTTGAGCGACCCGGTGAACCCCACCTGTCCGTCGACGACGACGAGCTTGCGGTGGTTGCGCAGGTCGGGGCGGCGGAACTTCCCCTTGAGTGGCTTGATCGGCAGCATCGCGTGCCAGTCGATGCCGGCCTCGTCGAGGAACTTCACCATGTGTTCGTGCCCGGGGATCCCGCGTGAACCGATGTGGTCGAAGAGGAACCGCACCGTCACGCCGCGCTGCACGGCGTCGGCCAGCGCGGTGAAGAACGGGCGGGTCTCGTCGTCGAGGGCAGCGATGTAGAACTCGACGTCGACGTAGTGCTGGGCGGCCTCGACCCGACGGGTCATCGCGGCGAGTGCGGCGGTGTAGTCGGGCTCGAACCGGATCGTGTTGTCGGCCAGCAACGGGAGTGCTCCGAGCTGGCGGTTCAGGGCGACCGTGCCGTGCACGGCGGGCCGGAAGTGTGACGCGGTGGCGGGTTCGGGGACGTCCTCGGTCCGGCTGCGGATGAGTTCGTTGACCTGCGCGATCTTGTCGTGACGACGACGCCCCACCCGGTTGGTGCCGAAGAACGAGAACCCCAGCAGGCCGATGACGGGGTTGAGCAGCACCAGCAGCAGCCACGCCATGCCGGTGGACGGTTTGCGGCGCCCCGGGATCACCCCGAGCGCGACGAAGCGCATGGAGAGGTCCACCACCACCCAGGTGGCGGCGGCGAGGACGGGCCAGGTGGTCCAGTCGGACAGCTGCACGGCGCCGAGCCTAGGGGTGCGACGGCCTCGGCGGGGCGGCTGTGGCCGTTCCGTGCCCTCGCGCGAGCGGAGCGAGCGGGAACCTCAGGCCAGGAAGTCGAGCACCTGGGTGAACGCACGCCGTGCTTCGGGCACGAACGGCGGGAAGATCGAGTAGACGTGCAGCAGGTCCGGTTCCTCGATCGAGGTCAGGTTCCAGCCGGCCGCGTCGGCCCGCTTCTGCAGGAGTCGGCAGCCGGGCATCAACAGGTCGCGGGTGCCGTAGAGCTGCAGCGCGCGCGGCAGCCCGGTGAGGTCACCGAAGACGGGGGAGAGTTCCCACCGCGCGAGGTCGTCGCCGCCGGCCCACCATGCGGCCTGGACGTTGCCCTCGTCGATGTCGAGCCACGGGTCAACCTTCGCGACCTCGTACGTCTCTGGCGTGGAGACCGTCAGGTCCACCCACGGCGCGTGCAGCAGGAGTCGCTCCGGCTGCGGGCCGCCGTGGTCGCGCAGCCCCTGGGCGATCGAGAGCGCGTAGCCGCCGCCCGCGGAGTCGCCCGAGAGCGTGACCGGACGCTCGCCGACCCGGGACGCGTGTGCCGCCCACCGGGCAGCGGTCTCCACCAGCGCGGAGTGCGAGTCACGCCAGGTGTGCACGGGCGCGAGCGGGTAGTCGGGCAGCACGATCCGGGCGTCGAGAGCGTTCGCGAGCCGGCTCGTCCAGAGCAGGTGGAACGGGCTGAGTCCGGAGACGTAGCTGCCGCCGTGCAGGTGCATCACCGTGCGGGTGGGGGTGCGTCCCGCGGGCGCGAAGACGTAGGTGGGGAAGCCGGCGGAGTCGTCGACGACGAGGTCGAAACGACGGCGGAAGCCAGGGACGACGCCGGTGGGCAGGGGCCGGGGGCCGTGTGCGGTCTCGCGGATGTGGCGGGCGGTGAAGGCGCGCAGCATCGCGTCGGGGTCGGGGTCGGTGGTGCCGCGTCGCGGTCGGGACACGACGCGCCCGACGACGGCATGCGCACGGCTGGGGCGGGTGCGTCCGGCACGGCCCGCGGCGGGGGGTGCGTCGGGGGCGTTGCGTCGGGTCTCTCTGGCCACGACGACACCGTAGCGGCCGCTGATGCGGGGGCGTTTCGGTGAACAGTGAATCTTCTTGTTCATCATGAAAAAGGGTCATCCGAACAGTGCATATTCCGAAAAAAGTACATTGCGATTCACGTTCGGCCGCTGATAGTCCTGAAAAGGCGCATACGTATCCGCTCTCGCTTTGCTCCCTGACCGCTCTTTGAGGACGGAACACATGGAAGAACTCAGCAGACGCAATCTCCTGCGAGCCTCGGGGGCCGCAGCGGCCGTCGGGACCGTCGGCATGGCCGCGCCCACCTGGGCGTGGTCACCGGCCGGATCCCTCGCCGGAGCCAACGCCGGAACAGCCGCCCAGACCGACCCCAAGCACGTCTGGGACGACGAGGCCGACACCGTCGTCCGTGCCCTCTTCGAACGCGGTGAGGTCGCACGCGTCAACGACCTCCTCAAGAAGTGGGTCAAGAACAGCGACCCCCTGCCAGCCGGCCTCCCCGCCGACCTCGTCGCCTTCCTCGAGAAGGCCCGCAAACTTCCGTCGTGGGCGGACGAGAAGAAGCTCGCCGACGCCGTCACCTTCAACACCAAGCGCGGCCTCTACCTGGGTGTTCTGTACGGGTTCGTCTCCGGGATGGTCAGCACCGTCATTCCCCAGGAAGCCCTCGCCGTCTACTACTCCAAGGGCGGCTACAACCTGAAGGACCGCATCTCCAAGACCGCCAAGTTCGGCTACGACATCGGTTCACTCAACGCCTACAAACCCGGCGGCGAGATGATCGTGACCGCGGTCAAGACCCGCCTGGCCCACGCCGGTGTCCGGTACCTGCTGCCGCAGTCGCATACCTGGACCGGCCGTGCCCCCGAGGACGTCCCGATCTCCCAGGCCGACCTCCTCGTCACCTGGCACAGCCTGCCCACCCTCGTCATGCGGATGCTCAACGACTGGAAGGTGCCGATCCCGGCCAAGGAGTCCGAAGGGTTCCTGCACTCCTGGCAGGTCAGCGGCTACATGCTCGGACTCCGGGAGGAGTACATCCCCAAGAGCTGGGCCGCCGCGGAGGCGCAGGCCAAGATCGTCTTCGACCCGATCCTGCGTCCCACTCCTGAAGGTCTCAAGCTCGCCGACGCGCTCCTCGACCTCGGCAAGCAGATCGACGGCACGCTGCTGACCCGCGGCGTGCTCGAGGCCCTGACCCGCTACATGCTCGGTGAACAGATCGCGTCCTGGCTCAAGCTCACCCGGCAGCCGCTCTGGGACACGCTCCTGAAGGTGGCGTGGCGGCCGTTCGTCGCGGTCCGTGAAGGCATCCTGCCGCTGCCGTTCATGCCGGCGATGGCCTGGGCGTTCGACGAGATCCTGCGGCAGTTCGTCCTGCTGTACATGAGTGAGTTCCGCAAGATCCAGATCCAGATCCCGGTGGTCAACAACCCGGCGCACCCGTGAGGTCTGGGCCCTGAGGCTCTCGTGTCGGGGCTCGGGCTGAAGGCGAACGACAGGGCCCCCGGGGCGACCGGCATGGTCGTCCCAGGGGCCCTGGTTCTGCCCTGGTTCTGCTCGGGTCGTGCTCAGGCTGCGTCAGGGACGCAGGCGATCACCTTGATCTCGACGAGCTGGCCGGGGAAGGTCAACTCGGTGATGCCGATCGCGGTCCAGGCCGGGGGAACGTCCTGACGCGGGATGAACTTGTCCTTGACCGCGAGGAACGTGGGCAACTGCTCCTGCAGGTCGACGTGGAAGGTGGTCATCTCGACGATGTCCTCGTAGCCGCAGCCGGCGGCGGCCAGCACCTTGCCGACGTTCTCCCACGCCGCGGTGATGTGGTCCTCGAGCGAGGAGTCGATGACGTTCATCTCGGAGTCGCGTCCCACCTGACCAGCGGCGTAGACCATCTGGCCGACCTTGACCGCGGGGGCGTAGTTGAAGCGCTCGACGAGGTGGGCCATCTCTTCGGGGCAGACGAGTTCGCGCTGGGCCATGGGAGGGTCCTTTCGGTGGGGGGCACCCGGTGGAGGAGAACCGGACGAAAGAATTGTTGAACTTTGATGTTTCAACAATGTTGTGGCTCTGGTCCGGTTGCATGAACACTCCCCGCGTCCGGTGAACAACCCGTTTCCGGCGGGCCCGAGGCCCACGGCTAGGGTGTGCGGCAACAGACAGGGGAGCACGTCGGCCGGCAACGGTCGGCCAAGCGTGCTGAGAGTGCGGAACCGCCGCAGACCCTCCGAACCTGATCCGGTTAGCACCGGCGATAGGGAGTCCATCGATGACCGTGCGCACGCATGCCCACCTTCGTCCCACCGGCCGTCTCGCGGCCCTCACCGCCACGCTCGTCGCGGCCACGCTGTCCGTCAGCGGGTGCAGCGTCCTCGGCGGCAACGACGGCGACGCGCCGCAGGAGAACGTCGTCAGCCTCCTCACCCACGAGTCGTTCGAACTGCCCGACGACGTGATCGCGGAGTTCGAGTCGACCACCGGCCTGGAGCTCCGGGTGATCGCCGCAGGCGACGCCGGGTCGATCGCCACCGAGCTCGCACTCAACCCCGACAACCCGCGAGGCGACGTCGTCTTCGGGATCGACACCACCTTCGCCTCCCGGGTCCTCGACGCCGGCGCGTTCGCCGCTCACGGCGTCACCCTCCCGGCGGGCGCGGAGAAGTACGCGCTCGCCGAGGGTGCCGACCGTCTCGTCCCCGTCGACGAGGCCAACGTCTGCGTCAACGTCGACACCGACTGGTTCACGAAGCAGAAGATCGAGCCCCCGAAGACGCTCGACGACCTCCTCGACCCCACCTACCGCGACCTGCTCGTGGTGCCGGGCGCGAGCACGTCGTCTCCGGGTCTGTCGTTCCTGCTCGCCACGATCGCCGCGCAGGGCGACGACTGGCAGGAGTACTGGGCCGGCCTCCTCGGCAACGGCGCGAAGGTCGTCGACGGCTGGACCGAGGCCTACTACACCGACTTCACCGCCGCGTCGGAGAAGGGCAACCGGCCGATCGTCGTCTCCTACGACTCCTCGCCCGCCTTCACCCTCGACGGCGACCGCAGCACCACCGCGGCACTGCTCGACACCTGCTTCGCGCAGGTCGAGTACGCCGGAGTCCTCCGCGGCGCCGAGCACCCCGAGAACGCGAAGAAGCTGCTGGATTTCCTGCTCAGCAAGGACGTCCAGGACGTCCTCCCGGACTCGATGTACGTCTTCCCGGTCTCCGACGACGCGACCCTGCCCGCCGACTGGGCCAAGCACGCCGTTCAGCCGGACCCCGAGAAGGTGCTGGCCGTCAGCCCTGCCGAGATCGCTGAGAACCGCGAGACCTGGCTGCGGGCCTGGAACGACGTCGTCACCCGCTGACGACGCGCTCGACATCGGTGACGGCCCCGATCCGTGATGGTCTGGTGACGTGAACGCACCCCTCGGGTGGCGTCGTCCACTCACGTTCGTCGTTCTGGCGGCCCTCCCGGTCGCGGTGCTGGGGATCTTCTTCCTCCTGCCCGTGGCCGGGATGGTCGCCCAGGGCTTCGTCGTCGACGGCTCCTTCACCCTCGCCCCGGCGCTCGACGTCCTGACCCGCGAACGCACCGGGCGGGTCCTGGCCACGACGCTCGGACTCGCGGTCGCGGGCACGTCCTTCTCGTTGCTGTTGGGGCTGCCCGCGGCGTACTGCCTGAGCCGCCTCGATCTGCCCGGACGACGGGCGTTGCGGTCACTGCTGCTGGTGCCGTTCGTGCTGCCCACCGTGGTGGTGGGCGCGGCGTTCCGGCAGTTGCTGGGGGAGGGCGGTCCGCTCGGGTTCCTCGGGGTCGACGGCACCCTGACCGCGATCGTGCTCGGCCTGGCCTTCTTCAACGCCTCGGTGGTGATCCGCACTGTCGGTGCGGCCTGGGAGTCGCTCGACCCGCGTCCTGCCGAGGCCGCTGCAGCGCTGGGGGCGACCCCGCTGCAGGTGCTGCGGACGGTGACATGGCCGTCGCTGCGCCCTTCGGTGGTCTCCGCCGCGTCGGTGGTCTTCCTCTTCTGTGCGACCGCGTTCGGCATCGTCCTGACCTTGGGCGGCGTGCGGTACTCGACGGTGGAGACCGAGATCTACCTGCTCACCACCACCCTCTTCGATCTCCCCGGTGCGGCTGCGCTGTCGGTGGTGCAGTTGCTGGTGGTGACGGTGCTGCTCCTGGTCAGCGCCAAGGCCCGGGTCCCGGCGGCCCGGGTCCAGCGCCGCAGCGTCGCGCCGCGTCGTCCGTCCCGGCGCGACCTGCCGGCGCTCGTCGTGACCGCGCTCCTGCTGCTCCTCGTCCTGGCCCCGCTCTTCGCGCTGCTCCAGGGGTCGCTGCGGGTCAACACACCTGAGGGCTACGTCTGGGGGCTCGACAACTACCGCGCGCTGGCCGGGTCCGGTCCGGCTGCACCCACCCTCGCGGCCCCGGTGCTCGACGCGCTCGGCACCTCGCTGCGCACCGCCGTCGACGCGACCTGGATGGCGCTGCTGCTGGGAGCACTGGTCGCGCTGGTCGCGACCCGCCCCTCGCGCACCCGCGGTGAACGACGCGCCCGCGCCGTCCTGGACGGCCTCTTCATGCTGCCGCTCGGCGTCTCCGCGGTGACGCTCGGTTTCGGTCTGCTGATCACCCTCGACGAACCGCCGCTGGACCTGCGCAACTCGCCGCTGCTGGTGCCGCTGGCCCAGGCGCTGGTGGCGTTGCCGCTGGTGGTGCGGGTCCTGGTGCCGGTGCTCTCCGGGATCGACGACCGGCAACGTCAGGCCGCCGCCTCGCTGGGGGCAGGCCCGTTGCGAACGCTGGCCACCGTCGACCTGCCAGTGGTCTGGAAGCCGCTGCTGGCAGCCAGCGGGTTCGCGTTCGCGACGTCGCTGGGCGAGTTCGGTGCCACGTCGTTCCTGGCCCGCGGCGACGACGTCACGCTACCGCTGGTGATCTTCCGGCTCCTGGGGCAACCCGGTGCGAGCAACTATGGCACCGCGCTCGCGGCCGCCGTCGTCCTGGCCGTCGTGACCGCGACGGTGATGTCCCTCGTCGAGCGCCTGCGGGTGCCGGCCCAAGGAGCGTTCTGATGAGTGCCGATCACCCTGCTGATGACGCGGCTCCGACGGGTGTTGTTCCGCCGGAGGTGGCTCTGGCCGTCGAGCACGTCAACGTCGCCTACGACGGCGCCGACTTCGTCCGTGACGTCTCCCTGACATTGCCGCGCGGCGAGGTGCTGGCCGTGCTCGGCCCGTCGGGCTCGGGGAAGTCGACGTTGCTGCGAGCGGTCGCCGGCCTCGAACCCGTCACCGCCGGTCGGGTCACCTTCGACGGTGACGACCTCGCTCGCGTCCCCACCCACCGTCGCGGGTTCGCGCTGATGTTCCAGGACGGTCAGCTCTTCGACCACCTCGACGTCGCCGGCAACGTCGGTTACGCCCTGGGGCTGCGTCGGGTGCCGAAGGCGAAGGTCGCCGCCCGCGTCACCGAACTCCTCGACCTCGTGGGGCTCGCCGGCTACGGCTCGCGTCGCCCGGCCCAGCTCTCGGGCGGCGAACGTCAGCGCGTCGCCCTGGCCCGCGCCCTGGCGGTCGAGCCGCGACTGTTGCTGCTCGACGAACCTCTCTCCGCCCTCGACGCGGCACTGCGCGAGAGCCTCGCCGACGACCTGCGTCGGATCCTGCGGGCCTCGGGGACGACGGCCGTCATGGTCACCCACGACCACGAGGAGGCGTTCGCGGTCGCCGACCGGCTCGCGGTCCTCTTCGACGGACACCTCGAGCAGGAGGGGCCGATCGCACAGGTGTGGGCTGCTCCTGCAACGCCGCGCGCGGCAGCGTTCCTGGGATACGCCCACGTCCTGCGTGACGACGCGGCCCGCACCGTCGCGGCAGCGGCCGGCGTCGCCCTCGGACCGGCCGGGGTGCTCGCGGTGCGTCGTTCGGCGCTGCGCCTCATGGAGCCCGGGCGTCCGGGAGCGGCGCTGGAGGCGCAGGTGACGGCGTTGGCCTCCACGCCGGAGCAGGTCCGACTGCGGGTCGAGGTGGACGGCGCCGGGAGCCTCGACGCGGTCGCCCCGCTGGATGCCGGAGCGGTGGTGGGCGCGCAGGTCCGGCTGCGGGTCGACGTGAACCGGGTCGCCGTCGTCGGCTGAGCCGCGCGCCACACCTCTTCTCCTGCGTGGTCGAGGACACCCTCGGGCTCACCCCTGCACCCTTAGACTGACGGGGTGTACCGCCGTGCCTCCGTCGTCATGCTGGCGACCACCGCCTTGATAGGCCTCACCGCGCTGTTCTGCTCCTTGTGGCTGGACCGCGCCCTCGTCGACCCGGACGGCTTCCTCGGCCCGAGCTGGGTGCGACTGCCGATGCTGATCCTGTTCGCCCTGGTGGCCGACATGGTTCCGCAGTTCTTCTGGAAGGGGCGTGCCCGTCCCGGTCCCGGGTGGGCTGCGATCAAGGCGCGCTGGAAGGAGCACTGGACCAAGGAGCGTTGGGCCCTGGTGGTCCTGGGCATCGCCTGCTTCTACATCACCTACGTCTCCTACCGGAACGTGAAGTCGTACCTGCCGTTCATCATGGGTGAGGACAAGTACGACCGTGAGTTGCACGTCCTCGACCGGGCGCTCTTCTTCGGCCACGAGCCGGCGACGGTGCTGCACGACGTCCTGGGCACCGGCATCGCGGCGCACATCCTCTCGACCATCTACGTGACGTTCCTGCCGCTGGTCGCGGTGATGGTGGCGATCTACGCGGTGTGGTCGAAGAACATCCGCTTCGGCTACTGGTTCGTGGGCGGCCAGGTCCTGATCTGGACCCTCGGCACCGCGATGTACTACTGCCTGCCCACCCTGGGCCCCGGCTACCGCTACCCGTGGCTGTACTCCGACCTCCCGACGACGGGGGCCGGCGACCTGCTCGACGCCCTCTTCTACGGCCGCGCCAAGATCACCCACGGCGGGGTGGACGACGCGGTCCAGTCGATCGCCGCGTTTGCGTCGCTGCACACCGGCGTGACCCTGATCTGGGCGCTGATGATCCAGTACACGACGAAGTCGTTGGTCCTGAAGATCATCGCGTGGGGCAACTTCGTCATCACCGTCGTGGCGACCCTGTACTTCGGTTGGCACTACATCGCCGACGACATCGCCGGTGCCGCGATCGCGATGGTCTCCTTCCTGATCGCCGGGTGGGCTGCGGGGATCACGTTCACCAAGGAGGGGCTCAACGTCCCCAACCGGGCCGAGCGTGCGATCGAGAAGCAGCTCAAGGCCGAGCGCAAGGCGGAGCGTGCAGCCGAGAAGGCCGAGAAGGCTGCTGCCTCTGCGAAGTCGGAGAGCGCCGGCGTCAGCTGAGTTCTGTTCCGCGGCTCTCGTGAGCAGTGCTGGACCCCGTTTCCCCGTCTGGGGGAGCGGGGTCCAGACATTTCCGGGGACCTTTTTTCGTGCCTTCGCTCGGAGGGAGTCCCGGGGGAGTGGTGAGGATCGGCGCAGGTCACCGCGTAATGACACGCGTGTAACTCGAAAACTACACCGATGTAGTCCGTCAAGGGGACACGCCGTAGGGGCGAGATTTCTTCAGTAAAGATGTGGTCGATGGGGCGTGAGCGACCTAGCGTTCTCCATGTTGCACCGGATGGTGGGGAAGCCGTTCGAGTGCGCATCCGCCGCGGCGGGCCCCCACGCAAGTGACCCCAGGGCCTGCCGCGGCATCCAACTTCTCAGGAGCGAGGTGACGCCGTGCAGGACCTGCACCAGTGCGAGCCGGAGCTCCGAGCCAGCGCCGCCACCCGCTCTGCCCGACGCCCGCTGCGTCGCCTCGCCGCTGCAGTCGCAGTCCTGGCGCTGGCGGCCGGCACCGTCCAGACGATCGGCCTCGGAACCACTGCCCCGAACGCTGAGGCCCAGCGGGCAGAGTTCGAGCGTCCCACCGCTGCCCAGGTGCTCGCTCGCGGCACCGTCGCGGCACCGTCCGAAGCCCTCGCCCTCGTCCAGGACCGTCCCGAAGTGGCCCGCGCCGTCCTGGCCCGCATCGCCCGCCAGCGCGACAGCGTGAAGACCCTCGCCAAACGTCCCGCGGCCCGCACCGGACTCGGCCTGCTCGAAGCCATCGCGCAGATCCCCGTCGCCGGTGCGCAGCCGCAGTCGATCGCCGACGACGGCGCCGGCGTCGGACTCAGCCTGGCCGACATGGCGACCTACGGCGTCCCCTACGAGGCCCCCGCGACCGAGGCCAAGGCCACCGCGTCGGCCGCCAAGGCGATCGCCTTCGCCGCGGCCCAGATCGGCGACCCCTACCTCTACGGCGCCACCGGCCCTGACGCCTGGGACTGCTCCGGCCTCACCGGTGCGGCGTGGAAGGCCGGCGGCAAGACCCTGGCGCGTCGTTCCGTCGACCAGTACCTCGCCTCGACGCCCGTCGCAGCCACGGCGCTGCGCCCCGGTGACCTCGTCTTCTGGGCCAACGACCCCGCGAAGCCGTCGACGATCTTCCACGTCGCTCTCTACGTCGGCGACGGCCAGATCATCCACGCCCCGCGCACCGGGCGCCCTGTGGTCAAGGAATCGATCGGCTACTGGCGCCCGGCCGACTTCCACGGCCGTCCCTGACGCTCGGCGTCCAGCGGAGCCCGGGTGCAGGACTTCGGGTGCAGGAGTCGCACGTCACCCTCCCCGATCGGGGGGAGGAGCGGTTAGCCTCCGTGCATGAGTGACGAGAACGCCGCCGTCCGTCCGACCGACACCGCTGCCGACGCTCCTGCAGCCACTACGCCGCGGCCCGACGTCGCATCCCTCACCGCGCTCCTCGACGGTGAGTACGCAGCCGTCCGCCAGAGGGTTCGCGAGGTCCTGCCCGAGCACGCCGACCTCCTCGCCGAGGCCGAGACGTTGCCCAAGGAGGCGTTCCGCGAACGGGTCAAGGAGACTGTCCTCGACCTCACTGCTGACGGCCACACGGTGCTCGGCCTGCCCACCGCGTACGGCGGAGGCGGCGACATCGGGGCGTCGATCGCCGCGTTCGAGACCCTCGCCAACGGCGACCTGTCGGTGATGACGAAGGTCGGCGTCCAGTTCGGCCTCTTCGGCGGCGCGATCCTGCAGCTCGGCACCGCGAAGCACCACGACCGGTGGATGGCCGACATCGTCGGCGGACGTCTCCTGGGTTGCTTCGCGATGACGGAGACCGGCCACGGCTCCGACGTCGCCTCGGTCGGCACGGTGGCTCGCTACGACGCCGCCACCGACGAGTTCGTCGTCACCACCCCCGACGACGCCTCGCGCAAGGACTACATCGGCAACGCTGCCGCCCACGGTGAGCTCGCCGTCGTCTTCGCCCAGCTCGAGGTCAACGGCGAACGCCACGGCGTGCACGCCCTCGTCGTCCCGATCCGCGTCGACGGCCAGCCCGCTCCGGGCGTCCGGATCGAGGACTGCGGCCACAAGCTGGGCCTCAACGGCGTCGACAACGGACGCCTCTGGTTCGACGACGTCCGGGTCCCGCGGGAGAACCTGCTCGACCGCTTCGCCTCGGTCAGTGCCGAGGGCGTCTACTCCTCGCCGATCGAGTCCCAGGGACGCCGCTTCTTCACCATGCTCGGCACGCTCGTGCAGGGCCGCGTCTCCGTCGGCGGCGCCGGCGTGACGGCGTCGAAGGTCGCGCTGACGATCGCGGTGAACTACGCCGACCGTCGTCGTCAGTTCGAGGCGGGGGAGAAGGGCGTCGAGCAGCTCCTCCTCGACTATGGCATGCACCAGCGTCGCCTGCTGCCGCTGATCGCGCGCACCTACGCCCTCAACTTCGCCCAGGAGGTCTTGGTCGGCAACCTGCACAGCGTCTTCACCGCCAGCGCGAACGGCCAGGAGGTCGACGAGAAGGACCGCAAGCTGTTGGAGTCCCGTGCGGCGGGCACGAAGGCGCTGGCCACCTGGCACGCCACCCGCACCATCCAGGAGTGCCGCGAGGCGTGCGGCGGAGCGGGGTACCTGAGCGTCAACCGGTTCGCGGCGCTCAAGGCCGACACCGACGTCTTCACGACGTTCGAGGGCGACAACCACGTCCTGCTGCAGCTGGTCGCCAAGGGCCTGCTCACCGACTACTCCGGCGGATTCAGCAACCTCGACCAGTTCGGGATGGTGAAGTTCGTGGCGGGCCTCGCCGTCGACACCGTCGTGGAGAGGACCGCTGCCCGACGCCTCCTGGAGCGGGTCAAGGACGTCCTGCCCGGCGGCAAGGAGGACCACTGGGACGTCGAGGCCGGGATCCTCGACACCGACTACCAGCTGGCGATGTTCCGGTTCCGCGAGGAACACCTCGTCGAGACCGCTGCCCGACGGATCCAGGGTGGGGTGAAGGCCGGACGTAACCCCGGGGAGGTCTTCTCCGACGTCCAGGACCACGTCCTGGCCACGGCCCGCGCCCACGTCGAGCGACTGGTGTTCGAGGCGTTCGTCGACAAGGTCAAGGCGATGGAAGACGGCGACGAGCGCTACGCGATGGAGCTGCTCCTCGACCTGCACGCCCTCTCGACGATCGAGGCCGACCGCGCCTGGTTCATCGAGCACGGCCGCCTCTCGACGCCGCGTTCGAAGCAGATCACCGTCGAGGTCAACAACCTGTGCCGCAAGGTCCGCCCGATCGCCACCGACCTGGTCGACGCGTTCGCGGTGCCCGAGGAACTGCTCCGCGCCGAGGCCCTGCGTTCCTGACGCTCGCTCGCTCCGCTCGCTGGCGCAATTGTCGGATTGATGCCACTGCCACGGCGTGTCAGCGCATCAATCCGACAGTTCCGCGGGAAATCCGCGGGCACAAGCCACGAGGGCCCCGCACACCGAAGTGTGCGGAGCCCTCGTCGTCAGGCTGTGGGTCTCAGTGACCGGCCTCGGCGAAGCGCTTGCGGGAGGCCTCGATCTCGGCCTCGGCCTCGGCCTTGCCGACCCAGTCGGCGCCGATGACGTGCTTGTTCGGCTCGAGGTCCTTGTAACGCTCGAAGAAGTGCTTGATCGCGTCCAGCTCGAACTGGGAGACGTCGCTCAGGTCCTGGATGTGGTCGAAACGCACGTCGGTGGGGACGCAGAGAACCTTGTCGTCGCCGCCGGCCTCGTCGACCATCTTGAACATGCCGATGGCGCGAGCCTCGACCAGGACACCCGGGAAGACCGACTGCGGCAGGAGCAGCATGGCGTCCAGCGGGTCGCCGTCGTTGCCGAGGGTGTCCTCGATGTAGCCGTAGTCGGTCGGGTAACCGAAGGAAGTGAAGAGGTAACGGTCCAGGCGGACACGCCCGGTCTCGTGGTCGACCTCGTACTTGTTGCGGTCGCCCTTGGCGATCTCGACCGTGACGTCGAACGACATGCTTCTTTCACCTCAGTCATCGTGTGTTGCAAAGAATGGGGGCGGCGTCGCGAACGCTCCGGTGCGGAGCCTCGTGCGTCACCTGCCGTGGAACCCGCACCTGCTCCGGAGGATCTCCGCATGGGGTGTCGAGGCACAGCCATCGTCCAGTCTCGCGCACAATGGCCCCCAGAACACACTCGAAGGGGACATTCGTGAGCCGACGTGACCAACGGAACGGTACGCGCGGGAGTCGTCGCGCCCCGAGACGGGTCGCGATCTGGGCGCCCACGGTGCTGGTGGTCGGTGTCCTCGGTGTCGCTGTCGCCGCGGACCACTTCGCCTGGGGGCCCCGCTATCTGGGGTGGACGAGCGACGCCGTGAGCGACGGCCCCGTCGCCGCACCTGAGATCCTCGGCCTCGGCGCGGTGCCCACGGCACCTGCTGTCGCCGACGAAGCACCCGAGGCCGCGCTCGACGCGGCAGCGATCCGCAAGGCCACCCGTTCGGCGCTGCGCGACGACTCCCTGGGCAAGCACGTGGTTTCCCTCGTTGCGACGCTGGACGGCACCCCCGTCTTCTCCTCCGGGGACGACCGGCTCACGCCCGCGTCCACCGCAAAGATCCTCACCGGTGTCGCTGCCCTGGAGACCCTGGGGCCCGACCACCGCTTCACCACGAGCGTCGAGGTCGGTGCCGACGTCGACGAGATCGTCCTGGTCGGCGGCGGAGACCCCTACCTCCGCGCCGAGCCCGCCCCGAACGGTTCGTTCCCCGAGCAGGCCGACCTGACGACGCTCGCGTTCGAGACCGCCACCGCGCTCACTGAACGTGGCACTACGTCGGTCAAGCTCTCCTACGACGCCTCCCTCTTCACCGGTCCGGCCGACAACCCCGAGTGGGAGGCCGGTTACGTCGGTGAGGAGGTCGTCTCCCCGATCAGTGCGCTCTGGGTCGATCGCGGCGTCGATCCCGACTCCGGACGACGCGTCCCCGATTCCGCCGCCGCGGCAGCCCAGGTCTTCGCCGACGCACTGGAGAAGCGGGGCGTCTCCGTCTCCGGTCCGCAGTCCGGTGAGGTCGCCGCCGACGCCGAGGTGCTGGCCAGCGTCGACTCCGCACCCGTCTCCCAGATCGTCGAGCGGGTCCTGGAGGTCTCCGACAACGAGGGCGCCGAGGTGCTCTCGCGCCACGTCGGGATCGCGGTCGAGGACGACGGCTCGTTCGTCGCCGGCTCGGAGTCGGTGCTGTCCACCCTGACCGAGCTGGGCGTCGACGTCTCCGGTGACGTCCTCCTCGACGGCTCCGGCCTCTCCCGCAAGAACCACCTCAGCGCCACCACGCTCGTCGCGGCGCTGGCCCTGGCTGCCTCCGACGACGACCCCCGCCTGCGTCCGGCCATCGACGGCCTGCCGGTGGCCGGGTTCACCGGATCGCTGAACAGCCGCTTCGACGTCGCCGCCGACGACGGTCTGGGCAAGGTCCGCGCCAAGACCGGCACGCTGACCGGCGTCCACGTCCTGGCCGGCATCACCACCGATGCAGCCGGCGTCCCGATGCTGTTCGTCGTCGGTGCCGACAAGGTCCCGGTCGAGAAGACGCTGCAGGCCCGCGCCACCCTCGACCAGTTCGCCGCCGCGCTCGCCGGCTGCGTCTGCTCACCTTCCTGAGCAGCCCCGCGCTGACCCGGTGCCAGATACTGTCGGGGCATGAGTGAGCGCAGCGCCACCGACCAGCCGTCGATGATCGACTGGGACTTCGCCGTCAGCTTCGGTGCGCGCACCGCGAAGCGGCCACCGGAGATCACCCCCGAGGACGCTGCCCAGGCGGTCGCCGAGCTCCGTGCCGGAGCGGCGCGTTCGGCCGAGCTCGTCAACGACTGGTGCGAACTCGGTGGGGAGGTCGGTCTCGCCCCGCTCCTCGTCGTCGACCGTGAGGGATGGATCCGAGCCAACGCGAGCACGTTCGCGATGATGACCGAGCCGATGGTCGACCGGATCACCTCGAAGTCCGCGCGCCGCGGCATCACCCACGCCATCGGTTCCAAGGCCACCGGCGGCGAGGTCGGCGCCCTGCTCGGTTTCCTGTCCTCGCGGATCCTGGGCCAGTTCGACCCCTTCCACGGTGAGCACGGCAGGCTGATGCTGGTCGCTCCCAACGTCGTCCAGGTGGAACGCGACCTCGACGTCGACCCGGCTGTCTTCCGCCTCTGGGTCTGCCTCCACGAAGAGGCCCACCGGGTGCAGTTCACCTCGGTGCCGTGGCTGGCCGACCACGTCCGTGGCCTCGTGCAGCGCCTCACCGAGACCGTCGACACCTCGTCCTTCACGCCCGAGAAGATCAAGGACGTCCTCGCCACCGTGCGCGGCAACGCCGAGCGTCCCAGTGGCGGTCTCGCCGAGGCGCTCTCCTCGCCCGCGCAACGTGCGCTGATCGACGAGGTCACCGGCGTGATGTCGTTGCTGGAGGGCCACGCCGACTTCGTGATGGACGCCGTGGGCAACGAGGCGATCGGCCCCGACGCGGTCGCCGTGGTGCGCGCCAAGTTCAACGAACGACGCAAGGGCCTGGGCAGCATCGACAAACTGGTGCGACGCCTCCTGGGACTCGAGGCCAAGGCCGCCCAGTACCGCGACGGGTACCGCTTCGTGGAGACCGTCGTCGGGCAGGTCGGCAAGGACGGTTTCAACGCCGTCTTCAGCAGCCCCGAGACGTTGCCGAGCAAGGCCGAGATCCTCGACCCGGACGCCTGGATCGCCCGGATCCACCCCCAGAACGCAGAACAGGAGCAGTCCGAGTGACGCTGCAGTCCGACGTCGCCGCGGTGCGGTTGGCCGTTCGTCGTGAACTCACCGACCTCGAGGCCGCCCGCGGCCCGTCCGCCCTCGACGGTGCCGCCGGCGACCCTGTCGTCGTGGTTGCCGTCAGCGGGGGAGCGGACTCGCTCGCACTGCTCGCCGCGACCGTCTTCGAGACCCGCCGCAGCGCGTGGAAGGTGGTCGGCGCGACCGTCGACCACGGCCTCCAGGACGGCTCCGCGGAGCAGGCCCAGAAGGTGCTCGCCCAGATGCGGGCGATCGGGGTCGACGAGACCGTCGGGATCCGGGTCCAGGTCGAAGGTGCAGGTCAGGGTCCCGAAGCCGCGGCCCGTCAGGCCAGGTACGCCGTCCTCGACCAGGTTGCGGAGAAGTTCTCCGCCGACGCCGTCTTCCTGGGTCACACCCTCGACGACCAGGCCGAGACCGTCCTGCTGGGGCTGACGCGCGGCTCGGGCGGCAGGTCGATCGCCGGCATGCGCCCCGGCTTCGACCGCTACCGGCGTCCGCTGCTCGGCATCCGCCGCAGCCAGACCGAGGCGGCCTGCCGCCACGAGGAGCTCGACTTCTGGTCCGACCCCCACAACACCGACCCGCGCTACCTGCGCTCGCGGGTGCGGATGGACGTCCTGCCGGTGCTGGAGCGCGAGCTCGGTCCCGGCGTCGCGGAGACGCTGGCCCGCACCGCGGAGTCGTTGCGGGTCGACATGGAGGCCCTCGACGCGATGGCCGACAACTGGCTGCGACAGCCCGACGCCCTCGCCGTCGACGGGCTGTCGCAATTGCCTGCGGCCCTGCGCCGACGGGTGTTGCGCAGCGCCGCGGTGGCGTCCGGTGCGATTGATGCCGAACTGTTCCACGGTCACGTCCTGGCACTGGAGGAACTGGTCACCGCATGGCGTGGCCAGCGGTGGATCGACCTGCCCGGGCACCTGCGCGGCCTGCGTCGTGACGGGGTCGTGATCTTCGAGCGGGCACCGTCGCTCGACTCCTGAGCCACACCGGAGCGGGACAGGGCCCGCCCGCTCGGCAGCGCCGCGGGGGTGGCGGTATCGTCGGAGTCATGGAGTCCTCCCACGTAGAGAACGACCTGGTGAACATCCTCTTCACCGAGGAGCAGATCCAGGCTCGCCTGGCCGAGATGGCCGAGCAGATCACCGCCGACTACGAGGGACGCGACCTGGTGGTCGTCGGTGTCCTTCGCGGCGCCGTCATGGTCATGGCTGACCTGTCCCGCGCGATGCCGCGTCACATCGAGATGGACTGGATGGCCATCTCCTCGTACGGATCGGGCACCAAGTCCTCCGGCGTCGTGCGCATCCTCAAGGACCTCGACAGCGACATCTCGGGACGCGACGTCCTGATCGTCGACGAGATCATCGACACCGGTCTCACCCTGTCCTGGCTGGTCAACTCGCTGCGCAACCGCGGCCCGCGCTCGGTGGAGATCGCCACCCTGCTGCGCAAGCCCGAGGCGCTGGCGATGCCGGTCGAGCCGAAGTACGTCGGCTGGGACATCCCCAACGAGTTCGTCGTCGGCTACGGCCTCGACTACAACGAGAAGTACCGCAACATGCGCGACATCGGCACCCTCGCGCCCCACGTCTACTCCTGATCCCTCGCGGATCACCGGCTCCGCACGAGCCGTTCCCCCCTCCTGTCAGCACCCCGTCCGGTTCGCCGGGCGGGGTGCTGTCGTCTTCCGGGACGGCCAGGGCACTGCCGCGGAGGTTGATCCGAGTGTGGCGAACCGTGCTTCGCCGTGGTGTCGGGGCAGCAAGATTTCGGCTCGCCTGCGAGACTGGGAGGGTGCGCCGACCCTGTCGTGCTGCGCGGGGGTCACTGTCGGTGCCCCGGTGTAGCGTCGCCGGAGTCGGACGAGTGGTTGAACCCGGAGTGGAAAGAAGCCTGTGAAGCGCATTTTCAAGGGCCCCTGGTTGTGGATGGTCATCGCGGCGCTCGGCGTCCTGCTGGCCATCCAGTTGTTCGCGCCCGACGACGGGTACGACGAGGTGACCACCTCTGAGATGAACTCGTTCATCGCCGAGGGCAAGGTCAAGGAGATCACCTTCGTCGACGGCGACCAGGAGATTGAGGCGACCCTCCACAAGGACGCCCGCAAGGGCTCCGAGAAGGTCCGCTCCTACTGGCTGACCTCCACCCAGGACGACATCGAGCGCGCCGTCCAGGAGCAGTTCGAGGCCGGCAAGGTCGAGAAGTACAACACCGAGGTCCCGCAGGCCAGCCTGCTCGGATCGCTGCTGATGACTCTTCTCCCGTTCGCGCTGATCGTGCTCCTGTTCATCTTCCTGATGAACCAGGCCCAGGGCGGTGGCGGCCGCGGCGTCATGCAGTTCGGCAAGTCCAAGGCCAAGCTCATCACCAAGGACATGCCCCAGACCACGTTCGCCGACGTGGCCGGCGCCGAGGAGGCGCTCGAGGAGCTCGCGGAGATCAAGGAGTTCCTCGCCGAGCCCGCGAAGTTCCAGGCCGTCGGCGCCAAGATCCCCAAGGGCGTCCTGCTCTACGGCCCCCCCGGCACCGGAAAGACGCTGCTCGCACGCGCCGTCGCCGGTGAGGCCGGCGTGCCGTTCTACACGATGTCCGGCTCCGACTTCGTCGAGATGTTCGTCGGTGTCGGTGCCTCCCGTGTCCGCGACCTGTTCGAGCAGGCCAAGGAGAACGCCCCCGCGATCGTCTTCATCGACGAGATCGACGCCGTGGGTCGTCACCGTGGCGCCGGCATGGGTGGCGGTCACGACGAGCGCGAGCAGACCCTCAACCAGCTGCTCGTCGAGATGGACGGCTTCGACGTCCGCGGTGGCGTCATCCTGATCGCCGCGACCAACCGTCCCGACGTCCTCGACCCCGCACTGCTGCGTCCGGGCCGCTTCGACCGCCAGATCCAGGTCGACGCCCCCAACCTCGACGGCCGTCACAAGATCCTCCAGGTCCACGCCAAGGGCAAGCCGATCGGCCCCGACGTCGACCTGCAGACCGTCGCGCGTCGCACCCCCGGCTTCACCGGTGCCGACCTCGCGAACGTCCTCAACGAGGCCGCGCTGCTCACCGCCCGCAGCGGCGCCGACCTGATCACCAAGGACTTCCTCGACGAGGCGATCGACCGCGTCATCGCCGGTCCGCAGCGTCGCACCCGGATCATGAGCGACCACGAGAAGCTCGTGACCGCGTACCACGAGGGCGGCCACGCCCTGGTCGCAGCGGCCCTTCCCGGCACCGACCCGGTCCACAAGGTCACGATCCTCCCGCGCGGTCGCGCGCTGGGCTACACGATGGTGCTGCCCGACGAGGACAAGTACTCCCAGACCCGCTCCGAGCTGCTCGACAAGCTCGCCTACATGCTCGGTGGCCGCGCCGCCGAGGAGCTCGTCTTCCACGACCCCACCACGGGCGCCGGCAACGACATCGAGAAGGCCACCGGCACTGCCCGAGCGATGGTCACCGAGTACGGCATGACCTCCTCCCTGGGCGCGGTGAAGCTCGGTTCCAACAACTCCGAGCCGTTCCTGGGCCGCGACATGGGTCACTCCCGCGACTACTCCGAAGCCGTCGCCGCACAGGTCGACCTCGAGGTCCGGACCCTGCTCACCGACGCCCACCACGAGGCGTTCGAGATCCTCGTCGAGAACCGCGACGTCCTCGACGCCCTCGTCCTGGAACTCCTCGACAAGGAGACTCTCGACAAGGCGCAGGTCGCGAAGATCTTCGAGCCGCTGCGGCGTCGTCCTGCGCGTCCGGCCTGGACGGGTTCGGAGCGCCGTGTGCCCTCCACCCTGCCGCCGGTCGAGGTCCCGCAGTACGTCCGTGACCGCGACGCCGCCCTCGCTGCGGCCGCCAACCCCAACGCTGTCGTCCTCGACAAGGGTCAGGACGAGGCGGCTGACGTGATCACCCCTCCCGGCCCGGACGGTGACGTCCACGGCGGTCCGGCCCCGACCCAGGAGTCCTGAACCCCATGACCGACCCGATCGGCCTTCCCGACCGCGACCCTGCGGACATTCCCGAGTTCGACCACGCCCGCGCCGAGGCGGCAGTGCGTGAGCTGCTGGCCGCGATGGGCGAGGACGTCACCCGCGAGGGCCTGCACGACACCCCGGCCCGCGTCGCGCGTGCGTATGCCGAGCTCACCCAGGGGCTGCGTCAGCGTCCCGAGGACGTCCTGACCACCACCTTCGACCTCGGTCACGACGAGATGGTGCTGGTCAAGGACATCGAGCTGTGGTCGATGTGCGAGCACCACCTGGTGCCGTTCCACGGCGTCGCGCACGTCGGGTACATCCCTTCGGCGACGGGCAAGATCACCGGCCTGTCCAAGATGGCCCGCCTGGTCGACGTGTACTCGCGTCGTCCGCAGGTCCAGGAGCGACTCACCACCCAGATCGCCGAGGCGATGGTGGAGATCCTCGAAGCGCGTGGCGTGATCGTGGTGATCGAGGCCGAACACCTCTGCATGACGATGCGCGGCGTCCGCAAGGCCGGCGCCCGCACCATCACCTCCGCGGTCCGTGGCCAGATGCGTGACGCGGCCACCCGCTCCGAGGCGATGGCCCTGATCATGAATCACCCGCGCTGACCCGGTGACCGAGCAGACCCTCCCTTCCTTGCCTGTCCCGGGGCTTCCCGGGCCGGTGGTGATGGGCATCGTCAACGTCACCCCTGACTCGTTCTCCGACGGTGGCCGCTTCGCCCACACCGAGGCGGCGGTGGCCCACGGCCTCGAGCTGATGGCTGCCGGTGCCGACGTCCTCGACATCGGTGGGGAGTCCACCCGCCCGGGCGCGACCCGCCCGGTGCTGGAGGAGGAACTGGACCGCGTCGTCCCCGTCATCACTGCCCTGGCTGCGGCCGGTGCGGTGATCTCGGTCGACACGATGCGTTCCGAGGTCGCGGCTGCTGCCGTGGCTGCGGGCGCAGCTGTCGTCAACGACGTCTCCGGGGGTCTTGCCGACCCCGAGATCCTCGACGTCGCCGCCTCCACCGGTGCGCTCTACCTGGGCATGCATTGGCGGGCGCACTCCACCGACATGCAGTCCGAGGCGTTCACCCACTACGACGGCGGCGTCGTCGCGGGAGTGCGTCGTGAGCTGGAGTCGCGTCTGGAGGCGTACCGCGCCGCCGGGATCGCCGAGGACCGGATCATCCTCGATCCCGGCCTGGGCTTCGCGAAGACCGCCGACGACAACTGGCTCCTGGTCGAGGCACTCGACGAGATCGAGTCGTTGGGGTTCCCGCTGCTGGTGGGCGCGTCGCGCAAGAGCTTCCTCGGCGCGTTGCTCGCCGACGCCGACGGCACCCCCCGTCCCGTCTCAGGACGGGAGCACGCCGGCGCAGCACTCACCCTCCTGCTCGCCCAACGCGGCGTGTGGGGCGTGCGGGTCCACGACGTCACCGCCACCCAGGACGTGTTGAAGGTCTGGCGCCGGGTCGCAGCCCTCACGTAGTTTTCTCGGACGGTCATCGACCGTCCCCCCTTGCCCCCCGTCGAGAAAGAGGCGCCAGCAGTGTGTGAAGAAGCCTTGCGCGACGAGCACGGACCGGACGAACACAGCGTTGACGAACACAGCGTCGACGAACTGACCGTGACCGGCATCGAGTGCTACGGCCACCACGGTGTCTTCGACTTCGAACGTCGCGAAGGCCAGATCTTCGTCGTCGACCTCACCCTCGGCATCGACACCCGCCCGGCCGCGGCGAGCGACGACCTGGCCGAAACGGTCCACTACGGCGAGCTCGTCGACGCGGTGAAGTCCGCTGTCGAGCGTGACCCCGTGGACCTCATCGAGACCGTCGCGCAGCGGATCGCCGACGTGGCGCTCACCTACAGCCGTGTTGAATGGGTCCGTGTGACCCTGCACAAGCCGGACGCGCCCATCCAGGCGACCTTCGGTGACGTGACGTTGAGCATCACCAGGAAGCAGAGGACGAAGAAGTGACCGAATCGCCCAACCCGCACCTGATCGACACCGACGCCCTGACCGGCGAGATGCACCCGATCCGTCGGGGTGTCATCTCCCTGGGCTCCAACCTCGGCGAACGCCGCGCTGCTCTGCAGGGCGCGATCAACGCCCTGGGTGACACCCCGGACCTGTGGCTGACTGACGTCTCCCCGGTCTACGAGACCGCGCCGGTCGGTGCGCCCGAGGGTTCGCCGTCGTACCTCAACGCCGTGGTCCTGATCGACACGACGCTCCCGGCCCGTCGTCTGCTCGAGCGTTGCCTGAGCATCGAGGAGGCCTTCGACCGTGAGCGCAGCGAGGTGCGCAACGCGCCCCGCACCCTCGACGTCGACATCGTTCAGCTCGGTGAGCGTCGTTCCAACACCGAGGCGCTCCAGCTGCCCCACCCGCGCGCCCACGAGCGTGCCTTCGTGCTGCAGCCGTGGCTCGACCTGGAGGCCGACGCACTGCTCGTCGACCACGGCCCGGTGGCCGAACTGATCGAAGCGACCGACCGCACCGGTGTGGTGCTGCGCGAGGACATCGTCCTCGAACTTCCGTGAGGGACTCCCACCTGCCGCCGCACGGCGATCCCGACCACGCCTCAGGCCAGACGCCCGGCGAGGAGTCCGACGACTACTCGCCGGGGCGCCTGAGCCCGATCGGCTGGGCGACGTTGGTCGCCGCGGTGGTCCTGGGCGGTGTGCTCGGGTGGGGCTGGCGGGTCCTGGCCGACTCCCTCGGTGACGCCCGTCCGGTCGGATGGCTGCCGGTGCTGGGGCTCTGGTTCATCGGCGCGGTGCTCGTGGGGGTTGCCCGCGTGACCCGCCGGGCAGTGCGTGGCAGGGCAACCCTGGATCCCGAACGCATGGTGAACCGGCTGGTACTGGGACGCGCGTGCGCGGTGGCCGGTGCACTTCTCGCAGGGGGACACGTCGGCTTCGGCCTGACGTGGCTCTCCGGCAGCCCGGACCTGCGTCTGGAGCGTGTGGGCGTGGCCCTGCTCGCGGCGCTGGGCGCTCTCAGTGTGACGGCCGGTGGAAAGTTGCTCGAAATTGCGTGTCGAATACCACGAGGACACGGCGCCCCCTAGCCTGTAGGGCATGACTTCCCCGACCGCCGCCACTTCCGTCTCCCGACGCCGTCAGCGGAGCACCCGTGTGACCGTCGCCGTCGCGCTGATCGCGCTCGCCGCTGTCGTCGTCCTGGGCTCTGTCGCCTCGGGCAACAATGCGCTGGTGGTCGTGTCGGCGTTCGTCGCCGTCGCGTTGGGCGCCGGCTCGGTGAAGATCACCCACTCCGAGCTGCTGCAGACCCGTCGCGACGCCGCCGAGGATCGCGCCAAGCAGGCAGCGGCCTACCGCGACATCACTGCGCGCCGGGCGAAGGAGAACATGGAGTTCGCCGAGACGATGCAGGCCCGCATCGCTGCGCGTCAGGAAGTCATCTCCCAGCTCGAGACCGAGCTCAGCAAGGCTCTGGAGCGTGCTGCCACTGCGACGCTGAAGATGAACTCCGAGGCCCGTCGTGCCGACCTGTCGGAGAAGGCCCACAAGGAGCTCGCGCTCCAGCTGGACGAGTCCGACACCCGCGCGGCCGAGGCGATCGTCCGCGTTGCCGAGCTCGAGGCCGAGATCGACACCCTGCGTTCCGAGCTGGACTCCTGGAAGACCGCTGCTCGTCAGGAGAAGCGCAAGGGCGCCTGAGCCCCCGCTCCGCCCCGCAGCACCCGAAGTCATACGCCGAAGGCCCCCGGATCTCTCCGGGGGCCTTCGGCATTTCCGCCCACTTCCCCCGGACGTCATAAGAATCGAGGCCCACAGGCCACGATCTTTATGACGTCCCGCAGTGGCGTTGCTCGGACGTCATAAGGATCCGGGGTCAGAACCCACGATTCTTATGACGTCCGCGGGGCGAAGCGTCGGGGGAGGCGTCAGGAGACGCGGATCTCCCACTCACGCAGGACGTCGACGTCAGCGGGAAGCGTCTTCAGGTCCAGGACGTCGGCAGGTAGAGCCAGACGCAGGCCGTCGGCGGAGTGCGGCAGCGCGTCGGCGCCCACCTGTTCGACGTAGGAGACCAAGCGTTCGGCGTCGGCACGTCGTCCCTGCTGCACCAGCCATCCGGTGATCCGCTCGTGCGGCACCAGGATCGAGTCGAGCAGGGAACGCTCGCCCCAGATCCGGGTCAGGCCGCCGTGGAGCTCGGTCCACCACTCGTCGTCGGCGCCGGGGATCTGGGAGAAGTACATCCAGAGGTCGCCGGGCAGGATCTTCGTCCAGAACACCTCGGTGACGTGGGCGTCGCCGTGCGCCTCCACCGACGCGACCGTCCACTCCTTGGTGCGCCAACGGTCCAGCAGGTCGGCGACGGTGTGGCGCTGCTGCGTGATCGAGGTGCCGTCGGTGCGGATCACCCAGTCGTAGACCACGTGCGTGGTGACGTCGAAGGTGCCAGCCAGGAAGGCGCGGGTGGTGGTGGGCTGGTCCTCGTAGCGGATCCGCTCGGGCCACGAGAGGCGCTCGGCGTCCCAGAACCGACGACGCCACAGCTTGGTGACCGCGAAGACGTCACCGAGCATCTCGCAGTGGTCCTCGATCCGGATCCGACGACGCGGCTCGGAGTGCAGGTTCGCCAACCACTCCGGGACGAACGTGCCCTCACCGGCCGGAGGCTCGGCCTCGACCCGCTGCAGCACGGCGGCGACGAAGTCCGAACCGGACTCCTCAGCGGTGGCGACGAGGTGTTCGAGAGCGTCGGGCGCGAGGACGTCGTCGGAGTCGAGGTAGGCCAGGTACTCGCCCTTCACGGCCTTCGTGCCGCGGTTGCGGGCCGCCCCCAGGCCACCGTTGTCGGTGTGCAGGACGGTGATCCGCCTGTCCTGGGCGGCGTAGGCGTCGGCGATCTCACCGGAGCGGTCGGGGGACCCGTCGTCGACGACGACGCATCGCCAGTGCGGGTACGTCTGGGCGATCAGCGAGTCCAGGGTCGCGGCGAGGTAGGCCTCGACGCCGTAGGCCGGAACGACGACGCCGACCGTCGGCTTGAGGGCCCGGCGCACCACGCGGGTGACCATGCGCGGGCGACCGTCGGGGTGACGCGGGAGCTCGAAGACCATGCCGCGAGATTACCGCTCCGCCGTGGCGGAGCAGGAACGTCAGCGGGGCGTGCTCAGGCGAGCACCTGGGCCGTGACGGTGGCCAGCGCTGAGACGCCGACGGTCATTGCGAGGAACCAACGGTCGCGCCGGCTGCTGTCCCTCCACAAGGCGGCGGTACCCGCGAGGAGCAGCACGATCCCTAGGGCCACCGCGACCACGCCCGGCACCTCGCCGAGGTCCTCGGGCAGGGCGACGGAGTAGACGAGCCAGATCACGACTGCGACAGCCATCACCGTCAGGACATGGCGCGTGGTCAGGCGGGTTCCGGGGCGCCGGGGCCACAGGGTCGCCATCGTGGCGATGAGGAACAGTCCGACCATGTGGGTGGTCACGGTGACCGTCGACCCGGAACGCTCACTCAGACTCATCAGGCACCACAGGATGCCGGCGAGGGCGAGCACGTAGCCGATCGCCTGACGAGCCGGGAGGAAGGAAGGGCTTGAGGTCCGGGTCGAGTTCACGGGGGGGATTCTCCCCGCGTCCAGGTGTCGCCGTCCGGTGAACCGGGGATCCCAGCCCCTTCCGGAAGTCGGTCCGCTCCCGGTCCGCCAGAGAGATCGGTGCGCTGTCACTCGTCGTCGGCGCGACTGCCTGCGGAAACGAGGTCGGCGTACGCGGTCGGTTGCTTGCGGTTGGCTCCGGTCACGTCACCGAGCCGTCCGGACCAGTGGTCCAGGTCACACCCCCTGCGGGTGTTGCCCCGGAACAGGCAGGCGTAGCGTCTACGTTGACCCATCAGTCAGAGCGAATCGTCTGGTACCCACACCGGCCCCGTCAGGGGTGGTCGGAGGGACTGGAACGGGAGGCCTTGAATGAGCACCACCTTCACGGTGGGCGTGGTCGGTGCCGGCCGAGTCGGCGCCGTCCTGTCCGCTGCCCTGCGCGCTGCAGGCCACGACGTCGTGGCTGCTGCGGGAGAGTCCGACGCTTCGCGCGCCCGGATCGACGCGCTGCTGCCCGGCGTACCCACGGCCAAGCCCAGCGACGTCGCGCGTGCTGCCGACCTGCTGCTCCTGACGGTCCCCGACGACATGCTCGGCAACGTCGTCACCGTCCTGGCCGACTCCGGCGCGATCCGCGAGGGCCAGGTCGTCGTGCACACCTCGGGCCGCCACGGTCTCTCCGTGCTCGCGCCGGCCGAGGCGCTCGGCGCCCGCGTCGTCGCGCTCCACCCCGCGATGACGTTCACCGGCACCGACGTCGACCTCCCGCGCCTGACCGGCTGCGTCTTCGGCGTCACCACCCGACCCACCGAACGCGACCTCGCGATGCAGCTCGTCGCCGACCTCGGCGGACGGCTGATGTGGGTCGACGAAGAGCGCCGCACCCTCTACCACGCAGGTCTCGCGCACGGCGCGAACCACCTCGTCACCCTCGTCACCGAGGCGATGGAGATCCTGCGCGCTGCCGGGGCGGACGACCCCGCCGGCACCCTGCGTCCGTTGCTCACCGCAGCGCTCGACAACGCCCTCGACGCCGGCGACGCCGCGTTGACCGGCCCGATCGTGCGTGGCGACGTCCAGACCGTCGCCGCCCACCTGGACGACATCTCGTCCAACGCCCCGCAGACGCTCACGTCGTACCTGGCTATGGCTCGCGCCACGCTGAGCCGCGTCGTCACCGACGGACGTCTGCTTCCCATCCGCGCCGCCCGCATCTCCGAGCTGCTCGACGCAGCCGAACGCGGTGAGCTGCGCGCCGTCACCCCCGAGGAGATCCGGTGACCACCCAGACCCAGACCCAGACCCAGGCCCAGGACCCGGCCCAGAGCCAGTCTTCCGCCGCCACGCTCCCCAAGGTCGCCCGTTCGCGCGCCGAGCTCGCCGAGTTCCTGGCACCCGCCCGTGCCGCCGGCGCCAAGGTCGGCCTGGTGCCCACCATGGGTGCCCTGCACGAGGGCCACGGCTCGCTGATGACCGAGGCCCGCGCCCGCGTCGGCGAGACCGGCCAGGTCGTGGTGTCGATCTTCGTCAACCCGCTGCAGTTCGCGCCCGGCGAGGACCTCGACCGCTACCCCCGCACTCTGGACGCCGACCTCGAGCTCGCCGGCGCCCGTGGCGTCGACATCGTCTTCGCGCCCACCGCCGAGGAGGTCTACCCCGGCGGCGTCCGTGCCGGCGAGACCGACGAGCAGATCACCGTCGAGCCGGGCCCGCTCGGTTCCGTCCTCGAAGGCGCCACCCGCCCGATCCACTTCCGTGGCGTCCTCACCGTCGTTGCGAAGCTGTTCGGCCTGGTGCGTCCCGACGTCGCCGTCTTCGGCCAGAAGGACTACCAGCAGCTGGTCCTGATCCGCGCGATGGCGCAGAACCTCTGCATGGGTATCGACGTCGTCGGCGCCGAGACCGTCCGCGAGGACGACGGCCTGGCGAAGTCCAGCCGCAACCGCTACCTCACCCCCGAACAGCGCACCGCGTCCCTCGCGCTCAGCCGCGTCCTGCGTGCCGCCCAGAACGGCGCCCGCCACGGCCTGGAGACCGCTCTGCTGGAGGCCCGCGCCGAGCTGCGCAGCGCCCACAAGGTGGACCTCGACTACCTCGAGATCCGCCTCCCGGACCTCTCCCCGGTCCCCGCCGACGTGGCCCCCGGCACCGAGGCCCGGATCCTGATCGCGGCGCGCGTCGGCGCGACCCGCCTGATCGACAACATGCCCCTGGTGATCGGCGCCCCCGCGCCGGCCCAGGCCTGAGACACCGCTTCCCAGCAGCACCCCTAAGGAGAAACCCATGCTGCGCACGATGATGAAGTCCAAGATCCACCGCGCGACCGTCACCCAGGCCGACCTGCACTACGTCGGCTCCGTGACCGTCGACGAGGACCTGCTGGACGCCTCCGACATCCTGCCGGGCGAGCTCGTCCACATCGTCGACATCGACAACGGTGCCCGACTGGAGACGTACACGATCGCCGGCGAGCGTGGCTCCGGCATCATCGGCATCAACGGTGCCGCGGCCCGACTGGTGCACCCCGGCGACCTGGTCATCCTGATCGCCTACGGCCAGATGGAGACCGCCGAGGCCAAGGCCTACGAGCCCAAGGTCGTCTTCGTCGACCGCGACAACAAGATCATGGGCACCTCCGCGGACCCGGCCGACACCTTCGGTGCCGACGACCTGGTGCGCGGCGACCTCGCCGCCCGTTGAACTGCTCGCTGACACCTTCCCCGCACCACTGATCCGATCCCCGCTGACGCCTCCGGCCCCGGCCGGACGCGTGGCGGGGCCGACCAGAGCTGAGTAGACCTTGCTCCCGCACCGTCTGACCGCCCCCACCCCCGGGTGGACCACGCAGGCCGACGTCGTCGTCGTCGGCTCCGGCATCGCCGGCCTCACCGCCGCTCTGCGGATCGAGGCGGCCGACCCGGCGCTGAAGGTCCTCGTGGTCACCAAGGACGTCCTGTCCGCGGGGTCCACGCAGTGGGCGCAGGGCGGCATCGCCGCAGCCCTCGGCCCCGGAGACACCCCCGAGCAGCACGAGCACGACACCCTCGTCGCCGGCGCGGGTGCCTGCGACCTCGACGCCGTGCGCGCCCTGGTCACCGAGGGCCCCGACGCGGTGCGCGAACTCATCGCGCTCGGCACCGTCTTCGACTCCCACGACGGCCACCTGTCGCTGACCCGCGAGGGCGGCCACCACCGTGACCGGATCGCGCACGCCGGCGGCGACGCCACGGGCGCCGAGATCCAGCGCGCCCTGATCGCCGCGGTGCACCGCACCGACGACATCGAGGTGATCGAGCACGCCCTGGCTGTCGACCTCCTGCTCGCCGCCGACGGTGGCGTCGCCGGGATCACCCTGCACGTGATGGGGGAGGGGCAGCGCGACGGCGTCGGTGCCGTCCACTGTCGAGCGGTCGTCCTCGCCTCCGGCGGCCTCGGCCAGGTCTTCAGTCAGACCACCAACCCGCGGGTCTCCACCGGAGACGGCATGGCGGTGGCACTGCGCGCCGGCGCGACCCTGCGTGACCTCGAGTTCGTCCAGTTCCACCCCACCGTCATGTACCTCGGCGACGGTGCCCGCGGTCAGCAGCCGCTGATCTCCGAGGCCGTCCGCGGCGAGGGCGCGTTCCTCGTCGACTTCGACGGCAACCGGTTCATGCAGGGCGTCCACGAGCTCGCCGACCTTGCCCCGCGCGACGTCGTTGCCAAGGCGATCCACCGCCGGATGGAGGAGACGCAGAAGCCGCACATGTGGCTCGACGCCCGTCACCTCGGCGCGGAGTTCTGGGAGCACCGGTTCCCGACGATCCTCGCCACCTGCCGCCAGCACGGCATCGATCCGGCCGTCGACCTGATCCCCGTCGCCCCTGCCCAGCACTACGCATCGGGTGGCGTCCGCACCGACATCCACGGCCGCGCCGACGTCCCCGGGCTCTACGCCACCGGCGAGGTCGCCTGCTCGGGCGTGCACGGCGCCAACCGTCTGGCGTCCAACTCGTTGCTCGAAGGCCTCGTCTTCGCGCGCCGGATCGCCGCCGTCCTGCCCGACGAACTGCGTCCCTGGGCCGACGTCGCCGACGCCCGCGAACCGTCCGGCCTGGTGCCGGGGGAGTCCCGCACGGTGATCCAGGAAGTCATGACGTCGAAGGTCGGCGTGCTGCGCACCGCGGAGGGGCTGGCCGACGCCGTCACGGCGCTCGGCGCGATCGGTGCCGACCGCGACGCCTCCCCGCAGCTGGAGGCCTGGGAGGCCACCAATCTGCTGACCGTTTCCACCGCGCTCGCACTCGCCGCGCAGGCCCGCGAGGAGACCCGCGGTTCGCACTGGCGTGAGGACCACCCTGACCGCGACGACGTCGCCTGGGCCGGCAACCTCGACACCCGTCTGGTCGGCAACGCCGAAAGCCTGCGCCTGGAGACGACGTTCTCCGCGGCCCGTGCCACCGACACCACCGACCACGTCCCGGGCAGCCTGATCGCGCCCGTCACCGAAGGAGTCCGATGACCCAGCACTCCCACGGCGGAGCGCCGAGCGCCGGCACCCACGCCGCCGCGTCCCGTCTGCCGTCGTTCGCCGACACCTCCGCGCTCGGTGCCGACCTGAGGGCCGAGCTGGAGGCCGCCGGCCTCGACCCCGAGGCGCAACTGCGCCACATCCGGGTCGCGCTCGAGGAGGACCTCCCGCTTGACGCTGCCCTGGGCGCCGCTGCCGGTCTCGACACCACTTCGGTCGCCACCTTGGGCGAGGCGCAGACGGCGGTCGCGCATTTCAACGCCCGCGAACCCGGCGTCGTCTCCGGTCTCGGGGTCGCGGCGCTGGTCTTCGCCGAGGTCATGGGCGACACCGTCACGATCTCCCACCGCGTCGCCGACGGCACCCGCGTCGCGGCGGGGGACCGCGTGATGACGGTCGCCGGCCCGGTCCGCGGCCTGCTGACCGCCGAACGCACCGCCCTCAACTTCGCCTCGCACCTCTCGGCCGTCTCCACCGCGACCTCGCACTGGGTCGATGCGTTGGAGGGGACGAAGGCGAAGGTCCTCGACACCCGTAAGACGCTGCCGGGCTGGCGAGCCCTGCAGAAGTACGCCGTGCGGATGGGCGGCGGCGTCAACCACCGCTTCTCGCTCTCCGACATGGCGATGGTCAAGGACAACCACGTTGCAGCTGCCGGCGGCCACGTCCCCGCGCTGGAGGCCGTCCGCCGCACGTTCCCCGGTCTGCCGGTGGAGGTCGAGGTGGACACCCTCGACGCCCTGCGGGACCTGCTCGAGGTGGGCGTCGAACGCGTCCTGCTCGACAACATGTCGACCGACGCCATGCGTGAGGCGGTCGAGATCGCTGCGGGCCGCACCGTCCTGGAGGCGTCGGGCGGCCTGACGCTGGAGCGTGCCCGTGAGGTCGCCGAGACCGGCGTCGACTTCATCTCCGTCGGCGCGCTGACCCACTCGGTCGTCGTCTTCGACCTCGGGCTGGACCTGCAGGAGGACTGATGCCTCTCGTCACGGCCGACATCGGCAACGGACACACCACCCTCGGCGTGCTCGACGGCGACGAGGTCGTGGCGACGTGGCGTGTCTCCACCGACGAACGACGTACCGCGGACGAGTGGGCCGTGCTGCTGCGTGGACTGCTCGCCGAGTCCGACGCCGTCGACCTGCGTGACGTGCGTGGTTTCTCCGTCTGCTCGGCGGTTCCGTCGGTGCTGGCGGAATGGCGTCAGATGCTGAATTCCCACTTCGGCGGAATTGCGGCCGTCGTGGTTGAGCCCGGGGTTCGCACCGGAATCGGTGTCATGACCGACAACCCACGCGAGGTGGGAAGTGACCGCATCGTGAATGCGGTCGCCGCGGCGCACTATTTCGGTGGCCCGGCGGTGGTGGTCGACTTCGGCACCGCCACCACGTTTGACGTCGTGAACGCGCGTGGGGCCTATGTCGGCGGCGCGATTGCACCCGGTGTGCAGATCTCCCTGGAGGCATTGGGGCGTCGCGGGGCGCAGTTGCGGATGGTCGAATTGAAGCGTCCGCGTCAGGTCATTGCACGCAACACCGTCGAGGCACTTCAGTCGGGTCTTCTTTTCGGTCTGGCGGCCCAGGTCGACGGAATGGTGGCCCGCATTGCCGAAGAGCTCGGTGAACAGGTCGATGATCTCGCCGTCGTGGCCACCGGCCATCTTGCCCCGCTGGTCTACGACGAATGCCGAGTCTTCACCGATCATGAGCCGTGGCTGACGTTGCAGGGTCTTCGACTCGTCTTCGAGCGCAACGCACGCTGAGAATGCTTCCCTTTCGGGCCGCCGCGGCCGGAATGGTTGAGAAGCCCGCTCTCGGGGAATAGCAGGTCACGGGTGTCGCTGAATTGTGACCGGGTGGACCGAACCACCGTGGTGAACGAGTCCGGGACCTTCTCGTGGGCCTCGGAATGTGTTTCAATTCCGGGGTAGGTAATTCTTTTGCGCAGGGAGAAAAGCAAATGGCTCAGAAGGTCACGATCGTCCTCGTTGACGACATCGACGGTGGCGAGGCAACCCAGACCGTTTCTTTCGGTCTCGACGGCACCTCGTACGAAATCGACCTGAACGACGACAACGCTGAACTGCTGCGCGAGGCGATTGCTCCGTTCGTCGGCCACGCCCGCAAGGTCACCGGCGCTCCCGCCAAGCGCGGCGGATCCAAGAAGTCGGCTGCCTCCAACGACGGCCCGACCCCCAAGGAGATCCGCGCCTGGGCGATCGCGAACGGCCACGAGCTCTCCGAGCGCGGCCGCGTCCCCGAGGAGATCCGCGCCGCCTACGAGGCCGCGCACTGATCGTCGCTCGCGAGCACTCCGCGTGAGTGCTGCACCACGAGCGCAGGGCTCGTCGCCGCACCTCGGCGACGGGCCCTGATCCACTCCCCACAAGCCCCCGTTGGGGCCGCCCTCCGGCCGCTGAAGTGAGTGCGGAGTCACGGGGGAGTCCTCGCCGACTCCTGTGTGACGACGACCCTGTTCGCTGACAGCGGATGGAGATGGGTCGTTCAGGCGGGAACACGTAGGCTTGGCTGATAGTTGGAAGAGGCGTCCACCCGGATGCACCCACGACCACCGCACTGGCAGGGTGGGAGCAGAGGCGGACGAGATCCACCTGTGCACGGACAAGAATCGAGGCGCACATGTTCGAGCGGTTCACCGACCGAGCCCGACGAGTTGTCGTGCTGGCCCAAGAAGAGGCCCGCATGCTCTCGCACAACTACATCGGGACCGAGCACATCCTGCTCGGCCTCATCCACGAGGGCGAAGGCGTCGCCGCCAAGGCGCTCGAGTCGCTCGACATCTCCCTCGAGGCCGTGCGCGCCCAGGTCGAGGAGATCATCGGTCAGGGCCAGCAGGCCCCGTCCGGCCACATCCCCTTCACCCCGCGCGCGAAGAAGGTGCTCGAGCTGTCCCTGCGCGAGGCGCTGCAGCTCGGCCACTCCTACATCGGCACCGAGCACATCCTGCTCGGCCTGATCCGCGAGGGCGAGGGCGTCGCCGCGCAGGTCCTGCAGAAGCTGGGCGCTGACCTCAACCGCGTCCGCCAGCAGGTCATCCAGCTGCTCTCCGGCTTCCAGGGCAAGGAGGCGGCCGGTGCCGCCGCCGGCGCGAGCTCCACCGCTGCCGCGGAGACCCCGTCGTCGTCGCTCGTCCTCGACCAGTTCGGTCGCAACCTCACGCAGGCTGCCCGCGAGGGCAAGCTCGACCCGGTCATCGGGCGTGAGAAGGAGATCGAGCGCGTGATGCAGGTGCTCTCGCGCCGCACCAAGAACAACCCCGTTCTCATCGGTGAGCCCGGCGTCGGCAAGACCACCGTCGTCGAGGGTCTCGCGCAGGACATCGTCAAGGGCAACGTCCCCGACACCCTGCACGACAAGCAGATCTACACCCTCGACCTCGGTTCGCTGGTCGCTGGTTCCCGCTACCGCGGTGACTTCGAGGAGCGCCTCAAGAAGGTGCTCAAGGAGATCAAGACCCGCGGCGACATCGTCCTGTTCATCGACGAGATCCACACCCTCGTCGGTGCGGGTGCCGCCGAGGGTGCGATCGACGCCGCCAGCATCCTCAAGCCGATGCTGGCCCGCGGTGAGCTGCAGACCATCGGTGCCACCACCCTGGACGAGTACCGCAAGCACCTCGAGAAGGACGCCGCTCTCGAGCGTCGTTTCCAGCCGATCCAGGTGGCTGAGCCCTCCATCGCCAACACGATCGAGATGCTCAAGGGCCTGCGTGACCGCTACGAGGCGCACCACCGCGTCACCATCACCGACGAGGCCTTGGTCTCGGCGGCGACGCTGGCCGACCGCTACATCTCCGACCGCTTCCTCCCGGACAAGGCGATCGACCTGATCGACGAGGCCGGTTCGCGTCTGCGCATCCGTCGTATGACTGCTCCCGCCGACCTGCGCGAGTTCGACGACAAGATCGCCGAGGTGCGGGTCCGCAAGGAAGCCGCCATCGACGGTCAGGACTTCGAGGCCGCCGCGCGTCTGCGTGACGAGGAGAAGCAGCTCACCGCCGCCAAGGCCGAGCGTGAGAAGCAGTGGCGCTCCAACGACCTCGACGAGATCGCCGAGGTCGACGAGGAGCTCATCGCCGAGGTGCTGGCCGTCGCGACCGGCATCCCGATTGTGAAGCTCTCGGAGGAGGAGTCCACCCGTCTGCTCAAGATGGAGGACGAGCTCCACAAGCGCGTCATCGGTCAGGACGAGGCCGTCAAGGCGCTCTCCCGTGCGATCCGTCGTACCCGTGCCGGTCTGAAGGACCCCAAGCGCCCCGGCGGTTCGTTCATCTTCGCCGGTCCGTCCGGTGTCGGTAAGACCTGGCTGTCCAAGACGCTCGCCGAGTTCCTCTTCGGCGACGAGGACTCCCTGATCCAGCTCGACATGTCGGAGTTCTCCGAGAAGCACACCGTCTCGCGCCTCTTCGGTTCGCCCCCCGGCTACGTGGGGTACGAGGAGGGCGGCCAGCTCACCGAGAAGGTGCGCCGCAAGCCGTTCTCCGTCGTCCTCTTCGACGAGGTCGAGAAGGCCCACCCGGACATCTTCAACTCGCTGCTGCAGATCCTCGAGGAAGGTCGCCTGACCGACTCGCAGGGCCGCGTCGTCGACTTCAAGAACACCGTCATCATCATGACGACGAACCTTGGCTCGCGCGACATCAGCAAGGGCATGAGCCTGGGCTTCGGCAACACCGGAGACTCCCAGTCCACCTACGAGAAGATGAAGAACAAGGTCGCCGAGGAGCTCAAGCAGCACTTCCGCCCCGAGTTCCTCAACCGTGTCGACGAGACGATCGTCTTCCCGCCGCTGACGCAGGAGCAGATCGTCGCGATGGTCGACAACATGATCGCGTCGGTCGACAAGCGTCTCCGCGACCGCGACATGACGATCGAGGTCACCGACCGCGCCAAGGCCGTCCTGGCCCAGCGTGGCTTCGACCCGGTCCTGGGTGCCCGCCCGCTGCGCCGCACGGTCCAGCGCGAGATCGAGGACGTCCTGGCCGAGAAGATGCTCTACGGCGAGGTCGGCCCCGGCCAGATCGTGCTCGTGGACATCGACGGCGAGGGCAAGGACGCGAAGTTCACCTTCCTCGGCCAGAAGAACTCCGTCATCCCCGACGTCCCGCCGCTCGAGGTGGCCGACGTCGTCGACGCTCCGGAGTTCCCCTCGCTCGAGAAGAACGACGAGTCCGGCGACGAGGCCTGAGCCTCACCTGACTCCACACCGAAGGCCCGGTCCCCGCGAGGGGACCGGGCCTTCGGCCGTTCCTGGGCTCTCACCCCGTTCAGGACCCCGCGGACGTCATAGGAATCGTGGGCCGTAGGCCCCGATTCCTATGACGTCCGGGAGAAGAACACCTCAGGGGAGGGCGTAGGTCTCGTCGCCGGCGCGGACCATCAGCCCGTCGGCCAGGAGCGAGTCGATGCAACGTTCGCGTTGGTCGGTGCGTTCCCACGCCGTGACCAGGCTGGTGACGTGCACGGGACCCTCGGAGCCGCGCAGCACGGCCATCAGCCGTCCACGGCACTGTCGGTCGGTGCCGTCCCAGGCCTGTCCCTTGCGCGGCGGTCCGTCGTAGGCCGGGCGGCCTGCCGTCAGCCAGGCGCACTCCTGGGCGATCGGGCACTCGCCGCAACGGGCCTCCTTCGCGGTGCACACCAGTGCACCCAGCTCCATCACCGCGACTGCCCAGGTGGCAGCGGTGGGGGCGTCGTCGGGCACGAGGTCACTGGCCAGGTCGCGTTCCGCGCGGGTGGGGGAGGTCGTCGGGAACTCGACGCCGCTGACGGCCCGGGCGAAGACGCGCCGCACGTTGGTGTCCAGGACGACGTGGCGGCGTCCGTAGGCGAAGGAGGCGATCGCGGCGGCGGTGTAGTCACCGACGCCGGGCAGGGCGAGCAGGTCGTCGTAGTCGGCCGGCACGACGTTGTCGTGCTGCTCGGCGATCGCGGTCGCGGCACCGTGCAGGCGCAGGGCTCGACGCGGGTAGCCCAGACGTCCCCACATCCGGACCGCCTCACCCGTGGACTCCGCGGCGAGGTCGGCGGGCGTGGGCCAGCGCTCCATCCACTGTTCCCAGACCGGGAGGACGCGCGCAACAGGAGTCTGCTGGAGCATGAACTCGCTGACCATCACCGACCAGGCGCTCGCCTCGGGGCGACGCCAAGGGAGGTCGCGTTGGTTCGCGTCGTACCAGGCCAGGACCGGGGCGTGCAGGGTGCTCATCGCCGTCGATGCTAACCGTGCGCACGGGCAGGACCGTTGTCGTGGAAGGTGCCCGATCGGCCCCCTCCGGACGATCTTTCGGGGTGGAGATCGTGTGACACCGGAGTGCCTGCGCGGCTTGGGCGGTGACGGTGACTAACGTGACCCCATGACTGCGCTGACCTCCCCCACGGGTCCGTTGCCGGCACGCGTCTACTGGGTGCGCCGCATGATGGTGTTCGGCACCCTGTTCCTCGTCGTCTTCGGGACAGCGAGGATCTTCGCGACCAGCGACGACTCTGACGCCAGCGACGTCGCGCAGGTCGCCCGGACGAGCGACCCGGCGACGCAGGCTGCTGGAGAGAAGGCAGCTGGAGAGAAGGCAGCTGGTGGGGGAGAGGCGCCCGCACCCAGCGGCGCCCCGGCGCCGAGCGACGGCACTCAGCCCGCCGCCTCCACCGTCGCAGGGACCACGCCGGCTTCGACGGAGCCGACCCCGACGCCCACCGAAACCCCCAAGCCGCTTCCGAGTGGTGAGTGCAAGCCGGCCGAGGTGAAGGTCGTGCCTGAGTCCCCGGCCCTGCGCACCACGTTGAAGGTGACGTTCGGCCTGACGCTCACCAGCACCACGGTGCCGGCGTGCACGTTCACGGTCTCGCCCGACACGGTCACGATGAAGATCGACTCCGGTCAGCGCAACCGTCCCGACGTCGTGTGGCAGTCGCAGTACTGCACCGATGCCATCCCCACCCAGGAGATCACGGTCTACAAGGACCACGAGACCACCGTCCCGGTCGTGTGGAGCGGTCGCCGTTCGGACAAGACCTGCTCCACCGACACCTCGTGGGCCAAGTCGGGCTGGTACCACGCGCAGGCAGCGACCTACGGTGGTGAGCCGTCCGACATCCAGTTCGAGCTGACCCGCCTGCAGCCGGTCACCGTGACGCACACGGTCACGCCGAAGCCCCAGCCCTCGCCGTCCTCACCGACCGCCTCGGAGGCCGGCGAAGGCGCCGTGGAGCCTGCTGACCGCTGACCTGCTGCGTCGTCAGGGAGCCGGTGGCTCAGACGTAGCGTTCGAGGATGCTCGACTCGGCCAGACGCGAGAGGCCTTCGCGGACCGAGCGGGCACGGAGTTCACCGACGCCGTCGACGGCCTGGAGGTCGTCGATGCCGGCCGACAGGAGCTGCTGCAGGCCACCGAAGTGCTCGACGAGACGGTCCACGACCGTGCCGGGCAGACGCGGGACCTTGGCGAGCAGACGGTAGCCGCGCGGGGCCACGGCACCGTCGAGGTGGTCGGCGGCACCCATGCCGAGCGCCTTGGCCACGGCGGCGGGGTCGACGAGCTCGGTCGCGGAGAGCGCCCCGAGGGAGCTGAGGACGTCCGCGGGCTCCTTGGCCTTCTTGCCGGTGGGGAGGTAGTCGCGGATGACGAGTTCACGGTCGGCGTCGACGCCGGTCACGAGCTCCTCCAACTGCAGCGACAGCAGACGACCCTCGGTGCCGAGTTCGAGCACGTAGTCCTCGATCTCCGCGCCGATCCGGGTCACCATCTCGAGGCGCTGGACCACGACGGCGACGTCGCGCACGGTGACGAGGTCCTCGATCTCGAGGGCGGACAGCGTGGAGGCCACCTCGTCGAGACGCATCTTGTAGCGCTCGAGGGTGGCGAGGGCCTGGTTGGCGCGCGACAGGATCTGGCCGGAGTCCTCGAGCACGTAGCGGGTCTCACCGACGTAGACGGCAATGATCTGCATCGACTGGGACACCGAGATCACCGGGAAACCGGTCTGCTTGGCGACGCGGTCGGCGGTGCGGTGCCGGGTGCCGGTCTCCTCGGAGTGGATCGTGTGATCGGGCATCAGGTGAACGTTGGCGCGGTGGATGCGCGAGACGTCCTTGTCGATGACGATCGCGCCGTCCATCTTGGCGAGCTCACGCAGACCGGTGGCCGAGAACGGGACGTCGAGGGTGAAACCACCCGTGGAGATGGACTCGACGAGCTTGTCGTAGCCGAACACGATCAGTGCACCGGTACGGCCACGCAGGATGCGGTCGAGGCCGTCTCGGAGGGAGGTACCCGGGGCGATCGAGGCGAGCGTTGCTCGCAGTCGCAGACTCTCTTCGCTGCGCTCGATGTTGACCACGCGGATCCTCCCGTTCTGGGCGTTGCGCCCACCTGCTGTCGCGCTGTCGTCGTGCCAGGGACACGAGTCGGCGCGCACGCGTCAACACGCCATCCTCAGTGTAGGGGAGAAAGGCGACTCACTGCTGGCGGGTCAGGCGCAGCAACGTCAGAGCGTGCAACACGTTGGCGACGTCGAGGACCTGCATCCCGTCGACGGTCCACGACTCAGGGCGTCGGGGCCCGTTCTGGCGTCCGCGTTCGGTGGGGACGACCGCGACCTTGAAGCCCAGACGGGCGGCCTCGGCGACGCGTTGGGGGAGGTCCCGGACACGGCGCAGTTCGCCGGCCAGACCGATCTCCCCCATCGCGACGACGCCCATCGGTGCGGCGATGTTGAAGCAGGCTCCGGCCACCGCGACCGCGACGGCGAGGTCGCTGGCGGGCTCCACGAGCTTGGCGCCGCCGACGGTGGAGACGAAGACGTCGTGCTGGTGCAGGCGAATGCCGCAGTGCTGCTGGAGCACCGCCAGGACCATCGAGAGACGTGAGGAGTCGATGCCCGAGGTGGTGCGACGGGGACGCTCGGAGGTGGTGGGGGTGACGAGCGCCTGCACCTCGGCGAGCATCGGTCGTCGGCCTTCCATCGTCACCGCGACGCAGGTGCCGGGAACCTGGACGGAGTGGTGCTCGACGAAGAGGCCGGTGGGGTCGGAGACGGCGGTGATGCCGGCCGCGCCGAGGTCGAAGCAGCCGACCTCGTCGATCGGGCCGAAGCGGTTCTTCATGGCTCGGACCATGCGGAAACGGGAGTTGCGGTCGCCCTCGAAGTGCAGGACGACGTCGACCAGGTGCTCCAGGACGCGCGGCCCCGCGATCGAGCCCTCCTTGGTGACGTGGCCGACCAGCACGGTGGTGATGTTGCGGGTCTTGGCGGTGCGCACCAGTGCGGCGGCGACCTCCTTGACCTGGCTGACGCCGCCGGGGACACCCTCGGTGCCGGAGGCGTTGATGGTCTGCACGGAGTCGACCACCAGCAGGGTGGGCCGTACCGCCTCGATGTGGCTCAGGAGCGCGCCGAGATCGGTCTCTGCGGCGAGGTAGAGCTCGTCGTGGACGGAGTGGGTGCGGTCGGCGCGCAGCCGCACCTGGGAGGCCGACTCCTCGCCCGTGACGTAGAGGACGCGCTCGCGCTGCTGGGCGGTCTTGGCGGCCACCTCGAGCAGCAAGGTCGACTTGCCGACGCCGGGCTCGCCGGCCAACAGGATCGCGGCGCCGGGGACCAAGCCGCCGCCCAGGACGCGGTCGAGCTCGGGCACGCCGCTGGTGCGGAACTCGGAGTCCTTGACCGAGACCTGACCGATCGGGACGGCAGGCGTCGTCACCGGGGCGGCAGGGGTGCGTCCGGCAGGCGCGTTGGCAGCCTCGGCCACCGACCCCCAGGCCTGGCACTCGCCACAGCGACCGACCCACTTGGCCGTCTCCCAACCGCACTCGGAACAGCGGTAGACGGCGCGCACCCGGGCTTTGCTCATGGGAGCACGCTAGGCGACGGCACCGACACCTTCGTGGCCAGCGGTGTGGTGGACGTGCTCAGAAGGACGCTCAGAAGTCCTTGGAGAAGAGGTTGACCGCGTAGTCCACGCGCAGGCCGTCGGGGGAGTCCCCGTGACGGGCGCGCCACTGCGCGAGCACGGCGTCGGCGGTCGCGGGGTCGAACTCGATCCGCACGACGGCCTCGAGGTCCTCCCACGACTCGAAGCCCCAGTCCATGTCGACACTGCGACGCGTCCAGCCCTGGGCCGACCAGAACCGTTCGACCTCGTCGGCGTCGTAGCCGGCGTAGCCGCGACGGAACCACTCGCCGAACGTCGAGCGGGTGGCGTCGTTGTCGATCACCATCGCGGTGCCACCGCGACGCACGACGCGGGCGAGTTCGGCCAGGCCGGGCTCTGCGCCGGGGCCGAAGAAGTAGGCCCACCGCACGTGCACGACGTCGACGGAGTCGTCGGGCAGCGGGATCGACTGGGCGGTGCCCTGCAGCACTGAGACGTGCGGGATCCGACGGGTGCGTCGGCGGGCCAGCCCGACCAGTGGCGGGTGCGGCTCGATGCCGATCACCTGCGCGGCCTCCTCGGCGAAGAACGGCAGGTGGAAGCCGGAGCCGCAGCCCAGGTCGAGGACGGTGCGTCCCCGCCAGGAGGCGGTCTCGCGCAGGGCTGCTTCGAGACGGCCGTCAGGGTCGACGGCCCGGTTCTCCACCTCGTAGGTGGAGGTGTGGTGCCAGATGTTCGGGCTCGGGCGCACCCCGGCAGGCGCGGTGGCCCGAAAACCCGTCATCGTGGAACCTGTGCGACGCAGTGCGTCAGATGCGGACGAGGCCGTTGCGCGTGTGGAACTGCGCAGCCATCAGGCCGGGGGTGCCGTTGGGGGCGATCCAGTTGACCGAGACGTCCTTGAGCGGGCGGTCGACGGGCTCGCCGAGCCAGTCGGAGACACGCTGCGGGTCGCCGGCGATGTCCAGGGCGGTGAGCGCGATGGAGCCGTCGCCACCGGTGGAGGGGTGCAGGTCGAGTCCGGTCTCCCAGTGCACGAAGAACGGCAGCTGGGCGTCGGCGATCAGGCCGTTGACGCCGATCTGCTTCCAGCGGAGCTCCTCGCCGTCGAAACGACGACGGTTGCCGGGGACTGCTTCGCGGCCGAGACGGGTCTCGACTGCTCCGAGGTCCTTGACCGCGACGACCCAGCCGAGCCAACCGCCACCGAGCGCGGAGCGCTGGCGCACTGCCTGACCGAACGGGGCCTTGTCGGAGGCCGGGTGGTCGAGGACCTCCACGACTTCCAGGTAGACCGTGTTCGCCAGGGCGAGGGTCATGTTGCGGGTTCCGAAACGGGGGTGGACGCCACCGTCGACGAATTCTCCGCCGAGAAGTTCGCCAATGCGAGCTGCAGTGGCGGCGAGTCCGTCGGGGCCGGCGGCGTAGGAGAGGTGGTCCAGGCGCATGCCAAGCATTGAACCCACCCGGCTGCGGGCATGCAACGTCGGGGTCGATCTCTCTTGATGTCGAGGTTCTCCGCGTCAAGAGGTCGTGGGTGATCGTGACCATGATTTCACGCACAGTGGAACGCTGTCTCAGTTTGTACCGAAAAATCCCAGTGCGTGCTCATCGCCGCAGGTCAGGGCGGAAATGTTCCCATCTGGAAGGTCAGTGGCGCGAGGCAGGATGGATCGCAAGGAGCGACCGTGAACGCAGGCGGTCGTCACACAGGCGAACCAGCTCTGCGTACGCCTCGGCGCCCATCAGCTCGGTCAATTCGTCCTCGTGGGTGACGTAGACCGGATCGGGTGCGACGTGCGCGTCGGTGTTGCCGGTGCAGTACCAGTCGAGGTCGTGGCCGCCCGGTCCCCAGCCCGAACGCTCGTACTCGCCGATCGAGATCTCCAGGTACGAGGTGTCGTCGCCGACCTCGACCGTCCGGTACGTCCGGCGGATCGGGAGCTGCCAGCACACGTCCGGCTTCGTCTCCAGGTGCTTGAGTCCGAGGTCGAGCGCGAGCCCGTGCAACGCACACCCCGCACGGTCGCCGAACGACGGCCGGTTGGAGAAGACGCACGCCGGCTGACCCTCGAAGTCGGAGACGGCGGTCTTGCGGTCGCCGTCGTCGTCGATCTCGACCCAGTCCTCGACGCGGACCTCGCGGCCCGGGTGCTGCTGCCACGTCTGCGGCGTCAACTGCGCCACGAACCCGGCGACGCGTTCCTCGTCCTCGTCGTCGGAGAAGTGCGCGCCCAGCGTGCAGCAGCCCACGTCGGGGGAGGTGTCGTAGATGCCTGCGCACCCCGAACCGAAGATGCAGGTCCAGGATGACGTCAGCCACGTCAGGTCGCAGCGGAACATCTGCTCGGAGTCGGCGGGGTCGCGGAACTCGACCCAGACACGGGGGAACACGGGGTCGACTTCAGGCACCCCCACATCGTAGGTCGCGGAGGCTCGGCGGCAGGTAGCGTGGCGGCATGCGTCTGGGAGTCCTCGACATCGGCTCGAACACCGGTCACCTGCTCGTGGTCGACGCCCGGGGCGGCGCCGCGCCGCTGCCCGCCGCCTCCTACAAGGAGCCGTTGCGTCTGGCCGAACACATCGAGGACGGCCACGTCACCCGCGTCGGGATCGAGGCGCTCACCGAGTTCACCCGGCACGCGATGCGGTTCGCCGTCGAACGCGGTTGCGTGGAGACGATGGCGTTCGCGACCTCCGCGGTGCGCGAGGCCGACAACACCGACGAGGTGCTCGACGCCGTGCAGGCCGAGACCGGGACCCGTATCCACGTCCTGTCAGGTGAGGACGAGGCCCGGCTGACGTTCCTCGCGGTGCGGCGCTGGTTCGGCTGGTCGGCCGGACGTCTGGCCGTCTTCGACATAGGCGGCGGCTCCCTGGAGATCGCCGGTGGGCCGGACGAGTCGCCCGACGTCGCGTGGTCGGTGCCACTGGGAGCCGCACGGCTGGCACGACGGTGGTCGACGTGGGACCTCACCGCCGACCGTGTCGAGGACCTGCGTCTGCAGTTGCGGGCTGAACTGGCGAGAGATGCCGGGGACCTGCTGCGAGGCGGACGCCCCGACCGGGCTGCCGCCACCTCCAAGACGTTCCGCACCCTGGCCCGGATCTGTGGGGCGGCACCGTCGTCGGAAGGCTCGCTGGTGCCCCGGGTGCTGCGCCGCGACGACCTGCGAGCCTGGGTGCCACGACTCGTGGCGATGCCGCCCGAAGAACTCCCCAGCCTCCCCGGCGTCTCGACCGGACGCAGCCACCAGGTGGTGCCGGGTGCGTTGGTCGCCGAGGCCGTCATGGACGTCTTCGACGTCGAAGAACTGGAGATCTGCCCGTGGGCGCTGCGCGAAGGCGTCATCCTCGAGCGGTTCGACCAGATCTCGGTGCTGGACTGACGCTGCCCCGCGGGTGAGGGTGGTGGGTACGACGACGAAAGGGATGTGAGTGGCGCTCGGAGTGGGACTGTCCACCATCTCGGTGTTCCCCGAATCGACCGCAGCCGGATTCGGGTACGCCGCCGAGCTCGGCTACGACTCCGTCGAGGTGATGGTAGGGATGGACCGCCTCGCCCAGCAGGCCTCTGCCCTGGCCCAGCTCGTCGATCACCACCAGATGCCGGTCAGCGCGGTGCATGCCCCGTGCCTGCTGTGGACCCAACGCGTCTGGGGCACCGAACCGTGGGGCAAGCTCGAACGCTCCGCGAAGCTCGCCCAGGTGTTGGGGGCGCCCAGTGTCGTCGTGCACCCGCCGTTCCGGTGGCAGAAGGAGTACGCCGCCGGGTTCGCCGGCGGGATCGCACGGCTGGAGGACGAGACCGGCATCGACTTCTGCGTCGAGAACATGTACCCGTGGCGGGCGACCGCCCGCGGCCGTGACCTGCGCGGGATGGAGATGTACCTGCCGCACTGGGACACCTCACTCGGGCCGTACGCCCACACCACGATCGACGTCTCCCATGCCGCGATCGCCGGTGACGACGTGATCGCGATGGCGGAACGGATGGGGTCGAGGTTGCAGCACATCCACCTGACCGACGGGACCGGCAGCGCCAAGGACGAACACCTCGTGCCGGGCCGGGGGCACATGCAGGTCGACGCGTTCCTGCGGCACCTCGTGGCGACCGGTTTCGACGGGAACGTGGTCGTGGAGATCACCACGCGCAAGGCCGACTCCCGTGAGGAGCGGCTGGCTGACCTGCGTGAGTCGCTGGAGTTCGCCCGCGAGCACCTGGGGCTCGTGCGGACCTGAACGCAGACCGTAGCCAAACATGCAAAGGTCCGTCAGAACGGCCCTGGAAGGCGCTGAACAGCACCTTTGCATGTTTGGTTACGCAGGTCAGCGGGTGAGGTGGATGACGGCTTCGTGGACGTCGAGGTTGAGTGCGTTGCCGGTGACGGTGTGGGTGGTGGGGATGGTCTGCCATGCGCCGTCGGCGAGTTTCCAGCGTCCGGTGTAGGTGACGTCGACGCGTGGGTTGAGGTTCTGCCCTGCGTGTGGGTAGGCGTGGCTGATGGTGCCGTCGGTTCCGGGGTGGGTGGTGGTGTCGGTGGTGTTGTCGCCCCAGTGCCAGGTCCATGACTTCGGGGTGGCTTCGATGGTGACGGCTTGTCCGAGGAGGGTGAAGTCCTTGGTGATGGGGCCGGGGTTCACCGTGGTTGCGGTGGTGGTTTTGTTGACGAGGGTGAGGCCGTGGGAGGGGTCGAGGGTGAGTTCAGCGCCAGGCCAGGAGTACGAGCGGAAAGCCTCGGCAGCCTCCGATTCTGTCGGGCCACCTTCAGGGGGATCGGTGCCAAGGCCACATTGGGGCACGCTTGCCAGTTCGCGGTCCCGGGGATCTTCGGAGTGAATCGTTAGTCGCAGGTAGAAGGTGTTGGGGTTTCCTTCGCTGTCTGTGCATGCGGATCCCGCAGAACACTCGACGTGTATGAAGAAGCCGCCCGTTCGCTGAGCGCAAGCGGGAACCAAGGAAACCTTCGGGTATTCGCGGGGCTGGCCGTTAGGCGCTGGCGCACGATCGGTGGCATCCCTGCTGGGCGTGGTGCATCTGGCGTGGGCACTGATCCACAGAGTTCCCTGCGAGCAGCGAGCCTGAGGCGTGGAGGGTGCGGGGTCAGCGCGCATGGAATCTGAAGGTTCGCTTGCAGAGGCAGGCCACGCGTAAGCCATGGCGACGGCGGACGAGGTCAGTGCTATCAGGGTGGTCTTTGCCGCCAGGGAAGGGACGCTCATGATGCACTTCCCTGCAACAAGAAATTGCGTACGAGAAGTCGCCCCTCAACGCGCTTGAGTTGAACAGCTATGCCTTGGGTTCCCCCGTCGAATTCCGTCGGTTCGGACCCTGATTCTTCATACAGAGTCCACCGAGGTGACGAGATCTGGAGCATGTGCCATCGCTCTTCCTCCAGCGAGAAAGGGACGACGGAGTCGACGGTCAATTCCACGCCTTGAGCTCGCCCTCCTGCGGAGTAGGTCTCGGCGACTCTGTTGGCCCAGGCGATGCACGGCTGGCAGTCGCCGGTGGTCAATGCCAGGTACTGCGTGGAGTCTCCAGTGTTCTGCATGCGTGAATCTGCCTTGACCCACTTACGTATCGCCTTTTCCGGTGTGTCGCTCGGAAGGGATTCGCCGGCTGTCGCAGTCGCACTGGGCGTCGGGGTGGTGGAGGGCGCAGGCGGTTCAGTTTTCGGCTCAGCCTCTGCGCTGCACGCTCCCAGCAGCGCGACAGCGCTGAGTGCTGCGATCAACCTCTTCATCCCCATGACCCCTCCCGAGTGCTCCCGGCGCCGAAGGTAGCGGTTCTGGACCGTGACGCGGCAGCGTGTCCGCGGTGCCTGTGGAGAGGCAGGTCAGCGGGTGAGGTGGATGACGGCTTCGTGGACGTCGAGGTTGAGTGCGTTGCCGGTGACGGTGTGGGTGGTGGGGATGGTCTGCCATGCGCCGTCGGCGAGTTTCCAGCGTCCGGTGTAGGTGACGTCGACGCGTGGGTTGAGGTTCTGCCCTGCGCGTGGGTAGGCGTGGCTGATGGTGCCGTCGGTTCCGGGGTGGGTGGTGGTTTCGGTGGTGTTGTCGCCCCAGTGCCAGGTCCATGACTTCGGGGTGGCTTCGATGGTGACGGCTTGTCCGAGGAGGGTGAAGTCCTTGGTGATGGGGCCGGGGTTCACCGTGGTTGCGGTGGTGGTTTTGTTGACGAGGGTGAGGCCGTGGGAGGGGTCGAGGGTGAGTGCGGCTTTGGGCCAGGAATGGTTCTCGAAGGCAAGCAGTGCTTCGCGGGGATCGAACTCATTGGGACCCTGCGGCATGCATGCGACTGTTCCTGCACGCCACGCTCCGTAGGAGCCGGTGGCCGCGTCGTAATCGCGGAAGTCCACGTAGTGCGGGCCCAAGATTCGACCGGGTGTGTGCAGGCAGTTCCTTGCACACTCTTGGAATTCTTGGTCGGAGAGTTCGTCAAAGTCGCACATCGGCCGGTACAGAGTCTGGGTGGGCTCGGGGATATTCCCCCGCGAGGGGGTTGCGCCTGGGAATCGCTTGGCTTGTCGCTCTCTGGCTTTCGTCTCAATCAAGTTGGGGTTTGAAAACTCGAGGTCTCGGGCTCTGTCGCTTGCGTGGGCGGCCGGGGCCACCAAGACGGTTGCTAGGGCACTGAGGCTGAGTGCGGCCTTGGGAATCGATCCGCGCATGTCACGAATCCATGGATGCGAGAAGCCACTCGTTGTCTTGGTGGGTAAGGAACAATGTGTATCTGACTCTGGAAACCCCCGTTGACTCAGTTCGGGGATCTTCGTCGCCGTAGAAGAGCACGGTCGGGGGAGTTTCCGAGAGGACGCTGAAAGCGCGAGCATTCTTGTCGAGGCCCTCAGTGGGAAGTTCCTTGCACTCGATGATTCGTTCGGGTCCGGTCTGAATCTCTCCGCCCGCGGCCCAGACTTCATCGATCACTTCGATGATGAGTTCACAGAATGAACAGGCCGGCGTGATCAAGGACTTAAGGCGTTCTGTGTTTCCTGTGGCCTGAGCGTTATCGAGCTCGTTGAACCAGGTCCGGATGGTGTTCTCCGGGGTATCAGTTCGCCGTGGTTCTTCTGTCTGCTGCGTCTCGCTGGGGGAGGGTGTCGGGTGTGGCGGGGCAACGTCTGTTTTCGGCTCAGCCTCTGCACTGCACGCCCCCAGCAGCGCGACAGCGCTGAGCGCTGCGACCAACCTCTTCATCCCCATGACCCCTCCCGAGTGCTCCCGGCGCCGAAGGTAGCGGTTCGGGACCGTCCCGCGGCAGCGTGTCCGCGGTGCCTGTGGACACCGCCGTCGTGGGGGAGGGGCACAATGACGCCATGACGAAGACGGTGCTGGTCGGTGCAGGTGCGATGGGTGAGGCGATCCTCGCTGGACTCCTGAAGTCGGGACGTCCTGCTGACTCCCTCGTCGTGGTGGAGAAGCGTGCCGAGCGTGCCGCTGAACTCGTCGCCGCGCACGGCGTCACCGTCTCCGACGACCTCGGCGTCGTTGCGGGTGCCGAGCAGGTCCTCCTGGCCGTCAAGCCGCAGGACATCTTCGCCGTCCTCGACGAGATCGCTCCGTCGCTGGCTGCCGGTCAGACCGTCATCTCGATCGCTGCGGGTGTCACCATCGCCTCCATCGAGGCCCGGGTCCCGGCCGGCGTCGCGGTCGTCCGCGTCATGCCGAACACTCCCGCACTGGTCTCCGAGGGCATCTCTGCGCTCTCCGGTGGCCTCGCTGCCACGGGCGCCCAGGTCGCAGCCGCCGAAGAGCTCATGAGCGCCTGCGGCACGGTCGTCGTCGTTCCCGAGAAGCAGATGGACGCCGTCACCGCGGTCTCCGGATCCGGCCCCGCCTACGTCTTCTACGTCATCGACGCGATGGTCGAGGCCGGCGTCCACCTCGGCCTGCCCCGCCCCACCGCGCACCAGCTCGCGGTCCAGACCGTTCTCGGTTCCGCCGTGATGGCCCGCGACACCGGCACCCACCCCGCAGTGCTGCGTGAGCAGGTCACCTCTCCGGCCGGCACCACCGCCGCCGCCCTGCGTCAGCTCGACGAGCGTGGCGTGCGCGCCGCGTTCCTGGCTGCGCTCGAGGCCTGCCGCGACCGTTCCGCGGAGCTTGCCGGGTCCTGAACCCCCGACGCCGCACGTGTGACCCCAATCACGCTTGCGGCGTTGTACCGTCGCGCGCATGCCTGCCTGCACCGGTCCGTCGACCGTCGTCCATGACGCCGCGGTCGCCGAGTACGACTTCGGACCCCAGCACCCGATGTCGCCGCTGCGGGTCGACCTCACGATGCGCCTCGCCGACCAGCTCGGCGTCCTTGCGCACGACGACGCCGACCCTGGCCTCAAGGTCGTCACCGCGCCGATGGCCAGCCTTGAACTCCTCGCCACGGTCCACTCGGAGTCGTTGATCGAGGCGGTCCAGCGGGTCAGCTTCACCGGTCGCGCCGACCTCGCCCACGGCATCGGCACCGAGGACAACCCCACCTTCCCTGCCATGCACCGCGCCTCCGCGCACGTCGTCGGGGCCACCGTCGAAGCCGCGCGTCAGGTCTGGGAGGGCGAGTCGCAGCACTCGGCCAGCATCATCGGCGGCCTCCACCACGCCATGCCCGACAAGGTCAGCGGCTTCTGCGTCTACAACGACGTCGCCGTAGCGATCCAGTGGCTCCTCGACCACGGCGCCGAACGCGTGGCCTACGTCGACGTCGACGCCCACCACGGGGACGGCGTCGAGAAGATCTTCTGGGACGACCCGCGCGTCCTCACGATCTCTCTGCACGAGACCGGTCAGATGCTGTTCCCGGGGACCGGCCACCCCGCCGACCTCGGCGGCCGCGACGCCGAGGGCAGCGCCGTCAACGTCGCGCTCCCGCCCGGGACCGCGGACGCCGGTTGGCTACGGGCCTTCCACGCCGTCGTCCCCGATCTCCTCAAGGAGTTCGACCCGCAGATCCTGGTCAGTCAGCACGGCTGCGACTCGCACATGTCTGACCCGTTGACCCACCTCATGCTCAGCGTCGACGGCCAGCGCGCCGCCCACGCCGCGGTGCACCAGCTCGCCCACGACCACGCAGGTGGCAAGTGGGTCGCCACCGGTGGAGGCGGCTACTCGATCGGCTCCGTCGTCCCGCGGACCTGGACACACCTGTTGGCCGAGGTCGCCGGACGCCCCATCGATCCCGAGACGCCCACGCCGCTCGAGTGGCGCGAGCACGTCGAGCGGCTCCTGGGGGAGACCGGCCCGTTCCTGATGACCGACGGACGCACGCCCGCGTACCGCGACTGGCGCGACGGCTACGACCCCGAGGCGTGGCTCGATCGCGCCATCAATGCGACCCGTACGGCGGCGTTCCCGCTGCACGGCATCGACCCCACGCCCTGACACGCAGCGGTCTGGACCGACCGGATCGAGTCGGATCATCGCTTTTGGGGCATTTCAACTTGCCACGCCGCAGGGTCATCCGATCGGGTTGTGCACCCCTTCCTCAGGCGTCACATCCGGACTATCGTCACAACACACGCCACACGTTTGTGTCGCCGGAGGGGAAGCCGGCGCCGTGGGCGAAGAAGGACGGTGTCAGCCGTGGTGAAGCCCGCCGACATGTCAAACGTCAAGTTCCTGACCATTGCCGAGGTCGCCTCGATGATGCGCGTCTCGAAGATGACGGTGTATCGCCTGGTGCACGGTGGAGAGCTGCCTGCCGTCCGTGTGGGACGCTCCTTCCGGGTCACGGAGACTGCGGTCGACGAGTACCTGCGCAAGAGCTACTTCAACGTGGGCTGAGGCCCACCCCTGTCCACTTCCGCGAGCCGGGTTTCGGTGACGCGGCCCCAGACGGTTACTCTGGTGGAGTTTCGATCGGGTCGTCCCTTCGGCCTGCAGCACGTTGAAAGGTTTCCCGTGGGATCTGTCATCAAGAAGCGCCGTAAGCGTATGGCGAAGAAGAAGCACCGCAAGCTGCTGAAGAAGACGCGCGTTCAGCGTCGCAAGCTCGGCAAGTAAGACTTCGCGGCTCATGGGGAGGGTCGTGCTGGTCACCGGGATTTCCCGGGACGTCGGGCGCCGTTTTGCGCGCCATGCCGCAGCCGACCCCTCCATTGACCGTGTCATAGGTGTGGACGTAGTCCCACCACGCGGTGACATAGGCGAGGTCTCTTTTGTCCGAGCCGACATCCGCAACCCCGTCATCGCGAAGGTCATCGCTCGTGAGAACGTCGACACCGTCGTTCACATGAGCGTGATCGCGACCCCCGGCAAGTCCGGTGGTCGCAACGCGATGAAGGAACTGAACGTCATCGGGACGATGCAGCTCCTGGCCGCCTGCCAGAAGTCGCCGTCGGTCAAGAACCTCGTGGTCAAGTCGACCACCACCGTCTACGGGGCCAGCAACCGCGACCCCGCGATGTTCACCGAGGAGATGGGCCCCCGCGATCTCCCTCGCTCCGGCTACGCCCTCGACGTCTACGAGATCGAAGGGTACGTCCGCGGCTTCGCCCGACGTCGTCCCGACGTCCGTGTGACGACGCTGCGCTGCGCCAACGTCATGGGCCCCCATGTGGTGAGCCCGTTGACCTCCTACTTCCGCATGCCGATCATCCCGATGGTCGCCGGGTTCGACCCGCGCATGCAGTTCCTGCACGAGGACGACCTCTACGACGTCCTGCGGCACGCCGCCACCCACGACGTGGAGGGCACCTTCAACGTCGCTGGTGAAGGCACCTTGCTGCTCAGCCAGGCGATTCGCCGGATGGGCAAGATCGGTGCGCCGGTGCCCAGCTTCGCGGTGGGCCGGTTCGCCTCCCTGCTGCGGTCGGCGAAGCTCTCTGACTTCTCGCCCGAACTGGTCTCCTTCCTCACCTACGGTCGCGGCGTCGACACCACCCGTACCCGCGACGTGCTGGGGTTCCAGCCGCGGCGCACCACCGCAGATACCTTCGACGACTTCCGCGACAGCACCACTGCGCACGCCACGGCGTCCCCGTCCTCGGACACCCCTGTACCACTGACGCCGTTGGGGGCAGGATCGCCACGTGGCTGACGCAGACGTGATCCCTTTCGACGCGGACGACCGTGCCCAGCAGACTGCACAGGAGTCCCCACCGAAGGCGAGCACGTCGTCGACCACGACCCGCGACCGTGGTGCCATCCCCGGCATCCCGATCTCTGACTGGAAGGCAGCGATCGAGAGCGGTGCCCGTGAAGTCCTGGGCTCCGACTGGGAGGGCAAGCTCGCCCACGCCCTGGCGTTCATGCGTCGTCGACTCGAAGGTGACTACACCGTCGACGAGTTCGGCTTCGACGCCGAACTGACCGAGCGACTGCTGCTGGCGATGCTGCGTCCGGTCGCGGAGAAGTGGTTCCGGATCGAGGTCCGAGGCCTGGAGAACATCCCCGCCGACGGCGGAGCCCTCGTGGTCTCCAACCACTCCGGCACGGTCCCGGTCGATGCCCTGATGACGATGTTCGAGGTGCACGACCGCACCGGCCGTTTCCTGCGCCCGCTCGGGGCCGACCTCGTCTTCCGGCTCCCGATGGTGGCGCCGATCGCCCGACGTCTCGGTGCGACGCTGGCCTGTCAGGCCGACGCCGAACGGATGCTCACCTCCGGCGAGCTCGTCGCCGTGTGGCCCGAAGGGTTCAAGGGGATCGGCAAGCCGTTCTCCGAGCGCTACAAGCTCCAGCGCTTCGGCCGCGGCGGCTTCGTCTCCGCCGCGCTGCGCACCGGTGTCCCGATCGTTCCACTCTCGGTGGTCGGTGCCGAGGAGATCTACCCGATCGTCGGCAACCTGCCGTCACTGGCTCGTCTGCTCAACATCCCCTACATCCCGATCACGCCGTTCTTCCCGCTGCTCGGCCCCCTCGGGATGGTGCCGCTGCCGTCGAAGTGGCTCCTGGAGTTCGGCGAGCCGATCCGGACCGATGCCTACGACGCGGTCGAAGCCGAGGACCCGATGCTGGTCTTCAACCTCACCGACCAGGTCCGCGAGACGATCCAGCAGACCCTCTTCACGCTGCTCCTCGAACGGGAGAGCGTCTTCAGGTAGAGCCGTGAGAGCGGCTGCCGGTGGCTCAGAACCGACGTCGCACCGCGGCGGCGCCCAGGACCGCACCGGCCACCGCGCCGCCGATCGCCGCAGCGAACAGTCCGGCACGCACGGCCTTGCGTCCGGTCCGGTAGTCGTGGATCCGCCACCCGTTGGCGCGTGCGTGCGCCCGTAGGGCTGCGTCGGGGTTGATCGCCACCGGGTCGCCGACCAGTGACAGCATCGGCAGGTCGTTGTAGGAGTCGGAGTACGCCGAGCAACGCGCCAGGTCCAGACCTTCTCGTTCGGCCAGCGCCAGCACTGCTTCGGCCTTCGCCGGACCGTGCAGCAGGTCGCCGACGAGCCGGCCGGTGTAGACGCCGTCGGCCCGTTCTGCGACCGTGCCCATCGCGCCGGTCAGGCCGAGGCGTCGAGCGATCGTCGAGGCGGTCTCCTGCGGAGCAGCCGTGACCAGCCAGACGCGTTGACCGTTGTCGAGGTGCATCTGAGCCATCGCGCGGGTGCCTGGCCAGATCCGGTGCGCCATCGCCTCGTCGAAGATCTCCTCGCCGAGTTCCTCCAGTTCGGCCACGGTGTGGCCCTTGATGAAGGCCAGCGCCGCGGACCGCGTCGAGGAGATGTGGTCGGGATTCTCCGAGCCGATGAACCGGAACCAGGCCTGTTTGTAGAGCATGTCGAGCAGGTCGGCGGTGGTGAAGAACTTGCGCCGGTAGAAGCCCTTGGCGAGGTGGTAGATGCTCGCGCCCTGCATGACGGTGTTGTCCACGTCGAAGAACGCGGCAGCGGTGCGGTCCTCGGGAACGTCGAGTGAGTTCTCCACCTCTGCCGACGCGGCGGCCGCCTCTCCGGCCAGCGTCGAGCGCCGCCTCAGGTTGCTGGGGCGGGAGTGAGCACGGGCGTTCTCCGGCGGGTTCACGGGGTCAGACTAGGGGAGCGGACCTGCGTTTTTGTGCCAGTATCACGAGCATGCCTGAACCCACCGACGTCGCTGACCTGGCCGCACTCGCTGCAACCCGGGCGCCCGACCGCCTGGCACTCGTCGAGGCAGGTGGACGCAGCCTCACCTTCGCCGCGCTGGATGAGCAGGTCTCGCGTTTCTCGACCGGTCTGGGCGGCCTCGGCGTCGTCGGCGGGCAGCGGGTGATGCTCGTCCTGGGCAACCGGATCGAGTTCGTCGTCGCACACCTGGGCGCGCTGCGTGCCCACGCCGTCTCGGTGCCGGTGGACCCCCGCACCGGCGTCCCCGACCTGGCCTGGATGATCGCCGACTCCGGCGCCGCGCTCGTGGTCGCCGACGCGCACTCCGTCGCGACCGTGCGCGCGGCCGTCGCGCTGGTCCGCACCGTGGTGGGCGGTGGACACGTGGACGGTCTCGAGGACGTCGACCCCGCCGTCGTCGCGCGCGCCCGCGACCCCCGCATCCTCGTCGCGGGCACGGACCCCCGTGTCGAGGAGGGAGAGACGGCCTGGGCCGACGTCGTGGCCACCGACCCACGTCCGGTCCCGGCCTCGACCGACCCCGAACGGCTCGCTGCGCTGCTCTACACCGTCACGGCCGCGGGCCGACCCCGGGCCGCGATGCTCACCCACCGCGCCCTGCTCGCGAACCTGACCCAGTTCTCGCTGGTCCAACCGGCCACGATGCACGGCGACGACGTCGTCCTCGGTCTCCTGCCTCTGCACCACGTCTACGGACTCAACGCAGTCCTCGGGTCCGCCCTGTGGCACCGCGCCAAGGTGGTCCTCGTCGACCAGTTCCACCCCGAGACCACGCTCGACGTGATCGACGACGAGGCCGTCTCGGTGCTCCCGGTGGCGCCTCCGGTGATCCGGGCCTGGCTCGGGCACCCCGGGCTGCGTGAGCGTCTGGGGCCGGTGCGGCTGGTGCTGTCGGGTTCGGAGCTCCTGCCCGCCGACGTCGCTGCCGAGTTCGCTGCGCAGAGCGGTCTGCCCGTCCATCAGGGCTACGGACTGACCGAAGGGGCACCGGTGGTGACCACCACCCTGGGCGCCGCCGGTCACTCCGCAGCGGGAGACCCCGCGCCCGGCTCGTTCGGGGCGCCGCTTCCGGGGGTCGAGATCGGCATCGTCGACGACGCGACCGGTCGCCCGGCACGCGACGAGCCCGGGCGGCTCCGGATCCGGGGCGAGAACCTCTTCTCCGGTTACTGGCCCGACGGCACCGACGGCCCCGACGCCGACGGATGGTGGGACACCGGTGACGTCGGCTGGACCGACGAGAACGACGAACTGCACCTCGTGGACAGGGCACGCGACGTCATCGTCGTCTCCGGTTTCAACGTGTACCCCTCCGAGGTGGAGGAGGTCGTGGCGACTGCAGCGGGGGTCCGTGACTGTGCCGTGGTCGGTGCTGCTGATCCGACGTCGGGGCAGAGCGTGGTGGCCTACGTGGTCCTTGCTCCCAACTCGGAGGAGCTCGGGGTGCGGATCGCGATCACCGAGGTCGTGCGGGAGCAGCTCGCCCGGTTCAAGCAGCCCTCGCGGGTGGAGTTCGTGGACCGTCTGCCCACCACCGGATCGGGGCGTGTGGCGCGCGGACGTCTGCGTGGCATGGAACGTCGTCGTGCTGGTGGCCTCCTCGGCTGAGACGCCACGTCGTCGGCGCGGCGTCACGCTCGTCCGCGCGGCACAATGGGGGCATGACCGCGTCCTCGGAGGCCTCTGCCCGCGTCACTCTGTACGGCCGTCCCGGCTGCCACCTGTGCGACGACGCCCGTGCGGTGATCGCGCGGGTCTGCGCGGATCTGGGGGAGCAGTTCGTGGAGATCGACATCGACTCCGACGACGAGCTCTACGACCGCTTCGGGGAGGAGATCCCGGTCACCTTCGTCGACGGCAGGCAGCACGACTTCTGGCGGGTCGACGAGACGCGCCTGCGCACCGCTCTGCAGGCCTGAACACGCTCGCATCTCACGCATGTGGTCGCGCATACGTCTCCCGGGCGTTTCGTGATACCCCATCTTGGGTGCCGGTGGGTGGTGTGGTAGCCCCGCCCGGATGCGATTTGTACGGCGGTTCACAAACTCATAAAGTGACAGCGCCGCCTGACCCCAGCTCCGGACATACCGGAGGGTCGGACGACTGGAGAGAAGAGCCCGCCAGTGACCGCACGGAGCATGCCTGAGAGCGCCCGGGAAATTCCCGAGGCGACGGTGGCCCGGCTCCCGGTCTACCTGCGGGCCCTGACTGCGTTGTCGGAGGCCGGAACGGCCACCTGTTCGAGCGAAGACCTTGCTGTCGCGGCAGGGGTGAACAGCGCCAAGCTCCGCAAGGATCTCTCCCACCTGGGCTCGTACGGAACGCGTGGTGTCGGCTACGACGTCGACTACCTGCGCCACCAGATCGCCCGTTTCACCGGCCTCAACCACGACTGGCCCGTCGTCATCGTGGGCATCGGAAACCTCGGTCAGGCGCTGGCCAACTACTCGGGTTTCAGTTCGCGTGGTTTCCACGTCGTGGCACTGCTCGACGCCGACCGTGAGCGCGCCGGCGAGGAGATCGCCGGCCTTCCGGTGCGTCCTCTGGCCGACATCGAGTCCGTCGTCGCCCGGCACGGCGTCACGATCGGTGTGATGGCGGTGCCCACGCATGCTGCACAGACGGTGGCCGACCGGATGGTCGCTGCCGGCATCACCAGCATCCTCAACTTCGCCCCGAGCGTGCTCTCGGTCCCTGCCGGGGTGAATGTCCGCAAGGTCGACATGTCGATCGAGCTCCAGATCCTGGCCTACCACGAGCAGCGCAAGACCCTGCTCGACCAGGCCCGGGGAGCCGATCAGGTCGCCACGGATCTCGGAGAAGTGGCGACCGAGGAGGAGGTGTCATGAGCGTCCTTGTCGTCGGTGTCTCGCACAAGTCCGCGCCGGTCTCGTTGTTGGAGACCCTCGCTCTCGACCCCGAGGGCGCGCGCAAGCTCGTCCTCAACGTCTCCGCGCTGGACCACGTCGGTGAGGCAGCGGTCATCTCGACCTGCAACCGCATCGAGGTCTACGCCGACGTCGACCGCTTCCACGGCAGCGTCGAGGAGATCTCGCGCCTGCTGCTGGGCCGCGCCGACGTCGCCCCGGAGTCGCTCGTCCCGCACCTCTACGTCCACTACGACGACGGTGCCGTCACCCATCTCTTCAACGTCGCGGCTGGCCTCGACTCGATGGTCCTCGGCGAGGGCCAGATCCTCGGCCAGGCACGCGAGGCCCTGCGCGTGGGACAGGAGCTCGACACCGTCGGGCCGGTCCTGAACCTGCTCTTCCAGCAGGCCCTGCGTGTCGGCAAGCGTGCCCACGCCGAGACCGCGGTCGACGCTGCCGGTCCGTCGATGGTCTCGGCCGCGCTCGAGCACTCGATCGGTCGTCGTGGTGGCGTCGCCGGCAAGGACGTCCTCGTCCTCGGCGCCGGTGCGATGGCGTCGCTCGCCGTCTCCACGCTCCAGCGTGAGGGCGCGGCCCGGATCGTCATCGGCAACCGTTCGTTGGCCAACGCCCAGCGCCTCGCCGTCGACTACGACGCCGAGGCCGTCCCGTTGGCCGATGCCCGTGAGCTCATGGGCGAGGTCGACCTGCTGATCACCTGCACCGGTTCGTCCGGCGTCGTCGTGACTGCTGCCCACCTCGCGGCTGCCCGCGGTGACAGGGAGCGCGTCCTCGACGTCGTCGACCTCGCGATGCCCCGTGACGTCGAGTCCGCGGTCGCGGACGTGCCCGGCGTCCGCGTCCTGGGCATCGCCCAGCTCGCCGAGCAGCTCGGTGACGAGCACGACGCGATCCGTGCCGTCGCCGGTGCCCGCGAGATCGTCATGGAGGAGACCGCCTCCTTCCTGTCAGCCCGCCGTCAGGCGTCGGTCACCCCCACCGTCGTCGCGTTGCGCTCGATGGCGACCTCCGTGGTCGAGTCCGAGATGGAGCGTCTCTCCGCCCGCCTCGGCGACGTCGACGAGGCCGTGCTCGACGAGGTGCGCCGCACCGTCCACCGGGTCGCGGAGAAGTTGCTCCACCGCCCCACCACCCGGGTGCGTGAACTGGCCCAGGAGTCCGGAACGGTCTCCTACGCCCACGCGCTGGCCGAGCTGTTCGCGCTCGATCCCGACGCCGTCAGCGCCGTCACCCGCCCCGTCCCCACCCGCGCACAGGGAGTCGAGCGATGACCCGCGTCCTCCGTCTCGGCACGCGTGCCTCGGCACTCGCCACCACCCAGTCCGGCCACGTCGCCGACATGGTGCGGGCGCTCGGCCACGAGGTCGAACTCGTCCTCGTCAGCACCGAGGGCGACGTCAACCGTGCCCCGCTCGCGCAGATGGGCGGCACGGGCGTCTTCGTCTCCGCCCTGCGCGACGCGCTGCTCGACGGGACCGTGGACTTCGCCGTCCACTCCCTCAAGGACCTGCCCACGACGCCGCAGGACGGGATCACGCTCGCCGCGATCCCGCAGCGCGAGGACGTCCGCGACGTCATCGTCTCCCGTGACGGCCTCGCCCTGGCCGACCTCCCGGCGGGCGCGACCGTGGGCACCGGGTCGCCGCGACGTGCGGCCCAGATCAAGGCTCTCGGCCTCGGACTCGAGGTCGTGGGTGTGCGCGGCAACGTGGACACCCGCATCGGCAAGGTGACCAGCGGCGAGCTCGACGCCGTCGTCCTGGCCCACGCCGGAATGAATCGCCTCGGCCGTGACGCCGAGGTGAGCGAGGCCCTCGACCCCAGCGTGATGCTCCCCGCCCCCGGGCAGGGTGCGCTGGCGATCGAGTGCCGCAGCGATGACACCGGCCTGGTCGAGATTCTCGGTGAGCTCGACCATGCACACACCCGCGCAGCGGTGGTGTGCGAGCGCCAGGTGCTGGCCACGCTCGAAGCAGGGTGCTCCGCCCCGCTCGGAGCGTTGGCCGAGGTGGTCGACGCCGACAACGGTGCCGAACTGCGGGTCCGGGCAGTGGCCCTGTCGCACGACGGCACCGTCGTGGTCCGCAACGAAGCGGCCGGTCCTCCCGACGACCCACGGGGCCTGGGAGCCCGTCTGGGGAGCGCGATGCTCGCCGACGGCGCTGCGGCCCTGATGGAAGCAAATGCCTGATGGAAACACCAGTGAGGAATCAGCAGTCCATGACTTCACCGAAGACCCCCGCAGAAAAGCCTGCCCCGACCGGGTGGGTCTCGTTCGTCGGCGGCGGACCGGGTGACCCCGGCCTGCTGACCGTGCGCGCTGTCGAGCTGCTGAAGGCCGCCGAGGTCATCGTGACCGAGGCGCCGGAGCACGAGGCAATGGTCCGACTCGTCATCGGTGTTCCGGCACCGGTCGAGGGTGACGAGACCCCGTACGTCGGCCCGACGTTCGTCGACGGCGGTTTCGCCGACGACGGTCAGCCGCTGACCAACGCCCTGCGTGGCCGACTCGTCGTCAAGCACGGCAAGAAGAGCCGCGTCGTCCGCCTGCTCACCGGTGACCCCTTCACCTACGCCTCGGGCCCCGAAGAGGCCCAGGCGTGTGCGAAGGCGGGCATCGGCTTCGAGATCGTTCCCGGCGTCTCCGCCGTCTCCGCCGTGCCCGCGTACGCCGGCATCCCGCTGACCGACAAGAACCACCGCGAGATGGCCGTCGTGACCTGCGGCGGAACCGTCGACTGGAAGCAGTACGCCGACAACCGCACCCTGGTGCTGCTGTCCGGCGTCGGCGCGATGGGCGAGACCGCGAAGGCGCTGATGGAGGCCGGCCGTTCCCCGCAGACCCCGGTCGCGATCACCCGCGTGGGCACCACCACCGAGCAGTCGACGGTCACCACCACGCTGGAGAACGCTGCCGCCGACATTCGTGCCGCTCGCGTCGCTCCGCCGGCGATCATCGTCGTCGGTGACGTCGTCAACCTGCGCAGCACCCTGTCGTGGTTCGAGACCAAGCCGCTCTTCGGCTGGCGTGTCCTGGTGCCCCGCACCAAGGAGCAGGCCGGTTCGCTGTCCCAGCGCCTGCGCGACTTCGGTGGCGTGCCGGAGGAGGTCCCGACGATCTCCGTCGAGCCGCCCCGCAACCCGCTCCAGATGGACAAGGCCGTCCGCGGTCTCGTCGAGGGTCGCTACGAGTGGATCGCCTTCACCTCCGTGAACGCCGTCAAGGCCGTCCGCGAGAAGTTCGAGGAGTACGGCCTCGACGCCCGTTCCTTCTCGGGCCTCAAGATCGCCTGCGTGGGCGACAAGACCGCTGACGCCGTCAAGGCATGGGGTCTGCGTCCCGACCTGGTCCCCACCGGTGAGCAGTCTGCTCGCGGCCTGGTCGAGGAGTGGCCGCCGTACGACGACGTCCTCGACCCGATCAACCGCGTCTTCCTGCCGCGTGCCGACATCGCCACCGAGGTGCTCGTGACCGGTCTCGGCGAGCTCGGCTGGGAGTGCGACGACGTCACGGCGTACCGCACCGTCCGGGCCGCCCCGCCGCCGGCTCCGACCCGCGACGCGATCAAGACGGGCAAGTTCGACGCGGTGGTCTTCACCTCGTCGTCCACCGTGCGCAACCTCGTCGGCATCGCCGGCAAGCCGCACCCGTCGACGATCATCGCGGTCATCGGTCCCGCCACCGCCAAGACGGCTGAGGAGCACGGTCTGCGCGTCGACGTGCAGGCCGAGCGCCCCGACGTCGACGTGCTCGTCGACGCCCTGGCCGACTTCGGTGCCGCGCGTCGCCAGCAGTTCATCGACACCGGCCTGCCGGTGACGAAGCCGTCGGACCGCAAGGCCTCGGGTCGCCGCAAGGCTGCCGTCAAGTGATCCACTGACCTCACGTCGCAGGTCGCCACGTACGCCCCGTCCGGTTCCGGGCGGGGCGTGCGTGCGTCTCGCGGGACTTCGACGGCGGCGTGCGTCAGGGGGCCGGTGGCAGGATCGTGGGCATGGCCGAGCAGTTCCCCACCGTGTCCTCCCGATCCGCCGTCGAGACCCCGGTGGTGCGACCGCGGCGTCTGCGCACCTCCGAGCCGATGCGTCGCCTCGTGCGCGAGACGTCGGTGGAGCCGCGTCAGCTGGTGCTGCCGGTCTTCGTCAACGAGACCCTGAGTGAGCCGAAGCCGATCGCCTCGATGCCCGGCGTCGTCCAGCACACCTTCGCCTCCCTGCTCGACGCTGCCCGTGAGGCCGCCGACCTCGGTCTGGGCGGCATCATGCTCTTCGGCGTCCCGGCCGAGAAGGACGCGACCGGATCGGGGTCGCTGGATCCCGACGGCGTGCTCAACCGTGCCGTGCGTGAGGTCCGTGAGGCCGTCGGCGACCGTCTCACCGTGATGGCCGACCTCTGCCTGGACGAGTTCACCGACCACGGTCACTGCGGTGTGCTGACTGCCGACGGCACCGTCGACAACGACGCCACCCTGGAGATCTACGCCGCGATGGCGGTCGCGCAGGCCGAGGCCGGCGCCCACGTCGTCGCCCCCAGCGGCATGATGGACGGCCAGGTCGCCGTCATCCGGGACGCCCTCGACGACGCCGGGTTCACCGACGTCGTGATCCTGGCCTACTCCGCGAAGTACGCCTCCGCGTTCTACGGCCCGTTCCGTGACGCCGTGGACTCCTCCCTCGACGGCGACCGCCGCACCTACCAGCAGGACCCCGCCAACGCCCTCGAAGGCATCCGGGAGGCGCTGCTCGACGTCGACGAGGGCGCCGACATGGTGATGGTGAAGCCCGCGATGGGCTACCTCGACGTGCTGCGTCAGGTGAAGGACGCCGTCGACGTGCCAGTGGCCGCCTACAACGTCTCGGGTGAGTACGCGATGGTCGAGGCCGCTGCCGCGAACGGTTGGATCAACCGTGAGGCCGCGATCCTGGAGTCGCTGATCTCGATCCGTCGCGCGGGCGCCGACGTCGTGCTGACCTACTGGGCCGCTGAGGCGGCACGGCTGCTGCGCGGCTGATCCGTCGGTGGGCCGTGGTGGACTGGTCCCATGAACGACGAGGTGCGGACCGCGCGTGAGCTGAACGGTGCCGGGGAGGTGCTCTCGGCGCTGCGGACCGCCGTGGCCAAGCAGCGCAGCGTCGAGGCCGAACTGCTCCTGCTCGCAGCCGAGTGGGGCTTGCTGCACCCGTCCGCCGATGGCACCCAGCAGGCCGCCGACGCGGCCGTGCACTCCGAGGACGGTGAGTTCGAGCCGATCGCCGGTCCGGGCTGCCCGGGAGTGAGTGAGTACTCCGTCGCGGAGTTCGCGACCGCGTTGGGGGTGACGTCCGCGCAGGCGAAGCGGCTGGTCGGCAACGGACTCGAACTCGCCCACCGACTGCCGCGGCTCTGGTCGCGGGTGCAGTCCGGCGACGTCCCGGTCGCTGCCGCACGTCAGGTGGCCGACGCCTCCACCGCCGCGCACCCACCGCTGACCGTCGAGGCGGCGGACTGGCTCGACCAGCGCGTCGCCCCGTTCGTCGGACTCGTCGGACCGGACCAGTTGCGTGAGGCCCTCGACGAGGCCGTGGTCCAGTTCGGGCTCGCAGTCGAGAGCGACGCCGACGTCGTCGCCGGGCCCACGCGCAGCGTCGTCGTGTCCCCGCTCGCCGAGGCCTACTCCGGTCTGGCCCGGGTCGAGGCCGTCCTCGACCTCGCCGACGCCTTCGACCTGGAGCAGGCCGCGGAGTCCGGTGCACGCGATCTGGCGGCGCTGGCTCCGGGCACTGCCCACGCCGAACTGCGCGCCACGGCGCTGGGCGAGCTGGCCCGTCGTCAGAGCTCCTTCGACCTCGGCGGCTCGGCTGCTCGTCGGGTGGACCTCACCCTGCACTTCTCCGCCGTGCTCACCGCCGACGGCGACGTCGAGATCTCCCCGACCGGACGTCTGGCCGAGGCCGGGGGAGTGCTGTTGCGCCACGTGCGGGAGTGGACGCGTGGCAGCCACACCGAGGTGCACGTGCACCCCGTCGTGGACGGGTGAAGAGCCGGGTGAAGGGCGGGGTGAAACGCGGAGTGAAACCTCGTCGTTGACCGGACACGAGGCGTGGAGGCTTGGTGTGCTGCGGGCGTCCTGACGTCCTATGACGTCGTCCCCGACGCCACGGAGCGCCATGAATCCCCTCGATGAAGCCCCTGACCACGTTCTTGCCACCTCCACCGGGCTCGACCGGCGCGCCATGGTCCGGGCCGGAGCCTGGGCGCTGCCGGCCATCTCGGTGGCTGCGGCCTCGCCGAGCTTCGCCTCCTCCCCGACCGTGACCGATGAGCTCCACATGCTCGGTCTCGACGTCAGTTCGTCGACCTCCCACTCCGGAAGCGTCATGTCCGGCGGTCGCATCGCCTTCACCTACCACGTCTCGGGCTCCTACACGGACCAGGGACAGAGCGGTGCCGGACTCGGGACGTCCTTCAGCACCCGCACCACTGCCTCCTTGGGGGGCAGCGCGGGGTTGCGACTCTCGCAGGATCGCCGCGCCATGACCGGCGCCAGTGCCGCCACCCTCTATGGGAGCCGACGGATCTACACGCTCAACGTCACCACCACCGACCCGACGAAGGTGCGAGACCTTGAGTTCACCGTCGCCGGGCTGCAGGTCACGTGGAGCGGGTCCTCCTCGAGCCCGAAGTACTACCGGGTGATGGCTGTCGCTCCGCTCACCGAGGGACTTCTCGTGAGTGCGCGCGGACCGGGGATGTACGCGGTGTCGGCATCCGCGTCCACCGGTGTGCCGGCGCACTCTGCGGCCACCTACTCCTCCACGGCCCAGACCGAGCACGGCACCAACAACTACGTGACCTTCACGAAGCCCGGCCCGCTCACGGAAGTGAAGTTCGCGGTCTGGAACACCGTCAACGCGGACTCCCAGGGGTACTACGACGCCCACCTGGGCAACATCCGGGTGACGCGCGACCTCTGAGCGCAGCCGCGCACGCCCGGGCAGGGCGACGTCGGAGGACGCGGCGCGCACTGCTTGGAGGGCGATCGACGTCACCAAGGTGAGCCTTACTCCGAATGAGACACCGCTTGGTCGGCTGAGCAACAATGACACGGTGACGCTTCCGACCTCAGCAAGCGCAGCTCTCTTCGAGCGCGCCCGGTCCGTGACCCCCGGTGGGGTCAACTCTCCCGTCCGGGCGTTCAACGCCGTCGGCGGCACCCCGCGGTTCATCCGCTCGGCGCAGGGAGCCTGGCTCACCGACGCCGACGGCAACCGCTACGTCGACCTGATCTGCTCCTGGGGGCCGATGCTCCTGGGCCACGCGCACCCCGAGGTGCTGGCCGAGGTCAACGCCGCCGTGCTGCGCGGCACCTCCTACGGCACCCCGACCGAGCCCGAGGTCGAGCTCGCCGAGGAGATCGTGCGGCGCACGACGGCCGAGAAGGTCCGCTTCGTCTCCTCCGGCACCGAGGCCACGATGTCGGCGATCCGCCTCGCCCGCGGCTTCACCGGCCGCGACGTCGTGGTGAAGTTCGCCGGCAACTACCACGGTCACGTCGATGCGCTGCTGGCCTCCGCCGGCTCGGGTCTGGCCACCTTCGCGGTCCCCGGCACGCCCGGCGTCCCGGCGTCGGCCACCGACCTGACCCTCGTCCTGCCCTACAACGACCGCGCCGCCGTCACCGCCGCGTTCGCCGAGCACGGACCCCGCATCGCCGCACTGATCGTCGAGGCCGTCCCGGGCAACATGGGCATCGTCCCGCCCGAGCCGGGCTTCCACGCCTTCCTCGCCGAGACCTGCCGTGCGGCGGGCGCGCTCTTCGTCCTCGACGAGGTGATGACCGGCTTCCGCGCCACCGCCCAGGGCGGATGGGGACTCACCGGCGCCGTCGAGGGCTGGACCCCCGACCTCGTCACCTTCGGCAAGGTCATGGGCGGTGGCTTCCCGGCCGCCGCGTTCGGTGGCCGCGCCGACGTCATGAGCCACCTCTCGCCCGAGGGCAACGTCTACCAGGCAGGCACCCTGTCGGGTAACCCGATCGCGACCACCGCCGGACTCGCGACGCTGCGTCGTGCCACCGACGAGGTGTACGCCCACCTCGACGCTGCCGCGACCACGATCTCCGACGCCGCGTCCGCCGCGCTGACCGCCGCCGGTGTCCCGCACCGTGTCCAGAGCGCCGGCACGATGTTCTCGATCTTCTTCCGCGACGGAGAGGTGAAGAACTTCGCCGACGCATCGGCCCAGGACGAGAAGGCCTACGCCGCCTTCTTCCACGCGATGCTGGAGCAGGGCGTCTACCTGCCGCCCAGCGCCTACGAGGTGTGGTTCGTCTCCGCCGCCCACGACGACGAGGCCGTGGCACACGTCCTCGCTGCCCTGCCGAAGGCCGCCCAGGCCGCTGCTGCCGTTGGAGGCAACTGATGAGCACGCCCGAGTCGACCGGAACCGAGACCACGCTGGTCCACGTCCTGCGTCACGGTGAGGTCAACAACCCCGAGGGCATCCTCTACGGGCGCCGACCCAACTTCCACCTCTCCGCGCTCGGGGTGAAGATGGCCGAGCGGATCGCGGAGTCCATCGGCGACCGCGACATCGTGCACATCCGCACCTCCCCGCTGGAGCGCGCCCAGGAGACCGCCGCACCGCTGGCCGCGCGTCTCGGTCTCACCCCCGAACTGGACCCGCGCGTCATCGAGTCGACCAACCGCTTCGAGGGCATCTCGTTCCGCGACGGTGCGAAGACGCTGCTGCGTCACCCCGAGACCTGGCGCTACCTCTACAACCCGTTCAAGCCGTCGTGGGGCGAGCCCTACACCGAGATGGCCGCTCGCATGAGCGCTGCCGTCGAGGACGCCCGGGACGCCGCCCGCGGCCACGAGGCCGTCGTCGTCTCCCACCAGCTCCCGATCTGGACGCTGCGTCTGCACGCGGAGAAGAAGTCCTACCTGCACGACCCGCGCAAGCGTGAGTGCACCCTCTGCTCGCTGACCACCCTGCACTACGAGGGCGACCGTCTGGTCAAGGTCAGCTACTCCGAGCCGGCGGTCGACCTGATCCCGGCCAAGGACCGCAACGCCGCGTTCTCCGCCGGCGGTACGGACGACGAGAAGCGACCCTGATCCCGTGCACACCCCCCACACCCGCACCACGTCGCGTGGCCTCCTGGGCCGCGTCGTCGTCCTGCTGACCGTTGGCGTCCTGGCCCTGACCGGCTGCTCCTCGCTGAGCACCGGCGAGGGTGACTACGTGGCCGGAGACGGCACCGTGCGTCGGATCGCTGCCGAGGACCGCGACGAGCCGATCGTGCTGAGCGGCAAGAACCTCGACGGCGAGGAGATCTCGCTGGCCGACTACGCGGGCAAGCCCGTCGTCGTCAACGTCTGGTGGTCGGCCTGCCCGCCGTGCCGCAAGGAGCAGCCCGACCTCACCGAGGCCGCCGCGGAGCTGAGGGGTGTCGCCGAGTTCGTGGGCATCAACATCCGTGACTCCGGCGTCGACCAGGCCAAGGGCTACCAGAAGAAGTTCGACGTCCCCTACGACTCCTTCTTCTCGCCCGACGGCAAGGCGCTGATGCCGTTCTCCGGCAAGGTCCCCCCGAACGCGATCCCCTCGACCGTCATCCTCGACGCCGAAGGCCGGGCCGCCGCCTCCATCATCGGCGCGATCCCGTCCAAGCTGACCCTGGTCCAGCTCGTCCAGGACGTCGCCGGTGTGGAGGGCGACGCCGACGGCGACGCCGACGGCGGAGCCGCCTCCGATGGGTGAGACCTTCCAGCAGATCGCAGCCTCGGGTTCCTTGCTCCCCGCGATCGCGGTGGCCACGATCGCCGGCCTGCTCTCGTTCTTCTCGCCCTGCGTGATCCCGCTGATCCCGGGCTACATGTCGTACGCGACCGGCATCTCCGCAGCCGACCTGAACAACCCCGACGCCCCGCGTCGCACCGGCCGGATGCTGCTCGGCTCGACGCTCTTCGTGCTCGGCTTCACCGTCGTCTTCGTGACCGTCGGTGTCCTCTCCGGCGCCGCCGGCAACTTCCTGGCCGAGCACAGCCGCCCGATCACCGTCGTCCTCGGACTCCTGGTGATCCTGCTCGGCCTCTCGTTCGCGGGCTGGTTGCCGTTCCTGCAGCGTGACTGGCGCATCCACAAGGTGCCGGCCGTCGGGATCGCCGCCGCCCCGATGCTCGGCTTCCTGTTCGGCCTCGGCTGGACGCCCTGCCTGGGGCCGACGCTGGCGGTCATCTTCAACCTCGGCTTCAACGAGGGCACCGCCGCGCGCGGCGCGCTCCTGGCCGTCTTCTACTGCCTCGGCCTGGGCGTCCCGTTCGTCCTGGCCGGTCTGGCCTACCACCGGATGCTCGGTGCGTTCTTCTTCTTCCGACGTCACCAGGTGGCCCTGATGCGGATCGGCGGCGCGATGATGGTCATCGTCGGCGTGCTGCTGGTCAGCGGCCTCTGGAACGACTTCACCACGTGGTTCCAGACGTCCCTCAACTCCGAATTCGAGGTGGGCGTGTGAGCAAGCGCCGCAACAAGGACATCCCCCGGGACGCCACCGCGCCCGGCGCCTCCACCGAGGCCAGCGCCGAGACCAGTGCCGCCACCGAGATGAACGCCCGCGAGTTCGGGCGGTGGATCTGGCGTCAGTGGACGTCGATGCGCACCGCGCTGCTGCTGCTCCTGCTGCTGGCCCTGGCCGCCGTGCCGGGATCGGTGATCCCGCAGGAGAACATCGACATGTCGAAGGTGTCGAAGTGGAAGGACGCGCACCCCGATCTCGCGCCCGTCTACGAGAAGCTCGGCCTCTTCGACGTCTACTCCTCGCCGTGGTTCTCCGCGATCTACCTGCTGCTGGTCGTCTCCCTGATCGGCTGCATCGTGCCGCGCCTGCGGGTCTACGCGAAGGCGATGCGCGCCCGTCCGGTGAAGGCACCGCGCAACCTGACGCGCTTCAGCGACAACGCCACGTACACCACCGACGAGGATGTCGACGTCGTCGTCGAACGAGCCCGGGCCCTGCTGAAGAAGCGTCGCTTCCGGGTCGACGTGCACGACGAGTCCGCAGCCAACGCAGGGACCAAGGTCGCCTCGGTGTCCTCCGAGCGCGGTTACCTGCGTGAGGCCGGCAACCTGCTCTTCCACTTCTCGATCCTGGTGGTGATGGTCGGCTTCGCCCTCGGCAGCCTCTTCGGCTACCAGGGCGGCGTGCTGCTGCAGGTCGGCAACGGTTTCTCCAACAACCTCACCCAGTACGACGAGTTCTCCGCCGGTGGTCTCTACGACGCCGACGACATGCCGCCGTTCTCGTTCGACCTCACCGACTTCGACGCCGAGTGGCTCTACTCCGGCGCCGCCGCCGGACAGGCCCGCAAGTTCGTCTCGAAGCTGGAGTACACCGAAGAGCCGGGTGGCGAGCAGAAGTCCTACGACCTCCGCGTCAACCACCCGCTCAACATCTCCGGCACCGACATCTTCCTGATCGGCCACGGCTACGCCCCCGTCGTCACCGTCCGTGACAGCAGCGGCGAGGCCGTCTACTCCGGACCCACGATCTTCCTGCCCCTGGACCAGACGTTCCGGTCGATGGGCGTCATCAAGGCACCCGACGCCGAGGGCGGCCTCGCCTTCGAGGGCGAGCTGTACCCGACGTACGAGTTCGACATGGACCACGGCCCGTACTCCTCGCACGGCAGCCTGATCGACCCGAAGATGTCGCTGCTGGCCTACACCGGCGACCTCGGCCTCGACGCCGGCGTCTCCCAGTCGGTCTACATCCTCGACAAGGCCGGCATGGAGAAGGTCCTCAAGGCCGACGGATCCGACTTCCGCGTCGACATCTCTCCCGGCGAGACGGTGAAGCTGCCCGACGGTCAGGGCTCGATCTCGTTCGACGGCATCGTGAGCTGGAACAAGCTCCAGATCAGCCACACGCCCGGCAAGCTCGTCGCGCTCGCCGGTGTGGTGCTCGCCCTGATCGGCATGATCGGTTCGCTCTACGTCCGTCCGCGTCGCATCTGGGTCCGTGCCCGCCGCACCGAGGAGGGCACCCTCGTCGAGATCGGTGGCCTCGACCGTTCCTCCGGCGGCGACGTCTCCGAAGAGCTCGAGGAGATCCGGGCCGCGCTCGCCCCGGCCACTTCCTCCACCCCCAGCACCCTCCCTGCCGAGACGGACCCCGTCGCGCAGGAAACCCAGCAGTCCCCGCAGCAGGCCGGCGAGACCGGTGAGAAGGAGCAGTCGTGACCGACATCCAGTGGGAGGGCTTCAGCAGTGACGCGCTGTCGGCCGCCGGTGTCATCTACTTCCTGGCGCTGATCAGCCACCTCTTCGAGTGGGCTTCCCAGCGCAACTCGACGGTCGGCAAGGGCGTGACCTCCGACGACGAGACCCGCCGCACCGCGATGGCCCGGATCATCGGCACGACGCTGACCGCGTTCGGTCTCGTCGCCCACCTCGCCTCGCTCGTGGGCCGCGGCATGGCCGCCGACCCCAACCGCGTTCCGTGGGGCAACATGTACGAGTTCGCCGTCGCGGGCACGTTCTTCATGGTCCTCATCTACCTGGTGACGATGAAGAAGTTCCGCCTCGTGTGGATGGCACCGTGGCTGCTGATCTTCGTCACCGCGGTGCTGATGATCGCCGCGATCTGGCTCTACAAGCCGATCTCGCCGCTCACCGAGGCGCTCGACTCGTACTGGCTCGTCATCCACGTCGTCTCCGCCGTCATCGCGACCGCTGCGTTCTCCATCGGCGGCATCCTGGTGGCGCTGTGGCTGGTCAAGAACCGCGCCGAGAAGAAGGCCGCCGCCAACGGCGTCGAGCTCACCGGCTACCTGGCCCGCATCCCCGACGTGAAGACGCTCGACCGGATCTCGTACCGCATGCACGCCTTCGGTTTCCCGGTGTGGACGTTCGCCGTCCTCATCACCGGCCCGATCTGGGCTCACGAGGCCTGGTCGCGCTACTGGAACTGGGACCCCAAGGAGGTCTGGGCGTTCATCACCTGGGTCGTCTACGCCGCTTACCTGCACGCCCGCACCACCGCCGGCATGCGCGGCAAGGTCGCTGCGATCCTGGCGCTGATCGGCATGGCGACGCTGTGGTGGAGCTTCATCGGCGTCAACTTCTTCTCCACCACCTCGGTGCACTCCTACGCCGAGGGTGCTGCGGAGCTGACGACGATCGAGTCGCTCACCCGCTGACGCTCGGCTGGCACACGTCTGACGTACGACGAGGGCCGCTCCTCCTCACCTCAGGGTGGGGGAGCGGCCCTCGTGTCGTTCCCGGCCTGCGGCCGGCTGTCAGGGGGTGTCGGGCTGGTCGTCGTCGCTGGGCTCGTCGCCGGGTTCCTCGTCGTCGTCCTTGCGGCGACGGTTGCGTTCCTTGCGCTGCTCCCACTCGAGGTTGCGCAGGAAGTTGAGGTCGTCGTCGGGAGCAACCGGCTTGGGCGCCTGCTTGCGTCGCGCCACCCGCTTGTCGACGAACATCACGAGGGCGTAGACCACCAGGGCCACGGCGAACACGAACAGCAGGATCTTGAGCACGCACCCAGCCTAGGCGAGGCACCTGAGAGGACCGGCGAAGCAGCGCCGCCACCGGGGGCCGCCTACGATGGCGGGGTGAAGGAGTTCGCTGTCTACAACCTGTTGCGCCTGCTCATGCTCGTGGGTTGGGTGTGTGCCGTGCTTGCCGTCTGGTTCCTCGTGGACGACGCCGTCAGCGACCGCGACTTCCTGCTCGCGCTGATCCTCGCCTTCGTGGCCTCCGGCGTGACCTCGTGGTTCTTCCTCCGCGGTCCCCGTGAGGCGCTCGCCATCCGTCTCGGCCAGCGTGCCGACTCGGCTTCGCGCAAGTACGAAGAGATGCGCAAGGCTCCCGGCGAGGAGTGAACCGCCCCTGAGGGGTGGACGAAGCCCCCTGTCCCGGGGAGTGTGGGGGCATGGAGCTCGACTTCCGTGTCCTCGACCCGCGTGATGCCACCCTGGACCCCGACGTCGTACGGGGCTGGGTGCGTGGCGCCACGCGCGGTTTCCACCTGCCGCTGGTCGACGACGACCGCGCCGACCTGTACGCGCGGCGCTACGCCGCCGACTCCGCCCTCATGCGGGGCGCCTGGCTCCCCGCGGGCAGTTTCGGTGCCGGCCCTGAACCGGTCGCGACGTTGGCGTCGTGGCCCGGCGAGGTCAACACCGGATCCGGTCTCGTCGACGTCCGGATGATCACCGACGTCACCGTCTCCCCGGCACAGCGTCGTCAGGGACTGGCGAGTCGGATGATCGGCGACGAGCTCGCCGACGCCGCGCGCGCAGGGTTCCCGTTGGCGGCGCTGACGGTCACCGAGGGCGGCATCTACCGACGCTTCGGGTTCGGTCCGGCGACGTTCCGGGCCCGGGTCGAGGTGGACGTCTCGGCGCGGTTCTCCGTCGAGCACCCCGACGACGTCGGACTCGCCCAGGAAGGTCGTGTGGGCCGCTGCGTGATCATGCCGCCGGTCGAGATGTGGCCCGTCGTCGACGACGTCTTCCGACGCTGGCACACGGTCACGCGCGGATCGGTGAGTCGTCACGCCGGCTACCAGGACATCGCCACCGGCGCGATCGACTGGGAGACCCAGAAGCCCGTCGACACCCTGCGTGGGGCCGTTCATCTCGACGCCGACGACCGGCCCGACGGGTTCGTGCTGTGGACCCACTCGGGGTGGGAGAACCCCGTCGGCGTGCTGACGGTGACCGACATGGTGGCGCTGTCGTCCTCGGCGTCGTTGGGGCTGTGGGAGTTCCTGGCCGGTATCGACCTGACCCAGAAGGTGACCTCCTACGTCAGCCCGGACGACCGCCTGCGGTGGGCGGTCTCGGACCCGCGCACGGTGAAGCAGACCGCGCTCGACGACCTGCTCTGGCTCCGCGTCCTCGACGTGCCCGCGACGTTGACCTCGCGGCCCTGGTACGGCGACGGCGAGGTGCTCGTCGGGGTCCGGGACCGGCTCGGATTCACCGACGGGACGTGGCGCGTCGTGGTCCGGGACTCCGACGTCGAGGTGACGCGCACCGATGCTGCGGCGCAGGTGCAGGCCGACGTCTCGACGCTCGGGTCGCTGGTGCTCGGGGGAGTGAGCGTGGAGACCCTTGCCGTCACCGGGCGTCTGCGCGGAGACGCGACGGCAGTACGACGACTGGCCTCGATGGCCGACGGCGGCGACGTGCCGTACTGCGCCACCGACTTCTGAGCGATGCCTCCCGCGGCGCTGAAACCAGCGGGACGTCATAGGAATCGAGGGCCCAAGGCCCCGATTCCTATGACGTCCCGGAGAAGAGAAGGAACGGCGCTCGGCTCAGACGAGCAGACCCACAGCCACGCAGCCGGCCCACCACAGCTGGGAGATGCCGGTCGCTGCCAGCACCGGGATCAGCGCCGGGCCACCGGCGCCACCGAGCACCGTGCGGCATGCCGGGGCGGCCTTGACCAGGAACAGCAGGCCGACCAGCACCAGCCAGTCGGTGTTCGCGGCCAGCACGACCACCATCACCGTGGCCACGGCCACCAGCGCCACGTAGAACCAGCGGGTGCGGGCGTCACCCAGACGCACCGCCAGGGTGCGCTTGCCGGAGACGGTGTCGGTGGGGATGTCACGCAGGTTGTTGGTCACCAGCACCGCGCACGAGAGCGCGCCGATGCCGATGCCGCACCACAGCGCGTCGACCTCGAAGGTCTCGGTCTGCACGAACGTCGTACCGATGACGGCCACCAGGCCGAAGAAGACGAACACCATCACTTCGCCCAGGCCGATGTAGCCGTAGGGGTTCTTGCCGCCGGTGTAGAACCACGCCGCGACGATGCAGACCACACCCACCGCGACCAGCCACCAGGCCGTCGTCGCAGCCAGGACGAGACCGGCCACACCGGCGACGCCGAACGCTGCGAAGGCAGCACGCTTCACCGCCGACGGGGTCGCGCGTCCCGAACCGACCAGACGCATCGGGCCGACGCGGTCGTCGTCGGTGCCGCGGATGCCGTCGGAGTAGTCGTTGGCGTAGTTGACCGCCACCTGCAGCGCCAGGGAGACCACCAGCGCCAGCAGCGCCTTCCACCAGACCGCACCGTCGAGGTGGGCCGCGACCGCGGTGCCGGCCAGGACCGGCGCGACGGCGGCGGGCAACGTGCGTGGACGGGCCCCGGCGATCCAGTCGGCCACGGTGGCGGCGGGCTCGGGAGCGGGCGGGGCGGTGCTGCGGTCCTGGTTCGTCACCCATCGATTCTGGCAGGCCACGCAGTGAACACAGACCTCGACGTCGCCGGGGGTGGTGCAACTACCCTTCGGCCATGACGACACGAGCTGACCGACGACGCATCCTCCGACGCGTCACGAAGGTCACCGCGGCGTTCATGGTGATCGTCGTGCTGCTGATCCTCGGTTTCGCCGGCTGGCTGAAGTCGCGCAACGACGGCCCCGACCCGGTCGCGTCGGTGGAGTGCGAACCCTTCGAGCGGCCCCGCACCGTCGAGGACATCAACGACTTCATCGACACTCAACGTCCCGCGCCGGGCTGGGCGGGCGGCGACGTCGGGGCCTCCACCGCGCTCGCCGACGGCCGCAGCTTCTGGGTCTTCGGTGACACCTTGCGTCCCTCCACCGACGGTGGCCCCACGATGGTGCGCAACTCGATCCTGATCATGGGCGACGACTGCGCCGGGGTCTACCGTCCCGCCGACGGCCTCGCCGCGATCCCGGACCGCGACGGCGAGGTCGGCTACTGGCCCACCACCGTCGACTCCGCCCCCGACGGCGAGGGCGGGACCCGCGTCGTCGTCGGACTCACCCGGGTCAAGGCCGTCGGTGACGGCGCCTGGGACTTCCAGGAGCTCGGCGCCAGCGCGGCCCGCTTCCAGGTTCCCGCCGGTGGCGTCCCACAACTCGTCGAGGTCTTCGACATCGGTCCGGACGAGCCCGACCCGTCCAAGCCGTTGTGGAGCGCAGCTGCCTATCTGGCCGACGACGGCACCGTCCACCTCTACGGCACCCGCCGCTCGGAGGAGGACCTCGTCTTCGGGTACTCGTTGCACGCGGCCCGCACCACCGTCCCCGACCTCGCGCACCCCGAACGCTGGGAGTACTGGGACGGGACCACCTGGGTGAAGGAGGAGTCCGAGGCCGTCGCCGTCATCGAGGCCGAGAAGGGCGTCTCGCGTGCGTTGAGCGTCTTCGAACGCGACGGGACCTGGTACGCCGTCAGCAAGCAGGAGGAGTTCCTGGGCTCGGAGATGGTCATCTGGACCTCGCCCACTCCGACCGGTCCCTTCACCGCGACCGGGCCCGTCGCGAGCCTGCCCAGCGACGACGAGGTCGTCACCTACATGGCGCTCGCTCACCCCGAACTGCTCCCTGAGAAGGGCAGTGTCGTGGTCAGCTGGAGCGTCAACGCCGTCGACCCCACCACTCTCCAGAGCGACCCGAAGCTCTACCGGCCAGAGTTCCGACGCGTGCCGTTGCCGTGACCGACTCGGCGCTCGTGGAGTCGGGGGATAGCGTGGGGGCCGTGGATTTCCTGCGCCCGTCCGAAACACCCGCCGAGGCCGTGCAGCAACTGCGCGACTGGTTGGACGCCACGGCTCCGGTCCCGCTGCTGATCGAGACCTCAGGCTCCACCGGACACCCCAAGCGCGTCGTGCTCACCCGCGACGCCGTCCTCGCCTCCGTGCACGCCTCCGCGACCCGCCTGGCAGGTTCCCCCGACGCCACCGGTGGACGCTGGGCGCTGGTCCTGCCGTCCTCCTACGTCGCCGGCGTCCAGGTGATCGTCCGGTCACTGGTCGCCGGACACGACCCCGTCCTGGGCGCCTTCGCCGACGCCGACGGACCGGCCGCGTTCACCTCGCTGGTCCCCACCCAACTGCACCGGATGATGGACTCTCCCGACGACGTCGCCGCGCTGGCTGCGATGGACGCCGTGCTGCTCGGCGGCGGTCCTGTCGACGCCGGACTGCGCGCCCGCGCCGAAGCCGTCGGGATCCGGGTCGTGGCCACCTACGGGGCCTCGGAGACCGCCGGTGGCTGCGTCTACGACGGCCACCCCCTCGACGGCGTCGGCGTCGCGATCGACGCGACCGGACGGGTCAGGTTGGGGGGCCCCACGATCTTCTCCGGCTACCTCGACGACGACGCGCTCACCGCCGAGACCCTCGTCGACGGCTGGTACGTCACCAACGACCTCGGCACCCTCGACCACGACGGTCGCCTGAAGATCCTGGGCCGTGCCGACGACGTCGTCGTCTCCGGGGGCGTCAACGTGCCGCTGCCCGCGGTGCGCACCGCGCTGCTCACCCACGTGGACGTCGACCAGGCCGAACTCGCCGGCGTCGACAGCGTCGAATGGGGGACCGAGGTGGTCGCCGTCGTCGTGCCCGCCGCTGGCCGGACCCCGGAACTCGACGCACTGCGCAACCACGTCGCAGCCACCCACCCCCGTGCCTGGGCGCCGCGCCGCCTCGTCGTCGTCGACGCCCTGCCGCTGCTCGGCAACGGCAAGGTCGACCGCACCGGAGTCCGTGCCCTCGCCGCAGGCGGTGCCGCATGAGCGTCCACGTCTGGTCGGTCCCGCTGCGCAACCGCTTCCGGGGCATCACCGTGCGCGAAGGCGTCCTGATGGGCCGCCGCGGCGACGACGGGATCACCCGCTGGGGCGAGTTCAGCCCGTTCCTGGAGTACTCGCCCGAGGTCGCGCTGCCGTGGCTGCGCGCCGCCGAGGAAGCCGTCGCCGGTGACTGGCCCGTCCCGCTGCGCAGCAGCGTCCCCGTCAACGTCACCGTCCCCGCAGTGGGCCCCGAACGGGCCCGCGAGATCGTCGCCCGCGGCGGCTGCACCACCGCCAAGGTGAAGGTCGCCGACCCCGGCCAGACCCTCGCCGACGACATCGCCCGACTCGAGGCCGTCCGCGACGCGATGGGGCCGGGGGCGAAGATCCGGATCGACGTCAACGGCCTCTGGGACCTCGACACCGCGATCGCCTCGATCCCCGTCCTTGACCGTGCCGCCGGGGGACTGGAGTACGTCGAACAGCCCGTCATGGACGTCGAGGAACTCGCCAAGGTGCGTCGCCGCGTCGACGTCCCGATCGCCGCCGACGAGTCGATCCGTCGTGCCGAGGACCCCTACCGGGTGCGCGACCTCGAGGCCGCCGACGTCGCGGTGCTCAAGGTCCAGCCCCTCGGCGGAGTCCGCGCCTGCCTGCGGATCGCGGAGGACATCGGCCTGCCCGTCGTCGTTTCCTCGGCGTTGGAGTCCAGCGTGGGCATCGCCGCCGGCGTCGCGCTCGCCGCGGCCCTGCCCGACCTGCAGCACGCCTGCGGTCTCGCGACGGTGCAGATGTTCACCGCCGACCTCGCCGACGAGCCGCTGCTGCCGGTCGCCGGCCACCTCCCGGTCCGTGACGTCACCGTCTCCGAGGAGATCCTGCGCCGCCTCGCCGCGCCCAGCGACCGGGCCGCCCACTGGGTGCGTCGAATGGCTGCGGTGCGCACGGTGGGGGAGGATCACTCCCTGTGAGTGACTCCACCGAACTGGCCCGCGCCGTCGTCAGCACCCTGATCGACAACGGTGTGCGGGAAGCGGTCCTGTCGCCGGGCTCGCGCAACGCCCCGCTCTCGTTCGCGTTGCTCGCGGCGTCGCGGTCGGGTGCGATCCGGCTGCACGTGCGGATCGACGAACGCAGCGCCGGCTTCCTCGCCCTCGGCCTGAGCCGCGCTTCCGGTCGCCCGGTGGCGGTGGCCTGCACCTCGGGCACCGCGGTCGCCAACCTCGCCCCGGCTGTCCTGGAGGCCTCGCACGTCGACGCCCAGGTGATCGTCCTGGCAGCAGATCGCCCCGAGTCACTGCGCGGCACCAGCGCCTCGCAGACCACCGACCAGATCGGTCTGCTCCGCGCCCGCACCGTCGACGTCTCCGACGCCTACCAAGTGCGCGGCGAACTGGTGCCGCTGCTCAACTCCGGTGGCCCGGTCCACCTCAACCTGCAGTTCGCCGAGCCGCTGACGCCCGGCGACGACTGGTCCCCGCGTCCGGCCCCGGCCGCAGCGAACGGTTTCGGGATCGCCGCTCCGCGTCGCTCGGCCCGTGCCGCGGTGCTGGATCACGGCCCGCGCACCGTCGTCGTGGCCGGTGACGACGCCGGCGGTCGAGCCCGGATGATCGCCGAACGCGGCGGCTGGCCGCTCCTCGCCGAACCGTCCTCCGGAGCCCGCGACGGCGCCCACGCGCTGCGCACCTACCGCCTGCTGCTCTCCACCGAGCTCGGCGAGCAGGTCGAGCGCGTCATCCTGCTGGGCCACCCCACCCTCAGCCGCCCGGTCTCGCGCCTGCTGGCCCGTCGTGAGGTCCAGGTCGTCGACCTCGACCCGCGGTGGGCGCCGCGCCCCTTCCGCGTCGACGTCTCCGTCCACGACGTCGAGATCCCGACCGCCGACGAGGCCACCGCGACCCGCGACGCGGAGTGGCTGGAGACGTGGCGTCGTGAGGACTGGGCGCTCGGGATGCGGATCGACACGCTCCTGGCCGAGGACGACGCGGTGACCCCCTACGAGGCTGCTGCCGCGGTCGCGAAGTCGTTGCGCAGCACCGACCTGCTCTTCGTCGGCCCCTCCAACCCGATCCGCGACCTCGACCTGATGGCCCCCGTGCGCGGACGCGCCGCCCAGGTGATGAGCAACCGTGGCCTGGCCGGCATCGACGGTGTCGTCTCCAGCGCGATCGGCGCCGCCCTGGCCACCCAGGCCGTCGGCGGCACCCGCGCAGTGGCCCTGATGGGCGACGTCACGTTCCTGCACGACTCCAACGGCCTCGTGATCGGCCCCGACGAGCCGCGCCCTGACCTGACGATCGTCGTGGTCAACGACGACGGCGGGTCGATCTTCGCCGTCCTGGAGCAGGGCGCCCCGGAGTACGCGAACGACTTCGAACGGATCTTCGGCACCCCGCACGGCGTCGACGTGGCGTCGTTGTGTGCCGCGACCCGCACCCCGCACTGGAAGGTGACCTCCGCGCTCGAACTGCAGCACGCGCTGGCGCACCCGGCCGGGGGCATCGAGGTGATCGAGGTGCAGGTGGGTCGCGCCGACCGTCGTGAAATGGACGAACGGATCAAGGCACTCGCTCACCAGAGGTGAGCCAGGCCCTGATCCGTCCGCGGCGGTTCAGGTGCTGCGCAGGGGCGTGCGGTGGATCAGCGTCCGGTCTCCCAGACGCGCACCCAGTCGACGTACATGTGCTGGGGCAGGTTCTTGTCGCCCTTCAGCAGGTGGATCTCGTAGTCGGACGAGAGCAGCGACAGGGCCAGGTACTGCGGCTGGCCGGAGATGCCGGTGTAGGAGCGCCAGGTCTCCTTGCCGTCGATACGGAAGATGTAGTAATTGGGCGTCCACTCGACCGAGTAGACGTGGTACTTGTCCCACCAGTTGTCGCTCTTGTTGGCCAGGAACGACTTGATGTTGGGGATGTAGCCACCGGTCTTGACCCGCACGCCCTGGTTGTTCTGCAGCTTCCAGTGGTACGTGAACGAGGTCATGCCCTGGTTCTTCTTGGAGTAGCGCTCACCGAACGACTCGATGACGTCGATCTCCGCGCCGGTGCGCTTGGGGTCGACGGTGCCGGACTCGTGGACCTGCGGCTGCATCCAGAACGAGCCGTGCTGACCCATCGAGCGGGGGAACTTCATGCGCGCGGCGGCGTAGCCGTACTTGAACGAGTACTTGTTCTGGGTGGAGATGTTGCCGTTGAGGCGCCAGGCGACCTGGGACGACTTTCCGTTGGCGCGCTTGGCCTTGCAGGTGCCCTTCTTGGAGGTGTCCTTGAGGACACTCACCCGGAGCACGCCACCGGACGTGGTGGCCGCCTTCGGGCTGCCCTTCGAGCAGCGACGCAGGCCGTCGGGGTTGTAGTGCTGACGCTGGTGGTTCCAGAACTTGGAGCGCACACCGTTGGAGAAGGTGTCGGTGAAGTCGGCCTTCTTCCAGATCTTGGTGGACGCGGGCGCGGAGGCCTTCTTGCCGACCGCGACGCGGTAGGTGGCCCACGTGCCACGACGCTTGGACTTGGCCTTGAAGACGTAGGTGCCGTTCTTGGCGGTCTTCGCGACGGCGACGTTGACCCACTTCTTGCCCGACTTGGCCTGGAGGCGGACCTGGGTGGTGCGCTTGGGAGAGACGCTCACCTCGATCGCGTTGAGGGCGTTGTCGGGGGAGGCCTTCTTGCTGCCCTGCTGGGCGATGCGCGGCAGGAGACGCATGGTGATCTTGGTGGCGCTCTTGGCGCCGGCCACGGTGGAGACCTGGGCTGCGGTGAGTCCCTTGTCGTCGGCTACGGCCGTCACCTTCCCGGCAGGGGAGGTGGAGACGGTGGCCGTCGAGGTCGTCGAGGCGGAGGTGGAGATGCTGGCCGCCGGGCTGGTGGAACTCCCCGCGGCGGACGAGCTGGAGACAGGCGCCGGTGCGGTGGGCGCCGTGCTGGACGAGCTGGAGGTGGAGGTTGCCGACGAGGCAGGGGCGAGCGTGCCTCGGGAGACGGACTCCGGGCTCTCGGTCGGCCCCTGGGAGCAGGCGGCGAGAAGGGTGAGTGTGGCTGCGACGGTGATCCGGCGTCCGAGCATCGGGTTCCTCATGGTGGTTCTGGACGGGGGTTCTCATCACCCTATCGGCGTAATGTGGGTCACGCAGCAGGACTTTCCGAGGTTCCCACTACCATTCGGGGTCATGAGGATCACGAAGTTCGGGCATGCCTGCGTCCGCATCGAGCACGACAATGCCACTCTCGTCGTCGACCCGGGCGGTCTGACCGACGCCGAGGCCGTCGACGGAGCCACCGGCGTGCTCATCACCCATGAGCACTTCGACCACTACAGCGCCGACCACCTGCGTCGCGTCGACGCCCCGATCTTCACCGTCGCCGGTGTCGCGGCGGCGATCGCCGCCAGCGCCCCGGACCTGTCCGAGCGCGTCACCGTCGTCGCCCCGGGTGAGACGTTCACGGTCTCCGGCGTGACCGCCACCGCGATCGGTGAGCAGCACGCGGTGATCCACCCCGAGTTGCCGATGATCGACAACTCCGGTTTCCTGTTCGACCTCGCCGGCACCGCGGTCTTCCACCCCGGTGACTCGCTCGTCGTCCCGACCCAGAAGGTCGACCTGCTGCTCGCTCCGGCGTCCGCCCCGTGGCTCAAGGCATCGGAGGCCGTCGAGTTCGTGCGCGCCGTCGCCGCAGCCCGCAACGTCCCGATCCACGACGCGATCTACACCGCCCCGGGCCACGGAGTCCTGGACAACCTGATGAACAACCTGGCCGTCCCGCGCGGTCTGGAGTGGACCCGCGTCGCCGTCGGTGAGGACGTACCCGGCCTCTGAAACCCGCGAACCCCACCGATCTGAGTCGTGAAACTGCCGTTTCAGCGACTCAAATCGGTGGGGTTCGGTGCGTCTGGGTCAGTCGGTGGCGAGCGAGTCGCGCACCGGCACGAACTTCGCCTGGGACTCCGCGAGCTCGGAGGCGGGCTCCGAGCCCGAGACGATGCCGCAGCCCGCGAAGAGCCGCACCTGGTTGCCGCTGACGTGGCCCGAGCGCAGCGCGATGCCCCACTCGCCGTCCCCAGCAGCGTCGATCCAGCCCACAGGGGCGGCGTAGCGGGCCCGGTCCATGCCCTCGATCTCGGCGATCAGCGCGGTCGCGGTCGGGGTGGGGGTGCCACCCACGGCCGCGGAGGGGTGCAGGGCCTCGGCCAGTTTCAACGACGACGCAGCCGCCGCGTCGGAGACCACGCCGTTGACGTCGGTGGCCAGGTGCATGACGTTGGGCAGGTGCAGGACGAACGGGCTCTCCGGCACGTTCATCGACGAGCAGTGCGGGCCGAGGGCGTCGGCCACCGAACGGACCGCGTACTCGTGCTCCTCCAGGTCCTTCGACGAGTGCGCCAGCTGACCGGCCAGGGCCAGGTCGCGGGCCTCGTCACCGGTGCGACGGATCGTGCCGGCCAGGATCCGCGAGGTCACCAGACCGCGCTCGCGCCGCAGCAGCATCTCGGGCGTCGCACCGAACATGCCGTCGACGTGGAACGTCCAGCAGGTCGGGTACTGGGTGGCGAGGCGACGCAGCGGCCAGCGCACGTCGACGTCGTCGTCCGCGCGGGCCAGCAGGTCGCGGGCCAGGACCACCTTGTCGAGGTCCCCGGCGTCGATGCGGCGCACCGCGTCGGCGACGACACCCATCCAGGTCTCGCCGTCCAAGGAACCGTCGGAGAACGTGAGGCCGTGCGGGGCGCGGGTCGCGGAGACCTCGGTGCGCCAGACGTCGGCGTCGTCGTCAGTGAGGTCGGCGGGAGCCTCTCCCGCGACGGCGACGGTGGTCACCCACGCGTGCTCACCACGACGACCCACGACGACGCGCGGGACCACCAGCGAGGAGTCGCCGGTGTGGGCGTCGGAGAAGCCGAACGTGCCGAACGCGACCAGACCGGTGCCGGGCTGGGCGACCTCGTCGTTCACCTGTGCGGCCGCCACGACGGTGTTCCACCAGGTGTCGGCGTCGGCGAACCGGGAGGCACCTGACGCGGTGACGCGGGCAGCGACGCCCCATCCGACGAGGCCCTCGCCGTTGCGGATCCAGGCCACCGGTGCGTCCTCGGGAAGCAGGGCCAGCAGGTCGGCGGCATCGGCCACGTCGAGCCTGCGGGTGCGTGCGACCAACCGCACAGGAGGTGCGACTGCCTCCTCGGCGAGTGCGACGGAGGTGCTGCTGGGTGCCGGCTGGTTCACCCGTCCAGCCTACGACCCTGCGGCTGGGTTCCCGTCCCTGACGACCGTCTGACTAGGCTCGGCCCGTGGCCCGCGCAGAACTCGACAAGAAGCCGTCCGACGTCCGACGCATGTTCGACGCCGTCGCCAAGCGCTACGACATCACCAACACGGTGCTGTCGGGAGGCCAGGACGCGATGTGGCGTCGCGAGACGGTTGCTGCCGTCGGTGCGACCAACGGGGAGCTGGTCCTCGACCTCGCTGCCGGAACCGGCGTCTCGTCGGTGGAGTTCGCGAAGGCCGGCGCCCGCGTCGTGGCCTGCGACTTCTCCGTCGGCATGCTGCAGGCCGGCAAGACGAAGCGTCCCGACCTGGCGTTCGTCGCCGGTGACGGCACCCAGCTTCCGTTCGAGGACGACACCTTCGACGCCGTCTCCATCTCCTACGGTCTGCGCAACATCGTCGACCCGCTCCAGGGGCTCGCCGAGATGCGTCGCGTCACCAAGCCCGGCGGCCGGATCGTGGTGGCGGAGTTCTCCCACCCCACCTTCAAGCCGTTCCGTGTGGCCTACCTCGAGTACCTGATGAAGGCGCTGCCCGCGATCGCGCGCGCTGTCTCCTCCAGCCCCGACGCCTACGTCTACCTCGCGGAGTCGATCCGCGCCTGGCCGGACCAGCAGGGTCTGGCCGAGCTGATGGGCGAGGCTGGTTGGAAGGACGCCGAGTGGCGCAACCTGACCGGCGGCATCGTGGCGCTGCACCGCGCGACTGCGTGAGACTGCACCGCGCGACTGCCTGAGAAGCACCGCCTGACACGTTGTTCGAGGCCCGTCTCCCTCTGGGGAGGCGGGCTTTCGTGCATTGTCGCCGAGGAATGACTCCCCTGCGTAACAGTTCATCCCAGATGCGTGACTCAGGTCACGTCGCGGGTCTAGGGTCACAACGCAGGCCCTCTCGTGAAGGTTTTCACAAGGCTGGACGTGTCCGGCCGAACGCCTCCACCCGACGGGCACGTCCCAGGGGAGGGAGAGGCAGACGTGGAGCTCTACACACCGGTCGTCGTCCTCGGCGCGATCGCAGCCCTGTTCGCCGTCGGGTCGATCCTGCTCGCGCAGGTGGTCGGGCCCAAGCGGCACAACCCGATCAAGCTCGACACCTACGAGTGCGGCGTCCAACCCACCCCGCAGCCCGTCGACGGCGGTCGCATCCCGGTGAAGTACTACGTCACCGCGATGCTCTTCATCGTCTTCGACATCGAGATCGTCTTCCTCTACCCGTGGGCCCTCCACTCGGATGCGATGGGACTCTTCGGCTTCGTCGAGATGCTGCTCTTCATCGCCACCGTCTTCGTCGCCTATGCCTATGTCTGGCGCCGCGGCGGCCTCGACTGGGAGGCGTCGTGATCTGCACGCCATCCCTGCGTTCTCGTCCCTCGTCGGCCGCTCCGCTGCGCTGCGCACAGAGGCCGTCGTCGTTCCTCGGCCTTGGCCTGACGCACATCTCACGACGCCTGAGGGGGGAGAAGGCATGAGCATCGAGGACAAGCTCCCCAGTGGCGTCCTGCTGACCACCGTCGAGGGTCTGGCGGGCTACATGCGCAAGGCGTCGTTCTGGCCCGCGACGTTCGGTCTGGCCTGCTGCGCGATCGAGATGATGACGTCGGGTGGCCCCAAGTACGACCTCGGACGCTTCGGCATGGAGGTCTTCCGTGCCAGCCCCCGTCAGGCCGACCTGATGATCGTCGCCGGCCGGGTCAGCCAGAAGATGGCACCGGTCCTGCGCCAGATCTACGACCAGATGCCCGAACCCAAGTGGGTCCTCGCGATGGGCGTCTGCGCCTCCTCGGGCGGCATGTTCAACAACTACGCGATCGTCCAGGGCGTCGACCACGTCGTCCCCGTCGACATGTACCTGCCCGGCTGCCCGCCGCGCCCCGAGATGCTGATCGACGCGATCCTCAAGCTCCACGAGCAGGTCCAGCACACCGCGATGGGCAAGAACCTCGCCGCCGAGACCCTCGAGCGCGAGGACGCAGCCCTCAAGGCCGTCCCGCTCTCGCGGCACGAGGGAGGCCGACGATGACGCAGCCTCCCCAGCAGGGCTCCCCGCAGGGGTCCCCGCCAGAACGTCAGGAACAGACCCGGCGTGCGGTCGGGGTCCGACGCGGCATGTTCGGCGGCCGTGGCACGGGCGACGTCTCCGGGTACGCCGGCCTCGTCCAGCCGGTCCTCGAGCCCGAGTCCGCGCCCCGGCCGTACGGCGGCTGGTTCGACGAGTGCGTCGACGTCCTCTTCGACGTCGTCGGGCCCGACGCAGTGACTCGCGTCGTCGTCTTCCGTGGCGAACTCACCGTGCACGTCCCGCGCGAGCATCTCGTCGCCGTCGCCCGCACCCTGCGCGACGACCCCCGGTTGCGGTTCGAGGTCTGCTCAGGCGTCTCCGGGGTGCACGTCCCCGACGACGCAGGCCGCGAGCACCACGTCGTCACCCACCTGCTCTCCATGACGCACAACCGCCGGGTCCGGGTCGAGGCCACCGCACCCCAGGATGACGCCCGCGTGCCCAGCCTGGTCGGCGTCTACCCGACGGCGGACTGGCACGAACGCGAGGTGTGGGACATGTTCGGCGTCGTCTTCGACGGCCACCCCGCGCTGACCCGGATCCTGATGCCCGACGACTGGCCGGGCCACCCGCAACGCAAGGACTACCCGTTGGGCGGGATCGGCGTGACCTTCAAGGGCGCCACCACCCCGCCCCCGGACCAGCGGAGGTCGTACAACTGATGACACACGCCACCGACGAACCGCTCACCGTCACGGTCACCGGCCAGGACTGGGACGAGATCGCCACCGCCGTCCAGGACCGTCTCCACGACCGCCGCGGAGCCGTCCCCACCCGCGAACGCGTCGTGGTCAACATGGGTCCCCAGCACCCTTCCACCCACGGCGTGCTGCGCCTCATCCTCGAGCTCGAGGGCGAGACCGTCACCGAGGCCCGCTGCGGGATCGGCTACCTCCACACCGGCATCGAGAAGTCGATGGAGTTCCGCACCTGGACCCAGGGCGTCACGTTCTGCACCCGGATGGACTACCTCTCCCCGTTCTTCAACGAGGCCACCTACGTCCTCGGCGTCGAACGACTCCTCGACATCACCGACGACGTTCCCGAGAAGGCGCAGGTGATGCGGGTCCTGCTGATGGAGCTCAACCGGATCTCCTCGCACCTCGTCGCGATCGCCACCGGCGGCATGGAGATCGGTGCGCTGACGGTCATGACGATGGGGTTCCGCGAACGCGAACTCGTCCTCGACCTCTTCGAGACGATCACCGGCCTGCGGATGAACCACGCGTTCCTGCGTCCCGGCGGCGTCGCCCAGGACCTCCCGCACGGGGCCCTCGACGACCTGCGCACGTTCGTCGCGCTAATGCAGAAGCGGCTGCCCGAGTACGCCGCGCTCTGCAACGCCAACCCGATCTTCCGCCGCCGCCTCGACGGCGTCGGGGTCCTCGACCTCGCCGGCTGCACCGCTCTGGGGATCACCGGGCCGCCGCTGCGCGCCACCGGCTACCCATGGGACCTGCGCCGCACCCAGCCCTACAGCGGGTACGAGACCTACGACTTCGACGTCATCACCTGGGACACCGCGGACGCCTACGGACGGTTCCGGGTGCGCCTGGAGGAGATGCAGCAGTCGCTGCGGCTCGTCTCCCAGGCCGTCGACCGGCTCGCCGACCTCGTGGGGGCCCCGGTGATGGTGGCCGACAAGAAGATCGCCTGGCCCAGCCAGCTCTCGGTCGGCGCCGACGGTCTGGGCAACTCCCGCGACCACGTCCGGAAGATCATGGGGGAGTCGATGGAGAGCCTGATCCACCACTTCAAGTTGGTCACCGAAGGCTTCCCGGTCCCGGCCGGGCAGGTCTACGTCCCCGTGGAGTCACCCCGCGGCGAACTCGGCGCCCACCTCGTCTCCGACGGCGGCAAGAAGCCGTTCCGGGCGCACTTCCGGGACCCCTCGTTCGTGAACCTGCAGGGCACCGCGGTGATGAGCGAGGGCGGGACGATCTCCGACGTCATCGTCGCGATCGCCTCCATCGACCCGGTGATGGGAGGCGTGGACCGATGAGCACCGAACCCCTCAGCACCGAACCCCTCAGCACCGAACCGCTCAGCGCCGAGACGGTGGCCGAGCTGGCCAAGATCTCCGCCCGCTACCCGCACAAGCGGTCCGGGCTGCTGCCGATGCTGCACCTCGTGCAGTCCGCCCAGGGCCGGATCACTCCCGAAGGAATCCGGGCCTGCGCCGAGGCCACCGGCACGACGCCCGCCGAGGTGAGCGGCGTCGCGACGTTCTACACGATGTACAAGCGGCGTCAGGTCGGCGACTTCCACGTCGGGATCTGCGTCAACACCCTCTGCGCGGTGCTCGGCGGGGACGAGATCTGGGACGCCGTCTCATCCCACCTGAAGATCGGCCACGACGAGACCGCCACCCGCCGGGGCGGCGACGTCGCGACCGTCTCGCTGGAACGGATCGAGTGCAACGCGGCCTGCGACTACGCACCCGTCGCGACCGTGAACTGGGAGTTCATGGACAACCAGACCCCGGAGTCGGTGCTCGCGTTCGTCGAGGACCTGCGGTCCGGGCGCGAGGTCCGCTCCACCCGTGGGGCCCGGCTGGTGACGTGGCGCGAGGCCGAACGCGTGATCGCCGGGTTCCCCGACGACCTCGCCGACGAAGGACCCTCGGCCGGCCCGGCGTCGGTCCGGGGACGCGAGATCGCCCGTGAACGCGGCTGGACGGCCCCCGAGCCTGCAGAGCCGGGTGAGCAGTCGTGACGACGTTGACGCCCGTCCTCACCGACAACTGGGGCGAGGACCGCTCCTGGACGATCGAGGCCCACGAGGCCCGCGGCGGCTACCGGACCCTCGACACCGCCTTCGCGGCCGGGCCTGACGCCGTCATCGACATGGTCAAGACCGCCGGACTCCGCGGCCGCGGCGGCGCAGGCTTCCCCACCGGCATGAAGTGGGGCTTCATCCCGCAGGGAGCGGACGTCCCCGGCGGCACGAAGCCGAAGTACCTCGTGGTCAACGCCGACGAGTCCGAGCCGGGCACCTGCAAGGACATCCCGCTGATGATGGCCGCGCCGCACACCCTGGTCGAGGGCGTGATCCTGGCCGCGTACGCGATCCGCGCCAACCACGCCTTCATCTACGTCCGGGGCGAGGTCCTGCACGTCATCCGACGTCTCCGCAAGGCCGTCGCGGAGGCCTACATGGCCGGGCACCTCGGCCAGGACGTCCACGGCTCCGGTTGGGACCTCGACCTCGTCGTGCACGCCGGGGCCGGTGCCTACATCTGCGGCGAGGAGTCGGCGTTGCTCGACTCCCTCGAAGGCCGACGCGGTCAACCCCGGCTGCGGCCCCCGTTCCCGGCCCTCGAAGGGCTCTACGCCTGCCCGACGGTGATCAACAACGTCGAGTCGGTCGCGTCGGTGCCCGCGATCGTCGCGAACGGCCCGGAGTGGTTCGCCGCGATGGGGACGGAGAAGTCCAACGGGTTCGGGATCTTCAGCCTCTCGGGCCACGTCGTGAACCCCGGCCAGTTCGAGGCTCCGCTCGGGATCACGTTGCGTGAACTGATCGACCTCGCCGGGGGAGTGCGCCCGGGCCACACACTGAAGTTCTGGACGCCGGGCGGCTCGTCGACGGGCCTGCTGACCGCCGATCACCTCGACGTCCCCCTCGACTTCGAGTCGGTGGCCGCCGCGGGGTCGATGCTCGGCACCCGCGCCCTGCAGGTCTTCGACGACACCACCTGCGTGGTCCGCGCGGTGCTGCGGTGGACGGAGTTCTACAAGCACGAGTCGTGCGGCAAGTGCACCCCGTGCCGCGAGGGAACGTGGTGGCTGGTGCAGGTGCTGAGGCGCCTCGAGGCCGGGCAGGGCAGCGAGACCGACCTCGACCAGCTCCTCGACCAGTGCGACGACATCGCCGGACGCTCTTTCTGTGCCCTGGCCGACGGCGCGGTCTCGCCGATCATCTCCTCGATCACCCACTTCCGCGACGAGTACGTGGCGCACCTGCGTGAGGGCGGATGCCCGTCCGATCCCCGACGCTCCACGGTCTGGGCCCGTGAGGAGGCGCTGTCGTGACTGCGTCCGAGAACGTCATCCCGACCGTGACGCTGACGATCGACGGCGTCACCGTCACCGTCCCGCAGGGGACCCTGGTGATCCGGGCCGCCGAACAGGTCGGGATCGAGATTCCGCGTTTCTGTGACCACCCGCTGCTCGCCCCGGCCGGCGCGTGCCGCCAGTGCTTGGTGGAGGTCGCGACGCCCGGCCCCGACGGCACGATGCGGCAGATGCAGGGCCCACCCGGACGGATGAAGCCGCAGGCGTCCTGCACGCTGGTGGCGTCCGAAGGCATGGAGGTCCGTACCCAGCACACGTCGCCTGGGGCCGAGAAGGCCCAACGCGGCGTCATGGAACTGCTCCTGATCAACCACCCCCTCGACTGCCCGGTCTGTGACAAGGGCGGCGAGTGCCCGCTGCAGAACCAGGCGATGAGCGTCGGACGCTCCGAGTCGCGGTTCGCCGATCAGGGCATGACGAAGCGGACCTTCGAGAAGCCGATCCCGTTGAGCCCGCAGATCCTGCTCGACCGCGAACGCTGCATCGTGTGCCAGCGCTGCACCCGGTTCGCCGACGAGGTCGCCGGGGACGCGTTCATCTCCCTGGTCGAACGCGGTGCGCAGCAGCAGATCGGGATCGCCCCCGAGGCGCCGTTCCTGAGCTACTTCGCCGGCAACACCGTTCAGATCTGCCCGGTCGGGGCCCTCACCTCGGTGGACTACCGGTTCCGGGCCCGGCCCTTCGACCTCGTCTCGACCGAGTCCGTGGCCGAGCACGACGCCTGCGGTGCCGCGATCCGCGTCGACCACCGCCGCGGCAAGGTGGTGCGTCGACTCGCAGGCAACGACCCGGCCGTCAACACCGAGTGGATCAGCGACAAGGACCGCTTCGCGTTCTCCTACACCCGCGCCTCACGCCGGATCACCCACCCGTGGGTCCGCGACCTGCCTGCCGAGGGCTCGGGGCGTCGCAGCCGCGGCGAACTGCGTCCGGCGTCGTGGCCCGAGGCGATCGCCCGTGCCGCAACTGCCCTGCAGGCCGGACCGGTCGGCGTCCTCACCGGAGGACGGATGCCGGTCGAGGACGCCTTCGCGTGGTCGAAGTTCGCCCGCACCGTGCTCCGCACCGACGACGTCGACTTCCGCTCCCGCCCGCACTCCGCCGAGGAGGCGTGGTTCCTGAGCCGGTTCGTCGCCGGGCGTCTCGCCGAGACCCAGGTGCCCACCTACGCCGACCTCGAGGCGGCAGACACCGTCGTCCTGGTCGGGCTCGATCCCGAGGACGAAGCCGGAACGCTCTTCCTGCGGCTGCGCACGGCCGTGAAGGGGTACGGCACCCGTGTGGTGGCGCTCGCGCCGTTCACCACGCGTGGGTTGGCCAAGCTCGACGCCGACGTCCACCACGTCGTCCCCGGACGGGAAGCAGCCCTGCTCGCGACGCTGGACGACCACCTCGCCAGCCCGCAGTCCAGCGGCGTCAGCCTGGGTCGGGGCGACGTCGTCCTGGTCGGGGAACGCCTCGCCACCAGCCCCGGCGCACTCGTCGCCGTCACCGAACTCGTCGCCCGCACCGGCGCTCGACTCGCCTGGGTGCCCCGTCGTGCCGGGGACCGCGGTGCGGTCGAGGCCGGGCTGCTGCCGGGCCTGCTGCCCGGCGGACGACACCTCGAGGCCGCAGCCGACCGAGCCCTGATCGGTGCGGCCTTCGGCGACCTGCCCGAGCAGGTGGGCCGCGATCTGACCGGCATCGTCGCTGCTGCCCGGGCCGAGACGATCACCTCGCTGTTGGTCGGCGGCGTCGACCCCGACGACACCCCCGACCCGTCCGGCTTCCGCACGGCGGTCGCCAAGGCCACCCACGTCGTCTCCCTCGAACTCGCCTGGAGCGACGTGGCACTGGCCGCCGACGTCGTCCTCCCGGTCGCGCCGGTCACCGAACGCGAAGGCACCTTCCTCACGTGGGACGCCCGCGAACGCGGCTTCGAGCAGATCTTCGACGTCCCCGGCTCGCTGCCGGAGTGGCGGGTCCTGTCCGAGATCGCGACCGCGCTGGGACGCCCGTTGGGCTGGGAGAACGTCGACCAACTCCAGGAGGAGATCGCGGCGCTCGGCGGAGCGGCTGCCCCGACCGGGGTCGTCGCTGCGCCACCGCTGCCTGCGCCCGACGCCGGTGGGGGCCACTTCGTGCTGGCCACGCACCGCCAGCTCGTCGACCACGCCTCCCTGCTGGCCGGGCAGGACGCCCTGCTCGCGACGATGCGCCCAGCGGTGGTGGCGATGTCGACCACCGACCTCGACCGGCTCGGTGTCACGCCGGGAGACCTCGTCGACGTCGCCGGTGACCGCGGCGCCTGGACGTTGCCGTGTGCGGTGGCCGACCTGCCCGACGGCGTCGTCTGGATCCCGACCCGTTCCCACGGGCGCGGGGTCTGGGCCGAGCTCGCCGCGCCGGGTCAGGGCGTCGACGTGCGGCCTGCCCGCGTCGCGTCGCCCGTCGTGTCGCCGGACCAGGAGGTGTCGGCATGAACGGCCTCGACCTCTTCGGTCACGACTCCTTCCCCACGGTGCTGCTCAAGGCCGTCGGGGTGTTCCTCGTCCTGGTGCTGCTGACGCTCTTCAACATCTGGTTCGAGCGGCGCGTCGTGGCCCGGATGCAGCACCGGATCGGGCCCAACGTCAACGGCCCCTTCGGACTGCTGCAGTCGCTGGCCGACGGCACCAAGCTGATGTTCAAGGAGGACATCATCCCGAGCGCGGCCGACAAGGTCGTCTTCGTCCTCGCGCCGCTGATCATCGTGGTCCCGGCGTTCGTGACGTTCGCGGTGATCCCGTTCGCCGGTGAGGTGCGGATCCCGTTCACCGACACCGTCACCCCGCTGCAGCTGACCGACATGCCGGTCGCGGTGCTCTTCGTGGTGGCGACGGCCTCGATCGGGATCTACGGGATCGTGCTGGCCGGCTGGTCGTCGGGGTCGACGTACTCGCTGCTCGGCGGGCTGCGCTCCAGCGCCCAGATGATCTCCTACGAGATCGCGATGGGGCTCTCGTTCGTGGCGGTCTTCCTGTTCGCGGGGTCGATGTCGACCTCGGAGATCGTCGAGGCGCAGGACGGGCTCTGGTTCGGGCTGCTCCTGCTGCCGTCGTTCTGCGTCTACGTCGTCGCGATGGTCGGCGAGACCAACCGTGCCCCCTTCGACCTGCCCGAAGCGGAGGGCGAACTCGTCGGCGGATTCCACACCGAGTACTCCGGGATGAAGTTCGCGATGTTCTTCCTGGCCGAGTACATCAACATGGCCACCGTCTCCGCGCTCGCCACCACCCTCTTCCTCGGCGGTTGGCACGCTCCGTGGGGCGTCAGCCACCTGTGGCCCGGCGCCGACGACGGAGCCTGGGGTGCGCTCTGGTTCTTCGCGAAGATGTTCTGCTTCATCTTCGGGTTCATCTGGCTGCGCGGCACCCTCCCGCGCCTGCGCTACGACCAGTTCATGGCGTTGGGCTGGAAGGTCCTGATCCCGGCGTCGCTGGCCTGGATCGTCGTCGTGGCCGGGATCCGTGCGGTCGCCGTCGACGGTGGTTGGTCCCGGACGGTGCTGTTCACGACCGTGTCGGTGCTCGGTGTCGTCGCGGTGGTCGCCTTCCTGGTGTGGCCGCGGCGTCGGGATCGGGTCGAGGTGCCCACCTGCGAGGTCCCGACCCCGGCCGGGCACGACGTCCCGGCGTTCCCGGTCCCGCCGATGCCCGCCGGTGGCCCGGTCCGCGGCGCTGCCGCCCCGCTCGTCTTCGACCCCACGCCCGTGGCGGTTCCCCCAGTCCTCGAGGAAGCGGCAGGTGAGCAGCGATGAGCGAGCAGCAGGAACCACGCGAGTCGTTCACCGACAAGGTCGCCGGCTTCGGGGTGACGTTCACGACGATGTTCCGCGAACCCGTCACCGAGCAGTACCCGTTCGAGAAGCAGCCCACCGCGCCCCGGTTCCACGGACGCCACCAGCTCAACCGCTGGCCCGACGGGCTGGAGAAGTGCGTCGGGTGTGAGCTCTGCGCGTGGGCCTGCCCCGCCGACGCGATCCTCGTGGAGGGTGCCGACAACACCGACGAGGAGCGCTACAGCCCCGGTGAGCGTTACGGCGCGGTCTACCAGATCAACTACCTGCGCTGCATCCTCTGCGGACTCTGCGTCGAGGCCTGCCCGACGCGGGCCCTGACCATGACCAACGAGTACGAACTCGCCGACGACTCCCGCGGCGCCCTGATCTGGACCAAGGAACAGCTCCTCGCCCCGCTCGGCGAGGCGATGGAAGCGCCGCCGCACCCGATGCTGCTCGCCGACGACGCCCAGTCCTACTACCGCGGAGAGTTCGACCCCGCCGCCGTCTCGGCGCTCGCCGAGGAGGCCGTCCGCGACGAGGAGGAGAACTGGTGACCGCCTTCTGGATCCTCGCCCCGGTGATGGTGCTCTGCGCGCTCGGCATCCTGTTCGTCCGCAGCGCCGTGCACGCCGCCCTGCTGCTGGCGGTGGTGATGATCTCGATGGCCGGGCTCTACCTCGGCCTCGAAGCGCCCTTCCTCTTCGTGGTCCAGGTGATCGTCTACACCGGCGCCGTGCTGATGCTCTTCCTGTTCGTGGTGATGCTCGTCGGCGTCGACCACTCCGACGACGCAGGCGAGACGATCCCCGGCCAGCGCGCGGGAGCCGTCGTACTGGGCACGTTGCTGGCCCTGACGTTGGCGATCGGCGTCGCGCAGGTCGGGTTCGGTGCCGCGACCGGGCTGGGGGAGGTGAACGCGGGCGGCAACGTCGAGGCGATCGCCGACCTCCTGTTCAGCCGTTGGGTGCTCGCCTTCGAGGCCACCAGCGCCCTGCTCGTCACCGCCGCGGTCGGCGCGATGATGCTGACCCACCGCGAGGCCGGCCCGCGCGTCACCCAGGCCCGACTCGCCGCCGCCCGGATCCAGGCCTACGCCGAGACCGGGATGCACCCCGGGCCGCGTCCTGCTCCCGGCGTCTACGCTCGCAGCAACTCCGTCGACACCCCTGCGCTGCTGCCCGACGGCAGCCCGGCGCCCGCGTCGGTGCCACGCCCGTTGGCGGGACGTGACCAGGTGCGAGCGGTCGGGCCGGAGGCGGCTCACATCGACGTCGTCCTCGACCAGGTCGCCGGCCGCGTCACGGAGGAGGAGGACTGATGGAGACCGGACCCCTGCTGGTGCTGGCGGCGCTGCTCTTCGCGATCGGAGCGGTGGGCGTGCTGGTGCGCCGCAACGCCCTGGTGGTGTTCATGTGCGTCGAGCTGATGCTGAACGCCTGCAACCTCACCTTCGTCACCTTCGCCCGCCAGCACGGCAATCTGGAGGGGCAGATCGCGGCGTTCTTCGTGATGGTGGTCGCGGCCGCCGAGGTGGTCGTCGGGCTCGCGATCATCATGACCGTCCACCGTTCGCGTCGGACCGCGTCCGTCGACGACGCCCACCTGCTGAGGGGCTGAGGCGGACATGTCCCTTCTTCTGACCGCCGCCGAACACGTGGTGCCCGTCGTCGACCCGACCCCGGCCGAGGGGTGGCTGTCGCTGCTGTGGCTGGTGCCGGCACTGCCGCTGGCCGGCGCGGTGCTCCTGCTGCTGGTTGCCCCGCTGTTGCCCGGCGCTGCGCGGGGCGTGTTCGACCGGGTCGCGCCGTGGGTCGCGACCGCACTGGTGGCGGCGTCGTTCGTCGTCTCGGTGGCGTTGCTCGTCGCGTTGCTCTCCCGCGACAGCGCAGACCGACAGGTCTCCCAACATCTGTGGACGTGGTTCTCCGCAGGCAGCTTCACCGTCGGTTTCGACTTGCTCCTGGACCCGCTCAGCATCCTGTTCCTGTTGCTCGTCACCGGCGTCGCGACGCTCGTCCACGTCTACTCGACCGCCTACATGGCTCACGAAGAACGCCGTCGTCGGTTCTTCGGGTACCTCAACCTCTTCGTCGCCGCGATGCTCGTCCTCGTCCTGGGCGGCAACTACGTGGTGCTGTTCCTGGGCTGGGAGGGCGTCGGGCTGGCGTCGTACCTGCTGATCGGGTTCTGGCAGCACAAGCCGTCCGCGGCAGCGGCCGGACAGAAGGCGTTCGTCACCAACCGGATCGGCGACGTCGGGCTCGCCCTCGGCATCGGTCTGATGGTCGCCAGCTTCGGGTCGGTCGACTTCGCCGCCGTCAGCGCGCTCACCCCGGCGGCCGGGGAGGGGACCATGACCGCGCTCGGTCTGCTGCTCCTGCTCGCGGCCTGCGGCAAGTCTGCGCAGGTGCCGTTGCAGGGCTGGCTGCTCGACGCGATGGAGGGCCCCACCCCGGTCTCGGCGCTGATCCACGCCGCCACGATGGTGACGGCCGGCGTCTACCTGCTGGTGCGTTCCAGCTTCGTCCTCGAGTTCGCCCCCACCGCGCAGACCGCCGTCGTGGTGGTCGCGGTGGTGACGCTGCTCTACGGAGCGGTCCTGGGTTGCGCGCAGGACGACGCCAAGAAGGTGCTCGCCGCCTCCACGATGAGCCAGATCGGCTACATGGTGCTGGCGGCCGGGCTCGGCACTGTCGGGTACGCCTTCGCGATCCTGCACCTGCTCACCCACGGCTTCTTCAAGGCCACGATGTTCCTCGGTGCCGGCTCGGTGATGCACGCGATGGACGACGACGTCGACCTTCGCCACTACGGCGGCCTCGAACGCGTCCTGCCCGCCACCTACGCCACGTTCGCGCTCGGCTACCTGGCGATCATCGGCTTCCCCGGGTTCTCCGGCTTCTGGTCGAAGGACAAGGTGATCGAGACCGCGCTCGCCGAGAACCCGACCGTCGGTCTGCTGGCCCTGCTCGGCGCCGGGATCACCGGTTTCTACATGACCCGGATGTTCCTGATGACGTTCTGGACCCAGAGGCGGTGGCGCGACGGCGTCGAACCGCACGAGTCCCCGAAGGCGATGACCGCCCCGATGATGGTGCTCGCCGTGCTGTCGGTCTTCGGTGGCTTCCTGCTGGTGGGCAACTGGATCGTCGACTTCCTGACGCCGGTGGTCGGGACCGCACCGCACCACGAACTGGCCGTCCCGACCTGGGTGGTGACGCTCGCGGTGACCGTCGTGGTCGCCGTCGGGGTCGCGGCCGCATGGTTCCTGGTCGGGGCCCGACGGGTTCCCGACGTGGCGCCGCGCGGCAACGTCCTGGTCCGGGCAGCACGCGCCGGACTCGGCGTTGACGCAGCCACCGAGGGGCTCGTCGTCGCACCCACCCGTCGCTTGGCGTCGGGCCTGGTGACCTTCGACCGGGCCGTCGTCGACGGAGTGGTCGAGGGCGGCGCGGAGGGTGCCGGGCTCTTCTCGACCCTCGTGCGGAAGGCGCAGAACGGGTACGCCCGCTCGTACGCACTCTCGGCCGTGGGCGGGGCAGTGGCGTTGGTACTGCTGCTGTGGCTGATGGGACCGGGACGCTCATGACCTGCGCATTGAAGGCCGCCGTGACGACCGCCGTGACGACCGACGCGACGACCGCCGTGACGACCGCCGTGACGACCGACGCGATGACGAGGGGAGGACAGCGCTGATGGGTGTACTGACCTGGCTGGTCCTGGTTCCGCTGGTGGGAGCGCTGGTGGTGGCACTCGCCCCGCTCGACGCATCCACGTCCAAGAAGGTGGGGATCGGATTCGGTCTCGCCGCCCTCGTCCTGCCCGTGGTGGTGTGGTTCCGCTACAGCGGCGCTGACGCCGACGCGGGCGGGATGCGGTTCGCCGAGACCCACGACTGGATCACCCTCTTCGGCACCCACTGGGCGCTCGGCGTCGACGGGATCTCGCTGGTGATGGTGCTGCTCACCGCGTTCCTGGTGCCGGTGGTGATGGTGGCGGAGTGGCGTCGGATGGACGAAGGTCGCCCCCGCTCGTTCATGGCCTGGACCCTCGCCCTCGAAGCACTCAGCCTCGTGGTCTTCCTCGCCACCGACGCGCTGCTCTTCTACGTCGTCTTCGAGGCGACCCTGATCCCGGCGTACTTCCTCGTCGCCGGGTTCGGCCGCGAAGGACGCGCCCGTGCCGCCACCAAGTTCCTGCTCTTCCAGCTCGCCGGGGGACTGGTGATGCTGGCCGGGATCATCGGCCTCTACGTCGTCTCCGCCCAGGCGGCGGCACAGTCAGGCAGTCCGGGGGAGACCCCCTCCTACCTGCTCAGCGACCTCGCTGCCCTCGACCTCGACCCCACGACGCAGCGCTGGCTCTTCGTGGCGTTCTTCGTCGCGTTCGCGGCCAAGGCGCCGTTGTTCCCGCTGCACACCTGGCTGGCCGACACCACCGGTCAGGCCTCCGCGGGGACGTCGGTGCTGCTGGTCTGCGTCCTCGACAAGATCGGCACCTACGGGATGCTGCGGTTCTGCCTGGGGCTGCTGCCCGAGGCGTCGGAGTGGGCGACGCCGCTGGTGCTGACCCTCGCGCTGATCTCGGTGGTCTACGGCGCGCTGCTCGCGATCGGCTCCGACGACCTGCTCCGCCTCGTCGGTCTGACGTCGCTGTCGCACTTCGGGCTGATCACCGTCGGGATCTTCGTCTGGTCCCGTCCCGGCGGTTCGGGTGCGGTGCTCTACATGGTCAACCACGGCCTCGCGACCGCGGCGTTGTTCCTCGTCGCGGGCTACTTGGTGCAGCGCACCGGCACCACCTCGATCGCCGCGATGGGCGGGGTGCAGAAGGCGGCACCGGTGCTGGCCGGGCTCTTCGTCGTCGCCGGGATGGCCACCGTCGGGCTCCCGGGCCTGTCGCCGTTCGTCTCCGAGCTCCTCGTCATCGTGGCCGCGTTCGGCTGGGCGTGGTGGGTGGGCGCGGTCGCGGTCACCTCGATCGTGCTGGCCGCCGTCTACGTCCTCTCCGCCTACCGCCGCACCATGACCGGCCCCGAACGGCCTGAGCTCGCGGGCGTCGTCGACCTCTCGGCCCGTGAGGTGTGGGCGCTGGCGCCGGTGCTGGTGGCCCTCGTCGTCCTCGGGGTGCGTCCGGCGCCGGTCCTCGACCCGGTCGACGAGAGCGTCGACCGTCTCTTCACCAGCGTCGGTGTCGTCGATGATCGGCCCGACGTCACCCGTCCCGACCAATCAGCCGAGCAGGCAGCCGAGGCCGAGGAGGTCGCCCCGTGAACGACGTCGCCGAGTTCGCGAAACCGTCGCTGGAGTACGGCCACCTCTCGCCCCTGCTGATCGTTCTGGCCGGAGCGTTCCTGGCGGTGCTGGTGGAGGCGTTCGTCCCGCGTCCGCGCAGGTTCCTTGTCCAGACGCTGCTCACCGCCGTCGTCCTGGTCGCCGCGATCGTGGCGACGCTGGCGGTCTCCCTCGACCTGCCCGAGGCCAGCGGCGTCGACGTGTCGGGGCTGAGCGCCTCCGGCGTCGTCGGGGCGATGGGGTCGTTGGCCCTGGACGGCCCGACGTTCTACCTCTGGGGACTGCTGCTGGTGCTGGCCCTGCTCGGCACGGCGCTCTTCGCCGACCGCAGCGTGGGCGGTCTGAGCAGCTTCGCCGGACAGGCCGCCGTCGCGCCGCAGGACGAGCACGACCAGCCTGCCGCCCGGGCCCGGTGGGAGCAGACCGAGGTGTACCCGCTGCTGCTCTTCGCGGTCGCCGGGGGACTGCTGCTGGTCGCCGCCCACGACCTGCTGGTCCTCTTCATCGCCGTCGAGATCCTGTCCCTGCCGCTCTACCTGCTCTGTGCGACGGCTCGGCGTCACCGCCTGCTCAGTCAGGAAGCGGCCCTGAAGTACTTCCTGCTCGGTGCGTTCGCGTCGGCGTTCCTGCTGATGGGGATCGCGTTCACCTACGGCATCGCCGGTTCCACCACCTACGACGCCGTCGCGGTCGCCGTGGCGGGGGAGGGCGAGGCGGGAGCGCCGGACCGGGTGCTGCTGCTCGCCGCGATCGGTCTGCTGCTCGTCGGCCTCGGGTTCAAGGTGGGCGTCGCGCCGTTCCACGCCTGGACGCCGGACGTCTACCAGGGAGCGCCGAGTCCGCTGGTGGCCTGGATGGCCGCCGCCACGAAGGTCGCCGCGTTCGCTGCGCTGACCCGGTTGCTGCTCAGCGCCTTCGGTTCGGTGCGCGACGACTGGACGCCTGCGGTCGCGGCACTCGCGCTCGTGTCGATGGTCGTCGGCACCCTCTTCGCCCTCACCCAGGATGACGTCAAGCGGCTCCTGGCGTACTCCTCGGTGGCCCACGCCGGGTTCCTGATGGTGGGTCTGCTCGGCAAGCCGTCGAACGAGGCCGATTCCACCGGACTCGGTGTCACCACCGCGGTCCTGATCTACCTGACCGCGTACGCGCTCACCACGGTCGGCGCGTTCGCGGTGGTCTCGACGGTGCGCGAGAGCGGTGCCGACGGAGCGGCTGGGGCCGAGGCGACGTCGTTGCAGAGCTGGCGTGGTCTGGGGCGGCGCGCCCCGTGGACGGCGGCGGCGTTCGGGTTCCTGGTGCTGGCCCTGGCCGGGATCCCGTTGACGTCAGGGTTCGTCGGGAAGTGGGCGGTCTTCGAGACGGCTGCGAGCGACGGTCACTGGGTGGTCGTGGTGGTCGCGGTGCTCACCAGTGGGGTCGCGGCGGCGTTCTACGTCCGGGTGATCGGGCAGATGTTCTTCGCCGAGCCGCTGCCCGTCGCCGTGGTTCGGGAGACGGCCGGAACCGACATCGGGGGTGGTGGCGACACCTCGGTGAGCGTGGCCACCCGCCCTGTTGTGACGCAAGGGACTGAAGTGACGGTCCTGCCGATGACGTGGTTGACCGGGTCCGTGATCGTGGTGGCCGCGGCCGCCACCCTCGTGCTCGGCGTGCTTCCGGACCCATTGGTCGATCTCGTGGGGCGTGCGGGAGAATGGATCAGGTGAGCACTGACGCAACTGCCGGACTGGCCCTCCCCGTCGTCGACGAGGCATTGGCTGAGCGCCTCAAGGAGCGCCTCGCCACGGTCGAGGAGATGCTGGCCGGGTACACCCAGGCCCGCACCACCTACGTCTCCGAGGCTGCGGCTCACCTGATGTCCGCCGGCGGCAAGCGGTTCCGTCCGCTGCTGGTCCTGCTGGCCGCTGAGACCGGCCCCAACCCGGCGGCCGAAGAGGTCTTCAAGTCCGCCTGTGTCGTGGAGTTGACGCACGTCGCGTCGCTGTACCACGACGACGTGATGGACGAGGCCCCGTTGCGTCGTGGTGCCCCCACCGCGAACGCCAAGTACGACAACAACACCGCGATCCTCGTGGGCGACTTCCTCTTCGGACGCTCCTCGGAGCTCACCGCCGACCTCGGTCCTGAGGCCGTCCGGATCCAGGCCCGCACCTTCACCGAGCTGGTCGAGGGTCAGATCCTCGAGGGCGTCGCGCCGGCCGAGGGCACCGACCCGCTGCAGCACTACCTCGAGGTCGTGGACGGCAAGACCGGTTCGCTGATCGCCACCTCGGCCCGCTACGGCGCGATGTTCGCCGGCGCTTCGGAGGAGGTCGTGGAGGCCCTGGCCGCCTACGGCACCATCGTCGGCTCGGCGTTCCAGCTCTCCGACGACATCCTCGACATCGCCTCCGACTCCGAGGACTCCGGCAAGACGCCCGGCACCGACCTGCGCGAGGGCGTCCCGACGCTCCCGACGCTGATGGCCCAGGCCTCCACCGACCCGGCCGACGACCGCCTCAAGGCGCTGCTCGCCGGTCCGATCACCGACGAGGACGAGGTCGCCGAGGCGCTGACGCTGCTCCGCGCGCACCCCGCGATGGAGCGTGCCCAGGCCTACGTCCAGGACCAGGCTGAGCAGGCCAAGGCGCTGCTGAAGGTGCTGCCTGAGGGCGGCGTCCGTGAGGCGCTGGAGACGTTCGCCGACGTGGTGGCCTTCCGCTCCTCCTGATTCACCGCAGACTCCTCGAGGGTCCCGTCCCGCCGTCGTGGTGGACGGGACCTTCGTCGTTCCACGACTGCAGCGTGCAGGTCACGCTCCTGAGGTATGGCCGCGTCGCGTGGCCGCTGCCAAGGTGGAATCCGTGCAGATCAAGGGCAGCCCGCGTCCCCCGGCGCCTGCGCAGACCTTCCAAGGTCAGGCGCAGGCCTTCGCCGCCGCGCAGCAGGCGCCTCCGGCGACACCTACCGCAACGCGCACGCCGTCGGGTCGGCTCGCGGCCCTGGGGCACTTCCTGGTGTTCCTGATGTGCTGCGTTCTCGTCCTCGCCGCCTGCGCGTTGGTCTGGGGCGCGATGCTCCTCGCCGCGTGGATCGGCCCGTGGTTCCTGCCGACGCTGGTGACGCCCGCGGCGGTCATGGTCGCGGTGCTGCTGCTGGCCCGCGCTCGCCCCTGAACCTCTGCGGACGAGAACGACGCAGGGCCGGCTCCCCGAGGGGAGCCGGCCCTGTCGCACTGTGCGCGCGCAGCCCGCGGACGGGCGACGTCGTGCGTCAGCGGTAGTTCTGGTAATGACCCCGCCTGAACCCGATCTGATCGCCAACGGTGAGAAGTGGCTCTGACCTGTGGTTATGCGGTTCTGGCTTGATGGGTGTTTGGGGTGCTTGATGAATCTTTTGCGGACTCTGTGCGGACTGGAGGCGCCGCGGCGCGGGTCACTCGTTGATGGTGCGGCCGTGCTCGCGTGCCCAGGCCACGACGTCGGCGCGCTCCCAGATCTTCCCGGCCTTGAGTACGGCGACGGGATCGGGGAAGTCGTCCCCCTCGGTGAGCTGGTGGACCCGCTGTCGGGACACGTTGAGGAGCTCTGCGATCTCGGCGGCGCCGGCCAGGTTCTCGGGCATGGCCCGATTCTGGCAAACCCCTTGACGAGCGACAAGGGTTCCGTCAATCTAGGTCCTACTTGACGACCGTCGAGGACACGGGATCTAGGGGACCTCGCATGATTACTGCCGCAGCTGCCGCCGACACCTTCACCGACTTCCGTCCTGTGTGCCCGGAGTGGTGCTCGACGCCGGGCGAGCACGAGGCGCGGGACTTCCGTGTGTGTCCGGGCGATGACGAGGGCACGGTGCAGGTGCTGCTCAGGCACGTTGGGCCGCGGTTCGGTCCGTTCCAGGGGCAGGGCGAGGGCGATCTCGTGTCCGGTGCGATGACGCTGACGATCGAGAGCAACCTCGAGGTCCTCAGGCTGGCTGGCTTGAGTGCTGAGTCGGGCGTTCTCCTGGATCTGGCTGACAACGCCGCATCGGCGGCACGCTGGTTGGAGTCTCAGTCCTGAGGACGAGGTGCCGAGGAAGCGCAGTGCCCCACCCGTCACGGGTGGGGCACTGTTGTACTTGGTTCAAGGAACGAGAGAGGAAGCGGACGTGGGCACAGAGCGGGTTGATGTCCCTGAGGCGGAAAAGGTCCAGATGCATGGGCGGAGCATGGCAGCGCGACAGTCGGCAGGCGAGACCGTTTCAACTCTCGGGGTGCACGCAAGAAAAAAATCCCGTGTGAGAAATGGTCGAGGGCGGGGTCAGCATGCGAGGTTCACGCTTAAAAAGTCGGGCAGATCGCCGCGGGAGGTGTGTCCGGGTGCGTGCCTGCGTGCGTGAACGCGTGCCTGCAGCGTGTCGCGGTGCGACTTCTGCATTGCGGCTGAGTCGGGCCGAGGCTGGCCGTGCCTGCCGGCGAGGTCGGCTCTCCTTGGGACTCGCGCTGGCTGAGCCTCGCCCTGGCCGGAGTGGGCTTCAAGGGGCAGCAAGCGAGCCCCCGAGGCAACGTCGGAGACGCTGTCTCGGGGGCTCGTGACCCTGCTCATGGCCATCACACCGACCCGGCCGGGATGGAAGGGATGCGCCGTCGCAGAGCGCTCCCGGACGGGCCTGAGCAGGGAGTCAGGGGGTGGAGGAGGGGCCCTCCGCAGGGGTGGCGGTCCCGGGGAACCACTCGGGCACGAGTTCGCCGGGAGTGAAGACGGCCTGCTCTCCGGTCTCGGGGTGCGTGTAGGTCACGTGGTGCTGGAAGCAGCCTCGGGGCGTGTGAGCCTGTGCCGGGTCCGGTTCCCCGTCGAGGTAGAAGACGGTGGCGGGATCTCTTCGGTGCTCCCCGCCGTCTATGATCAGGGGTTTCTTGCGGCTGGGCATCAAGCCCCCAGAAGAGCGCGGTGCACGGAGAACGCGCTGGAGCGTGCCGGCTGGATGTCGCCGCGCCAGTGGGCGACGATGCCGACCTGGCCGTTCTCGGCGTAGCGCTCGGTGAGGATCTGGATCTTGATCCCGCCGAGGCGCTGGCCGATGAGGAGCTGGGACCAGTTTCCGGCGAACACGTCCGTGGCGGTGGTCATCGTGCCCTTGGTGTAGGACGGGATCTGGTTCGTGACGAAGCTCGGGACAGCCTTGACCGCGTCGGGGACCTGCAGGGGCTGGCCGTCGGTGGCAGTTGCCTTGGCGTACTGGCGGGCCACCTTGGAGTTCCAGAGCAGTCCAGTGGGGGTCTCGTTGCCGTCCTGCACCGTGAACAGGAGATCGATGATCTCGCTCCAGAACGTCGCGGCCGTCTGCGTGGTGCCGTTCGCTGCAGCGGTGCCGAGCACGTTGGCGGGCCGGTTGGCGTTGAGCGCGGCCAAGACACCGCGAGGGTTCGGGGGAGTGGCGAGGTTGATGGCGCCGGCGCCCGTCGTGATGCCGCCATAGAGGCCCGCGACGTCGATCGTGTTCGCGATGGACTGGGAGATGGCCTGCTCGATGAGCTGCTGGCCCTCCTGAGAGTCGTCGAACCACTCGAGAGATGCCACGGTGAGCGCGCTGGCGGTCTTCGCGGTCAGGGTCACGTTGTCGAACGTCGGGTCTGACGCGGTGATGGTGGAGCCCTCGGTGCGGAATCCCGACGTCGGGTCGGAGAGCAGGCGACCGATCTCGACGGTCTTGGTCTCCATCGGGATCAGGGTTGCCCCGGCCTGACCGAGTGCAGAGAGGCTGCGTGCCTGGTCGATGATGGTCGCGGACCAAGAGGTCGGCACGACAGCCGCGCCGCCTCCGCTGGTGGCCAGCGCGCGGACGAAGGAGCCGACGTTCTCATGCGCGCTCATGACGGCCGAGTCCTGGCGCGTTGGCGCGAACTGGGCGACGCGCTGCGTCAGCGTCTCGCCGGAGCGCAGCGCAGCCGGGGCACCCGTGTCGGTGTTGATCCAGGCGCCTCGGGTTCCGAGCTCGGCGGGCGCGCCGGCACCGGAGGCCAGAGAGGGCGAGGGAGACGCGGGTACGCGAACCTCGGCGCGGGCCGTGGCCAGGGCGTCATCCGCGGCGGCGGCCTCGAGGTCAGCGATGGTCCGCTCGATGCCACGCGCCTCGGAGTCGATCTGGCCCTGGCGCTGGCGCAGTTGGGCGACACGCGCTTCGTCGGAGGGCGCGGCGGTGCCGCGCTCGGCGATCTGGGCCAGCTCGTGGACGTTGGTTGCCCGCTCGTTCAGCAGGGACGCCAGCGCGGAGCGCTTGCGGGTGATGAGTTCGTGCAGGGTCATGGGCCCTCGTTTCGTGTGGAGGAGTGAATGAGGTTCACCAGCCAGCGGCCGGCGACCTTGCTGCCTCGCAGGCTCCCGGTGGTGATCCGCTTGCGGACTGCCCTCTCCGAGATGCCCAGCAGGCGTGCCGCCTCTGCTGTTGAGGACCACGGTTGTTCAGCCAAGGGGGTTCTGTCTGCACGAGGTTCCGGAAGCGGAACCGAGGCGCCGACCGACTTGGCCATGCCCGCGGCGTGCTCCAAGTCGCGAGCCCACGGGAGTGCTCCCTGCCCGCGCCACTGCAGTGCGCTGTCGGTGCGAGCAGCTAGCGCCGCGAGGTGTTGCAGTTCGGGCCCGTCGATGATCGCGACGACGCGGCCGTCCATGAGGTGGGGGCGGATCACCTGCGCGGCCTCGGCGGTCGGTGATCGCAGGCCGGGCAACACGGTCCCTTGCCCGTGAGCCGGAGCGTGTCGCACGAGCTCCAGGGCGACCGACACGAGCAGCAGTCGGTTCGGGCCAGGTGCGGCCGGCACGCGAGGCAGGGACGGGGACGCCCTTCGGCGTCCTCTCCTAGCCAGCCTCCACGGCAACCCACCGGGTGCGGCACCGCGGCTACAGCATCAGTCTCTGCGGCCTCGCGCTGCTCTCGGGCGTCGGCGGAGTCGACGGGGATCACGCTCGGTTCTCCCGCCTGCTGGTGTGACGCGAACGCTGCTCGGCTTCGAGGCAGCCTCGAGTCAGGGCCTGCAGTCGGCGGGCCAGGAACTCCACCTTGTTGGCGTCGACCAGTAGTGCTCCGGTCTCGGTGACGCAGGTGATGATGTCGCCGGCCACGCGGTCGGCGTCCTCGAGTGCCTGGCGCACGTCGGCGTACTGGTCCGTGCTCAGGTGCTCGCTGCTCACGACGCCGCCTCCATGCCTTGGGCGTCGGCGAGGGCTGCCCTCACCTTCTCCATTCCATTCATCTCCGCGACCGTCACGCGCGCGTGACGGTGAGTTGCGGTCGGTGAATGAGTGTTGATTCCTGAGGTAGTTCCTTGTGGTTCCTGTACTTCCTTGGGGCGACGGTCAGCGTCGTATGCCTCGCCACTGAGCGTCGTACGTTCGGTCAGTGAGCGTCGTGTGTCCCTGTCGCTGAGCGTCGTGTGCTGCTGTGTCGCGTCTGTCGTCGGTACCGCTTTGCCCACAGGACGATGAGCGTCGTGTGTTCCGGTGAAGTGAAGGAAGTACTCGGCGCGCCTGCCGGTGGCGGACTCCTGGGCGTTGGTGAGCGCGCCGGCCTTGCGGAGTGCTTCGATGGCTCGTGAGACCGCTCGACGGTGTGCCTCCTCGGACCCAAGGGTCAGGTCGCGTCCGAGGGCGACGGACGCCAGCACTTCCCAGCCACCCCAGAAACGAGGCTGCTTGGAATCGTCATCGTGGGTGATGAGAGCCATGTAGGTGAGGACGCGGAAGGGCGCCGAGTCCAGACGCTTGCTCCAGAAGGTGAAGACAGCGGAGACATTCCGGGCACCCATCATGACCGCCCGGGGCGCGGCGGTCTCGGTACAGTGCTCATGCGGTCTCCCTGATGCCTGCCGGGCAGATGTGTGGTCCGTTCTGAGCCGTCTGGTGTTCCAGCACCAGGCGGCTCGCTGCGTCTCCGGCCAGATTCACTTGCGCTCACTCGCGGCCGCGGCGGCGAACTGCTCGTCCAGCCAGCGGTCGATCTGGGAGCGGCGCCAGAACAGTCGGCCCCCGAGCTTGGCCGGCTGGGGGCCCTTCTTGCTTGCGATCCACGTCCGCCACGTGTTGACCGGGATCCCGGTCAGGGCGGCTACATCCTCAATGCGGAGCAGCGGATCCTGCAGTGCAACCTTCATGGTTACTCCTGTTTCTAGTTGACATTGACTGGTGTTTCTAGAGTTGGAGTAAACCAAGAAAGCCAATTGTGGTCAACAGGGAATTCTCGTAGTGTCTCCTGCATGGCGAAGGACACGGAGATCGGCAAGGCGGTCCGTGAGGCGCGCGAGGGTCGAGGGATGACTCAGGCCGAGGTGGCGCTGGCGATGGCTGAGGGGGGCCACGGGAAGTGGAGTCAGTCCACGGTGTGGTCGGTCGAGAAGGGGGACCGCCCCCTCCGGCTAGCCGAGGGCGAGGACTTGGCGCGCATCCTTGGCGTCGGTGGGCCTGGTGCGTTCCTTGAGCCTGGCCGGGTGAGAAACGCGCGTGCAGCTCTGGGAGCGCTGCGAAGTGATGGCATGGCGCTGGCCTTTGCGGCCGTGCGTTACGAGGAGAGTCAGATGACAGCTGACGACTTCTTTTACCGCACGGGCCTGAAGCCGGCGGACTACGCGGATCCCGCAGGGATGGATCTGTACATGCTCGAGCGCGGTGCAGTGGCGTTGGTTGCCGCTGCTTTGGAGGGCGCCGATGGTCCCTTGGGTATGGACTTCGTGCCTGGCGCTGGCGACAGGGTTGCGGTGAGCGTCCCTCTCTGGGATCCCGGGGTGACTGATGAGCGTCCAGAGGCGTGACAACGGGAAGTGGCGGGCGCGCTACCGGGATCCCTCCGGCCGCGAGCGTGCGCGGCACTTCGACACCAAGCGCGCGGCCCAGGACTTCCTGGCGGAGCAGCGGCAGGCCATGCGGACGCGGACCTACGTCGATCCGGTGGCCGGCAAGATCACCTTCTCGGAGTGGTTCGCCGTCTACTCCGAGCGTCAGGTCTGGGCCGCTGGCACGCGCATCAGCGCCCAGCAGGCCGCCGACTGTGTGACGTTCGGCGACATCCCTCTGAACCGGATCCAGCCGACTCAGGTGCAGCACTGGATCAAGACGCTGCAGGCGCCCGGTGGAAGCCGTCCACGCGGCCTGGCGGTCTCCACCATTCACACCCGTTACAACTACGTCCACGGCGCCTTCCTTGCGGCGCAGAAGGACAAGCTGATCCACGAGGACCCGTGCACCGGAGTGACGTTGCCGCGCAAGCCGCGCGCCTCGGTGTCCTCGGTCAGCATCCCGACGCCCGAGGGTGTCGGCCGCGCCGTCCGTGAAGCACCCGAATGGTTCGCCGGCTTCGTGGCCCTGTGTGCGTTTGCTGGCCTGCGCCTAGGGGAGGCGGCCGGCGTGCAGCTCGGTGACGTCGACTTCCTGCGCCGCACCCTGCACGTTCGGCGCCAAGTCCAAGGGACCAACGTGGCGAACCTGGCCATCGTGCCCCCGAAGTTCGGGTCAGAGCGCACGGTCCACCTCCCGCCGGACCTGGTCGACCTGATCGCGCGCCATGTGCAGACGGTCGGCGTGCACGGCCCCGAGCAGTGGCTGTTCGCCGACGTGTGGGGGAACCTGCTCAACAGGTCGTCAGCTGGGCACCAGTGGCGCCGTACTCGGGCCGCGGTCGCGCTCGAGGCGTTCACCCTTCACGACCTGCGGCACTTCTACGCCTCCGGCCTGATCGCGGCCGGGTGCGACGTGGTGACGGTCCAGCGGGCTCTTGGGCACTCCCAGGCGTCCATCACGCTGAACACGTACTCCCACCTGTGGCTGGACGCCGCCGACCGGACTCGATCGGCGGCGCAGCACCTCATGCAGTCCGCGTTCGCACAGAATGCGGACTCTGTGCGGACTGAGGCAACCTAGGAAGCCTCTGGCCTGCAGGCACAGGCGTAGGTCAGCGGTAGTTCTGGAACTGGACCGCGAAGTCGTAGTCCTGAGCCTTGACCAGCGCCTGGACGGCCTGCAGGTCGTCACGCTTCTTGGAGGAGACGCGGAGCTCGTCGCCCTGGATCTGCGCCTTGACGCCCTTGGGGCCCTCGTCGCGGATGAGCTTGGAGATCTTCTTCGCGTCCTCGGTGGAGATGCCCTCCTTGAGGGTGATCGTGATCTTGGAGAGCTGGCCCGACTGGCGGACCTCTCCGGCGTCGAGGATCTTCAGGGACTGCTGACGCTTGATCAGCTTCTCCTTGAAGAGGTCGAGGACGGCGGTCGCACGGTCGTCAGCGGAGGCGGAGATCTCGATGACCTGCTCGCCGGACCACTCGATCGTGGCGTTGGTGCCCTTGAAGTCGAAGCGGGTGGCGACCTCGCGGGCAGCCTGGCCCAGCGCGTTGTCGACCTCCTGGCGGTCCAGCTTGCTCACGATGTCGAACGACGAGTCGGCCATGTGGGTCCCTCCTGAAGGGTTCGGGTGGGGGCGATTTTTCATCTCCCGTAGTGCTTGGGCTATTGTCTCCCTTGTTGCGACGGAGCCCAAACGGGAACCGGAGCAGTGCAGTGAGGCAGATTGCCCGAGCGGCCAATGGGAGCGGACTGTAAATCCGTCGGCTTACGCCTTCGAAGGTTCGAATCCTTCATCTGCCACAGCACACCTTCAGCCCCGGACCTCGGTCCGGGGCTGAAGTCATTTCCGGGGTGGTGGCGGCTGCACTGCCCGACGCAGTCATGCCGCGGGACGTGGGGGACACTGGACGGGTGAACAGCCCCACCCCCACCGACGACGGCCGGGGGGCCGCCGCTGAGACCATGCAGCCAGTCCAGCTCCACGACCTCGGACGCCGACGCGCCTGGGCCGTCTGGGGCGTCGCCGTCGCGGTGTACGCCCTCGCCGTCTTCAACCGGTCCTCGCTCGGCGTCGCCGGGCTGCTGGCCGCGGACCGCTTCGACATCGCCGCCACCCAGCTGGCGTCGTTCACGGTCCTGCAGTTGATCGTCTACGCAGGCATGCAGGTGCCGGTCGGGGTGATGCTCGACCGCTACGGCCCGAAGGTCCTGCTGCTGGGTGGTGCGGCGCTGATGACGGCTGCGCAACTGATGTTCGCCTACGTCCACTCCTACCCGATGGCGGTGCTGGCACGCGGGCTCGTCGGGGCCGGGGACGCGATGGTCTTCATCACCGTCATCCGGGTCGTGAACAGTTGGTTCCGGCCCCGTCAGGTGCCGATGCTGACCCAGGTCACCGGATGGGTCGGCCAGCTCGGCTCGATCGCCGCCGCGACCCCGCTGACGCTGCTGCTCACCCACTACGGCTGGACGTCGGCGTTCGGTGCCACCTCGCTGCTCGGGATCCTGCTGCTCGTCGCGGTCGCCGTCGTCGTCAAGGACTCGCCGTTCGGGCGCACCCGCCCGCCGGCCGCGGGCACCGAGCACACCAGCGTCCGCAGTGTCTGGGCCAACCCCGGCACCCGTCTGGGATTCTGGGTGCACTTCACCACCCAGTGCTCGTTCACCGTCTTCGCGCTGCTGTGGGGCGTCCCGTTCCTGGTCAAGGGCCAGGGCTGGAGCGAGGTCGCAGCCGGCACCCTGCTGATCGGCATGACCGGCTGGGTGATCCTGTCCGGCTTCGTGATCGGCACCGTCACCACCCGCCTGCCGTTCGCCCGCGCCCAGATCGCGATCGGGGTCGTCGTCGGCCACGCCGTCATGTGGAGTGTCGTGATCCTGTGGCCCGGACAGGCACCCGTCGCGGTGATCCTGCTGCTCGCTGCCGCCGTCGCCACCGGTGGACCGGCGTCGGTGATCGGGTTCGACCTGGCTCGTACCTTCAACCCCGCCCGCCAGATCGGCAAGGCCACCGGCCTCGTCAACGTCGGCGGGTTCATCGCCTCCCTCACCACGATGGCGCTGATCGGGATCGTGCTCGACGCCGTCGAACCGGACGGCACCGACTTCTACGAACTCGGCGACTTCAAGGTCGCCATGTGCACCCAGGTGTTCGTGTGGGTCCTGGGGATCGCGATGATCCTGCGCTGCCGTTCCCAGGCTCGTGCCTTCCTCGAACGCGAGTACCCGGGAGCCGGTGAGAAGCTGCGCGCAGGAGAGTCCTGGACGCCGCCCGACTGAGGGAAGTTCACGACACAACCATGACGTTCGGCACTGTTTCTGGCCGTTGACGTGCGGGAGGCTGGTGCCATGAGCACCACTCCTCCCCACCTGAACGCGGCCTCGACCGCGACCTCGGCTCCGTCCGCGGCTGTGACGGCCGTCGACGCGGCCGTCGAGATCAGCGGCCTGCGCCGGGTCTACGGCACCGGCTCCGACGCCTTCGAAGCCGTCCGCGGTCTCGACCTCACCGTCGCCCGCGGCACCGTCCACGCCCTCCTCGGCGTCAACGGCGCCGGCAAGACCTCCACCCTCGAGGTCGTCGAAGGACTCGCTCCCGCCACCGCCGGCACCGTCCGTGTCCTGGGCCTCGACCCGGTCGCCGACCGTGCCGAGGTCCGTCGCCGCACCGGCGTCCTGCTCCAGCACTCCGGGTTCGTCGGCGACCTCACCGTCCGCGAGACCCTGAAGATGTGGGGCGCGACCGTCACCGGCGCCCGCCCCGTCGACGAACTCATCGCGATGCTCCGTCTGGAGAAGGTCGCCGACACCCGGATGCGTGGCCTCTCGGGCGGCGAGCACCGCCGCGTCGACCTCGCCTGCACGCTCTCGGGACACCCTGAACTCGTCATGCTCGACGAGCCCACCACCGGTCTCGACCCGGAGTCGCGTCGTGCGGTCTGGGACCTCGTCCGCGATCTGCGCGACGGTGGCGCCACCGTCCTGCTGACCACGCACTACCTCGAGGAGGCCGAGGTCCTGGCCGACCAGGTCTCGATCATGCGCGCCGGGCAGGTGGTCCGTGAGGGCACCGTCGCGGGCGTCGTCGCCGGGCACCCCTCGGAGATCTCGTTCGTCACCACCGACGACGGCCTGGTCCCGGCCCTCGTCGCGGCAGGTCTGCCTGCTGACGCGGTCGGTCACGACGACGACCGGACGGTCCTGCGGGTCGCCGACCTCCAGCCCGTCCTCACCGACCTGCTGCTCCTCGCCCGCCAGCGCGACGCCCGCCTCGACCTGCTCGACGCCCGCACCGCGACGCTGGAATCTGTCTTCCTGTCCCTCGCTGCCGACGCTGACGCCCCCGCCGTCCAGGTCGCCACCACTGCTCCTGGAGCCGTCCGATGAACGCCGTTGCCGCTCGCACCGTGGGCCTGGCCCGCTTCAACCTGACGCTGATGCTGCGCAACCGCACCACGATGATCTACGGCGTCGTGATTCCGTTGCTGCCGCTCGCGCTGCTCTTCACCCTCGAGAGCGACGCCCCCGACGCCGGTGCCTCGATGATCACCACCGCCTGGCTGATGGCGCTGATCTTCCCCGGCTACTACAACCTGCTGTCGATGTTCGTCTCCCGACGCGACGAACTGGTCCTCAAGCGTCTGCGCACCGGTGAGATCCGCGACGGTGAACTCATCACCTCGATGGCCCTGCCCGGTGCACTGCTGGCCGTGCTGGTGCTGGTCCTCGCGGTCCCGATCACGGCGGTCGCCGGAGTCGACCTGCCGGTGAACCCGGTGATGCTGCTCGTCGCCGTCGTGCTCTCGGTGGTCACCTTCGCCGCGTTCGCGCTGTGGACCGCCTCATGGACCAAGACCGCCGAGGCCGCCCAGCTGACCTCCGCGCCCGTCATGGTGCTCGCGATGGTCGGCACGTTCGCCCCGATCGTCCCCGAGAGCGTCGGACGCTGGCTCGACCTCACCCCCGGCGCTGCAGTCGGCGAGCTGGCCTCGGTGACCTGGTTCGGTCTGGAGTCGGGTGCCGAGACCGCGACGCTGTCGTTCGTCGAGACGTTCTCCGCGGCCCTGCCGGCGTTGGGCGTACTGGTCGCGTGGACGGCCCTGGCGGTGCTGTTGGCGCGTCGCTCCCTGCGCTGGGAACCCCGCGCCTGAGCGACCCGCTGCGCTCGTTGCTCCCGTCGACGGAAGAATCCTCGCCGTGAATCCTCCCCCCTCCGCCGTCGGCGCCCGCCTCCTTCGTCTCGTCGGGTGGAGCCGACGGACCGACGTCGAACGGGTGCGCCGCTACACCGAGATCTCACTCCACTCGATGCACTGGTTCTTCGTGGTGTTGTACGGGGCGGCGTCCCTGGAGACGGCGCAGGGACGCGTCAGTGCGGTGGTGACGCTGGGTGTCCTCGTGGCGCTCGGGCTCCTGAGCAGTCGCGGTGTGCGGTACGCCCTGACCCGGTGGGACCGGCGCGGGGTCGACCTGACCGCGCCCGCCGTGTGGCAACTGCTGGCCGCCTTCACGGTGGGCACTGCCTGGGGAATCTCTCTCGACTCAGAAGAGCGTCTGGCGTACTCGTTGGTGCTCGCCGTCTCGCTCTCCTGGGGACTGGGCGGTCTCCGGGCCCGCGGCTGGCTGGCGGCGGTGCTGGTCATGACGGGAATCTCGGCCCTCTTCGTCACGCAGACCTGGCACCTGGCGGGGGCCTCCACGCTCTTCGCGGCCTTCATGTTCTTCACGGTCCAGAGCTCGCTGTGGCTGCTCGGCGTCGTCGTCGAGCTCGACCGGGCGCGCACGGTCCAGGCCGAACTGGCCGTGGCCCGGGAACGCCTCCGTTTCGCCGGCGACGTCCACGACGTCATGGGACGCCACCTCTCGGTGATCGCGGTGCAGTCCGAGGTCGCGGCGGCGATGGTCGAGCGGGGCGACGACCGGGCGGGGGAGAAGATCCGACTGGTCCGGGCCTCGGCCCACGACGCCCTGCGTGAGGCCCGGGAGCTCGCTCGCGGCTACCGACCGCTCGACCTCGCCCAGGAGATCCGTGGCGCGGTCTCGCTGCTCGCCTCCGCCGGGGTCCGCACCGACGGCGACGTCGAGGAGGTGGCCGCGCACGTCCCGGTCCACCTCCACGACCCCGCAGCGCGGGTGGTGCGGGAGGCGATCACCAACGTCATCCGGCACTCCCGAGCCACCCGGGTGACCTTCGCGTGCGGCGAACGGAGCCTGAGCGTCAGCAACGACGGCCTGCTGCCCGGCTCGGGCTCCGGTGACGGGAGCGGTGTGGCGACCCTGCGCCGCAGCGTCGAACAGTTCGGTGGCACTCTGGTCGCCGGCGTCGTCGAGGGGACGGACGACGGCGGGGCGGACGCAGCAGCGTTCGTCGTCACCCTGACCTGGCCGTGAACCCGGCCGTGATCGGAGTCCCCACCATGAACGCACCCACGTCAGAGGTCCCGGTGAGGATCCTGCTCGCCGACGACGAGAACCTGATCCGTTCCGCGCTCGCGGCGATGCTCGAACTCGAGGACGACCTCACCGTCGTCGCCGAGGCCGCCAGCGGCCCCGAGGCGGTCGCCGCGGAGGCCAAGCACGTTCCTGACGTCCTCGTTCTCGACCTGCAGATGCCCGGACTCGACGGGATCGAGGTCGCCGAGCAGGTCCTCGCCCGCCGCCCCGACGCGGCCTGCGTCATCGTCACCAGCCACGGACGCCCTGGCTACCTCAAGCGAGCCCTGCAGGTGGGGGCGCGCGGGTTCCTGCCGAAGACCGTCTCAGCGGCGACGTTGGCCCAGGTGGTCCGCACCGTCCATGCCGGCGGACGCCACGTCGACCCCGAACTCGCTGCCGAGGCCATCGCAGCTGGCGACTCGCCCCTGACGGCCCGCGAGGCCGACGTCCTGGAAGCGGCCTCCGACGCGGCGCCGGTGGAGCAGATCGCGGCCCGGGTCCACCTCTCGGTGGGCACGGTCCGCAACCACCTCTCGTCGGCAGTCACCAAGCTCGGGGTCACCAACCGACACGAGGCGGTCGCGGCAGCACGCCGGCTCGGCTGGATCTGAGCGATCCCGCTCAGGTCAGGGACGCGGCCGCCTCGACGTCGGCGGAGGTGCTGATCAGCGAGAACGCAGGCGTGGCACGGTGCGCACCGGACGCGGTGGCGGTGACCACCGCGGTGGCGGTGCCGAGGCGGACGAGGCTGCTCAGAGTGGCAGGGCGCCACCGCAAAGGTAGCGTCGCGGACGCGTCGGGCGCCAACGGGCCGGGGACCACGACCGTCCAGTACTGGGTGGGTGCCACCGTGGCGTCGTGGTGCGGAGCGCCCTCGAGCTTCATCACCGCGGGGTCGGTGTGAAGTCGCAGCGGCGGGACGGGAGAGGTGCCGTCACTGTCCTCGTTCCAGTTCACCATCAGGGAGACGAGCACCCGCGAGACCACGGTGTCGGAGGTGTTGGTGACCGTCAGCGCCGCAGGTGCCGTGATCTGCAGCGGCACTCCCACTGCGCGGCCGCGGCCGGGGCGGTCGACAGGCGTCGGGGTCGCGAGCAGGAGCGTGAGTGACGGTTCCTCGACCGAGGTGCGCAGGGGGTCGCGCGGAGCGGGCACGGACACGCCGGTGCTGGCCCCGGTGTCATCGACGGTGTCGTCCACGGGGGTGACAGTGGTGCTGGCGGCGGACGCGGGTGCGGCGAATGCGGGTGCGGCGGCCGCGTTGGTCACTGCGGGCGCACCCCACGAGGCCGCACGGGCAAGGGTGTGGCGGTGGCTGCGGCGCGCTGCCGGAAGGGGAAGCTTCACGCCGACGGGATCGGCGTACGTCTCAGTAACCTGAGCGTTCTGTACTGTTAAATCGGCGTTTCAGGCACCGCTCGTGCTCTGGCGGTAGGGATCCATCACGCCCACGCCGTCGGTGACGCCGCCGATCGGTTCGGCGTGCCAGTCCACCAGACGCCAGTCCGTCGTGGGGTGGCTCTCGACGGTGATGACGCCGGTGTTGTGCAGGGGCTGACGAGCCTCCGGCAGGTCCGCGACGCCGGGGACGCGTGCTGCGACCCACGTCCTGATCGCTGCACCGTGGGAGACCAGCAGAGCCGTCTCCGCCCCGGAGCCGGCGATCGTGGCGACGTCGGCGTCGTACCGCTCCAGGAACTCCGCACCCGTCTCGGCTCCCGGCATCCGGGCCGACAGCTCGCCGGTGAGCCACTTCTGGACGGTCCCGAGGTAACCCATGACGGCTTCACGGGTGGTCGCCATCTCGTACTCACCTGCGGTGATCTCGTGGATGCCGGGCAGTTCCACCGGGGCGATCGCGTGGTGCGATGCCAGCGGCGCTGCGGTCTGATGGGTGCGGACCAACTTCGAGACGAAGACGTTCTCCACCGCGTGCGGCGCCAGACGATCCACCGCGGCCTCAGCCTGTGCCCGACCGAGGTCGGTCAGGTCCAGACCCGGGAACCCGGTGTCGAGAGCGCCGGCCACGTTGCCGTGGGTCTGGCCGTGACGCATCAGCAGGAGACGGAACGGGCGCGGGGTCGAGAGGCTCACGCCTGCGAGCGTAGCCGCCCCCGTCGGGGACCGGGAGGGGCTTCAGCCCAGTTGCCCCAGCCGCGTCAGGTCGGCGGCTGCCGTGGCGAGCAGGTCTGCGGCCGAGGTCCCCGACGTCGCACCCCAACCGGTGAGCCAGCGACGGGTCGCGGCCAGGAACTCCTCGCCCGCCACCTGTTCGCCCAGCACGCCCGGGTCGGTCTCGGCCAACGTCGCCAGCACCTCGTCGCGGCCCACCCCGTCGAACGTACGACGCGTGGCCAGCAGGACGTTCGCGGCACCGAACGCGGTCGCCGGGCCGTCGGCCACCTCCACCTGGGTGGTGACGGCGTGCGTGGTCGCTCCGGTGATCCGGAACGGGGTTTCACGGTCCAGGGCCGCGTCGATCATCGACACCAGTGCGGCGGGTGTCGAGAACCGGTCGCGGTGGGTGCCGCCCAGGCGCAACGTCAGGCGCAGTTCGGCGTTCGCGGCCTCGTCGGCAGCCTGCAGCCACAGGCCCGAGGGCTGACCCCATCCGGCCGACGGGTCGGCCACCGGGATCTCGACGTGCACCGGCACGTCCTCGTCCAGCACGCCCTCGGCGCGGGCCGCGTCGACGGCGGCGACCACACGACGGACGTTGCCCGCCGGGTCGTCGACGTCACGCAGCACCAGTTCGAGTCCGGCGACGGTCAGGCCCAGCTTCGTGGCCAGACCCATCGGGCCCATCACCGCGCCCGCGCCACCGGTCAGCACCACGTGCAGCGGGTGCGTGTACCCACGCAGCAGTGGCAGGACGTCGTCGGGAACGACCGTGCGACCCAGCAGTGCACCGGCCTCGCCGGCCAGCGCCGTGCCGTGCGCAGCGGTGCGCGCGTGCAGGTCGACGTCCGGGCCGGGTCCGCCGGCAGCGGAGACGTCGTCGAGGAGACCGGACCAAGTGGGGGAGACAGCAGCACTCACGCCCACCAGCCTAGACACCGTCCGGGGTGGAGGACGTCGTCCGTCGAGCCCGGTACAGACTGTGCTGGTGCAGACCACCTCCCTCGACCCGTCCAGTCGTCGTGCCCTGGTGGTGCTGCCGCTGGTGCTCTCCCTGCTCACGATGCTGGGGCCCCTCAACATCGACACCCCGTTGCCGGCGTTCGTGGCGATGGGGCGGGAGTTCGGGGTGTCGGTCACCGAGATGCAGCTCGTGGTGAGCGTCTACATGTTCGGTTTCGGGCTGATGAGCATCTTTCACGGCCCGCTGTCGGACGCCCTGGGCCGACGCCCGGTGATCCTCGGCGGCCTCGCGGTCTACGTCGTCGCCTCGATCGGCGCCGCACTGAGCAGCAGCCTCACCGGTGTCCTCGTCTTCCGTGCCCTGCAAGGACTCGTCGCCGGAGCCGCCACGATCGTGGCCCGCACCGTCATTCGTGACGTCTTCACCGGCATCCGGGCCCAGCAGCTGATGAGCCTGATGGCGATCGTCTTCAGCCTCGCCCCGGCCGTCGCCCCGATCATCGGCGGCGCACTCGTGGGGTGGGGCACCTGGCACTGGATCTTCTGGTTCATGGCCGCGTTCGCGCTGGTCATGGTGGCCGCGACCCTGCTGACGCTGCCCGAGACGCACCCCGTGGAGAAGCGCACCCCGCTGAAGGTCGCCGCGATCCTGGGCAGCATCGGCACGGTGCTCAGCCACGGCGGCTTCCACCGTCTGGCGTGGGCCTGCGCGATGCTCTTCGCCGGCCAGTTCCTCTACATCGGCGGCGCCTCGATCTTCGTCGTCGACCTGCTCGGCAAGGGCGAGCACGACTTCTGGATCCTGTTCGTGCCGATGATCGTCGCGCTCAGCGCCGGGTCGCTGGTCTCGGCCCGCGCCGCCGGACGCCTCGCCGCGAAGGCCACCGTCAACCTCGGGTTCGTGATCGCGGCGGCAGGCACCGCACTCGGTGCGCTGCTGACCGCCCTCCCGTTCGGCGACCACCCCGCCGCCGCTCTCGTCACCCCCTGCGCGGTCGCACTGGCCTGCGGCATCGCCGTCCCCAGCCTGCAGATCGCGGTCATGGACCTCTTCCCCGAACGACGCGGCGCCGCGACGTCGGGGGCGATGTTCTGCCAGCAGCTCTTCCTGGCCGTCATGACGGTGGTGATGGCCCCGGTCCTGGCGCACTCCACGTTCGCGTTCTCGGTCTCGTCGCTGGTCTGCACCGTCGTGGGTGTCGCGCTGTGGGTGTGGCACCTGCGTGCCGGCGCGGGTCAGGATGGGGCCCGGACCGCGCAGAACGCCTGAGGAGAACCATGAGCAACCCCGAACGCAGCCCGCAGGCCGACGCTCTCGCCTGCGGTGAGGACGTCGTCGTCGAACTCGTCCCGCCGCGCGAGGTGCCGCTCGGCGGCCTGCGCGCGATGAAGGTGCGTCGCACCCTCCCGGCACGCAGCCGCTCCCTGATCGGCGCCTGGTGCTTCCTCGACCACTACGGCCCCGACCTCGTCGACGAGAGCGGCGGGATGAACGTCCCGCCGCACCCGCACATCGGTCTGCAGACCGTCTCGTGGCTCTTCACCGGCGAGATCGAGCACCGCGACTCCACCGGCGTCCACGAGATCGTGCGTCCCGGCGAGTGCAACCTGATGACCGGTGGACGCGGGATCAGCCATTCGGAGATCTCGATGCCCGGCACCGAGGTGCTGCACGGCGTCCAGATGTGGGTGGCCCTGCCCGACGCGGACCGCGCCACCGACCCCGGCTTCCAGCACCACGTGCCCACCGCGCTGACCGGGGACGGCTGGGAGGCCCGCGTCTTCCTCGGCTCCCTGCTCGGTGACACGTCGCCGGTGCACACCTTCACGCCGCTGCTGGGCGCGGAGATCCTGCTCGACGCCGGCGCGAGCCTCGAGGTACCCCTCGATGACACCTTCGAGCACGGCTTCCTGCTCGACGACGGCGAACTCACCGTCACTCACCGCGGCGGTGAGAACCCGGTCGCGCGCGCCGAACTGCTCTACCTCGGCACCGGCCACTGCACGGTGACGTTGCGGGCCGGGGACGCCCCGGTGCGCCTCGTGGTGATCGGCGGTCCGCCGTTCGGCGAGGAGATCCTGATGTGGTGGAACTTCGTGGGACGCACCCAGGACGAGATCGAGACCGCGCGCGCGGAGTGGCAGGCCCAGGTCACCGCCGGTGTGCCCGACGGGACCCCGGTGGACGACTCCACGCTCATGACGGACGGCCGTTTCGGTCTGGTCGCCGACATGCACCTGCCGCCGATCCCGGCGCCGGTGATGCCGGGCGTGCGCCTGCGCCCCCGCTCGTGAGTCCTGCGTCCGCGCTCGTGAGTTGTCGGTGACCGGTCAAGGACGCGTCGACGCCCTCGCTGCTGCCCCGCGCAGTGTCGAGGGCGACGACGGCCTGCTGCGCTGCCCGTGGGCGTCGGGCTCGGCGATGGAACGCGAGTACCACGACGCCGAGTGGGGGGTCGCGCTCGGCGGCGAGAGCGCCTGGTTCGAACGCATGACGTTGGAGGGATTCCAGGCTGGCCTGAGCTGGCGCACGATCCTGGCCAAGCGCGACGCGTTCCGCGAGGTCTTCGCCGGGTTCGACGTCGACGCGGTCGCAGCGTTCACGCCCGCCGACGAGGATCGACTCATGAGCGACGCCCGGATCGTCCGCAACCGCGCCAAGATCCGGGCCGCGGTGGTCAACGCCCGGGCCACGGTGGCGCTGCGTGAGCACCCTCACTGGGGCCGGCAGGGTGGCCTGGAGGCGTTGCTCAGCTCGTTCACGCCCGCGCGTAGCGTCGAGCCGCAGGCCTCCACCACGTCACCGGAGTCGGTGGCGATGTCGAAGGCCCTGAAGAAGCTCGGGTTCACGTTCGTGGGACCCACCACCATGCACGCCCTGATGGAGGCGACCGGGATGTTCGACCCGCACCTGCACGACTGCTTCCGCCGCGGCGCGGGACGAGAGCAGAGCCGTGGTGCTGCCCCCTCCGCGGAGGCCCCGCTCGCATGATCCGTGGGCTGACCGTTCTGCTGCTGTGCCAGTTCCTCGGGGGAGTGGTGGTCGCGCTGACGCGTCTGCCGGTGCCGGGACCGGTGGTCGGCATGGTGCTGCTCCTGGGCTGGTTGGCATGGCGCCGTCCTGCTGACGACTCCGGCACGGTCCGGGTCTCCGAGGCCCTGCTCAAGCACCTGCAGCTGCTCTTCGTCCCCGCCGGCGTCGGCGTCGTGGCCTACCTGACGGTGCTGCGCGAGCACGCGCTCCCGCTCGGCGTCTCGCTGGTGGTGTCGTGGCTGGCCGGGCTGTTGGTGGTCGGGTGGATCGTCCAGGGCGCGCTGGCGTGGCGTGGGCGCGCGGACCAGGAGGCACCTCGTGCGTGAGGACCTCCTCGAACTGCTGCGCTCCCCGCTGAGCCTGCTGCTGCTCACCTTGGCCGGGTACCGCCTGGGGCTGTGGCTCAAGCACGTCACCGGCGCGCACCCGCTCGCGCAGCCGGTGATCCCGGCGGTCGCACTGACGGGTGCGGGCATCACGCTGCTGGACGTCGACTACGCCGCCTACGCCGACGCCGCGACCCTGGTGTCGTTCTGGCTGGGCCCGGCCACGGTCGCGCTCGCGCTGCCGCTGTACCGCCAGTGGTCGCGGGTACGGGCGGTGCTGGCGCCGATGCTGGTCGCGTTGCCGATCGGCGCGGTGGTCTCGATCGCGACCGCCTACGGCCTGGTGCACCTGCTGGGCGGTTCGGAGGAACTGGCTGCGACGATGGCACCCAAGGCAGCCACCACCCCGGTCTCGATCGCCCTCTCGGAGACGATCGGCGGCGTCCCGGCGCTGACGGCGGTGGTCACGGTCACCGCTGGCATCCTTGGTGCAGTCCTCGCCCCGACACTCATGACGTGGGCCCGGATCACTGACCGTCGGGCCCGGGGCCTGGCGATGGGGGCCTCCTCCCATGGGGTCGGGACCTCGCGTTCGTTGTCCGACGACGAGACCGAGGGCGCGTTCTCCGGGCTCGCGATGGGGCTCACGGCGTTGCTCACCAGTGTGCTGATTCCGGTGGTCCTGCTCGTCCGCTGAAGGCGATTCCGACCGTCTCCGCGGGAGCGCTGCGGGGCTCTGGCGCGTCCTGCTGTGAGGCCCTAACGTCCGGGGGATGGAACAGGTGAACGCGGTCCGCGACGACGCCCTGGGCACCCTCGACGCGGTCGGTCTGGTCGAACGGTTGAACGCTGGCGAGGTGAGTCCGGTGGAGGTCGCCGAGGCGGCCCGGGACCGGATCGCAGCAGTCGCGCCCCAGCTCGGAGCGTTGGCGATCGACGACTCCGAACGAGCCCTCCGCCGGCTCAGGAACGGGCCTCTGGCCAGCGGTTTCTTCGCCGGGGTGCCGACGCTGCTGAAGGAGAACGTCGACGTCGCCGGGCTCCCGACGCGCCACGGGACCGACGCGTTCGCCGCCAGCGCCGCGACGTCAGACGGCCCGGTCGCGTCCCTTTTCACTCGGCTCGGGACGACGGTCCTGGGCATCACCCGGATGCCCGAACACGGCTTCTCGGCGTCCTGCGAACACCCGCGTCTGGGCCCGGTTCGTACGCCCTGGGACCTCGCGCGGACGGCGGGTGCGTCGTCGTCGGGATCGGCGGCGTTGGTCGCGGCCGGCGCGGTGCCGTTCGCCCACGGCAACGACGGCGGCGGCTCGATCCGGATCCCGGCCTCGGTCAACGGCCTCGTCGGTCTCAAGGTGACGCGGGGACGTGTTCCGTCGGAGAAGTTGAGCGAGTCGTTGCCGGTGAAGATCATCGCCGACGGCGTCCTGACCCGGTCGGTGCGCGACACCGTCGCGTTCCTGCGAGAGGCCGAGAAGATCCACCGTCCACGTGGCCTTGCTCCCATCGGGGACGTCGTGGGCGGGCCCGGCAAGCGGCTCCGGATCGCGGTCTGCACCGAGGCGGTCGCCGGTCATGCCGCCTCCCCGGAGGTGGAACGACTCACTCTGGAGACGGCGGCCCGACTGGAGGAGTTGGGCCACCACGTCGAGCGCGTGGAGAGGATCGCCCCGGACTGGTTCGTCGACGCGTTCCTCCGCTACTGGGCGTTCCTGTCGGGCTACGTGGTGGCCACCGGTCCGCGCCAGCACCGCGACTCGTGGCATCCGGAGCACTTCGACAACCTCACGCTGGGCCTCGCGGCGAAGGCGAAGGCGGAGTGGTTCCGGATCCCTGAGGCCACTGCGCGTCTGGCACTGAGCAGGCGCTGGGCGGCGCGGCTCTTCGTCGACCACGACGTCGTCCTGACCCCGACGCTGGCCCATGAGACCCCGCTGCTGGGGCACCTCGACCCGAAGGCCCCGTACGAGCAGGTGATGGGCCGGCTCATGGACTGGGTCGCGTTCACGCCGCTGCAGAACGCCACTGGTACCCCGGCTGTCAGCCTGCCGCTGGCGACGACCTCAACAGGCCTCCCGCAGGGCATGCAGTTCTCCGCGGCCTGGGGGCGCGACGACCTCCTGCTCCAGATCGGGCTCCAGTGGGAGGACGCGTTCGGTTTCCGCTCCTTGCTGTCCTGACCTGCATCTTTGCGGCACAGGACGCCTCGGGGGCGAGTGGTGACTGCGTCCGATTTTGTGCCACCCTCGCGGGTGTGTAATCTTCTTGCTCGTTGCCCCTTTAGCTCAGTCGGCAGAGCGTCTCCATGGTAAGGAGAAGGTCTACGGTTCGATTCCGTAAAGGGGCTCTGTGAGAGGATTTCGTAAGGATGACTCTCTCTTACCCTTGGCGGGGTAGCTCAGTTGGTTAGAGCACACGACTCATAATCGTGGTGTCACGGGTTCGAGTCCCGTCCTCGCTACGAAGCCTGAGTACCATTGATCCGGAAGCAAGTGTCCGGTCAGCCGGACTCACCGGCAATCGCACAGCCCAACGTATTCGACAAAGGACTTCATCGTGGCCTCCAAGAGCTCTGACGTTCGCCCGAAGATCACGCTCGCGTGCGTGGACTGCAAGGAGCGCAACTACATCACCAAGAAGAACCGTCGGAACGACCCCGACCGTATGGAGATGAAGAAGTTCTGCCCGCGCTGCCGCACCCACACTGCGCACCGCGAGACCCGCTGATCCAGCGGAACTAACTCTTCAGTAGCGCCCCACCCGGCTTGCCGGGTGGGGCGCTACGTATTTTGGGGTCATGCCTCTCGACCAGTCCCTCGTGGGACGCACCTTCCCCGCGACCGCCCCGCACGCGGTCACCGAGGCCTCCGTCGCGTCCTTCGCGCAGGCCACCGGCGGCTCCGGCTCGACGCCCTCGGGCGACGCCGTCCCGCCGACCTACCCGATCGTCCTGGCCTTCGAGGCCATGCAGACCTTCCTCGACGCCGAACGCGTCGAGCTGCACCGCATCGTCCACGGCGAGCAGCGCTTCACCTACGCGCGTCCTGTCGCGGTCGGTGACGTCCTCACCGCGCAGCTGGAGGTCGTCTCCCTGCGCACGATCGGCGGCAACGACCTGATCGGCACCTCCAGCGCCGTCACCGACGCCGACGGCCAGCTCGTCTGCACCGCCACCGCCACCCTCGTCCACCGCGGCGCGACCGACGAGACCACCCACGCTGAGCCGGAGGCCACCGCATGAGCACCGTCGCCCCCCTCCCGGCCGAGGGCGACGTCGTCGGCCCCCGCACCTTCGCGCTGACCCGCGCCGACCTGGTCGCCTACGCCAACGCCTCCGGTGACCAGAACCCGATCCACCAGGACGAGGCTGTCGCCCTCGCTGTGGGGCTGCCCGGCGTCATCGCCCACGGCATGCTGACCCTCGGCCTCGCAGCCCGTGCCGTCACCGACTGGTTCCCCGGTGCCGAGGTCGTGGAGTTCGGCTCCAAGTTCACCAACCCGGTCGTCGTCCCGGCCGAGGGCGCTGCCGAGGTCGAGTTCACCGCCGTCGTCAAGAAGGTCGAGACCGACGACGACGGCACGCGCGTGTCGCTGCTCCTGACCGCGATGCACGACGGCACCAAGGTGCTCGGCATGCCGAAGGCCCTGCTGCGCCTGCGCTGAGTCCACCCGAACCACACCTCGGGGGCCGTCGCGAGCCTGGTTGGGCACGCGGCGGCCCCTGCTGGTTCCATGGACCTCGTGAGCGACTCCAGTGATCTCCGCGGAAACGACACCGTCCCGACCTTGTCGGAGCTGACCACCCTGCGCCTGGGCGGCCCCGGCACCGAGTACGTCGAGGCCACCACCGAGGCCGAGCTCGTCGCGGCCGTCGCCGACGCCGACGCCGCCGGTACCCCGGTGCTGCTGGTCGCCGGTGGTTCCAACCTCGTGGTCGCCGACGCCGGTTTCTCCGGCCGCGTGGTGCGGATCGCCACCCGTGGCGTGGTCTCCGACGTCGAGCCGGGCGACACCTCCTGCGGCGGTGCCGTGGTGAAGGCTGCCGCCGGTGAGCCGTGGGACGAGTTCGTCGCCCTGGCCGTCGCGAACGGCTGGAGCGGCCTCGAGGCGCTCTCCGGCATCCCCGGCGCCGTCGGGTCCACTCCCGTGCAGAACGTCGGTGCCTACGGTGCCGAGGTGGCCGCGACGATCGCGCAGGTCCGCACCTGGGACCGCGTCGAGCGTACGCAGCGCACCTTCAGCGCAGCCGACTGCGACTTCTCCTACCGCCACAGCCGGTTCAAGGCCGAGCCCGAGCGCTACCTGATCCTGGAGGTCACCTTCCAGCTCCCGACGGCCTCGCTCGCCGCTCCGGTCGCCTACGCCGAACTGGCGCGCACCCTCGGCGTCGAGGTGGGGGAGCGGGCCCCGGCCGTCGCCGTCCGTGAGGCCGTCCTGGGTCTGCGTCGTGGCAAGGGCATGGTCTCCGACGACGCCGACCACGACACCTGGAGCGCGGGCTCGTTCTTCACCAACCCGCTGCTGAGCCCCGAGCAGGCAGCGACCCTGCCCGAGGGGGCGCCGCGCTTCCCGCAGGCCGACGGCACCGTCAAGGCCAGCGCAGCGTGGCTGATCGACCATGCCGGCTTCCGGAAGGGCTTCACGCCCGACGGCGTCGACGGTCGGGTCAGCCTGTCGACCAAGCACACGCTGGCGCTCACCAACCGGGGCGGCGCGAGCACCGAGGACCTGCTCGTCCTGGCCCGCACGGTCCGCGACGGCGTCGAGGCAGCCTTCGGGGTCCGTCTGGTGAACGAGCCGGTCTTCGTCGGCGTCACTCTCTGAGGCCCGCTCCTGCGGGCTTGCTCAGAGGTCGTAGGACTCCCTGGTGACGGTGCTGCTGCTCACCTCGGTGGTGGCGACGAAGAAGACCACCATCGCGATGAAGGCGACGATCGCGAGCACCAGCAGCACCGTGCCGACGATGCCGGTGATCCGTCCGGTGTTGGCCTGGTCGCGGCCTGCGAGCTGGCCCTTCGAGGCGTCGATCTCCTTGACCGTGCGGCTGCCGATGGCCCAGGCGAACGGGGAGAGCAGGAAGCCCAGGCCACAGGTCAGGCCGCCGACGAGGCCGACGAGGCCGAGGACCATCGCGGTGGTGGCCCGGGGGTGCGGGGGCGGCGGGAGCTGGGTCATGCCGTACTGCGGGCCCCCGAACTGCTGTGCGCCGAACTGCTGCGATCCGTACTGAGGAGCGCCGTACTGCGTGCCGTACGGCTGGGTGGGCTGCTGGGCAGGCTGCTGGCCGTAGGGGTCCTGGTGGCCGGGGGTCTGCCCGTAGGGGGCCTGGCCGTAGGGGTCGTGATTGCTCATCGTGGCGTCGCTCCGTGACTTCTCGTGCGTGGATTCAGGACTGGCCGGCGGTCGCCAGCGTGCCGAGGGCGGCCAGGCCGAGCACCGCCAGCAGGGCGATCCCCATGAACGCCGTCCCGACGATCCCCAGGATCCGGCCGGCGTTGGCTGCCCTGCGCCCGGTCAGGGCGCCGTGGGAGGCGTCGATCTCGCGCACTGCGGTGCTGCCCATCGCCCAGGCGAACGGGGCGAAGAGCAGGCCGAGCCCCACGATCACCGAGCCCACGAGTGCGGCGATGCCCACCACCAGGGCAGGGCGTGCGGCCTGGTGCTCACCGACGGCCGGCACGGGGCGCGGCAGCAGCGCTGCGGAGGCCTGCGGGTACGCGGGGGAGTACGAGGTCCCTCCGGGGTGGCTCCACGTCTGCACGGGCGCCTGAGGGGCTCCTGGGGACACGTACCGGGTCACCCTGACCCCGGGCGGTGCCGCCAGTGGCAGCTCTGACGGCAGCGGGCGTCGTCGTTCCCCCATCAGCTCTCCTCTTCGTGGGACGCCGACCAGGCGTCGATGTCGGAGAGTACTTCGTTCTTGACCGCGTCGGGTGCGCGGGAGACCCGGATCGACATCCGCGCCAGTTCGGCCAGGGTCGCGTCGTCGAGGTCGTGGGCGGCACGCATCGTCGTGTACTGGCTCAGCAACTGCGATCCGAAGAGCAGCGGGTCGTCGGCGCCGAGCGCCACCTGGACGCCTGCCTCGATCAGCTGTGGCAGCGGGACGGTGCCCAGCGACGGGTAGACGCCCAGTGCGACGTTGGAGACCGGGCAGACCTCCAGCCCGATGCCTGCCTGTGCAATCCGCTCCAGGACGCGCGGGTCCTCGGCGGAGCGGACGCCATGTCCCAGGCGGGCGGGCGCGAGCTCGTCCAGGCAGGTGACGACGTGCTCGGGGCCGCGCAGTTCACCGCCGTGCGGCAGCGAGGCGAGCCCGGCCCGGCGGGCGATCGCGAAGGCGGCGGCGAAGTCGGCCGTGGTTCCGCGTCGTTCGTCGTTGGAGAGCCCGAACCCGACGACGCCCCGGTCGGCGTACTGCGCGGCCAGGCGGGCCAGGGATCGGGCGTCGAGCGGGTGTCGGGTGCGGTTCGCGGCGATCACGACGGCCATCCCCAGACCGGTCTCGCGGGAGGCGTCGGCGACGGCGTCGAGGACGAGGTCGGTGAACGCCGTCATCCCGCCGAACCGGGCGCCGTAGCCCGACGGGTCCACCTGGATCTCCAGCCACCGGCCACCGTCGCGGACGTCGTCCTCGGCCGCTTCACGCACCAGACGACGGACGTCGTCCTCGGTGCGGAGCACGGTCCGAGCGACGTCGTAGAGACGCTGGAACCGGAACCAGCCCTTCTCGTCGGCGGCAGACAGCACCGGGGGCCATGCACTGACCAGCTGGTCGGGCAGATGGATCCCGTCACGCTCGGCGAGCTCCAGCAGCGTCGCGTGACGCATCGAGCCGGTGAAGTGCAGGTGCAGGTGCGCCTTGGGGAGCGTGGCGAGATCACGGGGGGCCATGACGAGACGCTAGCCCAGAGGTCTCACCTGCGGAAATGGCCACCGAAGGCCGACGGCCCGGCTCCGCGGAGTGCGGGGCCGGGCCGTCGGGACGGTGCTGTGCGGACGCTCAGGCGAACAGGTTCTGGACGCGGGTGATGCCCTCGACCAGGTCGGCGTCGCCGAGCGCGTAGGAGAGACGCAGGTAGCCCGGCGACCCGAAGGCCTCGCCCGGAACCACGGCGACCTCGGCCTTCTCGAGGATGTACTCGGCCAGCTCGGCGGAGGTCTCGATCAGCTTGCCGTCGTAGGTCTTGCCGAGCATGCCCTTGACCGACGGGTAGGCGTAGAACGCACCCAGCGGGGTGGGGCAGTAGAAGCCCTCGATCTCGTTGAGCATCGAGACGATCAGCTTGCGACGACGGTCGAAGGCGACCTTCATCTCGTCGACGGCGGAGAGGTCGTTCTCCAGGGCGGCGATCGCGGCACGCTGGGAGACGTTGGCGACGTTGGACGTCGCGTGCGACTGCAGGTTGGAGGCGGCCTTGATGATGTCCTTCGGGCCGATCACCCAGCCCACACGCCAGCCGGTCATCGCGTAGGTCTTCGCGACACCGTTGACGACGACGGTGTAGTCGGCCAGGTCGGGGCACAGGACGGGCATGGAGCCGGTCTCGATGTCGCCGTAGACGAGGTGCTCGTAGATCTCGTCGGTCATCACCCAGAGGTTGTTCTCCTGGACCCACGCGCCGATGGCACGGATCTCGTCCGCGGTGTAGACCGCGCCGGTGGGGTTGGAGGGGGAGACGAAGAGCAGGACCTTGGTCTTCGGGGTGAGCGCTGCCTGGAGCTGCTCGACGGTGACCTTGTAGTCCTGGGTCTCGTCGGCGAGGACCTCGACCGGGACACCACCGGCGAGCTGGATCGCCTCGGGGTAGGTGGTCCAGTAGGGGGCCGGGACGATGACCTCGTCCTCGGGGTCGAGCATCGCGGCGAAGGCCTCGTAGATGGCCTGCTTGCCACCGTTGGTGACGAGCACCTGGGAGGCGTCGATCTCGTAGCCGGAGTCACGCTTGGTCTTGGCGACGATCGCGTTCTTCAGCTCGGGAAGACCACCGGCGGGGGTGTAGCGGTGGTTCTTGGGGTCGCGGCACGCCTCGACGGCGGCCTCGACGATGTACGGCGGAGTGGGGAAGTCGGGCTCGCCGGCACCGAAACCGATGACCGGTCGGCCCTCGGCCTTGAGGGCCTTCGCCTTGGCGTCCACCTTCAGCGTGGCGGACTCGGCGATGGCGCCGACGCGGGTCGAGACGCGCTTGGCGCGCGGGCTGCTGACAGGGGCGGAAGTGGCTTCGGTCATGCCCCACATCCTAGGGCGTTTGGACTCGGGACCATCAGGCACGTATGCTTCCGGCTCGGTGGCACTCCCGCTCACTGATCCATGCCTTCCCAACACAGGTTTGGTTTCAGGGGAGATACTCCGAAGGGCACTAGCTCAACTGGCAGAGCATCGGTCTCCAAAACCGAAGGTTGGGGGTTCAAGTCCCTCGTGCCCTGCAAAGAACGACGACCGCACACGCGGCCGCGTCCATGCAGGTAGTAAGCAGCAGCATCACGCAAGCAGACCACTCGGACGACGGAGGGGCAACGTGTCGGAAGCCAACGCTCAGGGGACGCCGGGCGACAAGCCCGCTCCCAAGGCCAATCCGGCCGTTTTCCTGCGCCAGGTCATCGCTGAACTTCGCAAGGTCGTCTGGCCGACGCAGAAGCAGCTCGTGAACTACTTCTGGGTCGTGCTCGTCTTCGTCCTCGTCTTCATGCTCCTGGTCTCGCTGCTTGACCTGGGCTTCGGCCGACTCGCCTTCTGGATCTTCGGCGGAGCGAACTGATCCTGCTCCCCGGTGGAGCATGATCAGAAGCAGCAACTAGTAGATCCCAACGACGGAGCACCACTGTGTCTGAGCAGAACGACTCGTTCGAGGCCGACCTCGAGCCCACCGACCCCATCGACGCGCCCGAGGCGCTCGAGGCCGAGGTCGACCCCGAGACCGGCGAGATCGTCGAGTCCGACGAGACCGAGACCGAGTCCGACGACGTCGCCGAGGACGCCCTCGAGGCGTTCCGTCGCGAGCTCTGGGCCAAGCCGGGCGACTGGTACGTCATCCACACCTACTCCGGCATGGAGAAGCGTGTGAAGGCGAACCTGGAGAACCGCATCTCCTCCCTCGACATGGGTGACTACATCCACGAGATCGTCGTGCCGACCGAAGAGGTCGCCGAGATCAAGAACGGCCAGCGCAAGATGGTCACCCGCACCGTCCTGCCCGGTTACGTCCTGGTCCGCATGGACCTGACCGACGAGTCGTGGAGCACCGTTCGCCACACCCCGTCCGTGACCGGCTTCGTCGGCAACGCCCACAACCCGGTCCCGCTGTCGATGACCGAGGTCGAGGACATGCTGGCCCCGTCGTTCGTCGCCCAGGCCGAGGCCGAGGCCCAGATCGCGGAGGCCAAGGCCACCGGCGGTCACGCCCAGCCGGTCAAGAAGACCGTCGAGGTCGCCGACTTCTCCGTCGACGACTCCGTCATGGTCGTCGACGGTCCGTTCGCCACGCTGCACGCCACGATCACCGAGATCAACGGCGACACCCAGCGCGTCAAGGCGCTCGTCGAGATCTTCGGCCGCGAGACCCCGGTCGAGCTCAGCTTCAGCCAGATCCAGCGCGTCTGACGCACTGCTCCGGCTATGCGCCGGCCGCCAGCCACGTCGAATAGGTCTTCCCCGGGAAGATCTGCGAGACTGGCAGGCGGTCGGCGTTGCCGTGCATACGGCACCCCGCCATCGTCGCCCTCGGGCGGCGTGAGCAACACCCAGGTGGCAGAACTGCTCCGGGAGGCATCCCGGTGTGGCTCGACAAGACCACGACGTACCAATTCTTAAGGAACCCGACATGCCTCCCAAGAAGAAGATCGCAGCCCTGGTCAAGGTTCAGCTCAACGCTGGCGCCGCGACCCCGGCTCCGCCGGTCGGTACCGCCCTCGGTCCGCACGGTGTCAACATCATGGAGTTCTGCAAGGCGTACAACGCCCAGACCGAGTCCATGCGTGGCAACGTGATCCCCGTTGAGATCACCATCTACGAGGACCGCACCTTCACCTTCATCACGAAGACCCCCCCGGCTTCCGAGCTGATCAAGAAGGCCGCTGGCGTCGCCAAGGGTTCGGGCACCCCGCACACCGAGAAGGTCGGCAAGCTCTCCAAGGACCAGGTCCGCGAGATCGCCACCACGAAGCTCCCCGACCTCAACGCGAACGACATCGAGGCCGCGATGCTGATCGTCGAGGGTACCGCCCGTTCCATGGGCATCACCACCGACTGATTTTCATCCCCTTCCTGATCAACACCCCGTGGCAGAGCCGCGCTGGCTCATCGACCACACTGGACAGAAACGAGTAACCAGACATGCAGCGCAGCAAGACCTACCGCGCGGCGGCAGCATCGTTCGACAAGAACGAGATTTTCGCCCCGCTGGCCGCCATCAAGCTTGCCAAGGCCAACTCCAAGAAGAAGTTCGACGAGACCGTTGACGTCGTCATGCGCCTGGGTGTCGACCCGCGCAAGGCCGACCAGATGGTTCGCGGCACCGTCAACCTGCCGAACGGCACCGGTAAGACCGCCCGCGTCCTCGTGTTCGCCAACGCTGAGAAGGCAGAGGCCGCCCGCGAGGCCGGCGCTGACTTCGTCGGTGGCGACGAGCTCATCGAGAAGGTTGCCGGCGGCTGGCTCGACTTCGACGCCGTTGTTGCCACCCCCGACATGATGGGCAAGGTCGGTCGCCTCGGTCGCGTCCTCGGCCCCCGCTCCCTCATGCCGAACCCGAAGACGGGCACCGTGACCCCCGACGTCGCGAAGGCTGTCAACGACATCAAGGGCGGCAAGATCGAGTTCCGCGTCGACCGTCACGCCAACCTGCACTTCATCATCGGCAAGGCCTCCTTCTCGGAGACCGCCCTGGCGGAGAACTACGCGGCTGCTCTCGAAGAGGTTCTGCGTCTCAAGCCGGCCAGCTCCAAGGGCCGCTACATCAAGAAGATCGCTCTCTCCACCACGATGGGCCCCGGCGTTCTCGTCGACCCCAACCGCGTGAAGAACGTGACCGTCGAGGACGAGGCCGCTGAGGCCTGATTCCTCCACGGAACCTGCGAAGGGCCGGTCACCCCACTGGGGTGGCCGGCCCTTCGGCATTTCTGCCTGTCCGGCTACTCGGTGAAGACGCGCTCGTCGACGAGGTCCTCGCTGACGACCTTGCCCTCGGGGACGAAACGGCCCGAGGCGAACTGCTTGAGGAACTCGACCTCCGCGCCGGTGCGTCCCGAACGGTTCTTCTCCACCGTCAGCACGGAGTAGTTGCGGAAGTGCTCGCCGTTGTTGGCCGAGTACATGAGGTGGTGGCGGGCCACGATGTCGGCCTTGTTCGCCAGGATCAGCACGACGTCGGCCTCGTAGGCCAGTGCGGTGGAGCCCTTGAGGTTGCGGGCACGCATTCGCTGGCCCGGCTCGAGTCCAGCGCGGTCGGCGGCAGAGATGGCCAGCACCGGGCAGTTGAGGTCGATGGCGATGTCCTTGAGGCGTTCGGTCACCAGGGTGACCGCGGCCTCCTCGTCCATGTCCTCGGTGGGGCGTACCTTCTGCAGGTAGTCGACGACGATCAGCGGCGGCTTGCCAGCCTGCTGCGCGACGTCGCGAGCGATCGCGTGCACGTCTTCCAAGCGGGTCGAGAGCGTGGTGGAGCGGTGAATCATCAGGTGCTCGGAGTACTCGCTCACCCGCGAGAGGGCGTCGAGCCCGCCGGGGAGGCGCCCGAGGCGCTCGACGAGTCCGCCGGCGATCCCGTCGGTGCCCTCGAAGGCGGCCCGGACCTGGTAGACGGTCGCGGGTGCCTCATCGGCACACTCGGCTGCTTCGGAGGCGAGCAGCTTCTGCAGCAGCACCTCGGCCTCGAGCTCGAAGGAGAAGAACAGCACCGGCTGGCCGGCGCGGACGGTGTCGCGGGCGAGCTGCAGGGCGAAGGTCGTCTTGCCCTCACCTTGACTGCCGGCCAGCAGGTTCAGGGTGCCGGCACGGAGGCCGCCTCCGAGAGCGTCGTCGAGCAGCGGGAACCCTGTCGACCAGAGCCGGACGTCGGCGGCGGGATTGAGCAGGCGGGAGTCGACGCGGTCCAGGACGGCGTTGAGCGACGAGAGCTTGGGGTCCACGGGGGAGATTCCAGCACCAGGCGTACTGGATTATTGGCGATTTGGCACCTTGCCCCACCCCCGGTAGTGTCACTTCTCGTAACCAGAGACCGCCGGTGGTCGTGACTCGCTAGAGATCACTTCCGAAGGTTCCGCAGCAGCGGACGGCCCGCGTAGGTGATCAGAGCCAGAACTTTCGAGTTCACACGCCCTGGGCATCTACGCCCGGGGCGTTCGTCGTTTCCGGGCCAGCAGCCGGCACGTCTTCAAGCGTAGTCCGGAAGGAGACCCATGGCGCGGCCAGAAAAGGCAGCAGCCGTCGCGGACATCGTTGACTCGTTCAACGGTTCCAACGGCGCTGTGCTGACCGAGTACCGCGGTCTCACCGTGAAGCAGATGCAGGAACTGCGTCGCTCCCTCGGCGAGAACGCCAACTACGCCGTGGTCAAGAACACGCTGGCCAAGATTGCTGCCAACCAGGTTGGCATCACTGGCTTCGACGACCTGCTGAACGGCCCGACCGCCATTGCCTTCATCGAGGGTGACGTCGTCGAGGCTGCCAAGGGTCTGCGTGACTTTGCCAAGGCAAACCCCGCTCTTGTCATCAAGGGCGGTGTCCTGGACGGAAACATCCTCGACGCTGCAGAGATCGGCAAGCTTGCCGACCTCGAGTCGCGTGAGGTGCTCCTCGGCAAGATGGCTGGCGCAATGCTGGCTTCCCTGTCGCAGGCCGTCTACCTGCTCAACGCCCCGCTCTCCCAGGCCGCCCGCCTTGCCGGCGCCCTGCAGGCGAAGGCCGAGCAGGACCCCTCGATCCTCGCAGGTGGTGCCGGCACGCCGGCCGAGTCCGCTGCTGAGGAGGCCCCGGCCGCCGAGGAGGCTCCCGTCGAGGAAGCCGCCGACGCTGCTGAGGCCGACGCCTGATTCTCAGGCGAACCACCACCTGAAACCCCGGTCGGTCGCTGAAATCGCGACTGGCCAATGAACGGAAGGAATCGCCCATCATGGCGAAGCTCACCACCGCAGAGCTCCTTGAGGCTTTCAAGGAGATGACCCTCATCGAGCTGTCCGAGTTCGTCTCGGAGTTCGAGGAGACCTTCGGCGTCACCGCCGCTGCCCCCGTTGCCGTTGCTGCCGCTCCGGCCGCCGGTGGCGCCGCTGAGGCCGCTGCTGAGAAGGACGAGTTCGACGTCATTCTCGAGGCCGCTGGCGACAAGAAGATCAACGTCATCAAGGAGGTGCGCGCCATCACCGGTCTCGGTCTCAAGGAGGCCAAGGAGCTGGTGGAGTCCGCCCCCAAGGCGATCCTCGAGGGTGCTGCCAAGGACGCTGCTGAGAAGGCGAAGGAAGCCCTCGAGGGCGCCGGCGCCACGATCACCCTCAAGTGATCTCTCGCTGATTCCTTGCTCATCTGAGCATTGTTCGAAGGCGGTCACCCCTCGCGGGGTGGCCGCCTTCGGCGTATTTCGGGGCGTGTCAGCGCCCCTCCTGGGTGCGGGTGGCACCGTACTGTCGTCGAGTCGCGGGGTTGACGTTGTGAGCCTGAAGTGCCAGCACTCCCGGGGGACGCGTCCGCTTGACCTTGCCCCGGCTCTCGGGTCATAGTCGTGCCCAGCGACACCCGCACCGCCCCGCTCGGGGCAGGAGCCGTCCAGATTTGGACGAACTGGGTCTCGTATGCATTTGCGACCCGTGGATCGATGCGCTACTTTTAGTCTTTGCGCCTGCCCTCATATGCTCGCACCCTGCCGGAGGGGTGCCGAGTGGTCGGCGGCGTGACTCACCTTCAGCGATGATTCGAAGGACGCACATCTTGGCCACGCGCAGCTCCGCTGGTAATCCCCGTCGCATCTCTTTCGCAAAGATCAACGAGCCTCTCGAGGTTCCTTCTCTCCTGGCTCTCCAGACCGACAGCTTCCACTGGCTGATCGGCGACGAGGCCTGGCAGGAGACCGTCGCAGCACGCAAGGCAGCTGGCGACGACGTCTCGGAGAAGTCTGGTCTCGAAGAGATCTTCGAGGAGATCTCTCCCATCGAGGACTTCAACGACACCATGTCGTTGAGCTTCGAGAACCCCGTCTTCGTGGACCCCAAGTACACGGAGGAGGAGTGCAAGGAGAAGGACTTCACCTACTCCCGACCGCTCTACGTCTCGGCCGAGTTCATGAACAACAACACGGGCGAGATCAAGGCCCAGACCGTGTTCATGGGCGAGTTCCCGATGATGACCCGCAAGGGCACCTTCATCATCAACGGCACCGAGCGTGTCGTCGTCTCCCAGCTGGTCCGTTCGCCGGGCGCCTATTTCGAGCGCGCCGCCGACAAGACCTCTGACAAGGACATCTACACCGCCAAGGTCATCCCGTCCCGCGGTGCCTGGCTCGAGTTCGAGATCGACAAGCGCGACCTCGTCGGCGTCCGCCTCGACCGCAAGCGCAAGCAGAACGTCACCGTCCTGCTCAAGGCCCTCCAGGCCGTCGCGCAGGAGGAGGACTACGAGGGCGAGGCGTACGACTACGAGACGGTCATGGCCGAGCTCCGTCAGTACGAGTCGATCCAGCTGACCGAGGAGAAGGACAACACGGTCGGCCCCGAGGACGCTCTCCTCGACATCTACCGCAAGCTCCGCCCGGGCGAGCCGCCCACGCGCGAGGCTGCACTGACGCTTCTGAAGAACTACTACTTCAACCCGAAGCGTTACGACCTCGCCAAGGTTGGTCGCTACAAGATCAACAAGAAGCTGGGTCTGGAGGAGGCGTTCGACCACCAGACGCTGACCATCCAGGACATCGTCGCGGCGATCCGCTACGTCGTCCAGCTGCACGCTGCCGGCATCACCACCGAGCCCACCGACCTCGTCGGTGCCGACGGCGCTGTCGTCATCGGCCCGGACGAGAAGCCGGTCAAGGTCTACGCCGACGACATCGACCACTTCGGCAACCGCCGCATGCGTTCGGTCGGCGAGCTCATCCAGAACCAGCTCCGCACGGGTCTTGCCCGCATGGAGCGCGTCGTGCGTGAGCGCATGACCACCCAGGACGTCGAGGCGATCACGCCGCAGTCCCTGATCAACATCCGTCCGGTCGTCGCTGCGCTCAAGGAGTTCTTCGGAACCTCCCAGCTGTCGCAGTTCATGGACCAGACCAACCCGATCGCGGGCCTGACGCACAAGCGTCGTCTCTCCGCCCTCGGCCCGGGTGGTCTCTCCCGCGACCGCGCCGGCATGGAGGTCCGAGACGTCCACCCGTCGCACTACGGTCGTATGTGCCCGATCGAGACGCCGGAAGGCCCGAACATCGGTCTGATCGGTTCGCTCGCGTCGTTCGGTCGTATCAACCCGTTCGGTTTCGTCGAGACCCCGTACCGCAAGGTCGTCGAGGGTGTCGTCACCGACAAGATCGACTACCTCACCGCTGACGACGAGGACCGCTACGTCATCGCCCAGGCCAACGCGGCCATGGACGAGAACGGCAAGTTCATCGAGCCCCGCATCCTGGTTCGCACCAAGGGCGGCGAGGTCTCCGAGGTCCTGGCCGCGGACGTCGACTACATGGACGTCTCCCCGCGCCAGATGGTGTCGGTCGCAACCGCGCTGATCCCGTTCCTCGAGCACGACGACGCCAACCGTGCACTCATGGGTGCCAACATGCAGCGTCAGGCCGTCCCGCTCATCACGAGCGACGCGCCGATCGTCGGTACCGGCATGGAGTACCGCGCCGCTGTCGACGCCGGTGACGTGGTCGTCGCCGACTACGCCGGTGTCGTGAAGTCGGTCTCCGCCGACCTCGTCGAGACCATGAACGACGACGGCACGTACTCCTCGTACAAGCTGCAGAAGTTCAAGCGCTCCAACCAGGGCACCGCCATCAACCAGCGCCCGCTGGTGCGTGAGGGTGACCGCGTCGAGGTCGGCTCGCCGATCGCCGACGGTCCCTGCACCGACGGTGCCGAGATGGCTCTGGGTCGCAACCTCCTGGTCGCCTTCATGTCGTGGCAGGGCCACAACTACGAGGACGCCATCATCCTGTCCGAGCGCATCGTGCAGCAGGACCTCCTCACCTCGATCCACATCGAGGAGCACGAGGTCGACGCGCGCGACACCAAGCTCGGACCCGAGGAGATCACCCGGGACATCCCGAACGTCTCCGAGGAGGGTCTGGCCGACCTCGACGAGCGCGGCATCATCCGCATCGGTGCCGAGGTCTCGACCGGTGACATCCTCGTCGGCAAGGTCACGCCCAAGGGTGAGACCGAGCTGACCCCGGAGGAGCGCCTGCTCCGTGCGATCTTCGGTGAGAAGGCGCGCGAGGTTCGCGACACCTCGATGAAGGTCCCGCACGGTGAGACCGGAACGGTCATCGGCGTCCGCGTCTTCGACCGCGAAGAGGGCGACGAGCTTCCCCCGGGCGTCAACCAGCTGGTCCGCGTCTACGTGGCCCAGAAGCGCAAGATCAACGTCGGTGACAAGCTCGCCGGTCGTCACGGCAACAAGGGTGTCATCGCCAAGATCCTCCCGATCGAGGACATGCCCTTCATGGAGGACGGCACCCCGGTCGACGTGATGCTGAACCCCCTGGGTGTTCCGCGTCGTATGAACATCGGTCAGATCCTTGAGCTCCACCTCGGTTGGCTCGCCACCCAGGGTTGGGACCTCAACCTGTCCGGCGACCCGGCTGACTCCGAGTGGAAGCAGCGTCTGATCAAGATCGGCGCCGCGACCGGTGAGCCCGGCTCCAAGGTCGCCACCCCGGTCTTCGACGGTGCGCGTGAGGACGAGATCGTCGGTCTCCTCAACGCGACCCTGCCGAACCGTGACGGTGTCCGCCTGATCGACTCCACCGGCAAGGCCCGTCTCTTCGACGGTCGCACCGGTGAGCCGTTCCCCGAGCCGGTCGCGGTGGGCTGGAAGTACATCCTCAAGCTCCACCACCTGGTCGACGACAAGATCCACGCGCGTTCGACCGGTCCGTACTCCATGATCACCCAGCAGCCGCTCGGCGGTAAGGCCCAGTTCGGTGGCCAGCGCTTCGGTGAGATGGAGGTCTGGGCGATGGAGGCGTACGGCGCTGCCTACGCGCTCCAGGAGCTGCTCACGATCAAGTCCGACGACGTGCCCGGTCGCGTCAAGGTCTACGAGGCCATCGTCAAGGGCGAGAACATCCCCGACTCCGGTATTCCCGAGTCGTTCAAGGTTCTCATCAAGGAGATGCAGTCCCTCTGCCTCAACGTCGAGGTGCTGTCGCAGGACGGTTCCCCGATCTCGTTGAAGGACGCGGAGGACGACGTCTTCCGTGCCGCTGAGGAACTTGGCATCGACCTGTCCCGTCGTGAGCCCAGCTCCGTCGAAGAAGTCTGAGAAGGTAGGGAAACAACACAGTGCTCGACGTCAATTTCTTCGACCAGCTTCAGATCTCCCTGGCCACCGCGGACTCGATCCGCGAGTGGTCCCACGGCGAGGTGAAGAAGCCGGAGACGATCAACTACCGCACGCTCAAGCCCGAGCGTGACGGCCTCTTCTGCGAGAAGATCTTCGGTCCCACCCGGGACTGGGAGTGCTACTGCGGCAAGTACAAGCGCGTGCGCTTCAAGGGCATCATCTGCGAGCGTTGTGGCGTTGAGGTCACCCGCTCGAAGGTGCGCCGTGAGCGCATGGGCCACATCGAGCTCGCTGCCCCCGTGACCCACATCTGGTACTTCAAGGGTGTTCCGTCGCGTCTGGGCTACCTGCTCGACCTCGCCCCGAAGGACCTCGAGAAGGTCATCTACTTCGCGGCGTACATGATCACGTCCGTCGACACCGACGCGCGTCACCGCGACATGACCGCTCTGGAGAACAAGGTCTCCCTGGAGCGCGAGCGTCTCGAGAAGCGTCGCGACGCGATGATCGACGACCGTGCCAAGAAGCTCGAGGAAGACCTCGCAGCTCTCGAGGCCGAGGGTGCCAAGGCCGACCAGCGCCGCAAGGTGAAGGACGGCGCGGAGCGCGAGATGGCGCAGCTGCGCAAGCGCTCCGAGACGGAGCTCAACCGTCTCGAGGAGATCTGGAACACGTTCAAGAACCTCAAGGTCCAGGACCTTCTCGGCGACGAGATCCTGTACCGCGAGATGAAGAACTGGTTCGGCAAGTACTTCGAGGGCTTCATGGGCGCCCAGGCGATCCAGAAGCGTCTCCAGGACTTCGACATCGCCCAGGAGGTGGAGAACCTTCGCGAGACCATTGCCACCGGCAAGGGTCAGAAGAAGGTCCGCGCCCTCAAGCGTCTCAAGGTCGTCGACGCCTTCCGCAAGACCGGCAACCAGCCGATCGGCATGGTTCTCGACGCCGTTCCGGTCATCCCGCCGGACCTGCGCCCGATGGTCCAGCTGGACGGTGGCCGCTTCGCGACCTCCGACCTCAACGACCTGTACCGCCGCGTGATCAACCGCAACAACCGACTCAAGCGACTGCTCGACCTCGGTGCACCGGAGATCATCGTCAACAACGAGAAGCGCATGCTTCAGGAAGCTGTTGACTCCCTCTTCGACAACGGCCGTCGCGGTCGCCCGGTCACGGGCCCCGGCAACCGTCCGTTGAAGTCGATCTCCGACATGCTCAAGGGCAAGCAGGGTCGTTTCCGTCAGAACCTGCTCGGCAAGCGCGTCGACTACTCGGGTCGTTCGGTCATCGTCTCGGGCCCGACCCTGAAGCTGCACCAGTGTGGTCTGCCCAAGCAGATGGCACTCGAGCTCTTCAAGCCGTTCGTGATGAAGCGCCTCGTCGACCTGTCGCACGCGCAGAACATCAAGTCGGCCAAGCGCATGGTGGAGCGAGGTGTCCGTGCCGAGGTCTGGGACGTCCTCGAAGAGGTCATCACCGAGCACCCGGTGCTGCTCAACCGTGCACCCACGCTGCACCGTCTCGGCATCCAGGCGTTCGAGCCCCAGCTGATCGAGGGCAAGGCGATCCAGCTGCACCCGCTGGTCTGCACGGCCTTCAACGCTGACTTCGACGGTGACCAGATGGCAGTCCACCTGCCGCTGTCGTCGGAGGCTCAGGCCGAGGCTCGCATCCTGATGCTCTCGACCAACAACATCCTGAAGCCGTCCGACGGCCGACCGGTCACCATGCCTACCCAGGACATGATCATCGGTCTGTTCTTCCTGACGACGGACCGCAAGGACCAGCCGGGCACGGGACGTCAGTTCTCCTCGCAGGCCGAGGCCATCATGGCCTTCGACCGTCGTGAGATCACGCTGCAGTCCCCGGTCACGATCCGCCTCAACGACTACGTCTCCGCCGTGGGCGAGGCTCCGGCCGTTGCCACCGTCGAGACCACGCTGGGTCGCACGCTGTTCAACGACACCCTTCCGATCGACTACCCGTTCGTGAACGAAGAGGTCGGCAAGAAGCGTCTGGGCAGCATCGTCAACGACCTTGCCGAGCGTTACACCAAGGTCGAGGTCGCTGCCTCGCTGGACGCTCTCAAGGACGCCGGTTTCCACTGGGCCACCCGCTCGGGTGTCACCGTGTCGATCGACGACGTGACGGCTCCGGAGTCGAAGAAGGAGATCCTCTCCGGCTTCGAGGCCAAGGCCGAGAAGGTCCAGAAGCAGTTCGAGCGCGGTCTCGTGACCGACGACGAGCGTCGCCAGGAGCTCATCGAGATCTGGACGGAGGCCTCCAACCAGGTCGCCGACGCCATGGCGAAGAACTTCGACAAGGCCAACCCGATCTTCGTGATGGTCGAGTCGGGCGCATCCGGAAACATGATGCAGATCCGTCAGGTCGCCGGTATGCGTGGCCTCGTGGCCAACCCGAAGGGCGAGATCATCCCGCGCCCGATCAAGGCGAACTTCCGCGAGGGTCTGTCCGTCCTCGAGTACTTCATCTCCACCCACGGTGCCCGTAAGGGTCTTGCCGACACCGCGCTTCGTACCGCTGACTCGGGTTACCTGACCCGTCGTCTGGTGGACGTCTCGCAGGACGTCATCATCCGTGAGGAGGACTGCGGTACCGAGCGTGGTCTGGTCAAGGTCATCGGTGAGCGTCTCGAGGACGGCACCGTCGTCAAGCACGAGAACGCCGAGACCGCGGCCTACGCCCGTTCGTCTGCTGGCGAGGTCCTGCACCCGGAGACCGGCGAGCTGCTCGCTGGCCCCGGTGACGACATGGGTGACGTCAAGATCGGCGAGCTGATCGAGGCCGGCATCACCACGGTCAAGGTCCGCTCGGTCCTCACCTGTGAGGCCCACACCGGTACCTGCGCGAAGTGCTACGGCCGTTCGCTGGCCACCGGCAAGCTGGTCGACATCGGTGAGGCCGTCGGCATCATCGCGGCCCAGTCCATCGGTGAGCCCGGTACCCAGCTGACCATGCGTACCTTCCACACCGGTGGTGTGGCGTCGGCAGACGACATCACGCAGGGTCTCCCGCGTGTCGTCGAGCTCTTCGAGGCTCGTACCCCGAAGGGTGTCTCCCCGATCTCCGAGGCCGCTGGCCGCGTGGAGATCGAGGAGACCGACAAGTCGCGCAAGGTCATCGTGACCCCGGACGACGGCTCCGACAAGATCGAGTACCCGGTCTCCAAGCGCTCCCGCCTCGCGGTGGCCGACGGCGACCACATCAAGGTCGGCCAGCAGCTGACCTCGGGTACTCCGGACCCGAAGGAGGTGCTCCGCGTCCTCGGTATTCGTCGTGCGCAGCAGCACCTCGTCGACGAGGTCCAGGGCGTGTACCGCTCGCAGGGTGTGGCCATCCACGACAAGCACATCGAGATCATCGTGCGCCAGATGCTCCGTCGCGTGACGGTCATCGAGTCGGGTGACACCAATCTGCTGCCGTCCGACCTGGTCGACCGTTCGATCTTCGAGGTCGAGAACCGTCGCGTGGTCTCCGAGGGCAACCGCCCGGCTTCCGGCCGTGCAGAGCTCATGGGTATCACCAAGGCGTCGCTCGCCACCGAGTCCTGGCTCTCGGCCGCCTCCTTCCAGGAGACGACCCGAGTCCTGACCGACGCGGCCATCAACGGCCGTTCGGACAGCCTGCTGGGCCTCAAGGAGAACGTCATCATCGGTAAGCTCATCCCGGCCGGTACCGGCCTCGAGCGCTACCGCAACGTCCGCGTCGAGCCGACCGAGGAAGCCCGCGCGGCTGCCTACCAGGTCACCGGCTACGACTACGACTACGACTTCGGACAGGGCACCGGCCAGGCCGTTGCTCTCGACGACTTCGACTTCGGTTCCTACCAGAACTGAGTCGACGTGGACCGGCGGTGAAAGCCGCCGGTCCGGTCAGGTCCGCAGGGTCCGTTCCACTTCGGTGGGACGGGCCCTGCGGCCATTTCGGCTCACGCTGCGCCGCTCAGCCCCGGACGTCATAGGAATCGGGGCCTGGGGCCCTCGATTCCTATGACGTCCCGGGAGTGGAGCGGCGTCCGGGAGGGAATGGTGGGGGAGACCTGCGAGAATCGGGGCGTGGTTGCACAGATCCCTGCCCAGACCGACGTCCTCGTGGTCGGTGCCGGCCCTGCCGGTTCCGCTGCCGCGACCTGGGCGGCCCGCCACGGACTGACGACGCTGCTGGTCGACTCAGCCGTCTTCCCCCGCGACAAGACCTGCGGTGACGGGCTGACGCCCCGCGCGATCCACGAGCTCAACCTGCTCGGTGAGACCAACTGGATCCGGGAGCACCACGTCACCCGCGGTCTGCGGGCCCACGGGTTCGGTCAGACGTTGCACCTGGACTGGCCCGAGGTGAAGGGCGGCGAGATCCCCACCTGGGGCTCCGCGGTGCCGCGCACCGAACTCGACGCGCACCTGCGCGACTCCGCGGCCAAGGCCGGCGCCGTGTCCGTCGACGGCGTGAAGGCCGTCGACGTGATCCGTGACGGCGACCGGGTCAAGGCCGTCGTCCTGGAACGCACGACGCCGGACGGCAAGGAACGCGTCGAGGTGGCGGTGACGTGGCTCGTCGTCGCCGACGGAGTCCGCTCCACCGTGGGCAAGGTCCTGGGCCGTGAGTGGCACCGCGACACCGTCTACGGCGTCGCGGGTCGCTCCTACGTCTCCTCCACCCGCGCCGACGACCCCTACATCTCCTCCCACCTCGAACTCCGTGACGGCGAGGGCACGCTGCTCTCGGGCTACGGCTGGATCTTCCCGCTCGGCAACGGCGAGGTGAACCTCGGGGCCGGTGCCCTGGCCACGCTCAAGCGTCCTGCCGACATCGCGGTGAAGCCGCTCGTGCAGACCTACTTCGAGCAGTGCCGCGACGAGTACGAACTCACCTCCGCCCCGCGCGCCGTGGCCTCCGCGCTGCTGCCGATGGGTGGGGCGGTGAGCAATGTCGCCGGAGCCAACTGGGCGCTCATCGGTGACGCCGCGGCCTGCGTCAACCCGCTCAACGGCGAGGGCATCGACTACGGCCTGGAAACCGGGCGTGAGATCGCCCAGGTCCTCGCTGACGCCACCGCTGCGACGCGTCTCGACGTCGTGTGGCCCGCGACTCTGGCTGGGCTCTACGGTGAGGCGTTCTCGATCGCACGTCGTCTGGGCGGCATTGCCACCAACCCGAAGGTGGTCGCTGCGCTGGGCCCGCTCGGGATGCGTTCGGAGTTCCTGATGCAGCTCGCGCTGCGCTGGATGGGCAACCTCGTCACCGACGCCGACCGGGACGCGGCGGCAAAGATCTGGCGTTTCCTGGGACGTCGATCGGTGGGACTGGACGCACGCCCTCCGTTCTCCTGACGTACCCTCCTTCCCGCCGTCACCACGCCCGGCGGCACGGCCCGGCAGCACAGCCCGGCAGCACGGCCGGCAGGACGGAGGAGGAGGCGCATGGGTGAGGCCACCTACCGAGCCGCCACGACGCTGGGACGCGCCCTGGTGCGGGCGCTCGACGTCGACCTCCGCTTCGAGGGGCTCGACAACCTGCCCGCGTCGGGGCCGGCGGTCATCGCCTCGACGCACGTCTCCTACCTCGACATGTGGCCGCTGGGTCTGGCCGCCCGCGAGCGGGGTCGGTTCCCCCGTTTCCTGGCCCGCCACGACGTCTGGCAGCCGGTCGTGGGCCGTGCCATGACCGCGATGGGTCACGTCCCCGTCGACCGCGCCGCTCCGGCGGCGGCGCTCCTGCAGGCACGCCGGCTGCTGGAGGCGGGGGAGACGGTCGTGGTCTTCCCCGAGGCTGGGATCAGCTACTCCCACACCGTGCGCGACCTCATGCGGGGAACTGCTGCGTTGGCCCGCGACACCGGCGCGCCGGTGGTGCCGGCAGCGTTGTGGGGCGTCCAACGGATCTACTCGGTGGGGCGTCCTGAGGGGGGCGTCCTGGGCGGCAAGGAGCCCGGACCGGACCTGACCCGGGGACGCTGCATCGACGTCGTCCTGGGGTCTCCGATGCCAGCGGTGTCGCCCGAGGCGCAGCGCGAGGACCTGACTGCCTGGACGGTCGGGTTGGGGCACCGGCTCACCGGAATGCTGGAAGGTCTGCAGCTGCTGGAACGCCACCGGCCGGCGCCGGGTGAACACGCTCCGTGGTACCCGGCGCATCTGGGCGGGCACGCCCCCGACCGGGATGAGGCGCGAGCGTGGGACAACGTCCCGCGGCACGCGATCAGTCCGGTGTGGGGCCCTCGGAGTGAGCAGCCTCAGGAGCAGGTGGAACCGTGGCAGCCCGAGCGACGGCACGGGTCGCCACTGCCGCCCGCACACGCTTGACGCCGGAGACCGGGTCGGCGAGCAGCGCGAGACGTTCACGGACCGGCGACCAGCCCAGCAGCAGGGTCAGCAGCAGCGCCCCGACGATCACCGTCCAGACGCCAGCGAGTTCACCCTCGGGCAGCCTCTCGCGCCATGCGTGAGCCTGGGCCCACTGCACGACGAAGCCGTGGAACAGGTAGATCACCATCGACCCGGCGCCCATCGCGGTCAGGGCCGAGCGGGTGCGCGGTACCAGCGACAGGAACGCGAACGTGCCCAGCAGACCCACCAGCAGCACCTGGAAACGCATCTCGACGCCGTGGGTGAACGAGACGCCGAGGGTCTCGTAGGAGGAGCGGTAGTAGAACCACTGGTGGGTGTCCCAGCGGTCATCGGTGGTGGCGGCCAGCGTCCACAGCCATCCCATCGCGGCCAGGCCCAGCAGCGGAGTCCAGCGGCGACGGAGGTGCGTCAGCGCGACCGGTCGCAGGTGGAGGCCGATCACGAAGAACGGCATCAGGCCCAGGAAACGGCTGACGTCGAGGACGTCGACCTCCCACGAACCTCCCACGAGGCTGATCGCCACCGAGGCCGGCACCCACATCCAGTGCGCCTTGAGCACGGGGGTGGCGAGGCGCCACATCAGCAGCACCGCCAGGAACCACATCGGCCAGTGCGGTTGCAGCCACAACGGTTCCAGGGAGTCCATCGACTTCACCAGGCCGAGGTGGTTGCGCCACAGCGCCATCGCCGCCTCGAAGACCAGGTAGGGCACCACCATCGTGGTGACCAGCGCCGTGAGGTGCCGTCGGGTCCAGGCGAAGCTGCGCGAGAGGTACCCGCTGACGAGCACGAAGGCGGGCATGTGGAACTGGTAGATGAAGTCGTAGACGTGGCCGCGGAACTCGCCGGGTGGGGCGATCAGCAGACTGTGGCCGACGACGACGAGGGCGACGAGCCAGAACTTGGCGTTGTCGAGCCACGGATCACGGAGCTTGGACATCACCGCCAAGCGTAGGTCGGTTGACCTGCAGCGGAGCACACGGAGCGTGTGTGTCAGCACTCACCCCCGGTGCCTCTCGGTACGGACGCCTGCACGGATCGACTAGCGTCGTCGCATGACCAGTCAGCCCCGAGGACCTCTGCCGCAGCACCAGCGCGTCGCTGCCTACGCGGTGATCCGTCGGGTCCTGGACGGTGGTCAGGACGAGATCCTGTTGTCTCGGATCGCCGAGCGGATCTACCCCGGACGTCTCTGGACGTTGCCGGGAGGCGGACTCGACCACGGCGAGGACCCGCGCGACGCCGTCGTGCGTGAGGTGTACGAGGAGACGTCGTTGAGCGTCGTCGTCGGGGACCAGCCGCGGGTCTACTCCGCGTTCCTGCCCGGCGTGCGCCGCGAGGGGCGCCTCGTCGACTCCCATGCGCTCCGCATCGTCTACGAGGGCTGGGTCCCCAAGGACTCGCTCACCCCGCGCGTGGTCGAGATCGACGGCTCCACCGTCGAGGCTGCCTGGCACCCGCTCTCCGCAGTCCTCGACGGCGAGATCCAGGTGGTGCAGATGGTCACCGACGCACTCAGCGACCTCGGCGCCACTCGGGTCCAGCGGCTCGCGGCCTACGCGTTGGTGCGCCGCGGCGAGGGCGACGACGCCGAGGTGCTGCTCTCACGGATCTCCGCGCGTGGCTTCCACTCCGGCGCCTGGACGTTGCCCGGTGGCGGCGTCGAGCACGGGGAGGCACCCGCCGACGCCGTGGTCCGTGAGGTCCGCGAGGAGTGCGGTCTGGAAGCTAGCGTGGGAGAACTGCTCGACGTCCACGACGTCCACTTCACCGGCACCGCTCCGTCGGGCCGCCTGGAGGACTTCCACGGCGTCCACCTGCTGTTCGCCGCCCACGTCGCCCCTGACGCCGAGCCGCACGTCGTCGAGACCGACGGGACCACCGACGCGGTGGCCTTCGTCCGGGTCCGCGACGTCGTCACCGGTGTCGTGCCCACCACCGACATGGTGCGTCGAGCCCTCGCGGGCACTGAGCACCGAGACGCCGCGATGGCGGACGCCGAAGCACAGTCGTGACCCAGCAGCTCGTTCCCCCCAGCCCCCCGTCCGTCACCGGTCAGGAGACCGCGGCCCGGGCGGGCCGCGTCCTGCGTCGCAGTCGGGTGCCCGGCGCCCGGTGGGCCTTCCGGGCCAGCGTCCTGTTCGCGGCGGGCATGATCGGGGCCCTGTGGTGGGTCATGCGCGGTGAGTCCCTGCATCCGCGGACGTGTCCCGAACCGTTGGACGCGAACACCGTGATGGGTTCCTTCGCCGCGGTGGTGCTGGTGCTGGCTGCGCTGATGAGCCTCGCGGCACGGCGGGTCAGGTCGATCCCCACCGAGAACCTCAACGTTCCCTACCCCGAGTTCTGGCTGGTGCCGCAGCGTGAGCCGTGCGCCCGGCGTCGGGTCGAGGACGACCTGTGGTGGTTCGGTGCGTGGCTGATGGTGCTGTTGGCCGGGCTGGCCCTCGCCACCTGGCACTCCCAGGGCAAGCACTCCATGGGCCCGGGGGAGGAGTGGAACGCACTGGTGGGGATGAGCGTGCTGCTCGCCCTGGGCACGCTGGTGCGGCGCGGGTTCTACGGGCGTACAGCTCGAGCGGGCGGACGCGATGGCCGGTCTGTCTGAGCACGGCACCCCGGACGCGACCAGCGACACCGATCTGCTCGCGGCGCTCACCGCTGCCGGACTGCGCGACGTCTCCGCCACCGACCTGACCCGTGCTCTGTACGCCGGTGACGCCTCGCTGTACCGAGTGCCGCCGCGCGTCGTCGTGCGTCCTGAGCACACCGACGACCTGCACGCGCTGGTCGAGGTCTCCCGGGAGACCGGGGTGCCGCTGACCGCGCGTGGCGCCGGGACGTCGCTGGCCGGCAACGCCGTGGGGCCGGGGATCGTCGTCGACACCTCCGCGCACCTGCACAAGATCCTCGACCTCGACGTCGAGACGGGCACCGCCTGGGTGGAGCCCGGCGTCGTGCACGCCTCCCTGCAGGCCCAGGCCACCGCGGCCGGGTGGCGCTTCGGACCCGACCCCTCCACCCACACCCGCTGCATGATCGGCGGGATGATCGGGAACAACGCCTGCGGCTCCCGCGCCTTGGGGTACGGCCGGACGGCGGACAACGTCACTGCGCTCGACGTGGTGTGGGGCACCGGCGAACGGGCGCGGCTGGCCGGGGCTGAGTCGACCGGTGCGGTCGTGGCGGCGTTGCGGGACGTCGTGGCGGGAGACCTCGCCCACGTCCGCACCACCTTCGGACGCTTCGGACGTCAGGTGAGCGGCTACTCCCTCGAACACCTCCTGCCCGAACGGTTCCGGCCCGAACGTTTCCTCGCCGGGACCGAGGGCACCCTCGCGCTGGTCGAACGCGCCCACGTGCGCCTGGTCCGCGACCCTGCGGTGCGCCACCTCGTGGTGCTCGGCTACCCGTCGATGGCCGAGGCCGCCGACGCGGTTCCGGCCGTCCTGACCGTCCCGGGCATCACGGCCTGTGAGGGGCTCGACGCCCGGATCGTCGCGCTGGTGCCGACCGCCCCCACGCTGCCGCGGGGTGCTGGCTGGCTCTTCGTGGAGGTCGCCGGAGACGAGCTCGGCGTCGTCGTCGAGCAGACCCGTCGGGTCACCGAGGTCGCCGGTGCCCTGGCCCACGACGTCGTCACCGACGCCCGCCTGCAGGGCGCACTGTGGCGGATCCGCGAGGACGGTGCCGGGCTCGCGGCCCGCACCCTCGCCCGGCCTGCGCACGCCGGGTGGGAGGACGCCGCCGTCCCGCCGGAGAAGCTCGGGGTCTGGCTGCGCGAGTTCGAGGCGTTGCTGGTCGCCCACGGCCTCGGCGGTGTGCCGTACGGACACTTCGGCGACGGCTGCCTGCACGTCCGGATCGACTTCGACTTCGACGACGGCCCCGCCCGGTTCCGACGCTTCCTCGAGGAGTGCGCGACCGCACTCGCCGCCCACGGCGGATCGCTGTCCGGCGAACACGGTGACGGCCGGGCCCGCTCGGAGCTGTTGTCACGGATGTACGCCCCGCACTCGTTGGCGCTCTTCGGTGCCGTCAAGCACGCCGCGGACCCGGCCGGTCTGCTCAACCCCGGCGTCCTCGTGGACCCCGCTCCGTTCGACGCGGACCTGCGCGTCACCCGCCCCCGCCGCAGCGTGCCGGGGTTGAGGATGGTCGACGACCTCGCCGCCGAGGCCCACCACTGCACCGGCGTCGGCAAGTGCGTCTCGGCGCACACGCCCGGCACGATGTGTCCCTCGTGGCGTGCCACCCGCGACGAGAAGGACTCCACCCGCGGCCGGGCCCGCGTCCTGCAGGAGGCCCTTGACGACGGCTCCCTGCTCGGCCCCGACGCCCGGAGTGCGCTCGCGTCGCCGGCCGTCGTCGACGCCCTCGACCTGTGCCTGTCGTGCAAGGCCTGCGGCTCGGAGTGCCCCACCGGCGTCGACATGGCGACGCTGAAGGCCGAGGTGCTGCACCAGACCTACGCCGGACGGTTCGGTTGGCTGCGGCGCCCGCGGGTCCACCACGCCACCGGCCGGCTGCCCGCCCTGCTCGGCTCGCCGCTGCGTCGGCTGGTCCCGCTCGCGTCGGGCCAGGGGCGTCTCGCCCGAGCCCTGCGTCGCGCCGCCGGGTTCGAGCCCAACCGGTCGATCCCGGTGCCCGCTCCGGTGTCGGCGCGTCGGGCCGCCGGGACCGCAGCCGCGGCCGACTCGCGCCCTGACGTCTGGATCTGGGCCGACACCTTCACCGACCACTTCGCGCCACAGGCCGTCACCGACACGATCGCGCTGCTCGACGACCTCGGCGTGCGGGCCCGGTTGCTCGACGTCTCCGCCTGCTGCGCCCTGACGTTGGTCTCCACCGGCCAGCTCGACGCCGCCGCCCGTCGGGTCGACGCCACCGTCGCGATGCTCCTGCCCCACGTCGCCGACGGCACCCGCCTCCTCGGCCTGGAACCCTCCTGCCTGGCCTCCCTGCGCGACGACGCACCGCGCCTGGCCTCCGACCCCGACGCGGCCCGCACGGTGGCCGCAGCGACCCGGACCCTGGCCGAACTGCTCACCGAACTCGACTTCACCCCGCCCGACCGCAGTGGCACCACCGTCGTCGTCCAACCCCACTGCCACCACGCCGCCGTCCTCGGATGGGAGAAGGACGCAGCACTGCTCGCTGCCACCGGAGCCCACGTCGTCACCGTCCAAGGATGCTGCGGGCTGGCCGGCAACTTCGGGATGGAGGCCGGACACGGCGACGTCTCGCGCAAGGTCGCCGAGAACCATCTCCTCCCGACGCTGCGCGCCCACCCCGACGCGCTCGTCCTCGCCGACGGGATGTCGTGCCGCCACCAGGTGGCCGACCTCGCCGGGCGCCCGAGCGTGCACCTGGTGACCCTGCTGCGCTGAGCGAGGCCGGGAGACCGATGCTCTGGACACCCCATTGATCCGGTTCTGCCTGACCTCTTTCGTGCCCCGTCCCACGGTCGGGTCCGAGGCCGACGGCCAAGAAGCAGCACTTGTGCTGGAGCACTGAGCCCACGCCGGCACAGCACTGAGCCCACGTCGGCACAGCGCTGAGACCTCGCGCACACCGGCATCGCTCCCGGATGGCAGGATGCCCGGGTGAGTGTGCTTGGGGAGGAACACCGGTCCGTCCGCGACGACACGTCCGCGCCGGCGAACGTCGCCCGCGGGCCCCGCAGCGACATCCAAGGGCTGCGCGCTCTGGCCGTGGCGGTCGTCGTGGCCTACCACCTCGCTCCCGACGCCCTCACCGGCGGTTACGTCGGTGTGGACGTCTTCTTCGTCCTGTCCGGCTTCCTGATCACCACCCACCTGCTCGCCCACCCACCGCGTCGCGCCGCCGACCTGGTGGCGTTCTGGGGACGACGACTGCGCCGCCTGCTGCCGGCCTCGATGGTGGTGCTGGGAGCCACTCTCGTGGGCACCCGACTGATCGCTCCCGAGACCCTGTGGGGCGACACCGCCCGGCAGGCCCGGGCAGCCGGGCTGTACGCCGTCAACTGGCTCCTGGCCGGTGACGCCACCGACTACCTGGCGGCGGCTGACGCCCCCACCCCGGTGCAGCACTACTGGTCGCTCTCGGTGGAGGAGCAGTTCTACCTGTTCTGGCCGCTGCTGATCGCGGTGCTGACCTGGCTGGCCGCCCGGACCCGGCTGCGGCGCGAGACCGTCTGGGCCTGCGGGCTGGGTGCGGTGGCGCTGGCATCGCTGGTGTGGTCGGTGCGGCTCACCGAGAGCGACCCGGGACGGGCCTACTTCGTCACCCCGACCCGGGTCTGGGAACTCGCCGTCGGCGGACTGGTGGCGCTGGCTCTGCTGACTCGTCCCGTGCGTGAGGGCCGGACCCGCTCGGGGACGGCCTGGATCGTCCTGGCCTGGGCCGGACTGGCGGCGGTGGCGTGGGCAGTGCTCACCTTCGACGCCGACACCGCGTTCCCCGGCTGGCGGGCTGCGCTCCCGGTGCTCGGCACGGCAGCGGTGCTGCTGGCCTGCGTCGACACCTCCCGTCGTTCGCCCGGACGGCTGTTGGCGTGGCGCCCCGCGCAGTGGCTCGGCGACGTCTCGTACGCCGTCTACCTGTGGCACTGGCCGATCCTGGTGCTGGTCGCAGCCGCCGTGGCGGACGACCCCGAACACCTCGGGTGGCTGCCTGCGGTGGGCGTCGTCGTCGCGACCTTGGTCCTGGCCCAGCTGACCACCCGGTACGTGGAGGCACCGTTCCGGACTGCATCCTGGAACCGACGCACCGCAGCCACCTGGACCGCGGCGCTGGTGGCGATGGCGGTGGTGGTCACGGCAGCGACCGTGCAGCTCTCCGAGGTGGAACGGCGTGCGGCGGAGGCCGCCGACCGGGTCGCGGCCGCACTCGCCTCCGACGATCCGTGCCTGGGCGCAGGCTCTCTGGACCCGGCCCTGCAGTGCCCGGACCTCTCCGACAGTGACCAGCCGGTGGTCCCGACCCCGGCCGCGGCCGCCGAGGACTGGCCCCAGGCGTTCCCCGAGGCCGAGGGCGGTCAGGAGTGCCGCTCGGTGCGTCCACGGTTCCCGCAGGTCACCTGCGTCTTCGGAGACCCTGACGGTCGGATCGACGTGGCCCTGGTGGGCAACTCCCACGCCGCGCACTGGCTGCCCGCGCTGCAGGGGATCGCCGAGCTGCGGGGATGGCGAATCACCACCCACATCGCCTCGCGGTGCGCGTTCTCGGCTGTCGAGCAGGACATCGAGGGCACCGGCGCGCCGCAGAACTGTCGCCGGTGGGCCGAACGGACCGCGCAGACCCTGGTCGAGGACGACCCCGACCTGGTGGTGGTCTCCGACCGGATCCTGGAAGCAGTGCCCGGCAAGGCGCTCGCGGACAGCACCGACGACTACGTCGCCGGGTTCGTCGACGTCCTCGGGACGCTGACCAAGGCGCACCTGCGCACCGCGGTGATCCGGAACATTCCCACCCCGGACGCCGGGGGCGTCGGTTCGGTGCCGGAGTGCCTCTCCGCCCACGGGGAACACAGCGACGCCTGCGACGGGCCGCTGGAGGAGTGGTTGTTCCCGAAGGTCGACCCGGCCGCCACCGCCCTGGCCGAGGTGACCCGGACGCACCGTCGGGCCCGGACCGGGGTGATCGACCTCAACGACCGGATCTGCGACGGTGACACGTGCCGGGCCGTGGTGGGCGGCGTCGTCGGGTGGGCCGACGGCTCACACCTGACCGCCACCTTCGACCGGACCCTCGCGAGCGCGCTGGACGAGGCGCTACGCGAGGCCGGCCTGATGCCGCGCTGACCCACCCGAGGCGCGAACCCCACCGGTTTGAGTCGTGAAATCAACGATTCCGCGACTCAAACCGGTGGGGTTCGGCATGGGTCAGGGCTGGCGGAACTTCTTCGGCGCCAGCACCGCGTGGGTCGCCACGTCGGTGATCAGCAGACCGGCCAGCGTGCGCCACGCCTTGGCCTTCCAACCGCGGGCCGAGGTGGCGGCCTTGAGCGCGGCCACGGTGGCGAGCGCCTCCGCCGCGACGGTCACACCGACCCGGACCGGAGACTTCGTCGCGGCGGCGTAGCCCTTGCCGTAGAACGTGCGGCCACGGACCTCGTGGGCCGGGGCGTCGTAGTAGCGGCTGATCATCTCGCCCATCGCGCCGACGATGCCGCGGGCCTCGATCACCGCGGCGTCCTCGGGCAGAGCCAGACGCTCCTCGGCGTACTCCGCAGCCTCGAGGGGCAGACCGAGGGTGGCCAGCACCCGCGACGACCACCGATCGTCCATCGGGGACTGCACGACGGCGGCCAACTCGTAGGGGTCGATTGCCCGGAACGGCTTGGTCTCGCAGAGCAGCCGCACCGCGGAGCCCATCGCCAGGTGCGGGTTGAGGAGCGCGTCGGCGAGGTCGGGGTCGAGACCGATCGGGTCCAGGACCGGGATCAGGTCGTCGTAGCGGACCAGGCCGAACTCCTGCGGCTGGCCGGGCTCGGCCATCACCGCGACGTAGCGACGCTCGCCGCTGCGACCGATCGCGGCGGCCGGGAGGTCGCTCCGCAGCCACGAGTGGTGCTCGAGGAAGACGAAGTCACGCTCGGCCAGCGCGATCGTCCACCCGTCGGCGTGGGTGGCAGTGAGCTTGGCGTCGAGGTCGCGGGCCAGCACCGGCAGCATCGACTCGGCATGACGGGTGACGATCACCAGCGGGTGCTCCAGCACCCAGCCCTCGTCCTCCTCGTCGACGTCCTCAGCCGTGGCGTCGGACTCCTCGACGGTCTCCTCGGCCTCTTCGCCGTCCTCGTCGTCGCGGCTCGAGGCCCACGCGTGCTCGACGGTGATCGACACGTCGAACGCCTCGACCACCTGCTCGGCGAACGCCTGCAGCTCCAGCGACGGCTCCGGACCGTCGACGCCCTGCACGGCCACCAACGCATCGGCGTCGTCGCTGACCAACAGTGCCAAGGTCGCGGCGTCACCCGGGCCGGGGGCGGTCGCGGAGACCGCAGCGATCGCTCGGCCACGCAGCCATGCGGTCAGCGCAGGCAGGTTCACCACGTCGTCACCGAACGGGTGGACCCAACCGTGCACGACCGTCCAGGTGCGCTCGTCAGGCTCAGGAGCAGTGGGAACGTCAGCGGGGGAGGCGTCGGCGGTCATGGAACAACCCTAGGCGCTGGGCCGTGAGGAGTCGCGCCTCAGGCGTGGGGCCGGCGTCGCTGCCACTTCGCCGGAAGCGACCGGGCGACCCCCACCAGGTCGAGGAGGACGACGAGCATCACCACAGTGCTCAGCACTCGCTCCACCGCGCCGCCACCGGTGAACCGGACCGCAAGCAGCACCAACAGCAGCACGTCGCAGGCGAGCAGCAGAGCCGAGCCCCACACCGAGCTGAGCAGGCGGCGGTAGAAACGGAGCGGACCCCGTGGCGACGCAACCTCGGCCGGCGTGGGGTCGAAACCGGCGCGCAGCAGGCTGCCCGCCGCGGCACCCCACGAGGCTGCGTCGTGGTGTTCCACGTCGGTGAGCGCCGCCAGCGTCGTCCGGGCCTCGTGGACGTCGGCAGCCTCGGTCGGCAGACCGAGAACCGACAGGACGCGCGCCGACCAGAAGGCGTCCGGCTCGGACTGCACCGCCGCGGCCAGCGCGTCGGACGAGACCTCGGCGAAATGCGGTGACGCCACCACACGACGCACGCCGGACGAACCGGAAAGGTGTGGGTCGAGGAGGGTGCTGAGCAACCCCTCCTCGAGGTGCGAGGCGAGCGGCACCCTCAGCGCAGGAAGGTGCTGCAACTCCACCCACGTCGGTTCGTGCTGGTCGGGCTCGAGCACCACCCGCCGTCGTCCTGCGGAGTCACGCACCAGCCGCACCACCGGCAGGTCCTTCTTCGAGGCCGCCTTCCACAGCATCGGCGAGGGGCCGTCGGCATGACGGACCGTCCAGCCGTGGAGGGCGCCGGTGACGAGTGGGGTCCCCGACGCCTTCGACTCGATCCCCACGTACTCCCGCTCCAGACGCGACAGGACGACGTCGCCCACGTCGGCGATGCGCAACGGCTCGTGCTCCCACCACGACGCCGGCCCCGAGCTCTCGTCCCCGGCCACCAGGATCATTGCGTCGTTCTCGACCGTCACGTCGAAGGTCTCCGACAGGGTGTGGGCGAGCATCTCCAACTGCGGGCCGGGGGTGGGAACGCCGTCGCGAAGCACCGCCACCGCAGAGGTGGGGTCGTCGGCGTCGATCGCGACCTGGAGCATCACCGGGTCGCCGGTGCGGACCGGTGTCACGGAGAGAGCGGCGACCACCTGGTTCTCACGCACCCAGTGCTCCACGTCGACGTCGTCCAGACGACGGTCGTGACGCGGACGCAGCCACAGCGCGTCCACCAGCCAACGCACGCTCGCCGTGGCGGGTCCGGTGGTATGTGCGGCGGCGTCGGGGGAGTCCATGGGGGAGACCGTAACCGAGGGCGACGTCCACGGGATGGGGGCCGGCGTGCGGGGGCGACCTAGACTGGCGGACATGAGTCCCAGCCAGCGTCGATACATCATTCCCGTCCTGCTGGGCGCCCTGATCCTGGTCGCGGTCATCGCGTCGATCGTCAACTGAACCACCCCTGCTGAGGAACGCTGATGGCTGCTGAACCCCTGCTCCGCGCACTGATGATGGTGCGCACCCACCTGCTCGACGGCGACACCCTCGTCAAGGCCGTCGCCTCCGGTCGCCAGAAGGGCTCCGAGACGCAGTGGAAGCGCATCGAGTTCCGCTACGTCGACCTCAAGGCCGGACGTCACCTGCAGGTGGTCCGCTACGACGAGACGCAGGCGCACACCTCCAACCACGCCGGCGACGACGCCCGCACGGTCGTCGACGAGATCCTCGAGATCCCGTTCGCCAACTTCCACGTCGAGACCGCGACCTCGCAGATGCAGGTCCGGGTGACGAAGAAGGCCGAGGCGATGGTCTCGATCACCGAGCGCGAAGAGGCCGTCGAGCCCGAGCGCGGCCACGACCAGCCCAAGGAGCGCCTCCTCGCCGAGGACCACCCGGTGCTGATCGCGTTGGGCATCTCCACCGCTGAGGGCAAGGTCAAGCCGACCCGTCAGGACAAGTACCGCCAGGTCGAGGAGTTCCTCCGCCTGCTCGACGCCGCCATCGCCGACGGCATCAAGAAGAAGGCGCTGCGCACCCCGACCAAGGCCGACCCGCTGCGGATCGTCGACCTCGGCTGCGGCAACGCCTACCTGACCTTCGCCGCGCAGCAGTACCTCTCCGGTGTGCGCAAGCTGCCCGTGGCGATCACCGGCGTCGACGTGAAGCAGCAGTCCGCCGACCACAACTCAGGAGTCGCCGCGCAGCTCGGCATCGACGCCGACTTCGTCGTCGGCACCATCGCCGAGGCGCAGCTGCCGCAGAACCCCGACGTGGTCCTCGCCCTGCACGCCTGCGACACCGCCACCGACGAGGCCCTGCACCGCGCAGTCGAGTGGGAGGCCTCCCTCGTGCTGGCCGCCCCGTGCTGCCACCACGACATCTCCGCCCAGCTCCGCAAGGCCAAGACCCCCTCGCCGTACGCGGCGCTGACCCGTCACGGCATCCTGCGCGAGCGCTTCGCCGACACCCTCACCGACGCCCTGCGTGCCTCGCTGATGCGTCTGGAGGGCTACAAGGTGGACGTCGTCGAGTTCATCGACTCCGCCCACACCCCGCGCAACACCCTGCTCCGTGCGGTCCGCACCGGCAGCAAGGTCAAGGGTGGTGGCGTCCGCAAGGAGTACGAGGAGCTCGTCACCACCTGGGGCATCAGCCCCAAGCTGGCCGAGCTGCTCGACGAGCGCGTCGGCGGCGACGGTGTCGCCCTGCGTGCCGAGGACTGAGCGCGCCGAGCGCTGAGCGGTTAGAGGACTGAGTCCCCTGAGCATCCAGCCTGCTGACGCCCCCGTCACCCGTCGTGGTGGCGGGGGCGTCGTGCACGCCTGGATGCTGACCACCGCACTTGCGGCTCCGTTCGTCGTCGGGGCGGTGGCCCAGGCCAACGCCGAACCGGTCGGCGGGGTGGGGGAGTCGCGCGTCGAGTTCCGCTTCACCGACCGCCTGGTCGCGGAGTCGTCGGGGCTGGTGGCCACCGACGTCGACGGCGAACGCCTCTTCGCGACCGTCAACGACTCCGGCGACTCCGGCCGCGTCTTCACCGTCGACCCGACCACCGGCGACACCGTCGGCGTCACCCGGTTCACCCCCGACCCCCGTGACGTCGAGGCGCTCGCGCCGGCTGGCGACGGCCACGTGTGGGTGGGCGACATCGGGGACAACCTCGCGGCCCGCGACCACGTCCGGGTCACCAAGGTGCCGCTCGGTCGCGGTGACATCGACGCCGGGACGGGGGAGTCCTACCGACTCGCCTACCCCGACGGCGCCCGCGACGCGGAGTCGCTGATCGCGCACCCTGTCACCGGACGCCTCTACGTCGTCAGCAAGAAGGTCTTCGGCGGTTCTGTCTACGCCGCGCCCGAAACCTTGGACCCGGACGGCGTCAACGTCATGGAGAAGATCGGCTCGGCGCCGATGATCGTCACCGACGCCGCTTTCTCGCCGTCGGGTGAGTACGTGCTGATGCGCGGCTACAGCCACCTGTGGGTCAAGACGTTCCCCGGGCTGGAGACCGTCGCCGACCTCACCCTGCCGCGCCAGCCCCAGGGCGAAGGCCTCGCCGTCGACGACGAGGGTCGCGTCTACGTCTGCACCGAAGGGCTCGACACCCCGGTGCTGCGGGTCGGGTTGCCCGTCGGGGTGGAGAACGAGATTGCCGGCGGCTCGTTCTTCTGGAAGCTGCACTGGCGCGCTCTGCCTCGCTGACGCCGCCCGCTGCCCCTCTTGCGCCGGGACGTCATAAGAATCGAGGTCTCCGACCCTCGATTCTTATGACGTCCCGCTGTGGTTGGGCGAAAGCAACAGGCCCCCGCCCGGCGAACCGGACGAGGGCCTGCGACAGCCTGGGGCTGGGATCAGCCGAGATGCATCAACCCAGCTGCGAGACGACGTAGTCGATCGACTGGGTCAGCTTCTCGACGTCGGAGGCGTCGATGGCCGGGTACATCGCGACGCGGAGCTGGTTGCGGCCCAGCTTGCGGTACGGCTCGGTGTCGACGACACCGTTGGCGCGCAGGACCTTGGCGACCTGGGCGGCGTCGATGTTGTCGTCGAAGTCGATGGTGCCGATGACCAGCGAGCGGTGCTCCGGGTTCGGGACGTACGGGGTGGTGAAGGAGGTCTTCTCGGCCCAGTTGTAGAGGACGTTCGAGGACGCGGTGGTGCGGGCGACCATGCCGTCGAGGCCACCGTTGGCGTTCATCCAGTCCAGCTGCTCAGCCATGAGGAACAGGGTGGCGACGGCCGGGGTGTTGTAGGTCTGGTTCTTCTTGGAGTTGTCGATCGCGGTCGGCAGCGAGAAGAACGGGGGGATGTAGCGGTCGGTCGCTGCGATCTCCTCGGCGCGGGCCAGAGCGCGCGGCGACATGATCGAGAACCAGGTGCCACCGTCGGAGGCGAAGCACTTCTGGGGAGCGAAGTAGTAGGCGTCGACCTCGTTCATGTCGACGGGCAGGCCGCCGGCACCGGAGGTGGCGTCGATGACGACGAGGGCGTCGTCGTCGATGCCGGCCGGGCGGACCACGGGAGCCATGACGGCGGTGGAGGTCTCGTTGTGGGCCCAACCGTAGAGGTCGACACCCTCCTCGGCGACGGCGTCGGGACGCGAGCCCGGGTCGGCGGAGATGATGGTCGGCTCGGCCAGCCACGGGGCCTTCTTGACCGAGGAGCCGAACTTGGACGAGAACTCACCGAAGGCGAGGTGCTGCGACTTGTTGCGCACCAGACCGAAGGCGGCGATGTCCCAGAACGCGGTGGCGCCACCGTTGCCGAGGACGACCTCGTAGCCCTCGGGCAGGTTGAACAGCTCGGAGAGGCCCTCGCGGACGCGACCGACGGTGTTCTTGACCGGAGCCTGGCGGTGGGAGGTGCCGAGCAGCTTGTCGCCGGTGGCGGCGAGAGCGTCGAGTGCGCCGGGGGCGATCTTCGACGGGCCGGCGCCGAAGCGGCCGTCCACGGGCAGCAGGTCGGCGGGAATCTTGATGGAGGCAGCGTCGGTGGTCACCGGACGTCCTTTCGAAAAGAGGTTTCCTCGATGAGGTGTGGGCCCGGAAGGGCGGCCTGACAACGCTGTCAGCGGATGCCAGTCTACGTCTCGTTCCGGTCACACGAATGCAACGATGATCCCATGTGCTCGACGCCTCACCGTTATCGCACCGTCCCGCGGGCGCTCGACCACGCCGACGCGGCCCGTCTGGTGGACGAGGTGCAGGCCGAGTACGCCCAGCTCTACGGCACTCCGGACGAGGCTCCGATCGACGTCGCGGAGTTCGCCGAGGGCAACGGACGCTTCTTCGTCCTCTACCTGGAGGACGGTGTTGGCGACAGCTCGGGCGCTGACGGTGAGCCGGTCGCCACCGGTGCATGGCGCTGGATCGACGCGCCTGCGTCGCTGGCGGCGGTGGGCGCGACCCGGGTGGCGGAGCTGAAGCGGATGTACGTGCGCGCCGAGCACCGTCGTCAGGGGCTGGCCCGTCGGGTCCTGGCCGAGGTCGAGGCGGACGCGATGCGGGCCGGGGTGACACACCTGGTTCTGGAGACGGGTCTGTTGCAGCAGCCGGCGATCGCGATGTACCGCGCCGCGGGATACGTGGACCTCGCCGGGTTCGGCCACTACGTCGAGTCCGGGCTCTCCGTCGCGCTCTGGCGGCAGGTGGCGGAGTCGGATGACGCCACTGGTGGCGTCCGGACCAGCGGGAACAGTTGAATGCGAAACGATTTGTCTCGAAAAAACTGACCAATGTCATTTAAGTTAACGATTATGGTGCAGAATAGAGTCCATGAGCTCCTCCGCACCCCCGCGCGACCGGGCGATCGCTGCCCAGGGCACCGAGTCGGACGCAGGTGACGTCACGGTCGCCGCTCCTGCTGGCGGAAAGACCCCCCGCAAGCGCCGCCGCTCCGGCGTCGACGGCTACACAGTGCTGCGATGGCTGAGCCCGTTCCTGTTGCTCGCCGTGTGGCAGATCTGCTCCACCACGGGCGTGCTGCCCGAGGACAAGCTGGACGCGCCGAGCACCATCGCCCGGACCGCCTGGGACCTGTGGCAGAGCGGCGTCCTGGGTGACGCCGTCCTCGTCTCCCTGCAGCGCGCGGCGATCGGCTTCGCGATCGGTGGCATCCTCGCCGTCGTCCTGGGCACCTGGGTCGCCCTGACCCGCCTCGGCGACGCCATCGCCGACCCGATCATGCAGATGCTGCGCGCCATCCCGCTCTTCGGTCTGGTGCCGCTCTTCATCATCTGGTTCGGGATCAAGGAGGAGCCGAAGATCTACCTCGTCGCCCTCGGCGTGATGATCCCGCTCTACCTCAATCTCGTGGCGGCCCTGCGTGGTGTCGACCCGGACCTCAAGGAACTGGCCACCACGCTGCGTCTGACCCGCCTGGAGCGGATCCGTCACGTGCTGCTGCCGTCGGTGCTCCCCGGCACCCTGGTGGGTCTGCGTCAGTCGCTGGGAGCGGCCTGGATCGCGCTCGTCGTCGCCGAGCAGGTCAACGCCGGTGCCGGACTGGGCTACATGATCACCAACGCCCGCGACTTCTACCAGCCTGACGTCGTCGTGGTCGGCCTGCTGACCTACGCCGTCCTCGGACTCCTCACCGACGCGATCGTCCGCGTCCTCGAGCGTCGTGCCCTGCGCTGGCGCGACGAAGGGAGGCTCGCATGAGCACCACCGCTTCCACCACCGCTTCCACGGCCACGTCCACCGCCCCCGTGGTCAGCCTGCAGGGAGTGCGCCGCGCCTTCGGCGACACCGAGGTCCTGCGCGGCGTCGACCTCGACATCCGTGCCGGTGAGTTCGTCGCCCTGCTGGGCCACTCCGGCTCCGGCAAGTCGACGATGCTGCGGATCCTCGCCGGCCTCGACGCCGGCGCCACCGGCGGCATTCGCACCGGATCCGAGCCGGCCGTCGTCTTCCAGGATCCCCGCCTGCTGCCCTGGCGCAGCGTCCTCGACAACGTCGTCCTCGGCCTGCGCACCAAGGACGCCCGCGAACAGGGCCGCGCCATGCTCGCCGAGGTCGGTCTCGCCGGTCGCGAGGACGCCTGGCCGCGTGAACTCTCCGGCGGTCAGCGTCAGCGCGTCGCTCTGGCTCGTGCTCTGGTGCGTGAGCCCGACCTGCTGCTCCTCGACGAGCCGTTCAGTGCGCTCGATGCCCTCACCCGGATCTCGGCCCAGACGCTCGTCCAGGACCTGTGGCAGCGCCACCTCCCGGCCGTGCTGATGGTGACCCACGACGTCGAGGAGGCCCTGCTCCTCGCGGACCGTGTCCTCGTGGTCGCCGACGGGAAGCTCGTCCACGACGAGCGTCTCGACATCGAGCGCCCCCGGGCCCGCAACCACCCCGGCATCGTTGAGCGCCGCGTCGCGCTGCTCGCGATGCTCGGCGTCGATGCTCCGCACTGACGCGCCTCACTGACTTCCCCCACGACCTCCCACTCCCTGCTGCTCGATCCCACCGACAGCGGACGACCCCGACCCACGTCGGCCCCCGGTCGTCATCCGTGACCTCACGACCTGACACCAGAGAAGGACCGTCATGAAGAACCTCTCCCGTACCGCTGCCGCCCTCGCCGGCCTCGCGCTCGCCGCTGGCACGCTCGCCGCGTGCGGTGGCGACGACGCCTCCGCCGACAAGCCCGTCCTCCGCGTTGGTGTGCAGAAGGACGGCATCCGCGCCGTCCTCGACCAGGCCGGTCTGCTCAAGGACCTCGACTACACGATCGAGTGGTCCGAGTTCGCCGCTGGCCCGCCGATCGTCGAGGCCGCTGCTGCCGACCAGATCGACGTCGCCTGGGTGGGTTCGACCCCGCCGATCTTCGGTGCCGCCAACGGCGCCGACTTCAAGGTCGTCGCGGCGGTCCAGGAGGCCGACAAGCGCGAGAACTCGATCCTCGTCCCCAAGGGTTCGAAGATCACCTCGGTCGCCGACCTGAAGGGCAAGGAGATCGCGCTGGGTCGCGGCACTTCCGCCCAGGGCGTCCTGATCAAGTCGCTGGAGAAGGCCGGTCTCGGCCTCGACGACGTCACCCCCAACTACCTCGCTCCCGGCGACGGTCTCGCCGCCTTCAAGGCCGGCGAGGTCGACGCGTGGGTCGTCTGGGACCCCTTCGTGACCCAGGCCCTGCAGGAGTTCGACGCGGTCGCGCTGCCCGACGCCGAGACCGTCGACAACGCCCTCCAGTTCGAGATCGCCTCCACCAAGGCCGTCGAGGACGAGGCCACCAAGAAGCTGATCGTCGACTTCGTGGACCGTCTCGACCAGGCCTTCGCCTGGGCCGGTGAGAACCCCGACGCCTGGGGTGAGGCGTGGGCCAAGGACTCCGGTCTCTCCCCGACCGTCACCAAGCAGGTTGCCCGCAACAAGAAGTCGGACCTGTTCCCGGTCAACGACTACGTCATCTCCGAGTCGCAGCAGCTCGCCGACCTGTTCCAGGGCGCGGGCGAGTTCAAGAACAAGGTCGACTTCAAGAGCATCGTGGTCGACGGCATCGCCAAGTGACGCCTGCTGTGTGAGGCGCTGCGCCTGACGCACCGCCCCTGGCGCCGCACCCCACCGGTTCGGGTCGTGATCCGCAAGGATTCACGACCCGAACCGGTGGGGTGCGCGTGGTTGAGGGGGTTCAGGCGTCGGTACGGATGACGCACCAGGCCTTCTCGAGGCGGCCGAGCGCGAGGTCCATGCTCCGGATCCAGACCTGCAGGTGTCCGCCGTGGAACCAGCGCTGGTCGGTGAGCTCGGCCGGGTTCACGTCGGCCAGCAGGACGTAGGAGTCCTCCGGGCCGAGCGGAAGTGCCTGCGCCAGCATCGCGTCGTGCTGCGCGTCAGCAGGAGCGGCGGGGAACCCGCCGATCCGGGTCGTCGACGGCAGAGGGGCGCGATCGGGATCCAAGAACGGGTCCTCGCCGTGCTCGCGCTCGGGGGCGTTGATCGCGTTGGTGACGCGGGTCCACCACTCCAGCAGGTCGACGACGCGACCGTGGCGGTCCCGCTCCTCCTGCGTGACGTCTCCCGGGCTGAGCGGGTGGGGAACCGTGGCGACGAGGTGCGGTGAGGTGGGGACGGGGGCGACGCGGTCGGCGACGTCGACGTCACGCGGCCACTCCAGCACAGGCGTGACGGCCAGGTTGCTGGGGAGGTCGGCGTCGCGGACGAACCGGACCAGCCATGCGCCGTTCTCTCGTGCCTGGGCCTGCGCAGGGTCTCCTGTGGAGACGAGGTCGTGGAACACCTGCAGGACGCCGGGGGTGGGGAAGCCGATCTCGCGCCACGGGGAGAGGGTCGTCAGGTGGGCGGTGAAGAGGTGGGTCAGTGGTGCTCCAGCGGCGGTGCGTGGCCACTCGGTGAGCCCGAGGGCAAGGGGACGTCCGCCGAGCCAGGAGAGGTCCTCGTGGGCCATCAGCCGCTCGTCCAGCCCGGTCAACGCATCCAGCATGGGAAGGGCTGCTGCGGGCGCGATCGGCATCGACGACTCGGTGGCGCGGACGGCCGGATGGCTCCGGAACCGATCCGGGGCCGCCAGCGCGAGCGGGGGCCACGGCACTGCGAGAGCACGCAGGACGCCGTGCAGAGTGCTGCCCTCAGGCTCCTCGCGCAGGGCGCGGAGCAGGTGGTCGATCTGATCGGGGTGCTCTGCGAGCTGGGCGGCCAGGCGCGTGGTGAGGACATCGAGAGCCGAGTCGGTGTGTGCGTCGCCCCATTCGTGCGTCCTGTCCACGAGGTCGGCGACCTCGGCCCTGACCTGCTGGACGAACGGCTGGCTGGCGGTGGCTGTGCTGCTGGCAGTGGTTTCGTCAGAGGTGTGGTGGTGCTGCGTCATGGGCTCTCCCGTGGTCGAGGGACTTCACTGTGTCGCCACCACGGCACAACAAGTGAGCCCTGATTCACCATGTGAGACACGCCACATCGCGAGCGTCGTCGCAGGTCGGAGCGGGTGAGGAGTGGGTCAGGTGTCCAGGTCGTCGGGGTCCACGATGTCGTGCACGACGTGCATCGCGGCCTCCTCCGCGCTGGCCCCGGCGCCGTCGATCCCGACGTCCTCCCCGAGCACGTGCGAGGCGCCTTCGCCGCGATCGGCCAGACGTCCTGAACGCTCGTCGCCGACCTCGCCGTCGTCGACGGGTTCGAGGTCGAGGTCCTCCGCTGCCTCGGCTGCGGCGTAGGGATCCGGCTCGGGTTCCTCCTGCGCCATCCGCTGCTCCAGGGACTCGCCCTGCAGCGCCTCGGCGGGGGTGTTCCCGAACCCCTGCGCAACGGACCACTTCTCCGGGGGCGAGTAGCCCTCCTCGAGCGGGTCCTTGAGGCCGCGGTCTCCCACCTGGCTGTCGCCGTCGCCGTGTGGTTGGTTCTCTTCGTCGACGCTGTACTCGCCGTACACGTCCGGGGTGTCGGGATCGCTCATGACCACCTCCTGGGGGCCCTTCCGACCATACGGGCGAAGCCGGTCGTGCGGAACCCTCGCGCCCTCCGGACGCAACTGTGGGATTGATGCCGGGACACGCCGTCGGCGTGGCATCAATCCCACAGTTGCGGTGCTGGGCGGTGCTGGGCGGTGCTGGGTGCTGCGTCAGGCGCCCCAGCCGTCCTGCCAGCCGTCGACCGACTCCGCCGAGCGGGCCGCAGGGCCGGTGTAGACGGCCGAGGGACGGATCAGGCGTCCGGTGCGCTTCTGCTCCAGGATGTGCGCCGACCAACCGCCGGTGCGGGCGCAGGTGAACATCGAGGTGAACATGTGCGCCGGGACCTCGGCGAAGTCCAGGACGATCGCCGCCCAGAACTCCACGTTGGTCTCCAGGACGCGGTCCGGGCGCCGCTCACGGAGCTCGGCCAGAGCTGCCTTCTCCAGCGCCTCGGCCACCTCGTAGCGGGGAGCGTCGAGCTCACGGGCAGTACGACGCAGCACACGAGCACGGGGGTCCTCGGCGCGGTAGACGCGGTGGCCGAAGCCCATCAGGCGTTCGCCGGAGTCGAGGAGACCCTTGACGTAGGCGCGGGCGTCACCCTGCTGCTCGACCTCCTCGATCATCCCGAGAACACGCGACGGGGCGCCGCCGTGCAGCGGGCCGCTCATCGCGCCGATCGCACCCGAGAACGCCGCTGCCACGTCGGCGCCGGTGGAGGTGATCACGCGGGCGGTGAAGGTGGAGGCGTTCATGCCGTGCTCGGCGGCCGAGGACCAGTAGGCGTCGATCGCCTTGACGTGCTTGGGGTCGGCCTCGCCACGCCAACGGATCAGGAACTTCTCCGCCAGGGTGGCGCCCTCGTCGACGAGGCGCTGCGGGACGACGGCCTGGTGGAGGCCGCGCGCCGACTGCGCCGCGTAGGAGAGCACCATGACCGCGAGGCGGCCGATGTCGGCGCGGGCCTGCTCGTCGGAGATGTCGTAGGTCTGGCCGAAGCCGAACGCCGGTGCCAGCATCGCGATCGCGGCCTGGATGTCGACGCGCACGTCGCCGGTGTGGACGGGCAGGTTGTAGGGCTCCGCCGCCTCCAGCCCGGGGGTGTAGGAACCGTCGATCAGGAGTCCCCAGACGTTCTCGAACGGGACGCGCCCGACGATGTCCTCGATGTCGACACCGCGGTAGCGCAGCGCCGACCCCTCCTTGTCGGGCTCCGCGATCTGCGTCTCGAAAGCGACGATCCCTTCGAGCCCGTGGTGAACCTCGGTCATGGGTGTGACTCCTTCGTCGAGTGCCGTTCCTCCGAGGGAAGGACGACGGCACGTGCCGGAGCGCGTGAGCTGTGGCACGCGTCACGCGCGTTGTCAGCATTCTGCCCACAGGACCGCCTCCGTGGGGGAGAGGCACGACCTAGGGTCCATTCCATGACACAGGACCCCCGACCTGAGCCTGCCGCGGACGCCACCGGTCTCGACCTCGCCGCCCTGCGCACCGACTACGCCGCCGACCGGTTGACGGAGGCTGATGCCGCGGGCGACCCCTGGGAGCAGTTCGGACGGTGGTTCGACGACGCCGCAGCGTCCCCGTCGGTCGTCGAGGCGAACGCGATGGTGCTGGCCACCGTCTCGCCCGACGGGATCCCGTCGGCCCGCACCGTCCTGCTCAAGGGCCTGCGGGCGGGGGAGGGATTCGAGTTCTTCACCCATGCCACCTCGGCGAAGGGACGCGACCTCGCAGCCAACCCGGCCTGCGCCCTGCTCTTCGAGTGGCACGCGATCCAGCGTCAGGTGCGGATCAGCGGCCACGCCCACCCCCTCCCGGCCGCCGACGTCGAGACCTACTTCGCCTCCCGCCCCCGTGCCGCCCGCCTCGGCGCGTGGGCCTCGCGCCAGTCGACCGTCCTCGCCGACCGGGCCGAACTGGAGGACGCTCACGCCGCCGCCGAGGCACGCTTCGGGGCGTCCGAGGACGACGGACCCGTCCCGGTGCCCCCGACGTGGGGCGGGTACCTGGTGCGGCCGACGTCGTTCGAGTTCTGGCAGGGGCGACGCAGCCGCCTCCACGACCGGCTCCGGTGGCGTCGTGAGGGCGCAGGCTGGGTCCGGGAGCGGCTGGCTCCCTGAGCGGGCGCGCCCCGGCTGACGTGACACCGGGAAGCCTCCAGTGGACACGGTGCGTGAGATTCTTGTGACCATGTCTGCGCGTACCGACCAGCTCATCGAAGTCGTCCAGGCGCTCGACCCGCGCGCCCCCGCCGACGAGGTGCTGCTGCGTCTGTGTCGCTTCGCCCGCCCTGCGCTCGGCGCGGCCGGCGTCATCGTCGTGCTCCCTCACGACTCCGGCGTCAAGGAGGTGCGGGCAGGGGACATCGCTCCCGGTGGCCGTGTGATGATGCGGAACCTCTTCGAGAGCGCGCTCCCCTTCCTGGGGCCCGACGACGAGGAGATCACGCACCTGAGTGACGAGCACCGTGTGCTGGTCCTGCGTGCCCCGTGCGACCCGAGTGGGCACGTGATCGCGATCTGGTTCGTCGACGAGGACGACGACGACGCCGACAGCGATCGCAGCCTCACCCACGCCCAGCGTGAGGTGCTCGACATGGTGGCCGAACTCATCGGCGCCCGACTCGACCAGGGCGGACGTGCCTCGGCGGCCGAGGCACGCGCGATCCGCCGCGAACGGGACCGGATCTCCCGCGACCTCCACGACGTCGTCGTGCAGCAGATCTTTGCCGCCGGGCTCCAGACCCAGCGCACCATGCGCGCCCTCGGCGACGACGCGGCCCGGATCGAGCTCAGCGAGGTCGTCGACCAGCTCGACCGGGTGATCCGTGACGTCCGCAGCGTCATCTTCGAACTCGAGCACACCGAGGGCGTCGGCGTCCGCGACAGCCTGCACCAGATGATGGTCGAGTACGCCCGCGTCCTGGGGTTCATGCCCGGGCTCCGTACCGCGGGCGACATGGACCGTCTCGACGCGGTGGTCGGTGACCACATGCTCGCCACCGTGCGGGAACTGCTCTCCAACGTCGCCAAGCACGCCGAGGCCACGTCGTGCCGGGTCTACGTCGTCCACGAGGACGGCGTGCTCACCGTCGAGGTCGACGACGACGGCGTCGGCATCTGTGAGGACTCGTGGCGTGAGGGTCACCGCAGTGGTCTGGGCAACCTCGACCTCCGCGCGCAGCTGTTGCGCGGGTCGCTGGAAGTGATCCCGAAGCGGACCCGTGGCGTGACCGTGCGCTGGAGCGTCCAGTCCGCCAAGGCCTGATCCGGGCGGCCCCCGGGTCAGACGTTGGCGCCGAGCCCTTGGACGGTGCCGAGCGACAGGACCTGTCCGCTGCCCAGCATCTCCGAGTAGGAGATGACGGGGAGACGGTCGAGGGTGGGACGCACCATCCGGCTCAGGGCTGCCCGGATCTGCGGTGCGCAGACCAGGATCGGGCGCTGGTCGCTCTCCTCGGCCTGCCGCGAGAGACGCTGCAGCTGGACCAGGACGTGCTGTCCGAGCTCGGGGTCGAGCGCGAGCACGGCGCCGGCGTCGGTGGGGCGCATGACCTCCAGCATCCGGTGCTCCAACTGCGGGTCGAGGCTGATGACGTGGGCGTCACCGTTCTGCAGGTAGGGGGCGACGATCGCGCCGCCGAGGGCCTGACGGGCCGACTCCACCAGAGCGTCAAGATCCTTGGAGGTGCCGGCACGGAGCGACAGGGCCTCGAAGATGCGGACGAGGTCGCGCACCGGCACCTTCTCCTCCAGCAGCGCCTGCAGGACGCGCTGCACCTCGCCGAGGGACAGCGCGGCGGGGGTGAGCTCCTCGATCACGACGGGGTGGGTGCGCTTCACCACGTCGGTGAGCATCCGGACGTCCTCACGACCCAGCAGGCGGGCAGAGTTGGCCGAGACCACTTCGGAGAGGTGCGTGGTGATCACCGAGGCGCGGTCGACGACGGTGGCGCCGGAGATCTCCGCCTCGTAGCGCATCTCGGCCGGGATCCACTTGGCCTGGAGGCCGAAGACGGGCTCCACGGTCGGGGTGCCGGGCAGGTTGTGGAGCATGTCGCCGATCGCCATCACCGAGGCCGGCGGAGCCTCGCCACGGGCGACCTCGACACCGAACAGCGTGATCGCGTAGGTGCGCGGCGGCAGTTCGAGGTTGTCGCGGGTGCGGACCGGGGGCACCACGATGCCGACGTCGGTCGCGACCTTGCGGCGCAGGGCCTTGACCCGGTCGAGCAGGTCGCCACCGGCGCGGACGTCGACGAGGTCGATGATGTCGGGGGAGAGCTCGAGACCGAGTGGGTCGACCTGCATCTCCGCGACCAGACGTTCGGGGGTGTCGGCCGGCGGCAGTTCGTCGACGGGTGCGACGACCTCCGGCTCGGGGGCCTCGGTCGGGACCCGGCTCGAGAACAGCAGCATCAGGCCGCCGACGAGGAGGAACGGAACCTTCGGGAGACCGGGGATCAGACACATCACGAACGCGGCACCGGCGGCGATCCGCAACGGCATCTGGTTCGCGCCGATCTGGCGCAGGATGTCCGAACCCATGTCGGCGTCGCCGGCGCCACGGGTCACGATGAGGCCGGTGGCGACCGAGAGCAGCAGGGCGGGGATCTGGGAGACCAGACCGTCGCCGATGGAGAGCAACGAGTAGGTCTGGGCCGCTTCGCCGAACTCCATGCCCTTCTGGGCCATGCCGATCGCGAAACCACCGATCAGGTTGACCAGGGTGATGACGACGGCGGCGATCGCGTCGCCCTTGACGAACTTCGAGGCACCGTCCATGGAGCCGTAGAAGTCGGCCTCGGCGTGCACGTCGGCGCGACGCTGGCGGGCCTGGTCCTCGGTGATCAGACCGGAGTTGAGATCGGCGTCGATCGCCATCTGCTTGCCGGGCATCGCGTCGAGGGTGAAGCGGGCCCCGACCTCGGCGACGCGTCCGGCACCGTTGGTGATGACGACGAACTGGATGACCAACAGGATGACGAAGATGATGATGCCGACCACGAGCTGGCCGCCGACGACGAAGTGACCGAAGGTGTCGATCACCTTGCCGGCGTAGCCGTCGAGCAGCACCAGACGGGTCGCGGAGACGTTGAGCGCGAGCCGGAAGAGTGTCAGCACCAGCAGCACCGCCGGGAAGGCGGTGAAGTCGAGGGGACGCTTGACGAACATCGCGACCATCAGCACCAGCACCGCGGCGGTGATGTTGAGGGCCAGCAGGAAGTCGAGGAACGCTGCGGGCAGCGGCACCACGAGCATCACGATGATCATCACGATGCCGATGGGCACACCGAGCTGGGAGAGACGCTTCATGCGTGAGGAGGACCTTCCTGGCCGGGGCTTGCGCCCCCACCCGTGGTGCGGGTGCGTCAGGGCGTGCTGGGGGGAGCGCCCTCCGTGGCGCCGGCGACACCGTCCTGGCGTCCGGTGACCTGATCGGCACCGGCGGAGGCGTCCTGAGCGGTTCGGACCCGACGACGTGATCGCGGGACCTCGGGCAGCGCGAGGTCGGCGCGCGGGCTGCGGTGCTGCCCGCCCACGGCGCCGCGGGTACGGCGGCTGATCACGAAGGCGAGGACCTGGGCGACGGCGGCGAAGAGTTCGGCAGGGATCTCCTGGCCCACCTGGGTGGAGGAGTGCAGGGCGCGGGCCAACGGGATGTCCTGGACGATCGGGACCCGGTTCTCCTCGGCCGACTCACGGATCCGGGCGGCGATCGCGCCGGCGCCCCGGGCGACGACGCGCGGGGCCCCCTTGTCGGCCTCGTAGCGCAGTGCCACGGCGACGTGGGTGGGGTTGACCAGGACGACGTCGGCGGTGGGGACGTCGGCCATCATCCGGTTGCGCGAGGCAGCCATCTGTCGGGCCCGGATCGCGCTCCTGATCAGCGGGTCGCCCTCGGAGTTCTTGTGCTCCTGCTTGACCTCCTGCTTGGTCATGCGGGTCTGCTTGCCCATCTTCTTGCGTTGGAAGAGGTAGTCGAGGGCGCCGAGCACGAGCGCGGCGGCGGCGACGTTGCGGATCAGTGTGTACGCCTCCTTGCGGACCTCCTCCAGCACCGTGTCGAGGGGGACCAGACCGCCCACGAGCGCCAGCAGGGAGTCCACGATGCCGTAGGCCAGGACGCCGAGGACGGCTGTCTTGAGCAGCATCTTGGCGCCCTCCCACAAGGTGTGGGCGCTGAAGATCCGCTTGAACCCCTTGAGCGGGCTGATCTTGGAGAACTTCGGTTTCGCGGCCTTGCTGGCCACGAAGAAACCGCCCTGGGCCAGTGCGGCGGCGACACCGATCAGGAGCACCGCGGAGCCGAGCGCGACCAGGACCACCGCGATGTGGGTCAGGCCGTCGCGCAGGGTCTCCAGCCCGAGGGAGACGTCGGGGTCGCCGGCCGCAGAGAGCCCGGCGACCATCAGTTCCTGCAGGGCCCCGAGCTCGTGTCCCAGGAGCAGCGGCAGTGCCATCGCGAACGCGAGCAGCGAACCCCAGCCACCGAACTCCTGGGAGCGGGGGACCTGCCCCTCCTTGCGGTTCTCCTTGTTCTTCTGTTCTGTGGGTTTCTCGGTCTTCTCCTCGGACACCGCTCACCTCCCTCCGAGCAGCGTCGACGACGCCTCGTTGGCGAGGTCCACGATCCGGCTCAACGCCTCGGGCAGGACCGGGAACGACATCCCGATCAGCAGCAGCACCAGACCGATCTTGGCCGCGTACATGACGTTGAGGGCGTTGAGTTGCGGCGCGACCTTGGTGAGCAGAGCCAGCGCCAGGTCGGTGACGAAGAGGACCGCCAGCATCGGCAGGGCGATCTGGACGGCGGTGGTGAACATCAACGAGAACGCGATCGAGAAGACGTCCGCGGCGCCGTCGAGGTCGGGAATCTCGCCCAACGGCACCAGGGTGAAGCTCTTGAGCAGCCCGCCGATCACCAGCAGGTGTCCACCGGAGACGAAGAGCAGGACGGTGGCGATCTGCTGGTGGAACTTGCCGAAGACGGTGTTGGTGTTCATCGCCATGGGGTCCCAGGCCTGGGTGGTGGCGAAACCGCCCATGACGTCGATCAGGGCTCCGGCGATCGGGATCGCCTGGAAGAGCAGGAACGTCAGGAACCCCATCGCCAGGCCGATCGCGACCTGGGTCAGCGCGACGACCAACAGCTCCCAGGAGTCGGTGGGGACCTGGCCGGCCAGCTGCGGACCGACCGCGAACGAGAGGCCGAGCGCGAGCACGACCTTGCCCATCGACGGGATCGACGACGTGGAGAACGGGGGCACCACACTGAGCCACGCCACGATCCGCAGCGAGGCCAGCAGGTAGGCCAGCAGTTCCAGCCCGTTGACGGTGATGGTCACGGCGTCGCCGACTCAGCCGACCAGTGAGGGGATCTGCTCGAACAGTTCGTTGGTGAAGTTGATCAGGGTGTGCAGCATCCAGTTGCCCGAGACGAGCAGGGCGATGCCCACCCCGACGACCTTGGGGACGAAGGCGAGGGTGAACTCCTGGATCTGGGTCATCGCCTGGAACAGCGAGACCGTGAAGCCGATGACGAGGGCAGTCACCAGGATCGGCGCGGAGAGCTTGAGCGCCACGAGCATCGTCTGCAGTGCGATCTCGATGACGGTGGTGTCGGTCATCAGCCGTCTGTCCCGTAACTGGAGACCAGTGAGGAGATGATCAGGCCCCACCCGTCGACCATCACGAAGAGCAGCAACTTGAACGGCAGCGACACCATCGTGGGCGGCATCATCATCATGCCGAGTGCCATCAGCGATCCCGAGACCACGACGTCGATGACGAGGAACGGGATGAAGATGATGAAGCCGATGATGAACGCCTCCTTGAGCTCACTGAGCACGAAGGCAGGGACCAGCGTCGTCATCGAGACGTCGGCGCGGTCGCTGGGCAGGTCCTGACCGGCGACGTTGGTGAGGAGCACCAGTTCGTCGTCGCCGGTCTGGTCGATCATGAACTCACGCAGCGGCTCGATGCCGGCGCTGAACGCGGCGGCCGAGGTCATGTCGCCGGCCAGGTAGGGCTGGAGGCCGGCGTCGTTCATGTCGGACATGACCGGGGCCATGATGAAGAGGCTCAGGAACAACGCCAACCCGGAGAGCACCTGGTTGTTGGGCGTCTGCTGCAGACCCAGCGCGTTGCGGGTCAGGCTCAGCACCACGAGGATCTTGGTGAAGCTGGTGCAGGTCAGCAGGATCGCCGGGAGCAACGAGATCAGCGTCATCGCGATGATGACGACGACCGACGTGGTCGGCTTCTTGGTCAGCTCGTCGAGGTCGATCGTGACCGAGGAGGAACCACCTTCGGGGCCGCCGGGACCTTCGGGGCCGTCCGGCGCGGCGAGCGCGCCGGGGCTCAGCCACAGCAGCCACAGCGTGGCGACGACGGCGGTGAGGACGACGGCGACCAGCAGCCGGCGTCGGGTCGCGGCTCGCTCGGCGAGGGCGGACGGTGCCACCGACTCCACGGTGGGGGTCAGCGTGCGTGGCAGGGTCGGGGTCAGCACGCTCATCGCTGACGTCCCTTCGCCGAGACCGCGGACCAGGTCTGCTTCCACGTGTCGGCCGACAGCAGCGAACCGGCGAGCGGTCCGCCCTTGCCCAGGTGCACACCCGGAGCGAGGCCACCGGGCGAGGTGCCGTCCGAGGCCATCGCCTCGTCGACGGTCTCGGAGGAGACGATCTCCTCGGGGTCGAGCTCGGTCAGCAGCGTCACCTGCTGCTCGGTGGTGCCGAGCACCAGGACGCGGCTGCCGACGGTCACCACCGCGACGGAGGAGGAGCGCCCCAGCGGCTGGCGGTGCACGACCCGGACCAACGCGTCGGCGCCGCCGGCCATCCGCTTGCCGGTGATCCGCAGGGCGATCAGCAGCAGACCGATGACGACGGCCAACGAGAAGACCAGTCGCAGGGTGAGCTCGAACATGGGGCGCCTCTCCGGCGGGGTGGAAGGGGAGGTCAGACGGTGGCGTCTTCGACGATCTCGGTGATCCGCAGACCGAAGTCCTCGTCGACGACGACGACCTCGCCGCGGGCGATCAGGCGACCGTTGACGAGGAGGTCGGCGGGGCCGTCGGCGGCGCGGTCGAGCTCGAGGACGGTGCCGGGCGAGAGGGCCAGGAGGTCGCGGACAGCCATCCGGGTGCGACCCAGCTCGACGGTGACCTCCATGTCGACGCCGGCCAGCATCTCGATGCCGCGGGGAGCGGACGGGGAGGCGGCGGCGAACATCTGGGCGGTCTCGGCGGTGAGCTGCTGGTGCACGACGGGAGCGGCGACCGGCTGCACGATGCGCGGCGCGGGGGCCGGGCGCTGCGGGACGGACTGGGCCGGGTGAACCGGAGCAGCGGCCGGGGTGCTGGCCAACGTCGGCGCAGGCTCGCTGACCTGGGCGGCGAGCTGCTCGGCCGGAGCGGGAACCGCCGGGGCCGGGACCGCCGGGGCCGGAACCGCTGCAGGAACGGGGGCCGGGGCGGCTTCGGCAGGCACCTCAACGACGGGTGCCTCGACCGGGGCCGGGGCGGCCGGGGCGGCCGGGGCCGGAGCGAGGGAGTCAGCGACGAGCAGCGCGGCGTCGATCGCCTCGCCGACCATCGGGACGGCAGTGAACGGACCCTCGAGGTCGGAGACCACCAGCGCCAGCTCGGTGACGGCGGCGGCCGATGCGCGAGCGCCGAGCACCGCGGCGGCGGCGTCGATGCCCGGCTGCACAGCGGCACCCAGGTCGAGTCCGCCGAGGGGACTCTCGGAGAGCGCGGTGACGAGGTCCTGGCCCACGAGGACGGCGATCCGGTGGACGGCGCCGTCGTCGGTGGTGAGATCGGCGGTGGCCGCACCTGCGAACGCAGCGGTGACGTGGTCGGTGCCCGGCTGGGTGCCGGCCGCCTCCAGCGGGGTGCTGGCCGGGAGGACCGCGGCAGCGGCCTCGCCGGCACGCAGGACGAGGTCGGTGTCAACGGCGGGGGAGAGGGCGTCGGAGGTGGTCATCGGTTCTCCTCGGTGGTGCCGACGATGAGTGCGGCCAGTCGGGGGCCCTTGGCGCCGGGGGTGGCGTGGGCGAAGGTGGTGTCGTCGACGACGACGTCGAGCGGCGCGGTGGAGGGGTGCGAGAGACGCACGATGTCTCCGGGACGCAGGGAGGTGAGGCTCTCCGGCGTCAGGCGGGTGGCGCGGAAGCGCACCGAGGCGTCGACGGGGACGCTCTCGAACTGCTGACGCAGCAGCTCGGCGGCCTGCGCCTTCTTGGCGCGTTCGCGGTCCGAGACCGGAGCCGGAGCGGCGGCCTTCGCCAGGTGCGGCAGCAGGCCGGTGAACGGCAGGCACAGGCTGACGACGTGCGCGACGTCGTCGATCCGGAGCTGGAACTCGGCGACCATCATGACGTCGGCGGCGCCGGCGACCTGGGCGAACTGGGGGCTGTACTCGATCCCCGTCGTCTCGGGTTCGAGTTCGACGATGGAGGCCATGCCGTAGCGCAACTCGCCCAGGAGGCGCTCGACCAGCACCTGCGCGACGGCGGTCTCGATCTCGGTGAGCGCGCGCTTGGGCTGGTGGGTTCCACCGGGGCCACCGAGCATGTGGTCGATGGAGGCGAAGACCGAACGCAGCGGCAGGTCCAGGAGGCCCTGGCCGCTGATCGGGTCGGCGGTGAACTTCGTCAGGAACGTCGGTCCCTGCAGGGACGCGACGAACTCGTCGTAGCTGACCTGCTGCACGCCGAGCAGCTGGAACTGGCACACGGTGCGCAGCATCGAGGTGAACACGGTGGTCACCTGACGGGCGAACGAGTCGAAGCCGAGCTGCAGCAGCCGCGAGTGTTCGCGCGAGAGCTGGATCGGACGACGGAAGTCGTACGGCTCCGGCGTGGACGGAACGGCGCGGCGTCGGCCTCGGGCGCCCGGGGACCCGGGACGCTGCCCCGCGGTGGGGGCGGACTCGGCGTGGCCCACCGAGGGCGCGGCCGGGGGTGCTGGAGGGGTCACGGCTGTCCGATCGGCGTGCAGATCCAGGTCCTGAGCCTTTTCGGGGGCAGGCGAAGGTCACGGCACCGCTCAGCGGCCCGTGACCCTCGTCTCGTGCTGTGTCCCCGACGTCCGTGTCAGGTGTTGTGAAGACCCCCGTCCGTGGGGTCCGTGTGTCGTCCGGCGCAGCACCCGCAGGAGGGTGCGCGCCCGGGCGAGGTCTACTGGATGACGAACTCGGTGAAGTACAGGCCCATCACGTCGCCGTGGTACGCGAGTTCGAGCTGCTCGACCAGCTTGGTGCGCAGGGCCTCGCGCTGAGCGGTGGTGGAGACGTCGGCGACCTGACGCCCCGAGAAGACGTTGATCGCGGCGTCGAGCGCCTTGCTGCCCTCGACCTCGTGGGCGCTGTCGACGAGCTGGAGGGCGATGCCGACACGGAGATAGTGGCCGGCAGCCAGGTTGACCTGGATCGGGTCGAGGGCGACGACCTCACCGGCGACCGGCTTCTTCTCGCCCTCGGCGGTGGGGTTCAGCAGCACGAAGGCGACACCACCGAGGACGATCGCGAGAACGACAGCGATGATCCACTTGAGGCGACCCTTCTTGGCCTTCTCCGGCTCGGCGGCGGGCGCGACGCGGGGCATGCTCATCGTCGTCATCAGTTCTCTCCTCGTTCTTTCGCGACCTGCTCGAGCTGGGCGCGGATCTCGGCCGCGGAGCTGGAGAGGACGACGATGTCGACTCGCTTGTTGATGCGCTGGGACCCAGCCTTCTTCGGGTCGATCAGCGGCTTCTCGTGGCCGAAGGCGGCGGCGGTGAGCCGCTCACCCTTGAACCCGAGGTCTTCCTGGAGGTACCGCAGGACAGTCACGGCGCGAGCCGAGGACAGGTCCCAGTCGGTGGCGTAGTACTTGGGCTGCACCTTCACCTGGTTGGTGTGGCCGTCGATCTCGAGGTCGTCGGGGATCGGGCGCAGGACCTTGGCCAGCGTCCGCACGACCTTGGCGCCGCGGCCGGTGAGTTCGGCGGAGTGCGCCTCGAAGACGACGTGACGCGACACGAGGCTGATCACCAGACCCCGACGGTCGATGGTGGTGACGACGTCCTCACCCAGACCCTCGATCTCGAGCCGCTTGCGCACGTCGTCGCGGATCGCGAGCAGACGGGTCACCTCGGCCTCGGCCTCGGCGTGGGTCCGCTGGGTGCGGAGCAGGGCCTGGCGCTCGACCTCGCGGGTCACGGCCTCCTGCTGGGCGGCGTCGAGGGAGTCGCCGGAGCCGGGTGCGGCCGCGTCGATCGCGGTGCTTCCCGACGAGGAGAGGGTGGAGGAGCCGCCCCTGATGACGGACTCCTGACCGAAACCGGCCGAGAGTCCGGCCTTGAGCTGGTCGAAACGGTCCTTGTCGGTCTGGCCCATCGCGAACATGACGATGAAGAGCACCATGAGCAGGGTCACCATGTCGGCGTAGGTGACCATCCACCGCTCGTGGTTCTCGTGCTCCTCCTCGATCTCGCGCTTCTTGCGCCGGGCCATGTCAGGCCGCCTCGGGCTGCTGTCCCGGCGGGAGGAGCGAGGTCAGCTTCTGGGAGACGACGCGCGGGTTGGCTCCGGCCTGCACCGCGGCGATGCCCTCGATGGCGATCTCCATGCGGGTCGCCTCGAGCTCGCTGAGCCGCTTGAGACGGCTGGAGATGGGCAGCCACATCAGGTTGGCGGAGAAGACACCCCACAGGGTCGCCAGGAACGCGCCGGCGATCAGGTGGCCGAGCTTCTCGGGCTCGGCGAGGCTCTCGAGGACGTGGACGAGGCCCATCACGGTGCCGACGATGCCGATCGTGGGTGCGTAGGCACCGGCGTCGGCGAAGAACTTGGCCTTCTGGCGGTCGGACAGGCGCTTGGCGTGCACCTCGGCCTCGAGGATCTCGCGGACCTCCTCGGGGTCGGTGCCGTCGATCGCCATCGTCATGCCCTTGACCAGGAAGGGGTCGTTGATCTCGCGCAGTTCGTTCTCGAGTGCCAGCAGACCTTCGCGGCGGGCGCGTTCGGCGAGCGTCACGCAGACCGGGATGAGGTCGGCGGAGCTGGCGGCCTTGCCGGTGAGGGCGCGCTTCAGCGACCCGAAGATGTTCTTGGCGTCGCCCATCGTGCCGCCGGCGATGGACACGGCGAAGGTGGCACCGAAGACGAGCAGCATCGGCGGCAGCATGAAGATCGCGGTGGGGGTGCCGCCCTCCATCATGTTGGCGACGACGATGACGACGAAGGCGACGATGATGCCGATCAGGGTTGCCGGATCCATCAGAGGTCCTGTCCGTGGAGGGTGTGCTGGTCCGCGTCGGGGGAGGCGTCGGCCAGGGAGGACACCGATGCGAGGTGGGGGGCGCTCGGGGAGTCCGGGCCGTGGGAGTGGGGCGGCACCTGGCCGGCAGCAGCCACCAGACGGCCACGGAACTCGACCACCGCGGAGATGACCTCGTCGAGGCTCTCGCTGACGACGTACTTGGTGCCGTGGCTGAGCGTCACGATCGTGTCCGGGGTGGAGTCGACACGCTCGATCAGGTCGGAGTTGAGCACGAACTGCGAACCCGACAAGCGGGTGAGCCTGATCATCGAGGACCGTCCTTGGGCTGTGGTTCGCCGGTCCGTCCATGGGCCGACACGCTTCTGATCGGTAGCGCGGGCCCTGACCTGAGAGGTCCGGACGCAACTGTTGCCTTGATGCGGCGACACGCCGGTGGCGTGGGCATCAAGGCAACAGTTGCGGTGCGGGGTGGTGCTGCGTGGTGCGGGGTGCTGGTGCTGGGCGGTGCGGCGCGGAGGGGATGCGCGCTCAGCGTCAGCGCTTGATGTTGACGAGTTCCTCGAGGACCTGGTCGGAGGTGGTGATGACGCGCGAGGCGGCCTGGAATCCGCGCTGGGCGAGGATCAGGTTGGTGAACTCGGCGGCGAGGTCGACGTTCGACATCTCCAGTGCACCACCGACGAGCTTGCCGCGAGCACCCTCGCCGGCGAGGCCGTACTCGGGCTGACCAGAGTTGGCCGAGGTGCGGTAGGAGGTCTCGCCGACCTTCTCCAGACCCTGCGGGTTCACGAAGTCGGCGACCGCGATCTGCGCCATGTCGCGCTGGATGCCGTCGGAGAAGATGCCGCGCAGCTTGCCGTCCGAACCGATCTGGTACGACGTCAGGGCGACGCCACCGGGGACCGCGGGGACAGCGTTGGCGACGTCGAGGGTGACGTCGACGAGACCACCGGCGGGGGCGCCGTTGGCGTCCAGGACGTAGCCCTGGAGACGGTTGCCGCTCGGGGTGACCAGCTGGCCGCTCTGGTCGAAGGAGAACGCGCCGGCGCGGGTGAACAGGTTCTCGCCGCCCTTGCGGACCACGAAGAAGCCGTCGCCCTGGATCATCAGGTCGGTGGCCTTGTTGGTGGTCTGGGCCGAGCCCTGACCGAAGTTGGTGGCGGTCGCGGAGACCTGCACACCCAGACCGACCTGGAGCGGGTTGGTTCCGCCCGTGGCGTCGGTGGGGTTGCCCGCGCCGGTCATGATCTGGCTCAGGGTGTCGGAGAAGACCGTCGTGGACGACTTGAAACCGGTGGTGTTGGCGTTGGCGATGTTGTTGCCGGTGACGTCGAGCGCGGTCTGGTTGACGCGCAGACCGGAGATGCCGGAGAAGAGCGAGCGAAGCATGGCGTGACCTCAGTGTGGGGAGTGCAGCGGAGCGAGCAGGGACGGAGGAGGGCCTCAGGCGAGTGCGCCGGAGGCGGTCACCTTGAGCACGGCGCCCAGGGGGACCTCGACGCCGTTGACGTCGAGGACCGGGCCGTCGGCGCCGAAGGAGACACCCTTGACCGAGCCGGACGTCTCCAGACCGGTGGTGGCGTCGATGAACGCCACGTCGCGACCGACCAGCCCGGAGGCACCGAAGGCGTTCTGGGCCGAGAGCAGCGCTGCGCTGGAGTCGGCGACGTCCTGCAGCTTCTCGACCTGGGTGAACGTGGCGGTCTGGGTGAGGAACGCGCTGGAGTCAGCAGGGTTCATCGGGTCCTGGTAACGCATCTGGGCGACCAGCAGCGACAGGAACAGGTCCTTGTCGGACGTGGTCTTCTGTGCGCCCTCGGACGCGGTCGCGGTGTATGAGACGCCGCGGGACGTGGTCGTGGTGGGGGAGCCGTACTGGCCGGACACACCCTCGGTGGCGGAGATCGACACCATTCCTCCTCAGACGGTCACGTCGAGGCCCGCGGAGCGGGACGGCGTGCCGTTGTCGAGCGGTCGGCCGGTGCCGGTTCCGCTGGGGTTGCCATCCGTGGCGTCGGTTCCGCCACGCGTCCGTGCGTGGAGGTCCTCGGCAGCGTGGTCGGAGCCGGTGTCAGCTCCGTCCTCACTGCCGTCTCCCTGATCGGCAGCGGCGGCCCACCCCTGACCGGTTCCGTCGAACTCGTCGACGTCGACCTTGGTCGAGGTGGCACCGGCGAGCTCGAGCAGGCGGCGGAGTTCGGGTGCGCTCTCCAGGAGCGCACGTCGGGCCTCGTCGCCGGCACCGAAGGAGACGGTCATCTCGCCGTTGCGCACCACCAGGGTGACCCGGACGTCGCCGAGGTGCTCGGGGGTCAGGGTCATGGTGAGGCGGTGGGTGCCGTCGCCGCGGGAGACGAGACGCGAGACCTGGCTGCCCACCTGGTCGGCGACCGGCGGGTGATCGGCACGCGGGGCGGCAGCCTCCGTGGCTGCGGTCGCGTCCGGGCCGGTGGCCGTTCCGGTGACGGAGGCGCCGGCAATGCCCGAGACCGGGGTCAGGGTCGAGACGTCGACACCGGTCGTGGCTGCCGCGGCGACGGGCACGGTGGAGACGGCCGGGCTCTGCGGGGCGTCGGCGGTGTCGGGTGCGATGAGGGTGCCACCGGTGTCGCCGCCGGTTCCGGTGTCTGCGTCGTCGGGGCCCGCAGCGGTGGCGGAGTCGAGGAGCGGCGCGAAGGTGCCCTCGAGGGTGCTCCCGGACGCGCCGTCGGTCGCGATGCCGTCGGTGGTCGGGGACTGCGCGAGGGCTCCGGTGACGGCTCCGGACTCGTCGGTTCCGCCGGCACGCAGCGCCGCCGCGAGCTGCAGTGAGGCAGGGGTCAGGACCGGGAACAGGGCCGCCGGTGCGGCCTGGGCGGCAGCGTTCTCGGCATCCGTGGCCGGGACGGCGTCAGCAGCGTCGTCGGCGAGTGCCGTGTCGTCACCGGTGAGCAGGGCCTCCGCAGCGACGTCGACGAACGGGGTCGTGAACGCACCGGCCAGAGCACCGGACGCGCCGAGCGTGGTGCCCTCTGCTGCGTCCGGGTCGACGTCGTGGCGAGTGGCGGTCGTCAGGGCTGGCTGGGTGGAGGGGGAATCGGACGTCGAGCGCTCGGAGCGCGGCTGGGACGCCTGGGTCGCAGCCGCCTCGGGACGGGCCGAACCGCTGCTGATCGCCCCGGAGAGCAGCGCGCCGAACGCGTCGCCTGAGGCAACCGACGATCCGGAGCCACGGGGGCTGGTGGCAGCGGGGGCCGTGGAGCCGCCCACCTTGAGAGGAATGGTCACTGGGAGATCCCCAACTTCGAAGTGATCGAGCGGACGTAGTTCTGGGTCTCGGCGTAGGGCGGCACGCCGTCGTGACGGATCACCGCGCCGGGACCGGCGTTGTAGGCAGCCAGGGCGAGCTTCGTGGAGCCGAACTGCTTGGTCAGCGTGCTGAGGAGCTTCGCGGCACCGTCGACGGCCTGGGCCGGGTCGAAGGAGTTGGTGACGCCGAGTCCCTTGGCCGTGGCCGGCATCAACTGCATCAGGCCCTGGGCCCCGGCGGGGCTGACGGCCTTCGGGTTGAAGGACGACTCCTGACGTGCGACCTCGCGCAGCAGTGCCGGGGAGACGCCGTACTTCGCGCCGGCGGAGGTGAAGAGTGCCTCGTAGGGCGCCGATGCGGTCGAGGGTCGGGAAGCGCCCGTGACGGTGGACGTCGGCCGGGTCGCTGACGTGCCGGAGGCGGCGTCGGGCAGGATCCGGCGGATGAAGTCCGGGGCGTCCTTGACGGTGGTGATCCGGACGTCCTGGCCGCGGCGCGGGGCCTCGATCATCTTGCCGTCGCCGACGTAGATGGCGACGTGGTCGGCACCCTTGTTGCGACTGGAGTTGTCCCAGGCGAGGAGGTCGCCCGGCTGTGCCTGGGCGAGGCTCGTGACCGCGCGCCCGGAGCGCGCCTGGTCGGCCGAGACGCGGGGCAGGTCGTAGCCGAACTTCTTGTAGACCGACTGCACGAGGCCGGAGCAGTCGACGCCGGCGGTCTTGCTGGTGCCACCCCACACGTAGGGCAACCCGAGGTACTCCTTGGCCTCCGCGACGACGGCCTTGCCGGCCGCGGTCCCGGAGGTGGTGCCTGAGGTCGCGTCGGTGTCGGTGCTGGTCCCGGAGGTGGTGAGCAGTCCCTGCAGCGCAGCAGCGTCCAGCCCAGAGGAGGACAGCGCGTCGACGCTGCTCAGGTCGACGCCCAGCGCGTCGCTGGCGGTGGAGAGTGCCTCGGAGAACGCGGCTGCGGAGGCTGCGTTCCCCACGGAGCCGACCGGGCCGGAGCCGCCGAAGACGGTGCCGGTCGGCGAGAAGTGCGCCAGTTCCTGCATCCGGGACTGGATCTCGGAGATCCGGGTGGTGACGTCCGCGACGCTCATCGGGTGGGCTCCTCGGTGCGGAGGGACAGGTCAGGGGAGAGGTCAGGGGAGGTGTCGGCAGCGGTGGCAGACGCCGCGCGGGCGCGAATCCACAGTTGTCCGGCGACGTCGTCGAGCGCGGTGCGTTCACGGTGGGCACGTTCGACGCGTCGTTCCTCGGCACGTCGTTCCAGGATGTTCTCCACTGCGGAGAGCCGGACCTTGTCGGCGCGCCAGTGGTCGCGGGCGACGTCGGCGACCTGCTGGGCGGACTCCAGTTTGGCCTGCTCGCTGGTGATCGCTTCGCCCACCCACAGCAACGACGTCCGGGCGGTGCGGTAGGCGCCGGCGTCGGTGAACATGCCGTCGGTGTCGGCCAACATGCCGTGCAGGTGGTCGATGGTCTCCTGGTGCGTGCGGCAGACCCCGAGGGCCTGCTGCAGGCCGATCCGGGAGTCCCGTTCACGCACCGCTCGGGCACGGAGCACGGCCCGCATCCCGCGGTCGGCGTCGGTGGCGGCGCTCATCAGACGTCCTCGTCCTCACCGACCAGGGCGTGCAGGCGTGCCCAGGTCTCGTCGGTGGGGGTGGGGTCGTCCATGTCCTGACGCAGGAAGGAGTTGATCGCCGGCATCAGGGCCAGTGCGGTGTCGGCGTCGGGGTCGGCGCCACGGACGTAGGCGCCGATCTCGACGAGTTCCTTCACGTCGCGGTGGGCGGCCAGGAGTCGGCGCAGGCGGGTGGCGTCGCCGCGCTGCTCGCGCGTGGTGACGGCAGAGTTCACACGTGAGATCGACTCCAGCACGTCGATCGCGGGGAAGTGGCCCGAGGTCGCCAGACGGCGCGAGAGCACGACGTGGCCGTCGAGGATCGACCGCGCGGTGTCACCGATCGGGTCCTGCATGTCGTCGCCCTCGACCAGCACCGTGTAGAGGCCGGTGATCGAACCGGTCGCAGCGGTTCCGGCGCGCTCCAGCAGCCGCGGCATCAGCGCGAAGACGCTCGGCGGGTAGCCGCGGGTCGCGGGCGGTTCGCCGGCGGAGAGGCCGATCTCGCGCTGCGCCATCGCGACACGGGTCAGGGAGTCCATCATCAGCACGACGTCCTTGCCCTGGTCGCGGAAGGACTCAGCGATCCGGGTGGCGACGAACGCCGAACGCAGACGTTCCACCGGAGGGGCGTCGGAGGTCGCGACCACGACGACGGAACGGGCCAGGCCCTCGGGGCCGAGGTCGTTCTCCAGGAACTCCCGGACCTCACGACCACGCTCACCGACGAGGGCGAGGACGACCACCTCGGCGTCGGTGCCGCGGGCGATCATCGAGAGCAGGGACGACTTGCCGACACCCGAACCGGCCATCACGCCGACACGCTGACCGCGTCCGGCCGGGACGAGGGCGTCCATGGCGCGCACGCCCAGGCCGAGCGGGTGCACGATCCGGGGACGGTCCATCGCATCCGGGGTGGGGTGTTCGACGGAGACGAGGGGCAGGTGGTCGAGCGGGGCACCGCCGTCGATCGGGCGACCGAGGCCGTCCAGGACGCGCCCCAGGAGGTCGTCGCCGACCCGGACGGTCAGCGGGCCGCCGGTGTGGCGCACCAGCATTCCTGACCGCAGACCGGTGGTGGGTCCCAACGGCAGGCAGACCAGTCCGGTGCTGGTGCTGGCCGCGACCTCCACGAGCACCTCGTCAGGCTGGCAGGAGTCGTCACCGGCGGTGGTCTCCACCGCGAGCAGGTCACCGACAGCTGCGTCGAGCCCGCTGATCGTGAGCTGCAGACCCATCACCTCACCCACGGTGCCGAGGGTGCGCGGTGCGGCGACGTCCAGAGCGGCGGGGAGGAGGCGGGTGAGCAGGTCGCTCACCGCAGGACCTCACGGACGCGATCCAGGGCGGGACCCAGCCGCAGGTCCAGGACCTTGTCCTCGACGTGGACGAGGGCGTCGGCACGCCCCAGCGACGGGTCGCCGATGCAGACGACCCCGTGCTCCTTCAGTTCCTTCAGCGCGGGGTGAGAGGCGTGCTCAGGGTTGAGGCGGACACGGGCCAGTCGGCCCTGGGGGCTCAGTGCCAGCACCTTGGCGACCACGTCGGGGGCCTCGGTGCCACGGACCTCGTGGCCCACCAGCGCCTCGGTGAGGGTCCACGCGACCTCGACGGCCTGCTCCTCGACCCGGGCGACTGCACCGTCGATCACGGCGCGCAGTTCGGCAGCGGCGGCCTTCAACGCGTCGATCGCCTCACGGTGCTCGATCTCGCGCTGCTCCGCCTCGCGACGGATCCGTCGGGCCTCGAGCTCGGCACCGGCCTCGGCGGCCTCGGCCGCCTCGCGTCGGCCCTGTGCCCATCCCACCGCGTAGCCCTGGGCACGCGCCGCGTCGCGAGCGTGCTCGGCGACGGTGGCCAGGGTCCGCTCGGCGATCGGGTCGCCGAGCGCCGAGCCGGGTGCGAGCCGCGTCCAGTCGCCCTGACGCAGGTCCGTCACCACACGGACAGGCTCAGTCGACGAACTCATCGTCGCCTCCGCGGCGGACCATGATCTGGCCCTGCTCCTCCAACTTGCGGATGGTGCGGATGATGTTCTGACGCGCCTCCTCGACCTGGGTGAGGCGGACCGGGCCGAGCAGGTCGACCTCTTCGAGCAGGTTCTCCGCGGCACGCTCGGACAGGTTGTGCGTGATCTTGTCGCGCACCGCACCGGCCGGGACACCCTTGAGGGCGAGGGCCAGGTCGGAGCCGGAGACCTCGCGCAGCACCTGCTGCACCGAACGGTCGTCGAGGGTGACGATGTCCTCGAACATGAACATTCGCGACTTGATCTCGTCGGCCAGTTCGACGTCGAGCGCCTCGAGGCCCTCGACGATCTGGCGCTCGGTGGAACGGTCGGAGCGGTTGATGATGTTGACCAGCGGGTCGACGCCGCCGACCTGAGAGAGCTCGGTGGGCTGCAGCATCGAGGACAGCTTGCGTTCCAGGACGGCCTCGACCGCACGCACGATGTCGGGGGAGGTGCGGTCCATGACGGCGATCCGGTGGGCCACCTGGGCCTGCTGACCGGAGGGGAGTCCGGAGAGCAGCAGAGACGCCTTGTCGGCCGTCATGTGGGCCAGGACGAGCGCTATCACCTGCGGGTGTTCCTCGGCGATGATCGAGCGCAGCTGGGCCGGGTCGGCGCGGTGCAGGAACTGGAACGGCATCTGCACCGCAGCAGCGGCGAGGCGCTCCATGATCTGGGCAGCGCGCTCCGGGCCGAGGGACTGCTCCAGCATCTGCTGGGCGAAGTCCATGCCGCCCTGGGCCAGGTGGGCCCGGGCGATCATCAGGTCGTGGAACTCGGTCAGGACGTCGTCGGACTCGGAGATGCTGACCTGGTCGAGGCGCGCGATCTCGGCGGAGATCGTCTCGACCTCGTTCTCCGAGAGGTGCTGCATCACCTGGGCGGCCTTCTCCCGACCCATCTGGATCAGCAGGACTGCGGACTTGCGCACACCGAGTGCGGAGAGGCCGCTCATCGGGGAGGCTCCACGAGCCAGCCGCGCAGCAGCGCAGCAACGTCCTCGGGCTGACGTTCGACCAAGGAGGCCAGCTCGTCACGCATCTTCTCGACCTCGTTGGTCTCGGTGGCCTCCAGGAGGCCCAGGGCAGGGGTGATCTCGGTGACCGGGGCGACGGGGGCCTGGGCGGCGCGCTCCTCGGCGTCGAGTCGGAGCTGTTCGACCACGTACTCGGTGGCCTCGGCGCGGGCCTTGGCACGACGACGCGAGACGACCCAGACGACGGTGATCAGCGCGAGCGCACCGAGAGCGGCCACGGCCCACAGGATGATCTGGTTGCGTGCCTGCCGCGCTTCCTCCGCCTCGGCGGCGTCGAGCTCGGCCTGGGCCCGCTCCTTCGCGCTCTGGTCGAAGGGGACGGAGGTGACCTCGACGGTGTCGCCGCGGTCGAGGTCCTCGCCGATCGCGGCCGCGATCAGGTCGCGCATGTCAGCGGTGCTGACCTCGACGCCGGCGTTGGAGTCCATCGCGACACCGATGTGCAGCGACTTCACCGAGCCGGGCGAGGCCTCGCGCTGCTCGACGACGGAGTTGAGGGCGTTGTCCTGGGTGGAGGAACGCTTGGAGTAGTCACCCTCGCCGTTCTCGGCGTCGAGCTCGGTGTTGCCGTCGGCCCCGACCACGCCAGCGGCGTCGCCGTCCCGCCCGTCGCGCCCGGCGTAGACCTCTTCGGACTCGGTGCGCGAGAGCGGCTTGGTGTCCTCGTCGGAGGAGTACGTGGTCTCGGTGCGGACGGCCTTGTCGAAGTCCAGGTTGGCGGTGACCGCGACGGTCGAGTTGCCCGGACCCAGGACGGTGTCCAGGGTGCGCTGGATCTTGGAGTTCAGCTCGTTCTGGTACTCGGTGACGGCCTGGGTGCGGGTGCTCGCGCCTCCGCCGCCGGCGGCGTCGGTGCTGGAGAGCACCTTGCCGGTGGAGTCGGCGACGGTCACGTCGTCGGGGGAGAGGCCCTCGATCGAGAAGGCGACCAGGTGGACGACGGCCTGGACCTGCTCGGCCGACAGGGTGGTGCCGGCGCGGGTGGCGACCAGGACCGACGCGGTCGCGGGGTCCTGCTCGGTCGCGAAGACCTTGGTGGAGGGGATCGCCAGGTGCACGACGGCGTTGGTGACGCCGTCGATCGCCTTGACGGTGTTGGCGAGCTCGCCCTCCATGGCGCGCTTGAAGGAGGTCTCCTCCTGGAACTGTGAGGTGGAGAGACCCTGGCCGTCGAGCAGCGAGTAGCCGCCGCCGTCGTTGGACGCGGGCAGGCCCTTGCCACTCAGTGCGATCCGGGTCGCGTAGACCTTGTCCTTGGGGACCGAGACGGTCTGGCCACCGTCGCTGAGCTCGTAGGGAACACCCGACGCGGTCAGTTCGTCGATGACGGCCGAGGCGTCGGCGGAGGCCATCTGCGAGAAGAGGGGTGCGTAGGTGGGGGTGGTGATCCACCGGCCCACCATCACCAGAGCAGCGACCAGCGCGAGGGCGCCGACCGCTGCGGAGATCTTCTGGCTCAGGCTGAACGCTGCCAGCTTGGGCTGGAGCGGCGACCAGAACCGCAACAAGGTGTCCTTCATCAGGCCTGCATCCTCATGATCTCCTGGAAGGCTTCGACGGCCTTGTTGCGCACGGCGACGGTGAGCTGCGTGGTGACGCTGGCCTCGGTCGCGGCGATCGTGTAGTCGTGCATGGCGTCGAGGTCACCGGTGGCGGCCTTGACGGAGAGCTGGTCGGCGTTGGTCTGGACGGCCTGGAGCTGGTCGATGCTGTCGGTCAGCATCTGGGCGAACTCGGTGCCGTTGACCGAGGAGGTCGCCGAGGAGCGGGTGGGGGCGTTCGTCGCGCCGACCGAGTTGACGTCCGCAGTGCTGACCTGCGGGATGCTCGCGGCGGTGAATCCGAGGGGTTCGATCGCGGAGATGCTCATGGTCAGCGTCCGATCTGCAGGGCGGCGTCGTAGGTGGTCTGGGCGTACTTGGTCACCTGGACCGAGGCCTGGTAGCCGCGCTGGGCCATGATCAGGTCACCCATCTGGTCGGAGAGCTCGATGTCGGGGCGTCGCACGTAGCCGTCGGCGTCGGCCAGCGGGTGCGTCGGGTCGTGCACGAGCCGGCCCTCGGCGGAGCCCTCCTTGATCCCGGCCACCTCGACGCCGCCGTCCTCGCGGGAACGGGCGACGACCATCTGGGCGCGGAACGCCTCGCCGTCGGTGCCGGTCGTGGTGTTGACGTTGGAGATGTTGTTGGCCAACGCGTCCAGCCAGGTCTGGTGCATGCCCATGCTGGAACCGGCGATGTCGAGAACCGTGAACGCGCCCATCAGCGAGCCACCGACGCAGAGATCAGGCTGTAGCGGTCGGAGACGGCGCGGGTCAGCAGTTGGTAGGTGTACTGCGACTGCATCGCCGACAGCGTCTCCTTGCGGAGGTCGACGTTGTTGCCGTTGGTCCCCACCGGGGAGTTGGTCGGGGTCGTGGTCACCGGGACCTCGGCGACGCCGTCGGCGAAGTCGCCGTTGGCGATCGCGTTGCGCAGCGACGACTCGAAGGAGACGGTCGTGGACCGGAACCCGGGAGTGTCGACGTTGGCGATGTTGTCGGCGACGACCTGCTGGCGCAGGGAGACTCCGTCGAGTGCGGTGTACAGCACTCCGGAGACGGAGTCGGAGACGGCGAAGGGCACGACGAACCCTCTCGTTCAGCGTGGGATGGTGTGCCGGTCCTTCGGCGGGGTGTGAGCGCTCCGTGCTCACACCTGAGATCGGTCACTCGCCGAACCACCTGAGAAGAACGTTGAACGAAACCACAGATGGCTGGACGACACGGGACGCGCGCCGCAGCACAGCGGCACGCGTCCCGTGAGGTCTGCTGGTGTCGTCAGTTGGCCAGGACGACGGAGAGGACACCCTCGCCGTAGAGCGGCACGCCGACACGCAGGTCGGTGCGACGGCCCAGCGTGAGCGCCTGGACCAGCACGTCGGTGGGGGTCCGGTCGCCCGCGTGGTGCACGGCGTGCAGACGCAGGTGGTCGGCACCGGGCACCGAGTTGAACAGTGACGCGGAGATGTTGAGCACCTCGTGCAGGTTCTCGCGCAGCACCTCGTTGAGGGTCCCGGCCGCGATCGCGTCGTCGGCACCCTGGGGTGCGACCAGGCCGATGCCGGCCGAGAGGTGCGCGGAGAGCGCGAGGTCCATGCCGATCAGCGCGGCCCACTGCAACCGGTCGTCGACGTACACCGCGACCGTGCAGGGGCGCTTGGCCGACGGGGCCAGCGGTGCTGCTGGACCGATCTCCACCTCCTTGCCGATCAGGTCGGTGAAGAGGTCGCGCACCTCCTTGGGTGCGGGCAGGTGGACGCGGCTCATGCGTGCGGGATGACCGACGAGAGGAACTCGTCGAACAGCTCGGGCGTGAACGGCTTGGCGATCAGGAACAGCGCGCCGTGGGCGGCTGCGCGGGCCCGCATCTCGTCCGATCCCTCGGAGGTGACGAAGCCGAACGGGACCGACTGGCCCGAGGCACGCAGGGTCGCGAGGGCGTCGATGCCGTTCATCTCCGGCATGTTCCAGTCCGAGAGGACCAGGTCGGGCTTCTCGGTGGCCACCATGTCGATGCACTGCACACCGTTCTCGGCCTCCACGACGTCGTGCCCGCCGTACCCGGCCTGGCGCAGCGTGCGGATGACGATCTGCCGCATCACGCGGCTGTCGTCGACGACGAGGATCTTCATCGGTCTCCCTTGTTCACTGCCGCACGGCCCGAGTGGACGGTGACGGCGATCGGTTCGGTGCCCCAGGTGAAGGCGAGGCGGACGAGCTCCTGCTCGTCGGTGCCGTGGGCGAAGTGCCCGGTGGCGACCAGCGGCAGCGAGAGCTGGCTGGGGCCCGGCACGAGGCTCTTGACGTTGCCGCCGACCATGTTGACCAGCTCGCCGACGGCGTCGACGACGTCGGCCTCGGTCAGCTCGTCGGACTCCTCCATGCCGAGCATGCCGCGGGTGACCCCGCTGCCGCCGGCGTCGGTGAGGTCGATGGAGACCATGCCGTTCCACTCACCCTTGACGGTCACGCTGGCGGACCACTCGGGGGAGAAGGTGACGACGCTGGGGTCGGCGGGTTCGAGGGGCGCGGTGTGGCCCAGGAACGTCGACCACACCTCCTCGGTGACGGCCTGGACGTCGCTGGCTGCGGGGCCAGTGGGGGTGGTGGTGTCGCTCATCGCTGGGCTCCGTCCGGTGTGAGGCCGAGCAGGTCCAACTTGTCGAGGATCGCGTCGGCGGTGAAGGGCTTGATGACGTACTCGTGGGCTCCTGCGGCGAGGGCGGCGACGATCTGCGAGTGCTCGGACTCGGTGGTGACCATCATCAGAGTGACGTCACGCCACTCCTTGTTCTTGCGGACCTCGGTCACGAACTCGTAGCCGTTCATGTTCGGCATGTTCCAGTCGATGAGGCAGATCGCGGGCAGCGGACCGGCGTTCATCGCGGCCAGCGCCTCGACGCCGTCGCCGGCCTCGGAGCACTCGAACCCGGCCTGGGCGAGGATCCGCTTGAGGATCATTCGCATCGAACGCGAGTCGTCGATGATGAGGGCGTGCACGTCAGGCTCCCTGGCTGCTCGGTCTGGTGGTTCTAGGGCTGTGGTGGTGCTGGTGGCGGGTCCTCGCCGACGCGTCGGTCCGGTTCAGGCCTGGACGTCGAGGTAGACGGAGCGAGGCCGCGCGGTGGTGGCGCCGTGGATCCGGTCGGCGATGCTGCGCTGACGCTTGACGCCCCGCATGAAGACCTCGATCCGCGAGGCGAGGTCCCGCTGGCGGGCCAGCAGCTCCTCGGCCGGGGCCACGAGCTCCTGCGGCATGCGACCGATCCCACTGGCGGGGGACCACTGGGGCAGCGCGAGGTACTGCTCGACGACGTCGTCGACGTCGTCGCTGGTACCGGCCAGAGCGGTGGCGAGAAGGTTCTCGGCCTCGTCCACGTGTTGCTCGAGGCGGCCGAGCTCGGTGCGCCAGGGGTCGCGGGTCATCAGGAAGCGGCCTGCTGCAGGGCGGCCTGACGCCAGGTGTCGGCGATCTCGGTCGCCAGGCCCAGGACGTGGTCGGCGACGGCCAGATCCTGGGAGGTGTTGGCCTTGATCAGCTGGCTGTACATCCAGGCGTAGAGCGCATCGAGCTGCCCCGCACCCGACCACGCCGTGTGGTCGAGGCTGGCGCGCAGTTCGAGGACGATGTCCTGGGCGTGCAGCAGCTGGGTGCGGGCCTCGTCGCGGTTGCCGGCAGCGATGGCTTCGCGGCCGCGCTGGACGTCGAGGACGAGACGGTCGCAGAGCATGACGAGCAGACGCGCGGGGCTGGCGGTCTTGACCGAGTTGCCGAGGTAGGCGTTGCGGACGGCGTGGTTCATGGTGCTCATCAGTTCTTCGACGCGTTCCAGGAGGAGATCTGGCCACTGATGTAGTCGCCCTGGCCCTGCAGCCGGGCGAGCGACGTCTCCATCGCCGTGTACATGCGGGTCAGGGTGGTGCGGCGGACCTCGAGGCGGAGGTCCCAGGCTTCGATCGACTTGTTGAGTTCGTTGATCGTGGCCTGGTGTCCGTTGATCGCGCCGGCGAGGATGCCGTCATAGGGGTCGCTGTACTGCGTCGCGAGCTTGCTGACACGGGTGGCGAAGCTGTCGGCACCGGTGCCGAAGGCCTCGGCCACCCGGGCGGGGTTCTCTTCATAGGCCTTCGCGAACGCCGCTTCGTCGAAGATGAGCTTGCCGTAGCGGTCGACCTGGAGCCCGATGTCGGTCAGGTTGGTGCCGCCGGTGGTGCTGTAGAGGGTGTCGGCGAACGCGTTGCGCAGGGCGCGGACGGTGGAGTCACCCGAGAGGACGCCTGCGACACCGGTGCTGGAGTCGTAGGAGATGCGGGTGGCGATCGTGGAGGAGAGGAAGTTGATGCTGTCGACGACGGCCTTCACCGCGGCGGAGCGCTCGGTCGCGTTGCGGCTGATCTCCACGTTCGAGGACTTGCCCAGCTCGGTGGTGCTCGCGAGCGTGACGGAGACGCCGGGCATAATCTCGTCGAACGAGTTGGTCGTGGAGGTGAGCGTCAGCCCGGAGATCTCGATCTCGGCATCCTTGCCCACACGGGTGCGGGTGGCTTCGGCGCCGCCCAGGAGGGCGCCGCCGTCTGCAGTGGCGAGGGTGAACTCGTTGCCGGTCCCCGTGGCGGCGGAGTCCACGACGAGTCGGTAGTTGCCGGCGCTGACCTGGAGCATCGTGGCAGTGACGCCGGAGTTGTTGGCAGGGTCGTTGAGGGCCGCGGTGATGCCCTTGAGGGTCCCGTCGCCGGTGTCGATCGAGACGGTGTCACCGTTCGGACGGGCGACGGTGAGGAGACGCTTGCCGTCGGCGTCAGCGGGGACGAGCACATCGGTGAGCGCAGCGGTGTTGGTGTACGTCTCGCCGTGGCGAGTGGCCACCTGGTTGACGGTCAGGGCGAAGGAGCCCGGCATCGCATCGGTGGTGGCGGAGACGGTGACGCCGGGGAGCGACGACGTGGTGCTGAGCGCGGCCCACGTGGTGGGGTTCACGAGATCCTTCGCCTGGGCGGACAGGCTGACCGTCGTGGTGTTGATGCTCCGCAGCGCGGTGACGACTTCGGTGCGCTTGTTGACCTGGGTCTGCAGCTTCTTCTGCGAGACCGCCTCGATCTGCATGAGCTGGTCGACGATGGTTGCAGTGTCGATGCCACTCGACAGTCCGCTGATGGTGCTGGTCGCCACAGGTACCCCTCAGAAGTCAGGAGCGAGGGCCGGAATGGCCCCCGATGTCCTCCTGTTCGGCAGGGTCTCGACAGATCTGAGCAGTTGACCCGAAAAGCACGGTGCCCCGGACCGAGGTCCGGGGCACCGTGGAAGAACTCAGCCGGTCGGCCAACGCCGACCGTCAGACTCAGCGCAGGAGCGAGAGAACGTTCTGGGTGGCCTGGTTGGCCTGGGCCAGCATGGAGGTGCCGGCCTGCGAGAGGATGTTGTTCTTGGTGAAGGACACCATCTCCTCAGCCATGTCGGTGTCGCGGATGCGGGACTCTGCGTTCTGCAGGTTCTCGGTGGTGACGTTGACGTTGTTGATGGTGTGCTCGAAGCGGTTCTGGATGGCACCGAGCTCCGCGCGCTGGGTCGAGATCTCGGTGATCGCGGCCTGGACGCTGTTGGAGTCGGTGATGTCCACGGCGGCAACAGCGGTGCCCTCGGAGAACTTCGCCAGGGCGGTGGCGGAGACCTTGATGACGTCGCCCTTGTCGAAACCGACCTGGAACGACTTCTCGGCAGCACCGAAGACGGCGTCGCCGTTGAACTTGGTGTTGGTCTCGATGCGAGCGATCTCGAGCTCGAGCTGGTCGAACTCGGAGGCCAAGGCGGCCTTGGAGTCGGTGCTCTGGCCGCCGGAAGCGGTCTGGACGGCGAGAACGTTCATGCGCTGCAGCATGGAGTGGACCTCGGTGAGGGCACCTTCAGCGGTCTGGGCCAGCGAGATGCCGTCCTGAGCGTTGCGGGCACCGATCTTGAGGCCACCGATCTGGCCGCGGAGGCCCTCGGAGATCGCGAGACCAGCAGCGTCGTCGGCGGCACGGTTGATGCGCAGGCCCGAGGACAGCTTCTCGAGGGACTTCGAGATGTTGCTCTGGGTCGACGAGAGGTTGCGGTACGAGTTGATCGCGTCGGTGTTGGTGTTGATGCGGAGGCTCATGATGAGTTCCCTTCCTGGAGTGTCATGAATGGAGTCCGTCCGTGGACTCCGATGCCCCACCGATCGGCGGGGCTCCTGGTGACCTGAGTGGTCACCCGGAAGATTTTTCGGGGGTTTGCGTCGTCCCGCGCTCAGGCGCTGGCATCGACCCGTTGGGCCCCGCTGGCCCCCGCGTGCTCGCTGGCCCCCGCGCGCTCGATGGACGGGGCTCCGCCCTGGGCCACCACGGCGGGGCGGACCGAGGCTGCGTGCCGGGCGGCGACGGCGGCGAAGTAGGCGCCACGGCGACGCTCGACGCAACCGCCGGGGCGGTGCGTGGACGAGACGAGGTCGGGGTCGAGCTCGCGGTTCATCGCCTCGCGCATGAGGCCCAGGGCCTCGGCGCGCATCTGGGAGACGCGGGACTCGCTCACGTCCAGTTCTGCTGCGATCTCGGCCATCGGGCGTTCCTCGAGGAAGTAGCCGACGACGACGGCCTTGAGACGCTCGGGGAGTTCGGCGACGGACTCGATCATGTAGGTGAGGCGCTCGCGGTGCTCGACGATCTGCTCCGGAGTGGGGGAGTCGGCCGGGAGGAGGTCCTCGAAGGACTCCTCGGCGCTGCCCTGGAGGGAGAGCACCTGGGCGCGGGCGAGGTCTTCGTCGTTGGCGTCGACCTCGTCGACGTCGATGCCCATCGCGGCGGCGACCTCGCTGTTGCTGGGTACGCGACCCAGCGCGGCAGCCATCGAGTTGCGGGTGGCGTCGAGGTCGCGGGCACGACGCCGGACCGAGCGGGAGGCCCAGTCGACGGCACGGAGCTCGTCGACCAGGGCGCCGCGGATGCGGGGCGTGGCGTACCGGGCGAAGGGGACCCCGCGCTCGGGGTCGAAGGAGTGGGCGGCACGCACCAGTGCCACCAGTCCGGCCGAGGTGAGGTCGTCACGCGACACCTGACGGGGGAGTCGGACCCACATCTCCCGGACGATGTGGCCGACCAGCGGCATGGTGCTCGTGATCATTTCTTCGCGCTGCTGGGCATCGATCAGATTGTTCACACATTGAGCATCTCTCTCAGGTTGGCCGCTTTTCGGCCGATCGGGACCTGAGTCACCCGGGTGGTGTGCAGGCCGGGACCAAGGTCCCGGGCATGACTGGTCCGGGTCACGTGGAGGCCCAGGGGCCACCGTCCCTTTCGAACGTGGGATGCTCCAAAAATGTTTGAATGTTGAGACATCTGGGCACAGCCGCGCACTGGGCAAAAATGGCCTCCATCCCTTCTCAGGTCGCCCGCCGCGCTGCCGATCTGTTTTCTCGACGACGCCCTGCAGGCCCGCGGGCGGCACTGACGAAGGGATGCCCCCGGTGGAGAAGCTCTCGCAGGTCCTGTGGCGCGAACGGGAACTGCTCGACGCCCTCCTCTACAAGCTGGAGGTCGAGCAGTTGGTGATGGCCACCGGCCGCACCCGCTGGCTGCTCCGTGCTGCGCAGGACGTCCAGCGCCTGATCGACGTGCTCAAGGAGACCGAGATGCTCCGCGCCGTCGTCTCCGACGAAGTGGCAGCGAGCCTCGGTGTTCCCGCCAACCCCAGCCTCCAGGCGCTCATCGACGCCGCTCCGGAGCCGTGGGCATCGATCCTCTCCGACCACCGCGACGCCTTCCTGCGGATCACCGCAGACCTCACGGCCACCGCCGACGCCAACCGCGAACTGATCACGGCCGGCATCCGGTCCGCCCGCGAGACCTTGCTGAACCTGACCGAGGGAACCGACGGCTACAGCGCCGACGGGAGTGCTGTCACCGGCCTCACCCGCACGCCCCTACTCGACCAGAGCCTGTGAGCTGACCATGAGTGGAACTTTCTCCTCCTTCAACACCGCACTCGGTGCCCTGAACTACAACCGCACCCTGATGGACGTGGCGAGCAGCAACATCGCCAACGCCACGACCCCCGGGTACGCCCGTCGTCGGGTCGAGGGCGAGACCGTCAACAGTGTCGGTCAGGCTGCACTCTGGTCGCGTCCTGACGACCCGATGGTCGGCGAGGGCGTGCAGGCCGGCAGCGTCAGCCGGATCGCCGACGCCTTCCTGGACGCGCGCTCGCGCTACGAGCACGGCACCAACTCCTACCTCTCCACCCGCGCCGAGTCGCTGACCCGGCTCGAGACCGGCGTGGGTGAGCCCGGGGACACCGGTGTCTCCGCCGCGCTCAACTCCTTCCGTTCCGGTTGGCACGACCTGGCCAACTCCCCCGACGGTGCCGCAGCCCGCAGCCAGATCATCGACCGTGCCACCTTGCTGGCCGAGGCCGTGGGCGCGCAGAACAACAGCGTCGTCCAGGAGGAGAAGGACCAGAAGGTCCGTCTCGACGCCATGGTGACCGAGGTCAACACCCTCGCTGCCGACCTCGCCTCGACCAACAAGTCGATCGCGATCGCCGGATTCTCCGGCAGTGACCCGAACGTGCTCCTCGACCAGCGCGACCAGCTCTCGCTGCGTCTGGCCCAGCTGACCGGCGGCACCGCCACGCAGCGTGCCGATGGTGGCTTCGACTTCGCCGTCGGTGGTGTCTCCCTGGTCGACGGCATGGAGTCCGGCACCTTCGCGGTCGTCGGCGGCGCCGCCACCTCCGCCCCGGTCGGTACTCCGGTCGCGTTCACCGTCACGGCTGGAGGCACCAGTACTGCCGTCCCGGCCGGGATCAAGGGTGAGATCGGCGCCACGGCCGAACTCCTCACCGAGACCCTGCCGGCGTACCGCGAGAGCCTCGGCGAGGTCGTCCGGGCACTCGCGACCCAGATCAACACCCAGCACGCCGCGGGCTTCGACCAGAACGGCGACGTGGGGGGCGACTTCTTCACCTTCGACCCCGCTGACCCGGCCGGCACCCTCAAGGTCGCGTTCAGCGACACCGCCAAGGTCGCCGCCTCCGCCTACGCCGGTGGTGGCTTCGACGGCAGCAACGCGAGCAAGCTCGCCGACACCAGCGCCGCTGAGGACGCCTACCAGAAGCTGGTCAACAGCCTGGGGTCGACGGTGGCGTCGGCCAAGCGCCTGACCACCAACCAGCAGGCCCTCACTGACCAGGTCGACAACGCGCGCGAGCAGATGTCGGGCGTCAGCAACGACGAGGAGCTGGTCAACATGGTGGCGGCCCAGCGTTCCTACGAAGCAGCGTCGCGGATCATGAGCACCCTCGACTCCATGCTCGACACCCTGATCAACCGCACTGGACTGGTGGGCCGATGAGCATCAACCGCGTGACCCAGAACATGGTGACCCAGCGTTCGCTGCAGGGACTCCAGTCCTCCGCTGCGCGCCTCGCCGCGACCCAGGAGCAGTTGACCACCGGCAAGCTGGTCAACCGTCCCTCGGACTCGCCGACCTCGACCACCACGTCGATGCGGTTGCGCTCGAACCGGGCCGACGCCGAGCAGTTCGTCCGCAACGCCTCTGACGGCCGAGGATGGCTGGGGCAGCTCGACACCACCCTGCAGACCTCGCTCAACGAGACCCGACGGGCCCGCGAGCTCGTCCTGCAGGCCCGCAGCGGTGCCGTCACCAGCGTCTCCTCGCGCGAGGCACTTGCGGTGGAGGTCGACCAGCTGCGTGAGTCGCTGATCAGCCTCGCCAACACCACCTATCTGGGGCGCCCTGTCTTCGGCGGAGTGACCGCGGGCGGGGTCGCCTTCGATGCCGACGGCACCTACGTCGGCACCACCACGGGCGAGGTCACCCGCACTGTCGCCGAAGGCGTCACCGTCCGGGTCGACATGGACGCGACCGCGGTCTACGGGCCTGCCGGCGCCAACCTCTTCGCCGACCTCGAAGCCGCGTCGATCGCGATCCGCACCGGTGACGACGCCGGTCTGGCCACGGCTCTCGACTCGCTCGCCGCCGGCATGGAGCGTCTGACGGCCGGTCTGGCCGAGGTGGGTGGCCGCACCAACCGGGTCGAGTCCTCGCTGGACAAGGCACGTGACCGAGAGCTCTCGTTGCGCAACCAGCTCTCCGAACTGGAGGAGGTGGACATCGCACGGGTCTCGATGGACCTGGCTCTCGGCGAGGTCACCTACCAGGCCGCGCTCAGCGCGACCGCCCGCGTCATCCAGCCGAGCCTGCTCGACTACCTCCGCTGACCTGCCTGCTGACCTGCCTGCTGAGTTGACCGCTGACCTCTGCTGTTCGACGTCGACCCGAAGGGTGTGACTGAATGAGTCTCATGACCGATCCTGCCGTGCACGTGCACGACGACCTCGCCGTGATCGAGTTCGTCACGCCCGTCCTCGGGTTCCCCGACCACCACCGCTTCACGCTGGTCCGGCTCGACGAGGACGGTGTGCTCTGCGAGCTCACCTGCATCGACGACGCCTCCGTCCGGTTCCTGGTGGCGTCGCCGTTCGACTTCTTCCCTGACTACGCGCCCGTGGTCGAGGATGACGTCGTCGAGCTGCTCGAGGTCACCGACGCCTCCCAGGTGATGGTCCTGCTGATGCTCACCGCCGGTGCTTCGCTGGAGCGCACGACGGCCAACCTGCTGGCGCCGATCCTGGTCAACACCCGGACCCGCCGTGCGGTGCAGGTGATCCTCGACTCAGCGACGTACTCCGTCGCGACCCCGCTGGTCCCGTGACGCCTGCGTGCGTGACGCCTGCACCCACGTCGTGGCTTAGGTTGGTCACATGTTGGTGCTGAGTCGTCGGGTCGGAGAGAGCGTCGTCATCGGTGACGACGTCACCCTGACCGTCCTCGAGGTGCGTGGGGACGTCGTCCGGATCGGGATCGACGCTCCGCGTTCGGTCAAGGTCCACCGCGCCGAGTTGCTGGCCGAGCTGACCTCCAGCAACCAGGGCGCCGTCGCCCCGGCGGCCGACGCCGTCGCCTCGCTGGCCGACGCCGTGCGTCGCCGCAGGGAGTCCTGACTCCCCAACGTGGGGGAGGCCGTGCCCGGGGAGGGGCCCTCGGGGGTTCTGGCTCAGGTTGCCCGCTGTGGTGCCGATGTGTTCGTCGTAGGTGCGTGCGACGACGGAAGGTGCACCGATGGACGACATGGACGAGATCGTCCAGGAGTTTCTCGTGGAGAGCCACGAGAACCTGGACCAGCTCGACCGCGACCTTGTCGCGCTCGAGCGTGAACCTGATTCGCGGGACCTGCTGGCCAGCATCTTCAGGACCATCCACACGATCAAGGGCACCAGCGGCTTCCTTGCCTTCGGCAAGCTGGAGTCGGTGACCCACGTGGGCGAGAACCTCCTGGCGAGGCTGCGCGACGGCAAGATGTCGATGACGCAGCAGACCACCGACGTGCTGCTCGCCATGGTCGACACCGTGCGTGACCTGCTCGGCGCGATCGAGGAGAAGGGCGGCGAGGGCGACCTCGACGTCACCGCGGTCGTCGAGGCGATCTCCGCGGTCCTCGAAGGACGTGCGTCGGCCCCGGCTCCTGCTGCTGCTGCCCCTGCGCCTGTCGCTGAGGTCGCAGCCGCTCCGGTCGCGGCTCAGCCGGTTGCTGCGCCCGCTCCCGTGGCAGAGGCGCCGGTCGAGACGCCGGCCCCGGCCGTCGAGCCCGTGCCGGCTGCGGTCCCCGCGGCCCTCGCGGTCCCGGCAGCGACCCCGGCTGCTCCGGCCGAGGACGACCACCACGACGACCACCCGCACCGCCGCAGCGTCGCGGAGTCGTCGATCCGCGTCGACGTCGAGGTCCTCGACACCCTGATGCAGTTGGTCGGCGAGCTCGTGCTGACCCGCAACCAGATCGTCCGACAGGCCGGTGTCCAGGCGGACGCCGACCTCACCGCGTCCGCCCAGCGCCTCAACCTGATCGCCTCCGAGCTGCAGGAAGGCGTCATGAAGACGCGCATGCAGCCCATCGACAACCTGTGGGCCAAGCTGCCCCGCGTCGTCCGTGACCTCGGAGCGCAGTGCGGCAAGTCGGTCTCGCTGGAGATGGTCGGCAAGGAGACCGAGCTCGACCGCTCCCTGCTGGAGGCCGTCAAGGACCCGCTGACCCACCTGGTCCGCAACTCCGTCGACCACGGCTTCGAGACCCCCGCCGAGCGCGTCGAGATCGGCAAGCCCGCCGAGGGCAAGCTGACGCTGCGCGCGTACCACGAGGGCGGCCAGGTCGTCGTCGAGGTCGCCGACGACGGTGCCGGCATCGACCCGTCCCGGATCGCGGCGAAGGCCGTCGAGAAGGGACTGCGCACCCCCGCCCAGCTCGCCGAGATGTCGCCCAACGACGTCCTCCAGCTGATCTTCGCGCCCGGCTTCTCCACCGCGAAGGCCGTCACCAACGTCTCCGGCCGTGGTGTCGGCATGGACGTGGTCCGCACCAACATCGAGGCCATCGGCGGCGCCGTCGAGGTCGAGTCGGTGCTCGGCAAGGGCACCACCTGCCGTCTCCGGATCCCGCTGACCCTGGCGATCGTCCCGGCCCTGACCGTGGAGTGCTCCGGCGACCGCTACGCGATCCCGCAGGTCAGCCTGCTGGAGCTCGTCGCGCTCGACGCCGACCGTGCCGTCACTGACGTCGAGGACGTCAACGGCGCCTCGGTGTACCGCCTGCGCGGCACCCTGCTTCCGCTGGTTCGCCTGGCCGACCTGCTCGGCGTCGAGTCGGAGCGTTCCGACGGCCACGTCGTGATCGCGGTCCTGCAGGCTGAGGGGCGCCGCTTCGGTCTCGTCATCGACCGGGTCCTCTCCACCGAGGAGATCGTCGTCAAGCCGCTGGGCAGCCAGCTCAAGGCGATCGGCGCCTACTCCGGTGCCACGATCCTGGGCGACGGGACGGTCGCGCTGATCCTGGACGTCCAGACGCTCGCACGTCGCGTCCTCAACACCGAGGCCACCGAGATCGAGCGCGCCACCGAGACGGAGACGCGAGTCACCGTCGACGAGAGCCAGCGCCTCCTGGTCGCCGGCCTCGGCGCAGACCGCCGCGTCGCGATCCCGCTCTCCTCGGTCACCCGCCTGGAGAACTTCCCCGCCACTGCGGTCGAGCAGGTCGGCGGCCGCGAGGTGGTCCAGTACCGCGGCAGCATCCTGCCGCTGGTGCGTCTGGCCGACTTCTACGGCACCTACTCCGACCGTGGAGCCGAGGACCTCGTCGTCGTCATCTACACCGTCGGCGCCCGCAGCGTCGCGATCGTGGTCGACGAGATCGTCGACATCGTGGAGGAGGGCGGCGAGCTCAGCTCGGACGTCACCGGCCACGGCGTCCTGGGATCGACGCTGGTCCGCGACCGGCTCGTCGAGGTCCTCGACGTGCGCGCGGCGATCCTCGCCGCCGACCCCACCTTCTACTCCGTCGACGACACGCAGGAACTGATGTGAGCACCCGACTGGTCACCTTCACCCTCGACGGCCGGCTCTACGGCGTCGACGTCGACCTCGTCCAGGAGGTCCTGCGCGGACAGCCGCAGACCCGGATCCCGCTGGCCCCGGCCAGCGTCTCGGGGCTGATCAACCTGCGCGGTCAGGTCCTCAGCGCGATGGAGCTCCGGGCCCGTCTCGGTCTGCCCGACCGTGACGCCGACACCGAGGCGATGCTCGTGGTGGTCCGGGTCGACGGCGAGGCGATCGCGCTGCGCGTCGACACCATCGGTGCCGTGATCGACGTCGACGACGCACAGTTCGAGCTGCCGCCGGACACGCTGACCGGCCCGGCTCGCGACTTCCTGCTGGGCGCCTACAAGTTGGAGGGCCGGCTCCTGCTGGCGCTCGACGTCGCGCGCACCGTCGCGGCCTGACCCCTGAGCAGGAGTTCTCCCTGATGAAGCAGTTCCTCGCGCGGTTGGCCCTGGGCCGGAAGTTGCTTGCCCTGGCTGTCGTCGCCATCGTGACGTCGGCGTCGATCACCACCTTCGTCGGACTCAACGTCCGCTCGATGGGGTCCGACTCCGAACTCCTGTCCAGGTACCAGGACCTCCGTGCCGACTTCCACCGCCTCGACAGCGAGGCGCACTCGCTGAAGGCCACGGTCTACCGAGCCCTGGCCAGCGGCGAGGCCGCGGATGCTTCCGCGGAGGTCGAGGCGACGTTCCGGACGATGACCGACATCATCGCCACGCACTCCGGCACGGAACTCAACGTCGCCGAAGGGGAGGCCGACTCCTTCCGTGCAGGATTCACCGCGTTCGGCGCTGCGATCGAGGAGATCCTCACCGCCGCTGCGCAGAAGCCCGAGACGGCGCCGGCACTCGTGGAGAAGGTCGACGTGGTCACCGCGTCCGTCGACGAGGTGCTGGCTCCCAACCTCGTCCGGATCGAGCAGGTCGTCGACCGGATCGAGCAGGAACAGGCAGACAGGCGTACCGCCGTACGTTGGCAGATGTACGGCGTGGCTCTGATCGGTCTGGTCCTCTTCGTGATCGTGGCCCGAGCGATCACGCGTTCCATCACCCGTCCGGTCAACGCGGTCGTGGCGGCTCTGCGCGGCATCGCGGCCGGCGACCTGACCCGTCGGGTCCCCGAGGTCTCCGGTGGTGAGATCGGCGAGCTCGAGCGGCACCTCAACCTGACCGTCGTCACCACTGACCGCATCATCGGCAACGTCGCGGACTCCGCTCTGGGCCTCGGGGCCGCTGCAGGGGGCCTCGCCGAGACGGCTGCGCACCTGAGCGCGGGGGCGCAGTCCACCTCCGAGCAGGCTGGCCTGGTCGGCGTCTCGGCCCAGGAGGTCTCGCGCAACGTCGAGACCGTGGCTGCGGGTGCGGAGCAGATGACGGCTTCGATCCGGGAGATCGCGCATTCGGCGAACGAGGCTGCTCGGGTCGCGTCCGACGCGGTCCGCACCGTCGAGTCCACCAATGCCACCATCTCCCAGCTCGGCGATTCCTCGCGCGAGATCGGGAACGTGGTCAAGGTGATCACCTCGATCGCGGAGCAGACCAACCTGCTGGCCCTGAACGCGACGATCGAGGCCGCCCGTGCCGGTGAGGCCGGCAAGGGCTTCGCCGTCGTCGCGAACGAGGTCAAGGAACTGGCGCAGGAGACCGCGCGCGCCACCGAAGACATCGCTCGCCGCGTCGAGGCCATCCAGGGCGACACCGCCAGCGCCGTGAACGCGATCGGTGAGATCGACTCCGTGATCCGCACCATCAACGACCACCAGCTCACCATCGCCTCGGCGGTGGAGGAACAGACCGCGACCACCAACGAGATGAGTCGCAACGTCGCCGAGGCGTCGGCAGGCACCACCCAGATCGCCGGCAGCATCGCCGGCGTGACCCAGTCGGCCGAGCAGACGAGCGAGGTCGTCGAGCAGACCGAGAGCGCAGCCGCGTCACTGACCCAGATGTCGGCTGATCTCCAGCAGCAGATCGGGCACTTCGTCCGCAGCTGACCGCAGATCCACCGGGCCCCCGCTGGCCCCGGCACCATCGGCCACACGTGGCCCTCGCCGTACGGAACGTGGCCCCGAAGACCTCGAACCGCACGGATCCACTGACACCCTTCCCCGAGGAAACCCCCCCCCATGAGTTCAGTCACCCCTGCGCCCGAGGGGCGCACCTTCACCCAACGTGCCTTCAGCGACCGCAGCGTCGGCGCCAAGACGCTCGCCTCCGTGACGGTGGCCGGTCTGGTTGCCTTCGCGATCTCGATCGTGTCCTACGTCAACCTGACCAACCTCAGCGACGACGCCGATGCGCTCTACGAGCACAACACCCGCGGCGTCATGTACGTCTCCGGCATGCGCGCCGGCGTCGACGCCATGCGGATCTCCGCGCGCGACGTCCTGATCGAGTTCAGCCCCGAGGACAAGAAGAAGGCCTCGGCCTCCCTCGAGAAGGGGTGGCAGAAGTTCGAGGCCTCGGCCAACGACTACGCCCAGCAGTCCGTCGACTCCGACACCGAGGCAGCCTTCGCCGAACTGCGCAAGAGTGCCAGCGCCTACCACGCCCTCCAGACCGGTGACCTCGCCGAGGCCGCCAAGGACCAGGACCCCGAGGCCTGGTCGAAGATCAACGAGGCCGAGGGCGACCCGCTGGTGGAGTCGTTGCACGAGGGCCTCGACTTCCTGACCGATGAGGTCGTCGCGCACGCCGAGGCGGCTGTGGCGGACATCCGCGCCGACTACGAGTTCTCGCGCAACCTCAACGTGGTGATGCTGGTCATCGGTCTGCTGATCGCCGCGGGCATGGCTCGGGTCACCGCTCGGGGCGTGGGCCGCAACATCGCCGCTGTCCGGCACGTCGTCGCTGGTCTTGCCCAGGGCGACCTGACCCGTCGCGCCGACGTCTCCAGCCGCGACGAAGTGGGCCAGATGGCTACTGACCTCGACGTGGCCACGGCCAGCCTGCGTGAACTGATGGCCGGTGTCGTCGGCACCACCGACGCGGTCAACACCGCTGCGGTCGAGCTCGGCTCCGGCATCGACATGATGAAGACCTCCGCCGGCCGCACTGCCGGCAAGGCGGGTCTGGTCTCCGAGGCGGCTGAGGAGGTCTCGCGCAACGTCGAGACCGTGGCTGCGGGTGCGGAGCAGATGACGGCGTCGATCCGGGAGATCGCGCACTCGGCGAACGAGGCTGCCCGGGTTGCTTCCGAAGCCGTGCGTTCGGTCGAGGACACCACGCGCACGATCTCGCAGCTGGGCAACTCGAGCCAGGAGATCGGGAACGTGGTCAAGGTGATCACCTCGATCGCGGAGCAGACCAACCTGCTGGCACTGAACGCGACGATCGAGGCCGCTCGTGCCGGTGAGGCGGGCAAGGGCTTCGCCGTCGTCGCGAACGAGGTCAAGGAACTCGCGCAGGAGACGGCGCGTGCGACCGAGGACATCGCACGTCGCGTGGAGACCATCCAGGGCGACACCGCCAGTGCGGTGAACGCGATCGGTGAGATCGAGACGGTCATCCGGTCGATCAACGACTACCAGCTCACCATCGCCTCGGCGGTGGAGGAGCAGACCGCGACGACGAACGAGATGGGTCGCAACGTCGCCGAGGCGTCCTCGGGCACCAGCCACATCGCCGAGAGCATCAACGACGTTCGTACCTCCTCCGAGCGTGGCGAGGAGTCCGTGGGCCGGGCCCAGATGGCGGTCGCGGACATCGCGCAGCTCTCGGCTGACCTCCGTGCCTCCGTGAACCACTTCACTGCCTGACCCTGCACGACATCCCCACAGGTTCGGCCCGGACACCGCGGTGTTCGGGCCGAACCTCGTGTGACGGGCTCATGCGGATCGCTTGTGTTCCCGTCACGAGCCGTGGGTAAACCATGATGTTTGACGCGGAAGTGTTCCACCTGAGCGCCTCATGCCCGATTGGGGGGAGCCGATGGGAGTAGTGCCTGCCGCACGCGGTGGGCCGTCCGAGCGCCGCGGCTCGGGCGTTCGTCGCCCCGGAGCTCATGGCTGTCCGCCGCCTTGTCGAGTGGGTCGGGGCACCCAGAGCAGGAGACCCCCACCGTGCAGAACGTCTCGGGACGTACCCCCATGCAGAAGGTCAGGTCGCTCAGCGTCCTCACCAAGATCATCGCGCTCGTGACTGGTGCCGTCGTGGTGGCGGTCGCGGTCGGCCTGGCTGGCCTGAACGCGCTCGACCGTTCCCGGGACTCCGCCCGCGAGCTCTACGACGTGCACGTGCAGGGACTTGACGCTCTGGCGGACGTGCGCCAAGCCATCGACGACATGCGGATCGCGTCGCGCACGCCGTTGCTGCGCACCGACAAGCAGGACCGCGCGGAGGCCATCGCGGCGCAGGACGTCTCCTACGAGGGTTTCCTGGACGCTGCCACGGAGTACCGGGCCACCGGCGTCACCGGTGACCTAGGCGCCGCCCTCGACGAGCTCGTCGAGGCTGCGGAGGAGTACACCGCACTGCAGCACGACGTCATCGCTCCGCTGGCGCTCGCCGGTGACCGTGACGAGTGGTGGGAGGTCAACACGGCCGAGGCGCGTCCGGCCGTCGAGAAGATGACGACCTTGGTCGACCGCCTCTTCGAGCTCGAGGGTGAGATGTCGCAGGCGAGCGTGGATCAGATCGAGGACGCCTACACCGACACCCGCACCATCCAGGTGCTCATGGTCGTGATCGGGTCGGCGGCCCTGATGCTGGCCGGGACGAGCGTCGCCCGCCGACTGCGCGGCAACGTGCTCGCGGTCAAGGCCGTGGCCGACGCCATGGCCGAAGGCGACCTCACCCGTCGCGCCGAGGTGACCGACGGTGACGAGCTGGGCCAGATGGCCAGCAGCCTCGACGCGGCCGGTGACTCCCTGCGGGCGCTGATGGCCTCGGTCGACGAGTCGTCGCAGAACCTTTCGGTCCTCGCCGACCAGATCGCCTCGGGTTCGGCGCAGATTGCTGCTGGTGCCGAGGAGACCTCGGTGCAGTCCGACGTCGTGGCTGCCGCGGCGGAGGAGGTCTCGCGCAACGTGGAGACCGTGGCTGCTGGTTCGGAGCAGATGACCGCCTCGATCCGGGAGATCGCGCACTCGGCGAACGAGGCCGCCCGGGTCGCCTCCGACGCGGTGCGTTCGGTGGAGACCACCAGCACCACGGTGGCCCAGCTCGGTGTCTCCAGCCAGGAGATCGGCAACGTGGTAAAGGTGATCACCTCGATCGCGGAGCAGACCAACCTGCTGGCACTGAACGCGACGATCGAGGCAGCTCGTGCCGGTGAGGCCGGCAAGGGCTTCGCTGTCGTCGCGAACGAGGTCAAGGAGCTCGCGCAGGAGACCGCGCGCGCGACCGAGGACATCGCGCGTCGCGTCGAGGCCATCCAGGGCGACACGGCCAGCGCCGTCGGCGCGATCGGCGAGATCGACTCCGTCATCCGCTCGATCAACGACCACCAGCTCACCATCGCCTCGGCGGTGGAGGAACAGACCGCGACCACCAACGAGATGGGTCGCAACGTGGGGGAGGCGTCTGCCGGAACCCGTCAGATCGCGGAGAACATCGTCGGTGTCTCCACTGCGGCTGCTGACACCACGCAAGCCGTCGCGCAGGCCCACGAGGGCGTCACCCAGATCGCGGCGCTCGCCGACGAGCTCCGGGCAGGGGTGCGCCGCTTCCAGATCTGACGCATCCCCGATCGGGGGTGAGGAAGTCATCCTCCTCCCCGCGAACGGGTGTGAAACGGTGCGATCTGGACGGCCTTCTCTCCTCCTGCGTCTTCTGCTGCCGACTGGTCTTGTAGGTGCAGACCGGTCGGCGGCAGGGCACGGAAGCTCGTCGTTCGAGGAGTGCAGTGCATTTCTCGCCCCTGCACCTCCTGCCCATCCCCGTCCGGAATGGGCAGGAAGACATGCCTGTCGTGCACGGCGGGCCCAGACGCAGGAGCGCAGCAACAGATGGACAACGTCTCGGGACGTTCTTTCTTCCAGAAGGCCAGGGACACCAGCATCCTGACCAAGATCGTGGCCCTCGTGGCCGCGGCGGTGCTCGTGGCCATCGTCGCCGGAGTGACCGGCCTGGCGGCGGTGAGCAGCACCCGGGACGAGGCCGAGGCCATGCACGACGTCCACGTCAACGGCCTCACGGCGCTGTCCGAAGTCAGCAGCACCAACGCCACGCTGCGGATCGCGTCGCGCAGCCCGATGCTCTACGTCGCGAAGGCGGAGCGCCTCGAGTCCCTCAAGAGTGTCGAAACCTCCTACTCGACGTTCCTCGAAGCCGCCTCCAAGTACGCCAGCACCGGCCTCGGCAACGGACTGCAGGAACCCTACGACCGGATGATGAACGCCGCCGCGGCGTACGTCGAGGCGATCGATGAGAAGGTCGCGCCGAGCATCGAGAAGGGTGACCTCGAGGGTTGGTGGGAGGCCAGCGACGAGTACGTCACCCCTGTGGCGCAGGAGATGAACACTGCGCTCAACGACCTCTACCTGCTCGAGCGTGACCTCTCCGACCAGAGCGTCGCCGACATCAACGAGTCCTACGACAACACCCGCATGACCCAGATCCTGCTCGTGTCGATCGGTTCCGTGGTCGTGCTGTTCCTCGGCTTCCGCGTCGCCGGCCGGATCAAGGCCAACGTCACTGCGGTGCAGCGTGTCGCCGAGGCTCTCGCCGAGGGCGATCTCACCCAGCACGCCGACGTCGACGACCAGGACGAGTTGGGCCAGATGGCCCGTAGCCTCGACTCCGCGTCGGCCTCGATGCGTGAACTGATGTCCACGGTGTCCACCGCTGCCCAGGACCTCGCCTCCTCGGCGGACCAGGTCGCGTCGGGTTCGTCGCAGATCGCCGCTGGCGCCGAGGAGACCTCGGTGCAGGCCGACGTCGTCGCTGCGGCGGCGGAGGAGGTCTCGCGCAACGTCGAGACCGTGGCTGCTGGGTCGGAGCAGATGACCGCGTCGATCCGGGAGATCGCGCATTCGGCGAACGAGGCTGCCCGGGTGGCGTCCGACGCGGTCCGCACCGTCGAGTCGACCACTCAGACCGTCTCCAAGCTCGGTGCGTCGAGCCAGGAGATCGGGAACGTGGTCAAGGTGATCACCTCGATCGCGGAGCAGACCAACCTGCTGGCGCTGAACGCGACGATCGAGGCGGCTCGTGCCGGTGAGGCGGGCAAGGGCTTTGCCGTCGTGGCGAACGAGGTCAAGGAACTGGCGCAGGAGACGGCGCGTGCCACTGAAGACATCGCGCGTCGGGTCGAGGCCATCCAGGGCGACACGGCCAGTGCCGTGAACGCGATCGGTGAGATCGACTCCGTGATCCGCTCGATCAACGACTACCAGCTCACCATCGCGTCTGCGGTGGAGGAGCAGACCGCGACGACGAACGAGATGGGTCGCAACGTCGCCGAGGCATCGGCGGGAACCCGTCAGATCGCGGAGAACATCGTCGGTGTCTCCACGGCCGCCAACGACACCACGCAGGCCGTGGCCCAGGCGCACGAGGCGGTCGGGCAGATCGCCGGTCTCGCCCGCGACCTGCGTGTGGGCGTGGAGCGCTTCCACGTCTGAGCAGGGTCCCGACAACGCGTGAGCAACGCTGCGGCAACGCTCGAACAACGCGCCAGCAACGTCTGAAGAACGTCTGAGCAACACCCGGACAGCGCCGGTGGCGCCGACCCCTGAGGGCCGGCGTCCCCGGCGCCTTTCGGCGTCCGGAAGCGTCCGGACGAGGCGCGCGGGAGACCCCGCGGCGCCTTTCGCCATCCCTGGGAGACCCACAGGGAACACACCTGAGAAGGAACCGTGTCCGCCAACACCCTCCGTACTGCCGTCCCCGCAGCCCTCCCCCCGAACCGAGCGCCACGCAGCCTGACCTCACGGGTCAAGGACCTCAGCGTCCGCGTCAAGGTCCTCGGTGCCGTCTTCGTGGCAGCCGTCGTCTCCGTCGTCGTCGGCGTGGTCGGCATCACCGCCCTCTCCGCGACGAGCGAGCGGGCCGAACAGATCCACGACGACAACCTCGCCGGCGTCAGTACCCTGGCCAGCATCCGCGCCGCGGTCTACGAGATGCGTCTGACCTCGCGTGAGGCGCTCGGCTTCGCCACCCCTGAGGAACGCGGCGAGCTGATGGACAGCCAGATCGAGGACTACGACATGTTCCTCGAGAACGCCAAGGCCTACGAAGGGTTCGTCCGGACCGACGCAGCGCGCGCACCTTTCGAGGACCTCGTCGACGCCGCGGCGGACTACCGCGCCGTCCAGACCGACGTGATGCGACCCCTCGCCGTGGACGGCGACGCCCAGAAGTGGCAGGTCGTCCACGTCGCCCAGGCAGCACCCCAGGTCGACCGGATGGTCGACGCCATCGTGGCCCTGCAGGACCTCGAGATGGAGGCAGCCCAGCAGGCCCTCGACGCGGTCCACGAGGAGTACGACTCCACCCGCACCACGCTGCTGGTGGTGGTGCTCGCCGGCGTCGCACTGGCTGTGCTCGTCGGGCTGTGGGTCGTGCGCGGCATCATGCGCAACGTCGCTGCGGTCGCACACCTCACCCAGGGACTCGCCGACGGTGACCTGACCCGCATCGCCGAGGTGGAGGACCAGGACGAACTGGGCCAGATGGCCCACAGCCTGGGCACCGCCACCTCCGCCCTGCGCGGTCTGATGACCCAGGTCGTCGATGCATCCGACGCCGTGGGCGCTGCTGCGGAACAGGTGGCCTCGGGCACCCAGCAGATCTCCGCCGGAGCGGCTGACGGTGCGACGCAGTCGGCTGTCCTTGCCGCAGCCGCGGAAGAGGTCTCGCGCAACGTCGAGACCGTGGCTGCTGGTTCGGAGCAGATGACCGCCTCGATCCGGGAGATCGCGCACTCGGCCAACGAGGCGGCTCGGGTCGCGTCCGACGCGGTCCGCACCGTCGAGTCCACCAATGCCACCATCTCCCAGCTCGGCGATTCCTCGCGCGAGATCGGGAACGTGGTCAAGGTGATCACCTCGATCGCGGAGCAGACCAACCTGCTGGCACTGAACGCCACCATCGAGGCCGCTCGTGCCGGTGAGGCGGGCAAGGGCTTCGCCGTCGTCGCGAACGAGGTCAAGGAACTCGCGCAGGAGACGGCGCGTGCGACCGAGGACATCGCACGTCGCGTGGAGACCATCCAGGGCGACACCGCCAGTGCGGTGAACGCGATCGGTGAGATCGAGACGGTCATCCGGTCGATCAACGACTACCAGCTCACCATCGCCTCGGCGGTGGAGGAGCAGACCGCGACGACCAACGAGATGGGTCGCAACGTGGGGGAGGCGTCGGCGGGAACCCGTCAGATCGCAGCCAACATCGGTGCGATCTCCGCCTCTGCGGGTGCCACCACCGAGGCGGTTGCCGAGGCGCACCAGGCCGTCACCCAGATCGCCGGGATGGCTCGCGACCTGCGTTCCGGCGTGGAGAAGTTCCGGGTCTGACTCGGGGCTGACCCAGGTCTGTCCGATTCTGGGCTGGGCTGAGGTCCGTCGGGTGGTCGCTGCGGTGTCCACTCGACGGATCGATCAGTCCGATCCCCCTGTTTGGGGGTGTGGTCGTCCCGTTGGCGGGGACGAGACGAGACCTTCGCTCAGGAGCGAGGGCGCTGCGTCGATCGGGCGGCCATGAGTGATCCCCGTTCATCGCACGCCGACCGTTCCGTCGTCCAGCGCGTCATGCGAGACCGCAGCGTCCGTGTCAAGACCCTGGTTTCGGTGGGTGTGGCTGCGTTCGTCGCGGTCGTCGTCGGCATCGTGGGGGTCACCTCGCTGCGCAGCCTCAACTCGAGCGTGGAGGACATGCGTGACGACAAGTTCACCGGTCTGCAGTACGTCGCCGACATGCACACCGCGTTCCGGGGCATGCACTCCGCCAGCCGGGACGTGCTGATCCAGCCCGACATGAAGGACAAGAAGGCGGCCCAGAAGAAGGTCGAGTCGTTCTGGAAGGACCTCCAGACGGCTGGACAGGCCTACGGCGCGATGGACCTGGGCGAGGAGGCTGCGGCCACGCTCGACCGTCAGCGCACCGCCGCCTACGAGTACTTCACCCTCGTCAGCGAGGAGATGCCCGACGCCGCCATGTCCGACACCGGAGCAGGCGCCGCCGAGGGTCTGGAGTCGGGACGCGACCGGTGGCTGCGCCTGGAGGCGGACGAGGCCCAGCCGCTCATCACCCTGATGGAGGGGACTCTGCAGAGCCTGCGCGACCTCGAGTTCGCCGACGCCAACGCGGCCGCCCAGGCCGTCGACGACGACTACCACGTGACCCTGCGCACCACCGTGCTCGTGCTCCTGGCCGGCCTCGTGCTCGCCGGCGCTCTCGCCTGGTGGGTCGCGGCTGCTCTGGCCGGCAACATCGCGCGGGTTCGTTTCGTCGTCGAAGGTCTTGCCCAGGGCGACCTGACCCGTCGCGCGGACGTCACCAACCGCGACGAGCTGGGCGCCATGGCTGCCGACCTCGACGTCGCCACCGAGAAGCTGCGCGCGATGATGGCCGGGGTCGGTTCGACCTCTGACGCCGTGGCCGAGGCCGCGAACACGTTGGCCAGCAACGCCATGCAGATCGCTGTCGTCGCCGGCGAGACCTCGGCGCAGTCCGGTGTGGTCTCCGACGCGGCTGAGGAGGTCTCGCGCAACGTGGAGACCGTGGCTGCTGGTTCGGAGCAGATGACGGCTTCGATCCGGGAGATCGCGCATTCGGCGAACGAGGCGGCTCGGGTTGCCTCCGACGCGGTGCGTTCGGTGGAGACCACCAGCACCACGGTGGCCCAGCTCGGCGCGTCGAGCCAGGAGATCGGGAACGTGGTCAAGGTGATCACCTCGATCGCGGAGCAGACCAACCTGCTGGCACTGAACGCGACGATCGAGGCCGCTCGTGCCGGTGAGGCGGGCAAGGGCTTCGCGGTCGTGGCGAACGAGGTCAAGGAGCTCGCGCAGGAGACCGCGCGTGCCACTGAAGACATCGCGCGTCGGGTCGAGGCGATCCAGGGCGACACCGCGTCTGCGGTGGGTGCGATCGGTGAGATCGAGACGGTCATCCGGTCGATCAACGACTACCAGCTCACCATCGCTTCGGCGGTGGAGGAGCAGACCGCGACGACCAACGAGATGGGTCGCAACGTGGTCGAGGCGTCGGCGGGAACCCGTCAGATCGCGGAGAACATCGTCGGTGTCTCCTCGACCGCCCGAGCCACCTCCGAGCACGTCGCGGCGGCCCAGGCCGAGGTCGACCAGATCTCGCGCCGCACTGAGGAGATGCGCGCCGCGATCGCCCAGTTCCGGGCTTGATCCGTCCTTCGGCTCAGGTCTGGACCACCTGCGCCGATCTGGTCGGTGTCAGCCGTGTGGCTGGCACCGACCGAAGGAGTTCCGGTGCCCCCGATTCGCGTGCTCGTCGTCGACGACTCGGTCGTGATCCGGCGGCTGGTCACCGGCATCCTCTCCGAGGACCCCGGCATCGAGGTCGTGGGCACTGCGATCAACGGTCGGGTGGCGCTGCAGAAGGTCGCCTCCCTGCGCCCCGACCTGGTGACGATGGACGTCGAGATGCCCGAGATGGACGGCATCGAAGCGGTCCGCGGTATCCGCGCCACCGGCAATCGGGTCCCGATCATCATGTTCTCCACCCTCACCGCACGCGGTGCCTCGGCGACCTTCGACGCCCTCGCGGCCGGCGCCTCGGACTACGTCCCGAAGCCCGCCAACGTCGGTAGCGTCACCCGTTCGATCGAGCAGGTCCGGGACGCACTGATCCCGTTGATCAAGAACCTCGTGACGCGTCCCGGCGGGGCGCTCCCGGCCTTGCGTGAGCGTCGTGCGGCGCCCGTCGGCACCGCTGGCCCTGCCCGCCCTGCCCGCCCTGCGCGCCGTGAGCCGGCGGTTCCCGACGCCATCGAACTGCGCGAGCCGGTCTCTCCTGTGCGCGGCTACCGGATGCTCGTGATCGGCAGTTCGACCGGCGGTCCCGAAGCACTGTTCCACCTGCTCAAGGCGTTGCCGCCGCTCCCGGTTCCGGTCGCAGTGGTCCAGCACATGCCCCCGGTCTTCACCGCCCAGTTCGCGGCTCGACTCGACCGGCACTGCGACTTCCCGGTCGTGGAGGCCACCGACGGGATGCGGCTCGCGCCGGGCACTGTGGTGATCGCGCCCGGCGACCACCACCTCACCGTGAACCGCGCCGGAGCGGCGCTGCAAGCGGCGCTCAACCAACAGCCGCCGGAGAACTACTGCCGACCAGCGGTCGACGTCCTGTTCCGCTCGGCGGCCGCCAACGCGGGAGGACCTGTCCTGGGCCTCGTGCTCACCGGCATGGGACACGACGGGCTGAAGGGCGGGGAGAAGCTCGTCGAGGCGGGCGGATCACTGATCGCCCAGGACCGCGCCAGTTCGGTGGTCTGGGGGATGCCCGGAGCGGTTGCCCAGGCCGGTCTGGCCGAGCAGGTGCTCCCGCTCTCCCTGATCGCAGCCGAGGTGCAGCGGCGCCTCGTCCAGCGCCCCGAGCAGCCTGTCCGCAGTGACATTCGCAGTGACATTCGCAGTGACGTCCGTCGCGAATCCCGTGAGACCCGACGAGGAGGTCTGGCATGACCCTGGCACCTGACGTCTTCGTCTTCGTCCGTGATCACGTCCGCCGTGAGAGCGCCATCGTGCTCGAGGCCGGCAAGGAGTACCTGGTCGAGTCCCGGCTCCAGCCCATGGCCCGCAGCCTGGGTTTCGCCGACGTCGACACCTTCGTCCACTCCGTCCAGCGTTCGCGTGACCGGGGTCTGCTGGAGCGCATCGTCGAGGCACTGACCACCAACGAGACCTCGTTCTTCCGCGACCGTGACCCGTTCGTGGCGCTGCGTCAGGACGTCTTCCCCGATCTGGCCGCGCGTCGACCCGGGCGTCGTCTGCGGGTGTGGACCGCGGCCTGCTCAACCGGCCAGGAGCCGTACAGCGTCGCGATGACGGTCAAGGAGACCCCCGAGCTCACCGGCTTCGGCGTCGAGATCATCGGCACCGACCTCTCCGACGAAGTGCTCGCGAAGGCACGAGCGGCGGAGTACTCCCAGCTCGAGGTCAACCGCGGTCTGCCCGCGACGACGCTGGTGCGTCACTTCCAGCGCGCGGGAGTCAACTGGCGCCTCGACCCGGAGGTCGCCTCGATGGTGACCTTCTCGAAGGTCAACCTGCTGCACTCGTTCGACCACCTCGGCCGGTTCGACGTGGTGTTCCTGCGCAACGTGCTGATCTACTTCGACGTCGAGACCAAGCGCGACATCCTCCGTCGCCTGCGTCGGGTCATGAACCCGGATGCCTACCTCTTCCTCGGCGCCGCGGAGATGACCTCGGGCATCGACGACGGCTGGGAGCGCCTTCCGGCGGGACGATCGTCGGTCTACCGGCTCAGGACTGCTTCCACAGCTGCGCGGCGATGACCGCGGCCTGGGTGCGCCGGGAGACCCCGAGCGCAGCCAGGAGAGCCGTGACGTTGTTCTTGATCGTCTTCTCGGCCAGGAACAGCTGAGCACCGATCTCGCGGTTGGTGAGGCCCTCGCCGATCAGACGCAGGATCCGCTGCTGCTGGGGCGTGAGGTTCTCGAGCGTGGGACTCTGCTGCTTCTCGGCCTGGTCCTGACGACGGATCCGGTCCATCATCCGCGCCGCGACGGCGGGAGCGACGAGGGACTTGCCGGCGGCGACGTCGCGGATGCCGCTGAGCAGCTTCTCGGCGGCGATCTGCTTGAGCACGTAGCCGTGGACGCCGGCGGAGAACGCGGCGACGAGGGTGGGTTCGTCGTCGTAGGAGCTGAGCATCAGCATCCGGACCTCGGGAGCCTGGGCGGAGACCACACGCGCCACGTCCACGCCTGAGCCGTCAGGCAGCCTGGCGTCGAGGAGAGCCACGTCCGGCCGGTGCTCGAGCACGCCGGAAAGACCGTCAACCACGTTGCCTGCTTCGCCGACGACCTCGATGTCCGGTTCGGCCTCGAGGAGTGCTCGGAGGCCGTGGCGGACGATCGCGTGGTCGTCGAGCAGGAAGACCCGAATCTTCTGCACCTCTTGTAGGTACCCCCCGAGGTGGGGTGTGTAACAAATCGTCACCTCAAGTGAGCCAGGTCACGATCACATGGGGTACGTGTCCCTGCAGGTCGGGGCGCGCGGCGACCTTGGAGAAAAAGGTTGTTTGTGGCAACCTTTCATGTGGTTGTCTCGGACAACCGTTGTCCGTGCAGCAGCGGCCCGGCCGCCGTAGCCCAGAAATGAGTTCCCGTGTCCACACCCTCTGCCCCCGCGGCGCCCTCCGGCCCCCCGCCGGGCGTCCTCGCCGGCGACGGCGCCCCCATGACGCACAAGCAGATCCTCCAGGCCATGAGCGGCCTGCTGCTCGGCATGTTCGCGGCCATGACGTCGTCGACGATCGTCAACAACGCGCTCCCGCCGATCGTGACCGCGCTCGACGGCACCCAGACCGGTTACACGTGGGTCGTCGTCGGCACACTGCTGGCGATGACCGCGACCACCCCGATCTGGGGCAAGCTCGCCGACCTCTTCGACCAGAAGAAGCTCGTGCAGATCGCCCTGGTCATCTTCGCCGTCGGATCCTTGGGTGCCGGTCTGGCCGACGACATGAAGGTCCTCATCGGCGCCCGCGTCGTCCAGGGCATCGGCATCGGTGGTCTCACCGCGCTGATCCAGGTCGTCATCGCCTCGATGGTCCCGCCGCGTGAGCGTGGACGCTACGCCGGGTACACCGGTTCGGTCTTCGCTGCCGCCACCGTCGCCGGCCCCCTCGTCGGCGGTCTGCTGGTCGACACCCTCGGGTGGCGCTGGTGCTTCTTCGCGGCTCTGCCGCTGGCCGTGATCGCGCTCGTCCTGATCCAGGGCACCCTGCACCTCGCGCCGCGCCCCAAGAAGAAGGTGACGATCGACTACCTCGGCTCGTTCCTGCTGATGGCAGGCGTCTCGCTGCTACTGGTGTGGGTCTCCTTGGCGGGCAACCAGTTCGACTGGGCCTCGAACACCTCCTACCTGCTGGCCGCGGGCTCGATCGTCGTGCTCCTGCTCGCCGTCCTCGTCGAGGCGAAGTTCGCCGTCGACCCGGTGCTGCCGCTGCGTCTGTTCGCCGACCGCACCACCGTGCTGGCCACGTTCGCCTCCGTCGCGGTGGGCATCGCGATGTTCGGTTCCTCGGTCTACCTGAGCCAGTACTTCCAGCTCTCGCGCGGCATGACGCCCACCAAGGCCGGCCTGATGAGCATCTGCATGGTGGGCGGCACGCTCGTCTCCTCGATGGTCTCGGGCAAGCTCATCACCACCACCGGCAAGTGGAAGCGCTTCCTGGTCCTCGGTGGAGTCGTGATGACTGCCGGCATGGCTCTGCTGGCCACGATCGACCGTGAGACCCCGCTCGCCGTGGTCGGTCTCTACATGCTGCTGCTCGGTCTGGGTGTCGGTCTGCTGATGCAGAACCTCGTCCTCGCGGTCCAGAACGTCACCCCGTTCAAGGACATGGGCGCGGCCTCCGCGCTGGTGGCGTTCTTCCGTTCCATCGGTGGCTCGGCCGGTGTCGCCGCTCTGGGTGCCGTGCTGGCGCACCAGGTCTCCGACGCGGTCGCGGAGGGCATGGCCAAGCTCGGTCTCGACGCTGCGGCCTCGGAAGGTTCCTCGCACTCGGTGCCGAACCTGTCCGAACTCCCGGGGCCGGTGCGTCTGGTCTTCGAGAACGCCTACGGTGACGCGGTCAGCCACGTCTTCCTGTTCAGCGTCCCGTTCGCCGTGATCGGGTTCGTGCTGGTCCTCTTCATCAAGGAGGTTCCGCTGCGCACGACGGTGAAGCGGGCCGACGAGTTGAAGAAGCCCGACGCCGCTCCCGTCGAGCTGAAGAAGTCCGACGCCGCTCCCGTCGAGGGCTGAGTGATGGACTCACGCGTCGAGCACGGGGTCGACGAGGAGTCCGGGGCCGTCGAGGAGCCCGGGGCGGCTGGCGCCTTCCGGGACGACCTGCTCACCGACCTCGAGCAGCAGGTCGTGGTGCTGGTGCGCCGTGCTCGACGTCTGATCGCCATTCGTGCGGTCAGGATCCATCCCGATCTGGCGCCGACGTCGTACGTGGCCCTGACCTACGTGAACTGCAACGGTCCGGTGCGGGCCTCGGCGATCGCGGAGCACTTCAGCATCGACAAGGGCGCGGTCTCACGTCAGGTGCAGTTGCTCAGCGACCTCGGACTGGTGGTCCGAGAGGCCGACCCCGACGACCGCCGCGCCAGCATCATCTCCGTCACCCAGGAGGCGCGTGACCGACTGGAGGAGGCGCGTCGCGGCCGACGCGAACGCCTCCGGGAGGGGATGGAAGGCTGGCAGGACGCCGACCTCGAGACCTTCGTCGGGCTGCTCGGCAAGTACAACGCGCTGCTCGACTGGGTGGACGAGTCCGGTTCTCCCGTCTTCTGAGCGGGGCCGCTCTCTGAAGGCGCTCGGTGAGAAAGTCTCTGCGTGGCGTGGGCGTGGTGCTTGAACGCTCGCGTGGCGCTGGAAAAGGTGTGGGGGACGGCTGCGGCCGCGGTGCCATGGGGACGCCGCGGCTGCAGCGTCACCGGCCTCACCCAGGCATTCTGGAATCGTTCCAGAACATGAGAGTCGTCACCCGCCCACGCTCGGTGTCCGTCTCACCACAGCAGTCCCTTCTTCAACAAGGTGCGTGGGTGTGGCGCGGTGGGCAACAATGGGGGAGTGAGCGACCTCATCGACACCACCGAGATGTACCTCCGCACGATCTACGAGCTCGTGGAGGAGGGCATCGTCCCGCTGCGTGCGCGCATCGCCGAGCGCCTGCACCAGTCGGGTCCGACGGTGTCCCAGACCGTCGCCCGCATGGAGCGGGACGGCCTCCTGACCGTCGAGGGCGACCGCCACCTCGAGCTGACCGAGGAGGGTCTGCGCCTGGCCACCCGCGTCATGCGCAAGCACCGCCTCGCCGAGCGCCTGCTGACCGACGTCATCGGCCTGGACTGGGAGCTCGTGCACGCCGAGGCCTGCCGCTGGGAGCACGTCATGAGCGAGAACGTGGAGCGTCGTCTCCTCGAGCTCCTCGACAACCCCACCGCCTCGCCGTACGGCAACCCGATCCCGGGTCTGGAGGAGCTGGGCCAGGAGAAGAACGACGAGTCCTTCATGGACGGCGTCGCGTCGCTCTCCAAGGTTGCGAGCTTCGACTCCGCACGCGTCAACGTGCGTCGCATCTCCGAGGACCTGCAGAAGGACGAGGAGCTCATGGCGACCCTGCGTCGCGTCGGCGCCGTCCCGGACAAGACCGTCAAGATCATCGCGACCGCCGAGGGCGTCCAGATCGGCTCCGGTGGCGAGGCCGCCGAGATCGACTACGAGTCGGCCGACCACATCTTCGTCAAGGTCGTCTGAGCCACTCCGTCTCCACGGGGGCTCGATGCCTCGACTCCGTGACCGGGGTCAGCGGTTCCGCACGTCCGCCAGGGCAGTGAGGAACTCGCTGGCCCCGGTCTCGAGTTTTGCGGTCGCGATCTCGTCGGCGCGGGTGGCGCCACGGTTGACCACCACCAGGTCGGTGCCGTTGCGGGCCGCCCGGCGTGCGAACCGCAGTCCGCTCATCACCGTCAACGACGAACCGACCACCAGCAGTGCGCCACGCCTGCCCTGGGTGTCGGGAGTGGTGAGGGCGTCCACGGCGTCGAAGCAGCGCTGAACGATCGGCTTCTCGACGTTCTCGCCGAAGAAGACGACGTGTGGCTTGAGCGCGCCACCGCACGACGGGCACGGCGGGACCACGAAGTCGGCGGTCTCGTCGAGGTCGACGTCTCCGTCGGGACGCATCTCGACGTCGGCGTGGGCCTCGGCCCAGCCCGGGTTCAAGGCCTCCAACCATTCCTGGACGAGGGTGCGGGCGAAGATCTCCCGGCAGCCCAGACAGATCACCTCGCTGACCCGGCCGTGCAGGGCGACGACGTTGCGGGAGCCCGCGGCCTCGTGCAGCCCGTCGACGTTCTGGGTGATCAGCAGGTCGGGGTCGATCGCGGCCAACGCGCGGTGCCCGGCGTTGGGGGCCGCGACCCCCATCCGACGCCAACCCAGGTGGCTGCGCGCCCAGTAGTGACGTCGCGCCTCCGGGGTCGCGACGAACTCGGAGAACGTCATCGGCTGACGCGGTACCGACTGCGGCCCGCGGTAGTCAGGGATGCCGGAGTCGGTGGAGAGACCGGCGCCGGTGAGCACCACCAGTGGGCCCTCGGCGAGCATCCCCAGGGCCCGGACGACGTCGACGTGCTGGGTGGGTACGAAGTGGCCGCTCATCGCGCGAACCTGGCTGCTGAGCGGGCCTGCGCCTTGGTGGCCTCGACCTCACGGTCCTTCGGCGGCGCCGACGTCACCAGGGAGTCCACCAGCGTGCGGGTGGCCCGGGTGATCTCCTCGACCGCAGCATCGAAGGCCGCCTGGTTCGCGGCCGAGGGCTGGGTGGTCCCGGCGACCTTGCGGACGAACTGCAGCGCCGCGGCGGCCACCTCCTCGTCCGTCGCGGGCGGTGCGAAGTTGTTCAACGGACGGATGTTGCGGCACATGTGATCAGGCTACGTCCCGAGCCGACGGGCGTGGAGAGGGTCGGAGGTGGCAAGATGTCCCCGACGTACGCGCTCGCGCGACGTCACGCCCCAGTAGCTCAGTGGATAGAGCAGCCGCCTCCTAAGCGAAAGGTCGCAAGTTCGACTCTTGCCTGGGGCACCACCACGATCGAACCCCGTCATCCTGTGCAGACAGGATGGCGGGGTTTCGTGCATCGAGACGTTGAGCACCGCCACATGCTGTCCGTCAGCGCGATTCTGGAATGGATCCCGTCCTTGTCCTTGTATATCTACCGTGTTCGCTCATGGGGACAAGTGACGAGCAGCCGACCCAACTCAAGAAGGGTTGGTATCCGGATCCGGATGACGATTCCTCGCTGATCTACTGGGACGGCGAAGCATTCGGGCAGCGGATGCCCAAACCCGTTAAAAGTGGCGGCCCGTCGACGTGGAAGATCCTCCTCGGCGTCATGGGCGGCATCTTGGCGGCGCTGTACGTGCTTGCCTGGGTCTCAGAATTGACGAAGCCTGAGCGGCCAGAAGACTGCCACGAACAGATCATGGACCGCGCCATGGGCGGCTTCTCCTACGTCGACCCCGCTTGCGAGTGAGTGGGTGCCTACGGAGTGCGGTTAATGCCCTGATCGTTGGCGCACGCGAGGTCGTCACCTGCCGCGGTGCATCCACAGACGGGAGACGAGGGCCCTCCTGTGGATGACGCCAGCGGGCCGGGGGAGTGCGGGGCCATGGTGGGCGCATGGAGACCACACGCGACGCTGCTGCCGACATGACCCGCACGCTGGACGAACAGATGGCTCGCGCCGAGGCAGCCGTCGTCCGGGCTCGTGCCCACGCCGACCGGATCACCCGCCTGCGCGGACGGGGCTCGTACCGCGGTGTCCACGTCATCGTCGACGCCGGCGGGATGCTCACCGACATCCGGTTCGACGACGCCACTCGCGGCACCGCGCCGGCGACGTTGGCCCACGCGGTCCAGTTCGCGCTGCGGGCTGCGCTCACCGACGTCATGGCCGCGGCTCGCGCCGTCACCGTCGAGACGTGGGGCGAGGACGACCCCGTGGTCCTCTCCAGCCTGGACGACATGGCGGCCCGCTTCGGGATCGAGCGTGCGAACGGGCAGGGCGCCTCATGAGCGCGGGCCAGATCCGTCTCGACCCCGGTGTGCTCCGGCGGGAGGCGAAGGCGAACGATGGGCACGCGGGAACCTGCGCTGAAGCGGCAGCGCGGGTGCGTGGGGCGTCGTTGGGTTCCTCTGACATGGGGTTCATTGGCAGGACGCTGGTGGGAACCGTCAACCGTTCGACCGAGGAGGTCGCTGACGCGATCGGGGCAGTGGGCGAGCTCTGGGGTCGCATCGCCTCGGCGTTGGTGGCCACTGCCCAGGACCATGTCGAGGTCGACCGGCGCGTGGCACACAGGATCGAGGCGCTGACAGTCCGGGTGGATGGAGTGGACGTTCCCCAGGTGGGCAACTGACATGGAGATGGTCGACTTCTTCGCAGGTACTCCGGCGGCAGCGCTCTACAGCGGAGCTGAGTCGCTGGACAAGGGCGACGCGTTGCCCGGCATGCTCGACCTCGCCTCGTCGGGGCTTGACGTCGTGGGACTGTTCGTGAAGGGCGCCGCGGTGGACACCGCTGCCTCGTTCGGTGTCAGCTGGTTGATCGAACACATGTACCCGCTAGATCACTGGCTCGACTCCCTGGGCGGATCTCCAGACGCGGTGAGGAGCTTCTCGGCCACATTCGCCTCGTCGGCAGCGTCACTGGCCGTGGTCGAGCAGGAGAACGTGCACGGCGCGACACTGTGGACCGGAGAGGCCGCAGGACCCCATGCGGTGGCGCGCGCCGCGACTCTGGGCGCCACGCGTGCGCTCGCGCGAATGCTGGAGTCTGAGGCCGCGTCTCTGGAACGTGTGGCGATGGCCGTGGACGCCGTACGGAGTCTCATCCGATCCGTCATCAGCGACCTGATCGTGAAAGCGGTCCGGAACTTCTCCCTCGCGGGTTTCGTGCCCGTAGTGGGACAGGCGGCGGCCACGTTCGCCACTGCTGCCGACGCCGCGAAGGAAGCCGCGAATCTGCGGAAGACCTACGACGCCGTGATCCTGCTGCTGAGGGGCCTCGACGACGCGATCCTGGGACTCCTCGGCCAGGTCGACGACGTGATGCTCGACCTTGCCAAGAAGGTGGTGGGCGACGGGAAGGGTCTGGTGAGAGCGGGCTGGTCAGCGCTCTCGAGCAGCAGCGCCAGCGGACTGCGCTACGCAGAGGAGCAGCCATGAGGCCCCGGGGTCGGTTCAGGTCTCCGAGATGAACTCCATGCCCCGAGCCACCAGTCGTTCCCGCAGCAACGGCCCGAACGCCACCGCGGTGGTCACCTGCCCGGCGACGTCGGGGACGTCGTCCATCACCAGGCACAGGGCGGACTCAGCCAGCATCTTCGAGGTCTCGGTGTAGCCGGGGTCGCCGCCGCTCACGCGGGCCTTCGCGGTACGACCGCCCGAAGTGGCAGTGAAGTCCACGGTGAACCAGCCCCGATCCCGACGCTCCTCCGACGGCCCACTGCCACGGGGGATCCGTGACCCCACGAGCTTCCTGAGCGGTCCGATCCGCGCGGCGACAGCGAGAGCTCCCAGCCCGAGGCCGGCCTTGGCGAGTGTCGAGGTCCGTTGGATCCCCGCGAGGTGGGCGTAGGTGAAGTCAGTGCCGTACGCAGGCAACGCCCGTGCGCTCCTGGCCACCACGGCCGGGTCGATCGTGGGCAACGCAACCAGCCACAGTCCTGAATCCTGGTCGCGTCGAGGACGCGGGTTCTCGACCCGGACGATGCGTCCCGGCGGGCGTGGCTCGCGTCGTCGACGCCGGTCCGCAGCCTGTCGTGCCTGCTTCTGACGGGCGAACGCGCCCAGCGCGGAGTGGAACGTCCCGCCCGAGACGGTGCCGGCGGTCCGCACCACGCCCTGCACGGTGACCGGCTCCGTGAGAGCCCCACCAGCAGCGAGCTTCTCGAGGACGAACTGCACCCCCAGGTCGTGCGGGATCGAGTCGAACCCGCACGAGTGCACCAGCCGAGCACCCGAGGCTCGCGCCACGTCGTCGTAGAGGTCGAACATTCGGTCCACGAACTCTGGTTCCCCGGTGAGGTCGAGGTAGTGGGTGCCGTGGGTGGCGCACGCCTTCACCACCGGTTCGCCGAGCTCCAGGTACGGCCCGACCGTGGTGACCAGCACTGCGGTGCTCTGCACCAGCTCCTCCAGCCGAGCGGTGCGGGCCTCGTCGCCCGGCTCGGGCGTCTCCACCACCGCCCAGTGCGACGGCGGGCAGGGGGCGTCGGCGAGCGACTCCACGAGCTGGTCCAGGCGTGACGGGTCGCGGCCGGCGACGGCCCAGCGCAACCCTGCGGGGCCGTGTTCGGCCAGGTGCCGTGCGGTCAGCGTCCCCGTGAATCCGGTCGCGCCCAGGAGGACCACGTCGAAGTCGCGGTCGTGGGACAGGCGGGTCACGCGCGGCTCATCGGCTCCGGTCATGTGACTCATGGTGTCAGTGGGAGCGGCTCGTCGGAAGAGGATCACGTCCCCGAGGGGCTGCGTCCGTGCTCGTTCGTTGGCCTCGGGCCCGTATATTCAGTGCGGGTCCCGACGCTGTGTCGGGCACGGAACACGAGGTGGGCATGGACGAGCAGCAGCCGCGGCACTCGGTCGAGCCCGGTTCAGCAGCCCCGTCGGACGTCGAGCGCATCGCTGCACAGCGCAAGGTCGCCGGCAAGCGCCGCGGCAAGCCGAAGCGCAGCCGCACCATCTTCACCGTGCTGGCCTCCACCGTGCTCGTGCTCGCGCTGGTCACCGGTCTCGGCGTGGTCTTCGCCTACCGACACCTGCAGGCCAACATCGAGAAGACGGACCCGTTCGCACACCTGGACAACGCCGATCGTCCTGAGGACTACGGCGACGGCAAGTCCAAGACCGTCCTCATCATGGGCCTCGACACCCGCGAGGGCGAGAACGCCATCGACGACGAGCAGGGCCTCAACGGTTCCGACACGACGATCCTCGTGCACGTCTCCGCCGACCGCACTCGCGCCTACGGCGTCTCGATCCCGCGCGACTCGATCGTCGACCGCCCCGCCTGCGGAAGCGACGACGAGGTCCCGGCCAAGATCAACGCGCAGTGGAACGAGGCGTACAGCGTCGGCGGCGCGGCCTGCACCGTCGCCCAGTTCGAGGCCGCGACCGGCGTCCGCGTGGACGAGACGATCGAGGTCAAGTTCGCCGGGTTCGTCGACATGGTCGACGCCGTCGGCGGCGTCCCGATGTGCGTCCCGCGCGACATCACCGACCCCAAGACCGGCCAGTTCTTCCCGAAGGGCGAACGCGACATGGACGGCGAGGAAGCCCTGGGCTACGTCCGTCTGCGCTACATCGGCTCGGGCAGCGACCTCGACCGGATCACCCGCCAGCAGACCTTCGTGGCCTCGCTGGTCAACAAGGTGGTCTCCAAGGGCACGCTGGCCCGCTTCGACAAGGTCTACAAGTTCGCCAACGCCACCACGAAGTCTCTGATGATCTCCGAGGGTCTGGCCGACCTCAAGGAGCTCGCCAAGTTCGGTCTGAGCCTCAACAGCGTCGGCCTCCACCAGATCCAGTTCCTCACCGTCCCCAACGGTGCCTGGGACCAGAACCCCAACCGGGTCGCCTGGAAGCCCGAGGCCCAGGAGATGTGGGACAAGATCGCGCACGACGAGGCCCTCGGCGAGGAGTTCACCGCCGACGCCATCGCGGCCGGGGAGAAGAAGGAGAAGAAGCCGAAGAAGGACGCCTCCGCGTCTGCCGCGCCTTCTGCCTCGCCGTCGTCGGAGCCCAGCGTGGACGTCACCAAGGCTCCCGAGGACGAGGGCCCGACCGAGGCCGAGATCGCTGCCGCGGCCGAGAAGGGCCTCTGCCTCTGAGCCAGCCCGTCAACTGGGCGGGCTCGCCCGGACGTGCTCGCACGACCGGTGCAGTGGCACTCTGGAGTCATGAGCACTTCCGACGACTCCACCCCGGACGGCGTCGCCCCCACCTCCTCGGCGAAGGCCGAGAGCGACTGGCAGCGCAAGCGTCGACTCGCCGAGATCTTCGGCGACGTCCTGCCGTCCACCACCCGCGACGAACGTGACCCCGGCGTGAGCCGTCCGTCCGCCCGCAACGCCTCCGAGGCCTGGCTGCTGAGTCAGGTACCGCCGCATCACGGCGGTCACGGCTGAGACCTTCCCCGGAACGGCGAAGGCCCCGCAACCCATCGGGTGCGGGGCCTTCAGCGTCGTCGGACGTCGACGAGCCGTGACGTGGGTCAGGCGCGGTGCTTGGAGTTGTTCGCGGCGAGCAGGTCGCGGATCTCCTGCAGCAGGACGATGTCCTCGGGAGCGGCGGCGTCCTCCTCGTCCTTGGCCGGGAAGTACTTCTCCTTGGCCTTGGTGTAGGGCGTGATGATGAAGAAGTAGACGACCGCAGCCATGATCAGGAACGAGATCAGGGCGGTCAGCCAGGCACCGATGCTGACGCCACCGGGGTTGTAGGAGGAGAAGTCGGGGGTGCCGCCGATCTTTCCGATCAGGTCCATGATCAGGGTGACGGTGGCGGTGACCACGGCGCCGAAGGCGGTCGCCATGATGACTGCGGTGGCAAGCTCGATCAGGTTGCCGCGCAGCAGGAAGTTCTTGAAGCCGGTCATGTGCACTCTCCGTGACTCGTCGTGTCCGTGGGTGGTCAGGCGGCCCACGGTAATCCGCCCTCTCCCTGACGCGTCAACCACCACCTCATGACGCGAGGGGCACGTCTTTCTTCGAAAGACGTGCATGACGCCATGGATCACGAGGTGAGAACGACCCTGATCGAGCCGTCCCCACCCGCTGCGGCCACGCCCCCGGCCTCGCCCGGCGCCACCGCCAGCGCCACCAACGGCCCCGCGTCGCCGCCACTGCGACGTGCCGACGCCGGTACCACGGCCACCACGCGGGCGGCGCTGCTCAGGGACCGGTGACCGACGCCGCGCGGGTCGACCGCCCACAGTTCGACGACGTCCCCCACGCGCAGCAGCGCAGCCACGTCGGGGTCGCCCAGCCGCACCGGGACGACGCTGCGTCCGGGTACGTGCTCGGTCAGGCCGGGGGAGAGCAGCCGTGCGTCCGTCACCGGCTCCCCGCGCCGCAGCGGCGAGGCCAACGTCCGGCCCCGGACGTCGTCGAGGACGAGCGCACCGTCGGGTACCTGGTCCTCCGCGAAGCGGGTGCTCGCCAGGTCGACGTCGTCGAGACGGGTGCCAGCAGGGAGATCCTGAGCGGCGACGACGACGGCCGTTCCGTCCTCGCCCTGCGAGGCCGTGGCGCCCAGACCTGTCCAGAGTGCTGCCGCCACGCAGGCACCCGCGATCCATCGACGGTGGTAGGTGGCCAGGGCGCGGGCCCGGGCCAGGCGGGCCGAGGAGACTGACGTGGACGGGGTGGGATTCACCCGGGTGAACCTAGGCGGCGTCGGCGCCGTCGAACATCGAGGCGGAGCGAGGGCTGTGGACGGCCTCCAGGAACGACGACAGCCGCCCTGCCTGGGGAGGCAGGACGGCTGTCGATCAGATTCGTAGGGACAACTTCTCTGGGGAAGCGTGTCCGGGGTGCGTCAGTCCGACGAGCTGCCCGAGGAGCGGGAATCGGTGCGGTAGAAGCCCGATCCCTTGAACGTGACGCCCACGTTGTTGAACACCTTGCGCAGGCGACCGTCGCACTCAGGGCAGACGGTCAGGGCGTCGTCACTGAAACTCTGGAACTGCTCGAAGGCGTGACCGCACTCCGTGCACGCGTACTGGTAGGTCGGCACGACGAGGAGTTTACGCCACTCGCGGTCGCGCGCTGGATTCAGACCGTTGGATTCAGGCCGTTGGATTCAGGCCGTGAAGCGGACGACGCCCTCGGCGCTCACCACGACGTCGACGCGCTGGTCGTGCGGTGCGGCGGGGACGTCCTGGTCGATCTCGTCGGGGTGCAGCAGCAGCACCCGCAGGGCGTTCTCACCGACCCGGGCCAGAGCGCGGTCGTAGGAGCCGCCGCCCCGTCCCATCCGGACCCCGTCCGCCGAGACCGCGAGGCCCGGGACGAGCACGACGTCAGCAGAAGCCACGGCGTCCACTCCCAGAGGTGTTGTGGCGGGTTCACGCAAGCCCCGTCCGGCGTCCCGCAGGGAGTCGGGGCCCTCGTACGGCGCCCAGTCGAGGTCGTTGTCGCCCAGCAGTACCGGCAGCAGCACGTGTGCTCCGCGGGCGTGCAACGCGGCCAGGACGGCGTCGGTGGGTGGTTCGGTGCCCATCGAGACGTAGGCCGCCACGGTGCCCGCGAAGGCCACCTCGGGGATCGCCAGGACGTGGGCCCCCAGCGACGCGGCGCGTGCGTCGAGAACCTCCTGGGGTGTGTGACGGCGAGCCGTCAGGAGACGTTCACGCAGGTCACGTTTGCGCTCAGCAACGGCGTCACCGCTGCGCGGGTCTGGACCGTTTTCCTGCTCACACATGTAGTCAGCCTACGATCGGCCAATGCCTACATCTGCACGCAACGGCGCGGCAGGTCTCACCGCCGCCCGGGACAAGATGCGCGAGGCCGGCGTCGACGAAGTCGCCGTCGAGACGTTCGCCCATTACTACCGGCTCCTGGAGCACGGTGAGACCGGCATGGTGCCGGAGTCCACGATCGACCCCCTCGACATGCCTTCGCTGGCCGACGTCGAGGTCTCTGACGAGGACGCGCTCGCCGCGGTTCGCAAGACGGTCGTGATCAAGCTCAACGGCGGCCTCGGCACGTCGATGGGCATGGACCGCGCCAAGTCGCTGCTCTGTGTCCGCCGCGGGCTGTCGTTCCTCGACATCGCCGTGCGCCAGGTCCTGAAGCTGCGCGAGAAGTACGAAGCGCCGCTCCCGTTGGTCTTCATGAACTCGTTCCGCACCTCCCAGGACACCCTCGACGCGGTCGCGCGCTACGCCGACCTGCCCGTCGACGGCATCCCGCTGGAGTTCCTGCAGAACAAGGAGCCCAAGCTCCTCGTCGACGGCCTCACCCCTGCCTCCTGGCCCAAGGACCCGTCGCTGGAGTGGTGCCCGCCGGGCCACGGCGACATCTACACCGCGCTGCAGGGATCGGGCATGCTCGACACCCTGATCGAGGCCGGCTACCGGTACGTCTTCGTCTCCAACTCCGACAACCTCGGCGCCATCCCCGACGCCCGCGTCGCCGGCTGGTTCGCCACCTCGGGCGCCCCGTTCGCGATCGAGGCCGTGCGTCGCACCGCGTCGGACCGCAAGGGCGGCCACTTCGCCCGTCGCAAGTCCGACGGCCGGATCGTCCTGCGCGAGACCGCGCAGACCCTCGACGAGGACAAGTCGGCCCTGGCCGACCTCTCACGTCACAAGTACACCTCGACCAACAACCTCTGGTTCGACCTGCACGCGATGAAGAAGACGCTCACCGAGCGTCAGGGCATCCTCGGCCTCCCGATGATCCGCAACGTCAAGACCGTCGACCCGGCCGACCCGTCCTCGCCGTCGGTGATCCAGATCGAGACCGCCATGGGCGCCGCGATCGAGGTCTTCGACGGCGCGCAGACGATCGAGGTCGGCCGCGACCGGTTCGTCCCGGTCAAGACCACCAACGACCTGCTGGTCCTGCGTTCGGACGTCTACGACATCTCGCCCGACTTCGTCCTCGACCAGGTGAGCGACGAGGTTCCGTTCGTCGACCTCAAGGGCGACTTCTACAAGCTCGTCGGCGAGTTCGACAAGCGGTTCCCCGACGGCGCACCCTCGATGAAGGATGCTTCTTCGGTACGCATCGACGGTGACTTCACCTTCGGTCGCGGCGTCACCTTCACCGGCGACGTCGCGCTCACCGCTCCGGCGGCCCAGCGGGTCGACTCCGGCGCGGTCCTGGGTGAGTCCACCGCATCGCTGGAGAGCTCCGCACCGACCCGCTCGGAGTGACCCAGAGCCCACCGGGGGGAGGGTCATGCGACAGCACCGACCAGCACCACCGATGGGACCTGAGATGAACCACGCCACCGCCCGCGACGACCGTGCCCGCGACGACCAGCTCGAGGTCGACGACTTCGTGGCATGCGTCGTCGCGGGCGTCCGGCCGCTGCCGGACTTCCCCCTGCCCCTCATGGATGCCCTCGGCATGGCCGTCGCGCAGGACGTCGTCGCGGACGTGGCCCTGCCGCACGTCGACAGCTCTGCTGTCGACGGGTACGCAGTTCGGCACGCCGACGTCCGCGGCGCCACCCGCGACGAGCCGGTGCAGCTGCCGGTCGTCGGCGAGGTGGTCTCCGGCCGTGCCGCCCACCTCGCGCTCTCGCCCGGCACCGCTCTGCGGATCGGTGCGGGTGCCCCGGTCCCGGCGGGCGCCGACTGCGTGCTGCCGCTGGCGTGGACCGACGGCGGCGTCGCCCGCGTCGTCGTGACCCGTGGAGGTGTGCCCGGCGAGAACGTGCGCCGCGCCGGCGCCGACGTGGGTGCCGGTGACGTCGTCCTGGAGCACGGCACCGTGCTGGGGCCGCGTCACCTGGGGCTGCTCGCGGCGCTGGGTCGTGCCCAGGTGCGCTCGCGTCCGCGTCCGCGCGTCGTGGTGATCTCCACCGGTGCCGAACTCCGCGAGCCGGGAGCGGCGCTGACCCACGACTCCGTCTACGACGGCAACTCCTACCTGCTCGCCGCGTCGGCCCGCACGGCCGGCGCGACCGTCTACCGCGTCGGGATCGTCCCCGACGACGTGCGCGCGTTCACCGAGGCGTTGGGCGACCAGCTGGTCCGCGCCGACCTCGTGGTGACCACCGGCGGAACCGCCGGCAGTGGCTTCGACGTCGTTCGGGAAGCGCTGGGGGAGCGAGCCCACTCCGTCGGCGGTCTCGGCGGGGTCGAGTTCGTCGACGTCGCGATGACGCCCGGCGGACACCTCGGCTTCGGCCACGTCGGTGAGGACCGGGTGCCGGTGCTCTGCCTGCCCGGCGACCCGGCCGCCGCCTACGTCGCGTTCCAGACGGTCGTCCTCCCGGTCCTGCGCACGCTGATGGGAACGCTGCCGGTGGAACGTCCCACCCGACTCGCACGCCTCACTCACGGCCTGCGTTCCCCGGCCGGGGTGACGGAGTTCGTCGCTGCGGTCCAGGGCAGTGACCGTCAGGGCCTCTCCGCCACGCCTGCCGCCGCGCTGCGCGGCCACTACGGCAGCAGCGACCCGCAGCCCGGAGACCTCGCCACCGCCAACTGCCTGGTGCGTCTCGACGCCACGGTGACGTCGGTGGAGGCGGGGGAGATGGTCCCGGTTCTCTTCCTCGACGAGGAGTTCTGAGGGCAGGATGGGGCGGTCGCCGTCCCGCGACCGGTTCCTGAGGAGAGTCACATGTTCGGACGGGGCAAGTCCCGCCCGCGGCCCTGGCCGGTGGTGCTGCGCGACGGCGACCTGACCGTCCGACCGATCGCCTTCGGCGACCAGGAGCAGTGGACGGCGTTGCGGGCCGCGAGCGCGGAGTGGTTGCGACCCTGGGAGGCAACGGTCCCACCCGGCGCCCACGACGCCCCGGCGTCGTTCCGTGAACTGGTCCAGCGTCTGCACCGGGGTGCCCGGCTGGGGACGACGTTGCCGTTCGTCCTGGAGGCCGAGGGGCGGTTCGCCGGTCAGGTGACGGTCAGCAACGTGGTGCGGGGATCGGCGCAGTTCGGGTCGGTGGGCTACTGGGTGGGACACGAGTTCGCCGGGCGTGGGTTCGCTCCGCGTGCGGTGGCGTTGGTGATGGACCACTGCTTCATGACGGTGGGCCTGCACCGCCTCGAGGTGTGCGTGCGTCCGGAGAACACCAACTCGTTGCGGGTGGTGGAGAAGCTCGACCTGCACGAGGTCGGGTACGCGCCCGGCTACCTCCACATCGACGGCGACTGGCGCGACCACCGCGTCTACGCAGCCACCCGTGAGCACTTCCCGGAGGGTGTTCTCGCGCACCTGAAGACGCACCTGTCACGGGAGTAGTTGCGCGACACACCCGGCCACCTGTGATGCATGTCGCTGACCTGCACATAGGCTCATGCCCGTGACCGACCCGAGCGCTCTGATCTTCATCGCCCTCGCCGTCGCCTGGGCCGCCTACCTGGTGCCCAAGGCATTCAAGAGCCGCGAGGAGCTGGAGCGCGCCTCCACCTCGCAGAGGATCGCGGATCGTGTGCGTGTCCTGGCACGTCGCGAGCCCACGTCCAGCAAGGACGCCCGCCTGGTCGTGACGCCTGCAGCAGCCCCGGTGCGCCCCGGTGCCCCGTCGGTCGCCGACGCCGTGCGTGATGCCGAGAGGCCCTCGGAGCAGACCGGTACCCGGGCGCTGCCCGTGGTGTCGCAGGCTGCCCGTCGTGCTGCGGCGAGCGCAGCTGCCCGTCGTCGACGCAACGTCCTGACCGTGCTGGTCGCGGTCTGGGTGATGGTTGCCGGCGTCGTCACCGGTGGACTGCTCTCCGCCTGGTGGCTCACCGCTCCGACGGCGCTGATCGCGGCGTGGCTGGTCACCTGCCGCCTGACGGTGAGGCGTGAGCGACGCCCCGCGGGTACCTACCTGCTGAAGACGCCGGACCTGTCCGGCGCCCAGCGTTCGAGCCGCAACTCCTACGAGCGCAGCCGCTTCGACGAGGTCGAGACCCAGGTCGCGATGGCGCCGGTGGCCTACGAGATGGACGACGAGACCGGCGAGATCACGCCGATCAGCGACGACCCGTCGCGCTGGGACATGGTTCCGGTCACCCTCCCGACCTACGTCACCGCTCCGGTCGCCGACCGCACGGTCCACGTGATCGACCTCGACTCCACCGGCGTGTGGACCTCGGGCCGCACCCGCGAGGACGCCGAGCTGGCCAAGCAGGACGAGCTCCGTCGCCGCTGGAACACCCGCGTCGAGGACCAGGGTGACGAGCCGGTCGTCGAGCAGCGTCTCTACGGTTCCTGATCGACTTCCGAGGGGGTCGGATTCCTCCTCGGGCCACCGTGGTGCTATGTTTTTCCACGCACCACACGGTGTGGAGGGGCTTTGGCGCAGCTGGTAGCGCGTCTCGTTCGCAATGAGAAGGTCAGGGGTTCGAATCCCCTAAGCTCCACAACACACACGAAGGCCACCGGTTCTCCGGTGGCCTTCGTGCTTTTCTGGCCACTGCTGGTGGTGGTGTCCCACCCAGCGCGGCGTGATGTCGCTGAGAACTCGGCAGAGTCACGTGTTCATCACGGTGTCTAGACGTTGGCGTGTGCTTTTAGTACACAACCCGGCGCAGGTCGTATCGTCAATCAACGTGAGCAAACTGGGGAGGCCCGCCGGGCCGGCAGCCGACACTCTGACCACCGTCCTCACGGCAGCACTCGAGCTGCTGCTGACCGAGGGCGGCACCGCGCTGACCCCGCTGCGCCTGCACCAGGCGACCGGTGTCTCGCGGTCCACCATCTACCGTCACTGGGCCACGCCCACCGACGTCCTCGCGGCACTGATCGACGTCGCGCCGGGCGTCGAGCGCAGCACCACCGGTGACGTGGTTGCCGATCTGCACGCCGAGGTCGACCTCCTGTGCGACCGTCTCCGTGACCGTCCCGTGGGTGCGTTCCTCGCCGCGCTGGTGACGATGGCCGCCAGCGACCCGGCCGCTGTCGAGTTGCGCACCAAGTACGTCGACGACCTCGTCGAGCCGTTCCGGGTCCTGGCGCGCACCACCGGTCGTGACGACCTCGAGGTGGCTGACGCCATCAACGCGATCGTCGCGCCGCTCGTCGTCGACTCCCTGCTCCTGGGCCGTGAGGCGCACCGCGACCGCGCCCACCGTGCTGTCGACCTCTACTTCAGCGCCGAGAGCGCCGAGAGCGCCGTGGCGGTCGAGGCCGACGAGGACGCCAGCGCCACCGTCTGACCCCTGGCGCGCGGGGGCTGCGAGCCCCCGTGCGTCGTCAGCCTCCCCGATCGGGGATGATCGGCGCGCGCAGGCACCTGCGTCACCGCGCCCGTTCCCCAGGAGGCCCCCGTGACCAACGTCGTCGGACCCCGCGCCGTCTTCGGCGTCATCGTCCCCAGCACCAACACCGTCGTCGAGCACGACTACTGGAAGGCCGGCGTCGAGGGCGTCGCCTTCCGGGCCGGGTCGATGTACATCCCCGACCCCTCCATCAACGGCGACGAGGGCTTCAAGGCCCTGCTCACCCAGATCCGTGGCTCCATCGACGACGCCGTGCGCGACGTCCTGACCGCCGAGCCCGAGCGCATGGTGATGGGCATGAGCGCCGAGACGTTCTGGGGCGGCACCGAGGGCAACCGTGCGTTCGAGGAGCGGATCGGAAAGCGGACGGGCCTGCCCGTGACCACCGGTGCCTCGGCCTGCCGTGAGGCGCTGCGTGCGCTGAAGGTGAAGAAGATCGCCGTCTTCTCGCCCTACCAGCCGATCGCGGACAAGGAGGTCGGCAACTTCTTCACCGAGGCCGGCTTCGAGGTCACCTCCATCACCGGTCTGCGTTGCCCCACCGCGATGGACATCGCCCGGGTCGAGGAGCCGCGCCTGCGCGAGGTGATCGCGCAGATCGACAGCCCCGAGGCCGAGGCGATCGTCCAGGTCGGCACCAACCTCTCCTTCGTCAAGCACGCCGAGACCTTCGAGGCCGAGCTCGGCAAGCCGGTGGTCGCGATCAACGCGGCTACGCTGTGGCATTCACTGCGTGAGCACGGCATCGACGACCAGGTCTCCGGGTCCGGGACCCTGCTGCGCGAGTACTGAGGACGTCGCCCGTGCGGCGTCGGAGGAGGTGGCAGTCGTGGTCGCAGAGCGTCCGCTCCCAGCGTTCGTGAAGGGGCTGGACCGTCCGTGGCGGATCGTCGTGGGCCTGGCACTGGTGGTGCTGGGCCTCTGGCTGGTCGCCCGGCCGCTCACCTCCCTGACGCTGCTCGCGCTGTACGTCGGCATCACCCTCGTCATCGTCGGCGTCGGTGACCTGATCGAGTCCCGCGGGCGACGCGGCGAGGGCCGGGACGGGGTCCGTACTGCCTTCGGTCTGCTGTGGCTGGTGATCGGTGTCGGCGCGGTGCTGATGCCCGGACGGGCCTCGGAGACGCTCCCGGCCGTCCTGGCCGTGTTGATGGCGTTCAGCGGTGTGCTGCGGGTGGTGCGCGCCCAAGGTGGCGACGTGCGCTCCCGTGACCGCCGCTGGTCGGCCTCGCTGTTGGGTGCTGCCGAGGCGCTGCTGGGCCTGGTGGCCCTGATGTGGCCCGACGTGACACTCGTCGTCGTCGCGGTCCTGTTCGGGGTTCGGGCCGTGGTGCTGGGAGTCCAACTGCTGTGGGACGCCCTGGCCCGACGCGCCCCCGGCACTCCCGGAGCCGACGACGTCCGTCCCCCGCGACGGGTCTGGCGGATCGGTCGTCTCGTCGCCAGCGGCGGCGCACTCGTGCTCGCCCTGGTCGTCCTCACTGCCTCGGTGCTGGTCCGCACCGAGGAGACCGCCTCGGTGCGCGAGCCGGACGGCGACCCGGAGCTCTCGACGCCCGGGCATCTGCTCGACGCCGAGCCCTTCACCTCCGAGGTTCCTGACGACGCCAACGGCTGGCGGATCTGGTACTCCACCGTCGACCAGCACGGCGAGCCCACGTGGGCCACCGCACTCGTCGTCGTTCCCGACGAGACCACCGACGGCGGACACGACGTCGTCGCCTGGGCCCACGGCACCACCGGGCAGGCCCGGCAGTGCGCACCCAGCCTGCTCGACGAACCGTTCACCGCCGGTGCGTTCCCCGCCGTCATGGACGACGTCGTCGACCGGGGATGGGCCGTCGTCGCCCCCGACTACGTCGGGCTCGGTGGTCCGGGCGAGCACGCCTACCTGGTGGGTGAGGTCGGCGCCACCGCGATGCTCGACGCCGTGCGAGCGGCCCGCCAGTTGCGCGAGGCAGAGCTGTCCGCGCGGACCGCGGTCTGGGGTCACTCCCAGGGCGGCGGCGTGGCCCTGTGGACCGCCCAGGTCCAGCCCGAGTACGCCCCCGACGTGCCGCTGGTCGGCACCGTCGCGATGGCTCCGGCCACCGACCTCCCGGCCGTCGCCGCCCGCCTCCACCAGGTCACCGGCGGCAGCGTCTTCGCCTCCTACGTCGTGGCCGGGTACGCCGCGACCTACGACGACGTCACCGTCCGCAACACCGTCCGCCCGGCCGCGGTGAAGCTGGTCGAGGAGATGGCCTCACGCTGTCTCTCCGAGCCGGGTGTGCTGGCCTCGGTGCTCACCGCACTCTCCCTGGGTGACGCTGACGTGATCCGTCCCGAAGCGCTCAGCGGCGAGGTCGGCAAGCACCTGTCGGAGAACGTCCCCACGTCGTTGGGCGACGCCCCGGTGCTGCTCGCCCAGGGATCCGAGGACCAGCTCATCTCCCCGGCCCAGCAGGGCGCCTGGGTGAAGCGGATGCTGCGGGCCGGTCACGTCCCCGACTACGAGGTGGTCCCGGGCATGGACCACCTGTCACTGGTCCAGGAGGGGTCGCCGTTCCTGGCTGAACTCATGGACTGGACCGCGGCGCGTCTGGCCGGCGAACCGGTCGAGTGACGCCGAGTGGCGTGGGGTGTCCCGAAATGCCCGACGCCCCGCCGGCCGTGAGGCTGCGGGGCGTCGTGACGGGGGGATGCGGGGGGATCAGGCGTCAGCCGTCTCCACCTCGGTGCCGAGGACGGCGTTGCGCAGCAGAACCTCTGCTTCGTCCTCGCTGATGCCCTTGGAGAGAGCCAGCTCTGCGAGCACGAGACGGCTGGAAGCCTTGAGCATCTCGCGCTCGTTGGGGGAGAGGCCGTGCTCTTCCTGGCGGCGGATGAGGTCGCGGACGACGCCAGCCGTGGTCGGGAGCGAACCCAGCTTGAGCCGCTCGGAGTTGGCCTTCATGCGACGCGACCAGTTCTGCTCCTGGGCGCCGGTGGGGGCGCGCAGGACGTCGAGGAGCTCGTTGGTCTCCTCCTCGGCGAAGACGGCGCGGACGCCGACCTCGTCTGCCTGGTCGACAGGAAGGTTGATGGACATGTCGCTGCCGTGCACCTGCAGCTCCAGGTAGGTGCGCTCCTGCCCCTTGAAGGTGCGGCTGAACACCTTCGCTACGGTCGCAGGACCGTGGTGGGGGTGGATGACCGTCTGGCCCTGGGAGAACTCCATGCTCACACTCTTCATCGATTTCAGACTGTCCCGTCACTCCGGGGCGGAGTGACGGCTACTCCATTGTCTCACGATCAACAAGATCGTGCAGTTCTGCGAAGTAGTTAACGGTGTTAGTGTCTTGAAGTGAGTTCTCGGATATGGACCCGGGACTTCAGTCTCGCTGTCGTCACCAACACTTTTGTCTCCCTCGTCTTCTACCTGCTGATGAGCGGCATGACGCTGTACGCGGTGGAGCAGTTCGCCGCCAGTGACACCCTCGCGGGACTGACGTCCAGCATGTTCGTCATCGGTTCGGTGGCCGCCCGCGTCTACGCGGGCAAGCTTCTCGACGTCGTGGGACGCCGTCGGATGCTGGTGGTCGCGATGGTCGTCTACGTCGTCTGCTCGGTGCTCTACACCGTCACTGACCAGATCGGCCTGCTGCTGCTCGTCCGTTTCGTGCACGGCATGGCGTTCGGCGCCGGCAACACCTCGGTGGCTGCGTCGGTGCAGTCGATCATCCCGCCCGAACGACGTAGTGAGGGCACCGGTTACTTCGGTCTCTCCACCACCGTCGCGATGGCCGTCGGCCCGCTGCTCGCGGTGACGCTGAGCGCCGGTGGGCACTGGGATGCCCTGTTCTGGTCGGCGAGCGTGGCGTCGCTGGTGGCCTTCGGGGTCTCCCTGGTGTTGCGCCTGCCTGAGCGTGAGGTCGGCCCTGAGGAGCGCCACCAGTGGTGGCGCCTGCGGATCACCGACGTCTTCGACGCGGCCACGATGCCGATCGCGGTCATCATGCTGCTCTCCGGCATCGCGTACTCGTCGATCCTGTCGTTCCTGGCCAGCTACGGCGTCGCCGAGGGGATGTCGGGAGGCGCGAGCGCGTTCTTCATCGTCTACGCCCTCGCGGTCCTCGTCTCGCGCCTCGTCGTGGGTCGGATCCAGGACCGTCTCGGCGACAACGCCGTCATGTACCCCACGATGGTCTCGTTCGTGCTGGCACTCTTCGTCATCGGGTGGGCACCCAACGGCCTGGCGCTCGCACTGGCCGGAGTCCTGGGCGGCTTCGGTTTCGGCGCGATGATGTCGTGCGCCCAGGCGATCGTCGCCTCCCGTGCGACCCCGGCCCGGATCGGCGTGGTCACCTCCACCTTCTTCATCCTGCTCGACGTCGGCTGCGGCCTCGGCCCGGTGGCGCTGGGCAGCGTCGTCGGGGGAGTGGGTTACCGCGGCATGTACCTGGCGATGTCGGTGCTGATGATCCTCACCATCGCCCTCTACTGGTTCCTGCACGGCCGCGCCCAGGGCGCTCCGCGCACCGCACCCAGTGCCGCGACCGTCTCCGAGGCCGGTACGTCGGCCGTCGTGGGACGTCGTGTGCTGGTCGGCTTCGACGGCTCTGCGGACGGTCTGCGCGCGCTGCGCTACGCCGCGAACGCGGCCAACGTCGCCGGGTACGACCTCTGGGTCGTCTCGGCCGTCACCACCACCGCCACCGGTGGCGACTTCTCCTCGCACATCGACGCCGCCGACGTGGCGCGTCAGGGCGGGGCCCGGCTCGACGCGGCCCGTGCGCTGCTCACCGAGATGCGCTTCCCGGCCGAGCAGACCGTCCTGGAGGTCGTCACCGCCCACCCCGTGGTCGCGCTCACCGAGCGCAGCGGTCGCGCGGTGCTGATGGTCCTGGGACGCCGTTCCTCCAGCGGTCTGGAGCGGATGTTCGTCGGCTCCACCAGCCTGGGTGTCGTGGCCGGCGCCAAGTGCCCGGTGGTCGTGATCTCCGCCGCCTCGACGCCACACCTGACCGACCGCAACGGCGTCGTCACCGTCGCGGTGGGTGCTCGCGGTGGCGACCGTGGCTCCATCTCGTGGGGTCTGGCCGAGGCTCGTCGCCGTCACGCTTCGCTGCGCGTCGTCCACGTCACCAAGCCCGGTGACGACGAGGCTGAACTGCGCGAGCGCGCGCTGGCCCGTCTCGAGGAACTCTCGCCCGGCTACCCCGACGTCGAGCTCCTGGTCGACCTGCCCCGCGCGACCGGCCGGTCGGCGGTCGACGAGCTCGTGGAGATCTCCCGGTCCTCGGACCTGCTCGTCCTCGACGCCCGCGGCAACCGGGTCACCGGCCTGCCGATGGGCGGCGCGGTCCGTGGCGTGCTGGCCCACGCCGAGTGCCCGGTCGTGCTGGCCGGCTGAGCCACTGCGCGGCCGGTTGACTGGACCAGAGGTCACGGTTGCGTCGCGCATGACGTGTTTCCCGACGGGGTGTCGCTAAACTTGTCGACACCCCGTCGTCACACACTCAACAGCTAGGTGGATCGATGTTCCTCGCACTCCGCGAGCTCCGCTTCGCCCGGGCCCGTTTCGGGCTCATGGGCGCAGTCATCGTCCTCATCGCGATCCTGATGGTGCTGCTCAGCGGCCTGTCCCAGGGTCTCGTCAAGGACGGTGTCTCCGGGCTCCAAGCTTCTCCCGCCAGTGCCTTCGCCTTCGAGAAGGACGTCCAGAAGGACTCGGCGTTCACCCGTTCCTCCGTCCCCGTCGAGACGGCCGAGACCTGGGCGGCCCAGGACGGCGTCGTCGACGCCGCTCCGTTCGGTCTCGCACTCGTCAACGGCGCCAACCAGGACGGCACCCAGGTCGACCTCGCCCTGATCGGCGTCGAGCCCGGTTCGTTCGTCGACCCCGAGGCTGCCGAGGGCGAGCGCATCTCCTCGCCTGAGGGCATCGTGGTCTCCGCCCACGCCAAGGAGGACGGCGTCTCCCTGGGTGACGTCGTCACCCTCGAGGGTTCCGAGATCGCGCTCACCGTCGTCGGATTCCTCGACGGCCAGCACACCTTCGGACACGTCGACATGGCCTACGTCGACCTCGGCACCTGGCAGCGCGCCAACGCCGGCATCGGCGAGGGCGAGGAGCTCCCGGCCGTCAAGGTCGACCAGGTCACCTCGATCGCCGTGCAGTACGACGGCACCCCGTCCGCCGACCAGCTCGAAGCCGGCGACAAGGCCGCTGACACCACCACGATGACCCAGAAGGCTGCCTACGGCGCCTCGCCCGGGTACACCGCCGAGACCATGACGCTGCAGATGATCCAGGTCTTCCTCTACGCCATCTGCGCCATGGTCGCGGGCGCCTTCTTCACGGTGCTCACCATCCAGCGCAAGCCCGAGATCGCCGTCATGCGTGCCATGGGCGCCTCCACCGGCTACCTGCTGCGTGACGGTCTGGGTCAGGCGTTCCTGCTCCTGCTCGGTTCCGTCGGTCTGGGCATCGGCCTCGGTGTCGCCGCCGGCGCCGGCCTGCAGGGCACCGCGATGCCGTTCGCGCTGGCCGCCGGACCGATCGTCCTGGCTGCCGTCCTGCTCATCGTCCTGGGTCTGATCGGTGCTGCGGTCGCGATCGTCCGCATCGCCAAGGTCGACCCCCTCACTGCACTGGGAGCAGCCCGATGACCGGACTCAAGATCACCGACGTCACCCTCGTCCACGGCGACGGCGAGGACACCGTCACCGCTCTCGACCACGTCTCCCTGACGGTGGCGCCGGGCGAGTTCGTCGCCATCCTGGGCCCGTCGGGCTCGGGCAAGTCGTCGCTGCTGGCCGTCGCCGGTGGACTCACCACCCCCACCTCGGGATCGGTGCGGATCGGCGACACCGAGCTCGTGGGGCTCAAGGCCAAGGAGCTCTCGAAGCTGCGTCGCGAGAACATCGGCTTCGTCTTCCAGTCCTCCAACCTGGTGCCGGCCCTCACCTCGGTGGACCAGCTCAAGCTGCCGACGACGTTCGGGAAGTTCACCGACACTCGTGACCCGCTCGAGCTGCTCGAGCAGGTGGGCATGGCGCACAAGGCCGACAAGCGTCCCCACCAGCTCTCCGGCGGTGAGCGTCAGCGCGTCGGCATCGCCCGCGCACTGATGGTCCGTCCGCAGGTGCTGCTGGTCGACGAGCCCACCGCTGCGCTCGACCGAGCCCGCAGCCAGGAGGTCGTGAAGCTGATCGCCGACGAGACCAAGGCACACGGTGTCGCCTCGATCATGGTGACCCACGACCACGACGTCATCGGTCACTGCGACGCGGTGTACGAGATGGTCGACGGCAAGCTCACCCGCCGCTGACCCCGCACCCTCACCCCCGCAGGAGAAGACACAGATGCCCAGGATCACCGCCGACACGCTCGCCGAACACCGCGAGCTCCAACGGCGCGCGATCCTCGACGCCGCCCGGGACCTGTTGGCCGAGGCCAGCCGGGACCCGGGCGGCAAGGCGCCCAGCCTCGCCGACGTGGGGCGTCGCACCGGGCTGGCCCGCACCAGCCTCTACCAGTACTTCGCCTCGCGCGAGGAGCTGATGGACGCCGTCATCGCCGATGTCTTCCCGCAGTGGCAGGCCCGCCTGCACGACGCCATGAACACCGTCGCGGGCAATGGTGAGAAGGCCCGTGCGTACTGCCGGGTCAGTCTCGAACTCGTCGCCGAGGGCGAGCACGCCGTCGTCAGCGGTCTCTCCCTGCACGCCCGGGACCGGGTCACCACGGCTGGCAAGGAGCTCCACGACACCGTCGTGCGTCCCATGATCGAGACCCTCGGCGGCAGCCACGAGCTGGCCGAGATGGTGCAGTCGGTGGTGTGGACCGCCTCCAAGCAGATCGAGGACGGCAAGGACGCCCCGACGGTGATGCGGCACGTCGAGAGCCTGCTCGGGCCCTTCTTCGACTCGCTCCGCGACTGATCCCGGCCAGGGCAGCGCGGGAGAGAACGCCCCCAGTTCGAGGGAACTCTCGCGAGTCGGGGTTAGGACCCCCCCGTTCGCGGGGCACTGGACCGTCATGGGACACCACGACGTGCTGCTGCGAGCGACCACGAACGTCTCCGTCGTGCGGAACGGGGGTCGCGCTACCGCCGACGCACCCGCGCCGCGGTCGCCGCGGGTGCCGAACCTCGCAGGGCTGCCCAGCCCGGTGACGTGGCCCTTCTTCGTCGCAGCGAGCATCCATCTGCTGGCCCAGTACGCGGCGTGGCAGGGCATCGCAGTGGCCGACGACGTCGCCGAACTGTCCAAGCTGGTGTTGCTGCCGGCCCTGTGGCTCGTCCTCGACGCGGGCCTGCGCCACGGCGCCCGGATCACCGGTGCGCTCCCGGGCTGGTGGAGGTGGGCCGCCGCGGCGCTCGCCTTCAGCTGGCTCGGCGACGTGGTGCTCACCAGTGAGCCGCTGCTCCTGGCCGGCATGGGCTTCTTCGCCGTCGCCCACGTCGCGTACGTCGTCACGTTCCTGCAGGCGGCCCGGGGCCGCTCCACGCAGCGGCCCCGCTGGCTGGTCGTCCCCTACCTGGCCTGGTGGGGTGGCCTGGTCGTGTTCGCGCTGGCAGGGGACGTTCCGGTGACGTTCGTGGTGCCGGCCCTGCTCTACGGCACCCTGCTGGTGGCGATGGCCTGGCTGGCCGCGCGGGTCTCGCTCGCGGTGGGCATTGGTGCGGCGCTCTTCGTCGTCTCCGACTCCCTGATCGGCCTGAGGGTCGGGGACGTCACGATGCCGCTGCACGGCGTCGCGGTGATGGCCACCTACCTGGCCGCGCAGGCCCTGATCGTCACCGGACTGATCAGGGCAGCGCGCGATGGATCGATCAGATCCAGTCCTTGAGCCACATCCGGCTCGACCACTCGTCGTAGGTGATGAGCTGGTCGGTCCAGATCGGCCAGAAGAACGCGAACAGCGCGATCGCGACGATGAGGAACAGTCCCGCCACGACGGCCGAGACGGTGCGTCGGGTCGAGGGGCCGCGCTTCGGCCCGATCGCCGCGCCCAGGCAGAGCACCAGGGCCAGCACCATGAACGGCAGGAACGCGATCGAGTAGAAGTAGAAGATCGTGCGGGCCTCGTACTGGAGCCACGGCAGCCACGTCGCCGCGACGCCCAGCACTGGTACCCCGAAGCGCCAGTCACGACGTGCGATCCACAGCACCAGGCACGCCAGCACCGCCAGCGAACCGCCCCACCAGATCACCGGGTTGCCGAGCAGCAACACCTGACGCATGCAGGTGGAGCCCTCCGCGGCCTCGCAGCCCTGGTCGCCGGGCTGGATGTCGAGCTGGGCGTCCACGCCGACCGGACGGTTGATCAGCGGCCAGCCGATCGGGGAGGAGGCGTAGTCGTGGGTGGAGTCGTTGAGGAACTGGGTGTGGAACGTGTAGACGTCGCGGTGGTAGTACGCCAGCGACTTCAACGACTGCACGACCTCGCCGAGGCCGTCGGCATCAGGTTCGGTCGCGGTGCTCCACTGGGCCCGGCCGTCGAACGTCGAGTACTGGGTGTTGGAGAGCGTCTCCTCGTACTCCTCGGCGTGCACCAGCCAGCCGGTCCAGGAGACCAGGTAGACGACGAAGGCGACACCCACCAGGGACAGGAACGCGACCGGGCCGTCGGTGATCGCAGAGCGCCCCACCGCGAACCGGGTGCCGCGACGGTGACGCTCCACCGCAGCGGCGAACCAGATCCAGACACCGAACAGGGCCAACGGGTACAGCGCGGTCCACTTCGTGCCGACCGCCAGGCCGAACCAGACGCCGGCCACGAGCAGCCACGGGCGCCAGAACAGACGCGGTCCCCAGGACGCGGCACCACCTCGGGTCCGTGGATCGACGTCAGCGTCCATCCGCCGACGCAGCCACTGCCGGTCCGCGACCAACGAGTGCACGCCGCCGAGCAGGAAGAACGCGAGGAAGATGTCGAGCAGGGCGAGCCGTGACAGCACCAGGTGCAGGCCGTCGAGGGAGAGCACCAGACCGGCGATCCAGCCGAGCAGCACCGAACCGGTGATGCGGGTGGCGAAACGGCACATCAGCAACACCATCAGCGCGCCGATCGCCCCCGACGCCAGACGCCACCCGGTGGGGTCCATCCCGCCGATCCACTCGCCCGCCGCGATCAGCCACTTGCCGACCTCGGGGTGGGCGATCATCTCGGGGTAGTCGTCCCAGACCCCGGAACCGGTGGTGACACCGGACAGGATCTGCGCGTCCGCGCCGTCGGGGGAGTGCAGGACGTAGCCGTGCTGGAGCAGCGAGAGACCGTGCTTGGCGTAGTACGTCTCGTCGAACGCGAACGAGTGCGGCTCACCGATCCGGACCAGTCGCACGAGGAACGCCACGACCGCGAGCAGCAGTGCTCCCGCCCACGGGACGCCGGGGCGAGTGGTGAAGTCGTCGATCCGCTGGCGGAGCGTCGTCGACGAGGCTCCCGCGGCCGCGAGCGGCTCCGGGGAAGTGGCAGGGGGCACCGTCGGAGCGGTCGGCTCGGGGGTCACGATCGGCAACTGTAGCCATCACGGGGCAGGATGGGGACCATGACTGACGCAGGTACCGTTCGCCCGTCCGACCGCAGCGAGTCCAGCGGCCAGAAGCGGGAGGGTGGTGCCGGCGTGCTGGTGCTGGCAGGCACCCCGATCGGGCGTCCCGAGGACGCCCCCCCGCGCCTGGCCACCGAACTTGCCGGCGCCGACGTGATCGCCGCCGAGGACACCCGTCGTTTCAAGCGCCTCCTGAACGACCTCGGCGTCACCACCTCCGCCCGCGTCTACTCCTACTTCGAGGGCAACGAGTCGGGCCGCACCCCGCAGCTGCTCGAGTTCCTGCTCAACGGCGAACGCGTCGTCCTGGTCACCGACGCCGGCATGCCCAGCGTCTCCGACCCCGGGTACCGCCTCGTCGCTGCGGCGGTCGAGCACGACATCAAGGTCACCGCCGTCCCCGGCCCGTCCGCCGTCCTCACCGCCCTGGCCGTCTCGGGCCTGCCCGTGGACCGGTTCTGCTTCGAGGGCTTCCTGCCGCGCAAGGCGGGCGAGCGTTCCCGTCGTCTGGAGTCGCTGGCGAAGGAAGAACGCTCGATGGTCTTCTTCGAGGCCCCGCACCGCACCGAGGCCGTCCTGACCGCGATGGCTGACGCCCTCGGTGACGACCGTCCTGCCGCCGTGTGCCGTGAACTCACCAAGACCTACGAAGAGGTCATCCGCGGTGGCCTGCGCGAGCTCGCCGAGTGGGCGGCCGGCGAGGTACGTGGCGAGATCACGATCGTCGTCCAGGGCGCCGACCCCAGCGCGGCGATCGAGAACACTCCGGAGGCGTTGACCGCTGCAGTGGCCGGGATGGAGGCCGAGGGCGTCAGCAAGAAGGACGCCATCGCCGCGGTCGCGAAGGCGGCCGGGGTGCCGAAGCGTGAGGTCTACGACCTCGTCCACGTGAAGAAGTGAAGGACTCCCGCCGTGTGTGCTGACCCGACCTCCGTTCCCGACCCCAGCGCCGAACCGCTGCGGATGCGTGCCGCGACCGAGGAGAAGTCCGGTTCGAAGCGCGACCGTGAGCGTCCCCCGGCTCCCGAGCCGCTGCCGCATCCGGTCGTCGACAACCACTGTCACCTCGAGATCGCCGACGGCGACTGGATGGCGACCGACACCGCGCTCGCCGAGGCCGCCTCGGTGGGCGTGCCCCGGATCGTGCAGATCGGTTGCGACCTCCCCGCCGCCCGCTGGTCGGTCGAAGCAGCCCGGCAGTACGACGCGATCGTCGCCGGTGTCGCCCTGCACCCCAACGAGGCGCCGCGTCTGGCGGCCGAGGGGAAGTTGGAGGAGGCGCTGGCCGAGATCGAGCAACTCGCGTCGGCCCACGACAAGGTCCGCGCGGTCGGTGAGACCGGTCTCGACTTCTTCCGCACTGACGCCGACGGCCTCGCGGCGCAGGAGTACTCCTTCCGGCGCCACATCGAGATGGCCAAGCGGCTCGACAAGACCTTGGTGATCCACGACCGCGACGCCCACGACGACGTCCTGCGGGTCCTGGACTCCGAGGGCGTGCCCGAGCGCTGGGTGATGCACTGCTTCTCCGGTGACGTCGAGTTCGCGAAGGCGTGCCTGGACCGTGGCGCCTGGCTCTCGTTCGCCGGAACGGTGACGTTCAAGAACGCCCAGCACCTGCGCGACGCCCTCGCGATCACGCCGCAGGACCGCATCCTGGTGGAGACCGACGCCCCGTTCCTGACCCCGCACCCGTACCGCGGACGCCCCAACGCGTCCTACCTGGTGCCGGTGACGATGCGGGTGATGGCCGAGACCCGGGGCGACGACCTGGGCGAGCTCTGTGCGGCCGTCGACGCCAACACCGAGGCCGCGTTCGGTGGCACCTGGGGTGCTGGATCCGCGTCGTCCTGAGGTGAGGCCGGGGCTTTCATCCACGGCCAACCCCTGTTCGTCGCTGGTCTGGTCCGCTAGCCTCGACGACGGCGCTCCAGCGATGGGGTGCCGGTCACACCGTGGTCACTGAATTGGGGGCCTACCCCGTTTTGGTTACCGTGGACGACTTGACGGCCGGGATCAGGAATCACCACCCCGACCGACGCACCTGTGCATGACGTGGCCCCCGGGCCTCGCCAGCGCAGGGCCGTGCAGGCCTACTTCCCCCCGGAGGACCCGGAGGCGAGCACACCATGCGTCGGACCTGAGAACCGGAAAGAACAACGTTCGGAGAATCGTGCGCTCCTCCATCGCACAGAAGACCAAGGCCGCCCTGCACAGCCGCAAGCTGCTCGCAGCCCTCGGCGGCGTCGTCGCAGTCGCAGTCGTCGGCACCACCGTCGGCTACGCGTCCCTCTCGAAGTCGGTCACGCTGACCCTCGACGGTGAGACGCAGACCCTGACCGCGCTGGGCGGAACCGTCGGCGAGATCCTCGCCTCCGAGGGCATCGAGGTCGGCGAGAACGACGTCGTCGCCCCCGCACTCGGCAAGGACGTCCAGGACGGCACCGCGATCACCGTCGCGTTCGCGCGCCCCCTCGACCTCACCGTCGACGGCAAGCAGGCCACCCACTGGGTCACCGCCACCTCGGTCGGCGGAGCCCTCGAGCAGCTCGGACGTCGCTACGACGGCGCCGACCTCTCCGTCTCCCGCTCCGCAGCCCTGGGCCGCGAGGGCATGGACATCGACGTCGTGACTCCCAAGACCGTCAAGGTCAAGGTCGCCGACAAGAAGGCCAAGAAGCACGAGGTCACCGCGCTGACCGTCGCCGAGGTCCTCGCCGAGCTCGACGTCAAGGTCTCCGACGCCGACAAGGTCAAGCCCGCACTCGACACCGAGATCGAGGACGGCACCGCGATCACCGTGACCCGCATCAAGGTCACCACCGACGTCGTCAAGGGTCAGAAGATCGCCCACGACGTCGTCGAGAAGAAGACCGCCACGCTGGAGAAGGGCGAGACCAAGGTCGTCGAGGAGGGCCGCGACGGCTCCCGCGACGTGACCTACGAGGTCCGCACCAAGAACGGCAAGGTCGTCTCCCGCACCGAGGTCTCCTCCAAGGTCACCCAGAAGCCCCAGACCCGCGTGGTCAAGGTCGGCACCAAGGAGCCCGAGGTCGTCGAGGCCGACGAGCCCGCGAAGGCCGCCCCGGCCGCACCCACCGCACCCAACTACGCGTCGGGCAACACGGTCTGGGACCAGCTCGCCAAGTGTGAGTCGGGTGGGAACTGGTCGATCAACACCGGCAACGGCTACTACGGCGGCCTGCAGTTCTCCCCCTCGTCGTGGCGTGCCGTGGGCGGCTCCGGCCTCCCGCACCAGGCCTCCCGCGAGGAGCAGATCAAGCGCGGCCAGATGCTCCAGGCCCGCGGCGGCTGGGGCCAGTGGCCCAGCTGCAGCTCCAAGCTCGGCCTGCGCTGACCCTCAGCTCGGCCTGCGCTGACCCTCAGCTCGGCCTGCGCTGGGCCAGCTGAACAGCACGTCGTCAGCCTCGGATGGGGATATCCCGTCCGGGGCTGACTACATTTGGTCCCATGTCTGACGCTCCCTCCGCACCCCGTCTCCTCGGTCCGGCGGAGGTCCGCGCCCTCGCGGCCGAGCTCGACCTGCGCCCCACGAAGCAGAAGGGCCAGAACTTCGTCATCGACCCCAACACGGTGCGCCGCATCGTGCGGGAGTCCCACATCACCGGTGACGACGTCGTCGTCGAGGTCGGTCCCGGCCTCGGTTCGCTGACCCTGGCGATCCTCGAGGTCGCGAAGTCGATGGTGGCGATCGAGCTCGACGAGGTCCTCGCTGCCCGCCTGCCGCAGACCATCGCGGAGTTCGCGCCCGACCAGGCCGCCAACTTCTCCCTGGTGATCTCCGACGCGCTCAAGGTCACCGAGCTCCCCGGCCCGCCGCCCACCGCACTGGTCGCGAACCTGCCCTACAACGTCTCCGTCCCGGTGCTGCTGCACCTGATGGCGCTGCTGCCGTCGCTGGAGCGTGGCCTCGTCATGGTGCAGTCCGAGGTCGCGGACCGTCTGGCCGCCAAGCCGGGCTCGAAGGTCTACGGCGTGCCCTCGATCAAGGCCGCCTGGTACGCCGACGTGCGTCGCGCCGGTGCGATCGGCCGCAACATCTTCTGGCCCGCCCCCAACGTCGACTCCGGTCTCGTGGCCTGGACCTCGCGTCCCGCCCCCGACACCACCGCGACCCGTGAGCAGGTCTTCGCCGTCGTCGACGCCGCGTTCGCGCAGCGCCGCAAGATGCTGCGCGCCACGCTCAAGCCGCTGGCAGGCGGTGACGGCGAGCGCGCCGAGGCCGCGATCGTCGCTGCCGGACTCGACCCGCAGGTCCGCGGTGAGACGCTCGAGATCGACGCGTTCGTCGCGATCGCCGAGCACCTCTTCGCCGGTACCGCCGAGGCCCCGGCCCGCGGCGAGGTCTGAGCGTGACCGATCCTCGGCCCCTCACCGACCCGCGCCGACTGACGGTCCGCGCCGCAGCCAAGATCAACCTGCACCTCGGCGTCGGCGCGCCGCGCGAGGACGGTTTCCACCCGCTCGACACCGTCTACCAGGCCGTCAGCCTCTACGACGACCTCACCGCCACCGAGGCCGACGACTGGTCGCTGAGCACCGTCGTCGACCCGGCGCTGGGCGCCGTCGAGCTGCCCGGCCCCGGTGAGAACATCGTCGACAAGGTCGCTGACCTGCTCTGCTCCGAGCGTCGTGGGGCCGAACGTTCTGGGGGAGTGGCTCCGGCCGCTCACGTCGAGGTCTCCAAGGCGATCCCGGTCGCCGGTGGCATGGCCGGCGGATCCGCCGACGCCGCTGCCGCGTTCGTCGCCCTCGACCGGCTCTGGAACCTGGAGACTCCCGACGAGGTCCTCCTCGACCTCGCGGCCCGTCTCGGGTCCGACATTCCGTTCTCTCTGATCGGTGGCACCGCCCGCGGTGTCGGCCGCGGGGAGGTCGTCACCCCGGTCGACGACGACGGCGCGTGGGCCTGGGTCGTGGTCCCGGCCGTCGGCGGGCTCTCCACCCCGGCCGTCTACCGGCACTGGGATGCGATGTTCCCCGACGCCTCACCCGAGCCTGCCCCGGCCGAGCGTCTGCTCAAGGCCCTGGCCTCCGGCGACCCGCACGTCCTGGCCACTGCCCTGCACAACGACCTCCAGGCCGCCGCCGTCGACCTGCGTCCCGACCTGGGCGAACTGATCGCCGAGGGCGAGGCTGCCGGCGCGCTGCGCGGCATGGTCTCGGGCTCCGGGCCCACCTGCGTCTTCCTGTGCGAGTCCGCGGAGTCCGCCCGCGCGGTCGCCGGGGAACTGCGCGCCAGCGGCCACACCGCGTTGACCGCCCACGGCCCCGTGGCCGGCGCCCACGTCGTCGCCTGACGTCCTGCTGACCTTTCCTCCCGTGCTGCTGAGAGAAACGAACCGATGAGCAACCTGATCAACCTCGAGCGCGTCTCGAAGTCCTACGGCATCCGTCCGCTCCTGGACGACGTCAGCCTGGGCATCGCCGTCGGCGAGCGTGTCGGCATCGTCGGCCGCAACGGTGGCGGCAAGACGACGCTGCTGGAGGTGATGACCGGCATCGAGACCCCCGACACCGGACGCGTCTCCAAGACCGGCAGCCTCGACATCGGCTACCTCCACCAGGGCGACGAGCTCGTGGAGACCGACACGGTCCGCGACGCCGTCCTGCGCGGCAAGATGGAGCACGAGTGGGCCTCGGACCCCGCCGCCCGCGGCGTCGTGCGTGAACTGCTCACCGGCATCGACCTGGAGCGCACCGTCGAAGGCCTGTCCGGTGGTGAGCGTCGCCGCTGTGCCCTGGCTGCGCTGCTGCTCGACGCCCACGACCTGATCGTGCTCGACGAGCCCACCAACCACCTCGACGTCGAGGCCGTGGCCTGGCTCGCCGAGCATCTGGTGGCGCTGCCGTCCGCGCTCGTCGTCGTCACCCACGACCGCTGGTTCCTCGACGCCGTGTGCCAGACGACGTGGGAGGTCCACGACGGCAAGGTCGACGCCTACGAGGGTGGCTACGCCGCGTTCGTGCTGGCCAAGGCCGAGCGCTCGCGCCAGGCCTCTGCGTCGGAGGAGCGTCGTCAGAACCTCGCCCGCAAGGAGTTGGCCTGGCTGCGTCGCGGTGCCCCGGCCCGTACCTCCAAGCCGAAGTTCCGAATCGAGGCCGCGAACGCCCTGATCGAGGACGTCCCGCCGCCGCGTGACCGCCTCGAACTGCAGTCGTTCGCCACCCAGCGTCTGGGCAAGGACGTCATCGACGTCGAGGACGTCGACCTGGTGCGCGGCGAGAAGATCCTGCTCGACCAGGCGACCTGGCGCATCGGTCCGGGCGACCGCATCGGTCTGGTGGGCGTCAACGGTGCCGGCAAGACGTCGATGCTGCGCCTGATCTCCCACGACCTGGCTCCCAGCGCGGGCAAGGTGAAGCACGGCCGCACCGTCGCGCTGGCGCACCTCACCCAGGCCGTCCACCCCGAGGACCCCAACGCGCGCGTCCTGGAGACCGTCGACTCGATCCGTCGCGAGATCAAGACCACCGACGGCCAGAAGTTCACCCCCACCTCGCTGCTGGAGCGGTTCGGTTTCACCGGCGACCGCCTCACCGCGCGACTGGGTGACCTCTCCGGTGGTGAGCGTCGACGGTTCCAGCTGCTCAAGCTGCTGCTGGAGGAGCCCAACGTCCTGCTCCTCGACGAGCCCACCAACGACCTCGACATCGAGACCCTCAACGTGCTGGAGGACTTCCTGGACTCCTGGCCCGGCACGCTCATCGTCGTCTCCCACGACCGTTACTTCCTGGAGCGCGTCACCGACTCGATCTGGGCCCTGATGGGCAACGGCCAGATCGCGATGCTGCCCCGTGGCGTCGACGAGTACCTGGAGCGTCGTGCCGCCGGCGTGCAGGAGACCCGGATGGTGGCCAAGGCCGCCGTCCCGACCCCCGCCACCCTGGCCGGTGCTGCAGGTGAGAGTGCCCCCGTCTCCACGAAGGCGAAGGCAGGTTCGGCGGAGGAGCGCAACGCCAAGAAGGCTGTCTCCCGTGTCGACAAGCGGATGGCGAAGATCACCGAACTCGAAGCGAAGCTCCACGCCGAGCTCGCGGCCCTGGCCAGCGGCAACGACTACGACCGGATGAACGCCATCACCGCCGAACTCTCTGCTCTCACCGCGGAGAAGGACGAGCTGGAGATGGAGTGGCTTGAGGCGATGGAGGTCCTCGAGGGCTGACCCCTCACCCCTTCACCCCTTCACCCCTTCACCCTCCGCCGGACGTCATAGGAATCCGGGGCCCTGGGCCTCGATTCCTATGACGTCCGCGGCGTTGGTGCTTCGGGACGTCATAGGAATCCGGGGTTCCAGACCTTGATCCTTATGACGTCCGCGGCGTCGCGGCGGTTCGAGGAGGGGACGCGTCAGGAGAAGGGCTCGAGCAGACGCCGCAGCAGCGTCGCGAGCGTCTCGCGCTCGGCGTCGTCGAGGTCAGGCATCAGGGCTCGCTCGGCGGTGAGCAGTGCCTCGAAGGCGTCGTCGACGGCGACCTTGCCCTCCGGGGTCAGGCGAACCAGGACGCCTCGCCGGTCGTTGGGGTCGGGCAGGCGCTCGACGAACCCGCGGGCGGTGAGGCGGTCGACGCGGTTGGTCATCGTCCCCGACGTCACCAGCGTCTCGCGCAGCAACTTGCCCGGCGAGAGCTCGTAGGGGGCGCCGGCGCGACGCAGGGCGGCGAGCACGTCGAACTCCCACGACTCGATGCCGCTGGCGGCGAAGGCCCCCTTGCGGGCGAGATCCAGATGGCGCGAGAGGCGACCGATGCGGCTGAACACCTCGACGGGCATCAGGTCGAGGTCGGCACGCTCGCGTGCCCAGGCGGCCACCAGCTCGTCGACTTCGTCTCGCATGGGAACCACCCTAACCCTGACGTCGTCGATCGAGAATCTTGATGTCGTGAAACAGAGGCGTCGAGAGATCCGGGACGACGTGGCGCCGCCCGGTGCGCCGGCTCAGTCCTTGTCGAGCATCCTCAGGGTCGGCTTCGCGACCAGTCCGTCCAGCCCGTGCCAGGTCAGGTTGACCAGGTGCGCAGCCACGACCTCCTTGGCCGGCTTGCGGGTGTCCATCCACCACTGGCCCAGCGAGACCGTCGCCCCGATCAGCATCTGCGTGTACATGGGGGCCGCACGGTGGTCGAGCTTTCGCGCCTTGAACGCGTCGGCCAAGATGCCCTCGACCCTCGAGGCGACGTCGCCGATGATCGACTGGAACGTCGCGGTGGAAGAACCGATCGGGGTGTCGCGCACCAGGATCCGGAAACCGTCCGGGTGGGACTCGATGTAGTCCAACAGCGACAGCGCTGAGGCCTCCAACAACTGACGCGGCCCACCGTCGGTGAGCGCACCCCGCATCATCGTCAGCAACTGCGTGACCTCACGGTCGACGACGACGGCGTAGAGCCCCTCCTTGCCCCCGAAGTGCTCGTAGACCACCGGCTTGGAGACCTCGGCCCGCGCCGCGATCTCCTCGATCGCTGCGCCCTCGAACCCGCGCTCGGCGAACACCGTCCGGGCGACGTCGATCAGTTGCTCGCGTCGTTCCGCGCCGGTCATTCGCTTCGTCGCCCGCTTGCTCACCTCCTCAGCATGCCCCGTGAGCAGCGGGTCCGTGGCGTCGACGGAGACTCCGAGCTTCCTGATCAGCCGACCTTGGCGCCGCTGCTCGCGTCCCCGGCAGCACCCGCGGCCGGGACGTCGAGGATCTTCTTCTCGCCCACCAGCTTCTTCTGCACGACGGTGGCCAGCCAGGTCAGCAGCAGGTTCACCGCGATGTAGAGCGCCGTGACGACGATCGCGGTGGGGATGTGGTTGCGGCCCTCGGTGGAGATGATCTTGTAGGCGTACGTCAGGCCGGGCGCGGTGATGTAGTAGCCCAGCGAGGTGTCCTTGAGCGCCACCACCATCTGGCTGATCAGTGCCGGGAGCATCATCTTCACGCCCTGGGGCAACTGCACGTGCGTCATCACCTGGGTCTTGCGCATGCCGATCGCGTACGCCGCCTCGGCCTGGCCACGTGGCACTGCGTTGATGCCGGCCCGCACCACCTCGGCCAACACCGAACCGTTGTAGAGCGTCAGCGACACCACGACCACCCAGAACGGGGTCAGCGGTCCGCCGCCGATCGAGAACCAGAAGAAGAAGAAGATCATCATCAGCAGCACCGGCACGGCACGGAAGAACTCCACCACCAGCCAGCACGGCCACCGCACCCACACGTGGTCGGACAGCTTCCCGATGCCGAACAGGACACCGAAGACGACGGCCAGCACGATCGCGAAGACCGCCATGGCGAGGGTGTCGAGGAGCGCCGAGAAGATGACCCTCAGATAGTCGGGGGTGACGAAGTACTCCCACAGTGAGTACTCGAACTGGCCGTAGTCGTAGAGCCGCTTCGCAACCACGCCCACCAGCGCGACCAGTGCCACCAGGGCGAGGACGCCGTAGATCCGGTGCCGGACCTTCGTCCGGGGGCCGGGGGCGTCGAACAGGACACCGGCACTCATCGGGCCACCTTCATCTTCCGCTCGAGGGCGTAGGAGCTGAACGCGACCACCTCGACGATGACGACGTAGCCGATCGCGAACATCAGGAAGATGCCCAGACGTTCGTCAGCGTTGTTGTTGGTGAAGATGCGCATCGTCGCGGTGGCCTCCGCCATGCCGAACGCCGCAGCCACCGAGGTGTTCTTGATCAGGGCCACGATCACGCTCGTCATCGGCCCGATCACTGCCCGGAACGCTTGGGGAAGCACCACCAGCGTCATCACCTTCATGAACGGCAGCCCGATCGCCCGGGCTGCCTCGGCCTGCCCCAGGTCGACGGAGTTCACTCCCGAGCGCAGCGCCTCGCACACGAAGGCCGAGGTGTAGACGGTCAGCGCGATGCAGGAACGGACGAAGAAGGCCGACGCGTTCCAGCCGAAGACCTCGATGTCCTCGACGAACTTGAAGTTCCAGCCGATCCGGACCCCGCCGATCGCGAAGAGCACGAAGATCATCAGCAGGGGCGTGTTGCGCACCAGCGTCACGTACAGCGAGGCGAAGCCCCGCAGCAGCGGCACCGGCCCCACCCGGAACGACGCCAGGATCGTGCCGAACACCAGGGCGCCGATCCCCGAGACCACGAACAGCGCGATCGTCAGGGAGAACGCCTTGAGGTACTCGTCGAAGTTGCTGAACACCGCGTCCACGAAGCGGTCTCCTCTCGGCCGGGGACCGGCGGCGACGATGCGCCGCCGGTCACCTCAACGGATGGCCGTGCAGGCCGGGGTCGGACTCAGGAGCAGGCGTCGGCGCTCGGCGGGGTGGGAGTCTCCACGCCCGACTTGCCCAGCGTCGCCTCGAAGGCCTTGGCCCAGACGCCGTCGTCCTGCGACTTCTTCAGGGCGTCGACGATCCACTGGCACATCTCGGGGTGGTCCTTGCTGTAGCCGACGCCGTAGCGCTCCTCGCTGAACGGGTCGACCGCGACCTTGAGTGCGTCGGGCTGCTCGGCGGCGTACCCCATGAGGATCGCGCCGTCGGTGGTCATCGCGTCCACCGCGCCGTCGACGACCTGGTCGACGCACTCGGAGTAGGTGTCGAAGCCGCGGGGGACCGCGCCTTCCTTCTTGATGTTGTCCAGGGACGTCGAGCCGGTCACCGAACAGACCTCCTTGCCCTTGACGTCGGCCAGGGTGGAGATCGAGCTGTCCTTGGCGACGAGGAGTTGCTGGCCGGTGACGTAGTAGGGGCCGGCCTGCCCGACGACCTTGCGACGCTCGTCGGTGATCGAGTACGACGCGATCACGATGTCGACCTCGCCGGCCTGGAGGAACGGCTCACGGTTGTCGGAGATCGTCTCCTTCCAGACGATCTTGTCCGACTCGATGCCCAGCGAGGCCGCCAGGATCCGGCCGACCTCGGGGTCGAAGCCCTGCGGCTGGTCGTCGGTGGCGCCCTTGAACCCGATGCCGGGCTGGTCGAACTTCACGCCGATGGTGATCTTTCCGTCCTCGGCGAGTTCCTTCATGCGGCTGCCGTCGGCGAACGACGACGCGGCGTCCTTGGCCACGTCGACGTCGACGTCACCGCCGCCGCTGTTGCCTGCCTCGCCGCAGGCGGTGAGTGCCAGTCCGAGTCCTGCACAGAGCACGAATGCCTTGGTGGTGGTGAATCGCATCGGAGTCTCCCTAGGTCGAGTCGTCACCGGCGTCCCACACGCCGGCGTCCAGCGGTGGTCAGTGGGTGAGGATCTTGGACAGGAAGTCCTTGGCGCGCTCGCTGCGCGGGTTGTTGAAGAACTCCTCCGGCGTGTTCTCCTCGACGATCGCGCCGTCGGCCATGAAGACGACGCGGTCGGCGGCAGTGCGGGCGAACCCCATCTCGTGGGTGACGACGATCATCGTCATGCCCTTCTTGGCGAGGTCGACCATGACGTCGAGGACCTCGTTGATCATCTCGGGATCGAGGGCGGAAGTCGGCTCGTCGAAGAGGATCGCCTTGGGTTCCATCGCCAGGGCCCGCGCGATCGCGACGCGTTGCTGCTGGCCGCCGGAGAGTTGGGCGGGGTACTTCAGCACCTGCGACTCGACGCCCACGCGCTCCAGGAGGTCCCGGCCGAGGGTGTCGGCGGCGTCCTTCGCCATCCCGCGGACCTTGACCGGGCCGAGGGTGACGTTCTCGAGGATCGTCTTGTGGGCGAAGAGGTTGAAGGACTGGAAGACCATGCCGACCTCGGCTCGCAGCTTCGCGAGCGCCTTGCCCTCCTGCGGGAGCGCCTGCCCGTCGAGGAGGATCTCGCCGTCGGAGATCGTCTCGAGGCGGTTGATCGTGCGGCACAGCGTCGACTTGCCCGAGCCGGACGGCCCGATGATGACCACCACCTCGCCGCGCTTGACGGTGAGGTTGACGTCCTTGAGGGCGTGCAGTTTGCCGTAGTACTTGTTCACGCCGCGCACGACGATGAGGTCGTCGGGGCCGGGGGCTGCAGGGGTGCCCGCGTGTGTCTCCGAAGCCGCTGTCATGACTACAACGTGTCACAGATCACCCGCGCTGACTATGGTTGAGTGATCAACGAGAAAGGGGTGGGCAGGGCTCCGCAGAGGCCCTCGTCGACAGCCACGGAAACACGGTCCCACCGTCCGTTTGCTCCGTCCAGACCGGCCCGGTCTCGATTCGGCAACCACGTGACGAAGGCCAGTGCCGTGCGGGTTCCCCGGCGCACCCGGATGAGCCTTACCCTTGAAGACGCCATGACTGCTTCCACTGACGCCGCCGACGCCGCACTCGAGACCGCCACCGCCGCCACCGAGAACGCGGACGCCCCGCGCACCTACGAGGTCAAGACCTACGGGTGCCAGATGAACGTCCACGACTCCGAGCGCCTCACCGGCCTGCTCGAGACCGCGGGCTACGTCGCCGCGCCGGAAGGTGAGCAGGCCGACGTCGTCGTCTTCAACACCTGTGCCGTCCGCGAGAACGCCGACAACCGCCTCTACGGCAACCTCGGCCACCTCGCCCCGGTGAAGGCGAAGAAGCCCGGCATGCAGATCGCCGTCGGTGGCTGCATGGCGCAGAAGGACCGCGACACCATCACCAAGAAGGCCCCGTGGGTCGACGTCGTCTTCGGCACCCACAACATCGGCTCCCTCCCCGCACTCCTCGACCGGGCCCGGTCGCAGGAGGCCGCGCAGGTCGAGATCCTCGAGTCGCTGTCGGTCTTCCCCTCGACGCTCCCCACCAAGCGCGACTCCGCCTACGCGGCGTGGGTCTCCATCTCGGTCGGCTGCAACAACACCTGCACGTTCTGCATCGTCCCGTCGCTGCGCGGCAAGGAGCAGGACCGCCGCCCCGGCGAGATCCTCGCCGAGATCGAGGCGCTCGTCGCCGAGGGCGTCACCGAGGTGACCCTGCTCGGCCAGAACGTCAACGCGTACGGCGTCGAGTTCGGCGACCGTCAGGCGTTCTCCAAGCTGCTCCGCGCCTGTGGCGAGATCGAGGGCCTGGAGCGCATCCGCTTCACCTCCCCGCACCCGGCCGAGTTCACCGACGACGTGATCGCCGCGATGGCCGAGGTCCCCACCGTCATGCCGCAGCTGCACATGCCGCTGCAGTCCGGTTCCGACCGCGTGCTCAAGGCGATGCGCCGCTCGTACCGCCAGAAGAAGTTCCTCGGCATCCTCGACAAGGTCCGCGAGCAGATCCCCAACGCCGCGATCTCCACCGACATCATCGTCGGCTTCCCGGGCGAGACCGAGGAGGACTTCCTCGACACCATGGAGGTGGTCCGCAAGGCCCGCTTCGCCCAGGCGTTCACCTTCCAGTACTCGATCCGCCCCGGAACCCCGGCCGCGACGATGCCGGACCAGATCGACCCCGCGACGGTGAAGGACCGCTACCAGCGCCTCGCCGCCCTGGTGGAGGAGATCACCTACGAGGAGAACCAGAAGCTCGAGGGCAGCGTCGTCGAACTCATGGTGTCCGAGGGCGAGGGACGCCGCGACGGCGAGACCCTGCGTCTTTCGGGCCGCGCCCCCGACAACCGCCTGGTGCACTTCGCCGCCGACTTCTCGCAGGTGGACGCCGACTCCGTGCGCCCCGGCGACATGGTCACCGTCGAGATCACCCGCGGTGCCCCGCACTACCTGATCGCCGACGCCCCGATCCGTGCCCTGCGCCGCACCCGCGCCGGTGACGCCTGGGAGAAGCGCACCAACGCTCCCGTCGAGACCCCGAAGGGTGTCGGTCTCGGCATGCCCAGCATCGGTGTTCCGGCGCCGCTGCCCGAGGGCCCGTCCTGCGGCATCAACTGACGCTCGCTGCGCTGACGTAGTGCGGCGCGGGCCCGGAGCCCCTGTGGAGAAGTCCACGGGGGCTCCGGCCATTTCCGCCACCCTCGCGGCATGGACGTCGACGCAGTGCTGCTCCGGCTCGGGGGAGTGGCCACCCGGACCGAGTTGGTGACGAGGTGCGGGCGGGCGGCGGTGGACGCAGCCCTCTCGTCACGTCGGATCGAGACCGTGGGACGCGGGCGCTACGCCCTGCCGACCGTGGGCGCCGACCTGAGGATGGCACACGGGATGAGTGGGGTGCTCTCCCATGCCAGCGCTGCGCTGGGACACGGATGGGCGGTGCTGCGGCACCCGGACAAGCCGCACGTCACCGTTCCGCGCACCCGCAGGGTGGCGGCGGCCGCGAGAAGGGACGCCGTCGTCCACTGGTCCACGCTGGACGCCGAGGAGGAGGTGGGCGGAATGACGACGGCCCGCCGCACGCTCGCCGACGTCCTGCGTGCTGCCCCGTTCGACGAGGCGCTGGCGGTGGCGGACTCGGTGCTGCGTTCGGGGCGGAGCCATGCCTGGGTGGTCGCGGTCGCTGACGAGGTCCGTGGACGCGGTGCTGCGCGAGCGCGTCGCGCGGCTCTCGCGGCCGACCCTGCGGCAGCGAACCCCTTCGAGTCAGGGCTGAGGGCCCAGGCGCTGGACGCGGGCCTCGAGGTCCGAGCGCAGGTGTGGGTGGAGGACTCCTACGGGAGGTTCCTCGGCCGTCCCGACCTCGTCGACGTGGAACGGCGCCTCGTCCTGGAGGCCGACTCGTTCCAGTGGCACGGCAGTCGGTCGGGTCTGGTGCGGGACGCCCAGCGCTACAACGGGTTCGTGGTGGCGGGGTGGAAGGTCCTGCGCTTCACGTGGGAGGACGTGGTGGCGCACCCCGATCGGACGCGGGACCTGCTCAGGTCGTACGTACAGCAACATGCAAAGGTCCTCCCGCTGGCCTGATGAGGGCCAGATGGAGGACCTTTGCATGTTCTTCTACGCCGCTCGTCAGGCGGGCGGCTCCACGGGAGAAGGGCTGAGCTCGGGCGGCAGGTCGCGGCACAGGCCGGCTCCGTCCGGATCGCGGTCGAGGGCATCCCTCCCTCCGGGGCGGTGGTCAGGAGTGACGGCGACCGATGGCGGTCGGGGCGGCAACGTCTGCATGCTTCCTCCGGGAGGGTGGGTATCTCCCGTTCTACTCCCGTGTCACCTGCCCCGGAACCCCCTGACGGCGCGGGGGCGAGAAAAGTTTCAGAAGCCAAAGGACAGGTAGCGCTGCTCGCCACCGAGGTGAGCCAGCGCGAACCGCTCGTGCGGGACCATCGGTTCGGGCAACGCGTCGAGGGGGAACCAGCCGATCTGGGCGCACTTGGACGCCTCCACGATCCGTGGCTCACCACGCCATGACCGCGCGGTGAAGAAGAAGTCGGCTCGTTCGTCGATCGCCAACGCGCGGTCGGTGCGCTGCATCGTGAACTCGAACGTCAGGTCGGCCTCGACGTCCAGTTCTTCCCGCAGTTCCCGGGCTGCGGCCTGGGGCGCGGTCTCGCCACGCTCGACGTGCCCGGCCGCTCCGGCGGCCCAGTGCCACGCCATGAAGTCGACGTCACCGCGTTGCTGGAGCAGCACCTCGGTGCCGTTCTCGGCCTCGCGCAGCAGGTAGACGTACGACGCCGGGACCACCACGAAACGGCCCAGTTCCTGGGGCGTCGGGCCGGTCCCGGCGTCGTGCGGGACGCTCACTTGAGGTCGTCGCCCTTCTTGCCGTCGAGGCCGTCGAGGGCCTCCTTGGCCTTGGCGACCGCACCGTCGATCTTGTCGGAGTGCTTCTTGCCGGTCTTCTCGTCAGCGATCCCGGCCACCTTGTCGAGACCGGCGCTGATCTTGTCGCCGTTCTTGTCCACGGCGTCGGTCAGCTTCTTCTTGGCGTCGTCCAGGAATCCCATGACGTTCTCCTTGTGAGGTCCGGCCGGTGCATTGGGCGCACCGGATCAGATTTGGAACACTAGCGACCATGACCGTGCCCCCGATCGTCGCCGTGGTCGGTGCCACCGCAGCCGGCAAGACCGGCCTCTCCCTCGATCTCGCCGAGCGTCTGGACGGTGAGATCGTCAACACCGACTCCATGCAGGTCTACCGCGGCATGGACATCGGCACCGCCAAGCTGCCGCTGGCCGAGCGTCGCGGAATCCCGCACCATCTGATGGACCTCCTCGACATCGACGAGATCGCCACCGTCGCCGACTTCCAGGCGCTGGCGCGTGCTGCGATCGCCGACATTCGGGGTCGAGGCAAGGTGCCGGTGCTGGTGGGAGGTTCGGCGCTGTACGTCCGCGCGATCCTGGACCACTACGACTTCCCGGGCACGGACCCGGAGATCAGGGCGGAGTTGGAGGCCGAGGCCGCCGAACGTGGCACCGCGGTCCTGCACGCGCGACTCAAGGAGCTCGACCCCGAGGCTGCCACCAAGATGGAGCCCAGCAACGGGCGACGGATCGTGCGAGCCCTCGAAGCGATCGCCGTCTCGGGCAAGAAGTTCTCCTCCTCCGAACCCCGGATGGAGTACGCCGACCCGCGCACGGTGCAGATCGGCGTCGACATCGACCGCCCGACGCTCGACGTCCGGATCGCGCAGCGTGTCGACGAGATGTTCGAGACCGGCTTCGTCGCCGAGGTGGAACACCTGATGGCGAACGGGCTGGAGCAGGCGCGCACCGCGGCGATGGCGATCGGCTACGCGCAGGTGCGTCAGCATCTGGCTGGGGAGATCACTGAGGCCGAGGCGCGGGAGCGGACGGTCTTCGCGACGCGTCGGTTCTCGCGTCGTCAGGACTCGTGGTTCCGCAAGGACGACCGGATCTCCTGGATCCGGTTCGACGCCGAGGACCGGCTGGAACGGGCGCTCGACGTCATCGCTGCGCTGGACTGACCGGCCGTGGGCTCGGCGACCAGGGACTGACTCGCCCCGTCGGGCGAGGGACGGCCCCTCCAGGCCGTCCCTGCGCCTCCCCTCCCCAGGGGCCTGCTGCGCGTTCCCCGAGCCTCCCTCGGGAACGTACGTGGCCCGCGTCGTTGCCGACCGTTGCTGCCGTGAGGCCACGAGCGTTGAAACTACCGAGTGGTAATGAAGTCGCCAACCAGTCGTCTCATGTGATGGACACCACACTGGAGTGACCGGTGGGGTGCACGGGGCAGGATGGGGCAATGGCGACCCTCTTCTACACCGGCTGCTCGCTCGACGGGTTCATCGCGACCCGCGACCACGACCTCACCTGGTTGACCACGCGCAGCATCGAGTCCGAACGCGACATGGGCTACGGCACCTTCGTCCCGCGCATCGGTGCCGCCGTCATGGGGGCCAGCACCTGGCAGTGGATGCTGGACGCGGGGGAGTCGGCCTTCATGGGCGGCGTGCCCACGGTCGTCCTGACTCATCGCGAGTTCGAGCCGGTCGAGGGGATGCGCTTCACTGCAGCCGACGACGACGACGACGCGCTGCGCCGGATCCATGCCGGCCTCGTCGTCGCTGCCGGTGACAAGGACGTCTGGGTCGTCGGCGGTGGCGCGCTCGCCGCTCGTCTGGCCGGGCTCGGACTCGTCGACGAGTTCTGGGTCCAGTTCGCACCCGTCACGCTCGGTGAGGGCCAGCCACTCTGCCCGGGCCACGTCGAGCTGCGCCTCCTCGACGTCGTCCGCAACGGGGACTTCGTCTGCACCCGCTACGCAGTGGAAGAATCCCGGCCGTGACCTATCCCTTCCTCAAGGGCCACGGCACGGAGAACGACTTCGTGCTGCTGCCCGACCACGACGGCTCGATCCACGGCGACCTCTCCGCGGAGCGCGTCCGTGCGCTCTGCGACCGCCGCGCCGGCATCGGTGCCGACGGTGTCCTGCGCGTCGTCCGGTCGGAGAACCCCGACCCGGCCGTCGAATGGTTCATGGACTACCGCAACTCCGACGGCTCGATCTCGGAGATGTGCGGCAACGGCGTGCGGGCCTTCGCCCGGCACCTGCTCGACGAGGGCCTCGTTGACACCACGGCTCCGATCCACGTCGACACCCGTGCCGGCGTCAAGGTGGTCACCCAGACCGAGGACGGTCTGCTGACCGTGGACATGGGCGAGCCCAAGGTGTTCGGTCAGTCCGAGATCAGCGTCGGCGCCGAGACCTGGACGGCGCTGCACGTCGACATGGGCAACCCGCACGCGGTGCTCTTCGTCGACGACCTCGCCGACGCCGGCGACCTGCTCACCCCGCCCGTCCACGACGAGCGTGTCTACCCGCACGGCGTCAACGTCGAGTTCGTCGTCGAGAAGGGCAAGCGTCACGTCGGGATGCGCGTCCACGAGCGCGGCTCCGGAGAGACCCGTTCGTGCGGCACCGGCGCCTGCGCCGTCGCGATCACCGCGATGCTCGCCGACGACGCCCCGCGCGGCACCACCTACCGCGTCGACCTGCCCGGCGGCCGCCTCGACATCACCTGGACGGCTGACAACCACATCCTCATGACCGGCCCGGCCGTCGTCGTGGCGAAGGGCGAGACCGACCTCTGAGCGTTCTCGGGGTCGTCGGACATGGACACGACGCGTAGCCTTGATCGCATATGAACGACAAGCGCGCCACCTCCCTGTCCGACGCCCTCGACGCCACCGCTGAGTGGGCGGAGACCGACGAGCCCGACGAACTCGACGACTTCGTCTCCGGGTACGCCGACGAGCCGGACCCCGAGGACGGGCTCGACGGCTGGGGCGACGACGACGCAGCGCCCACCGTCGGTGCCCTCGACCTGATCGAGCGTCACGCTCTCAGGCGAGCCGCCGGCCTGCGCACCGAGCTCGAGGACATCACCGAGGTCGAGTACCGCCAGCTCCGCATGGAGCGGGTCGTCCTGGTGGGTGTGTGGACCTCGGGCACCGTCGCCGACGCCGAGAACCACATGGCCGAGCTGGCCCTGCTCGCCGAGACCGCCGGTTCGGAGGTCCTGGAGGCGATCTTCCAGCGCCGCCAGAACCCGGACCCGGCCACCTACATCGGCCGCGGCAAGGTGGACGGCCTCAAGGAGATCGTCGCCGCGACCGGCGCCGACACCGTCATCTGTGACGGTGAACTCGCCCCGTCGCAGCTGCGCAACCTCGAGGACCGGCTCAAGGTCAAGGTCGTCGACCGCACCGCTCTGATCCTCGACATCTTCGCCCAGCACGCGAAGTCGAAGGAGGGCCAGGCCCAGGTCGAGCTGGCGCAGTTGCAGTACATGAAGCAGCGCCTGCGTGGTTGGGGTGGCAACCTGTCGCGTCAGGCCGGTGGCCGTGTCGCCGGCGGTGACGGCATCGGTGGCCGTGGTCCCGGTGAGACCAAGATCGAGACCGACCGTCGCCGTATCAACGACCGCATCGCCAAGCTGCGTCGTGAACTGAAGGAGATGTCGCGGGTCCGCGAGACCAAGCGCTCCCAGCGTCGTGGCAACAAGGTGCCCAGCGTCGCGATCGCGGGCTACACCAATGCCGGCAAGTCGTCGCTGCTCAACCGCTTCACCGACGCCGGAGTCCTGGTCGAGGACTCCCTCTTCGCGACCCTCGACCCCACGACCCGCAAGACCACCACCTCCGACGGTCGCCTCTACACGATGAGCGACACCGTCGGATTCGTGCGGCACCTGCCCCACCAGCTGGTCGAGGCGTTCCGTTCGACGCTGGAGGAGGTCAAGGAGTCCGACCTGATCCTGCACGTCGTCGACGGTTCGCACCCCGACCCCGAGGGTCAGATCAAGGCGGTCCGCGAGGTCTTCGCCGAGATGGGTGCCGAGCAGATCCCCGAGATCATCGTCATCAACAAGTCCGACGCCGCCGACCCGCTGGTGCTGGCGCGTCTGCGTCAGCGTGAGCCGCACTCGATCGTCGTCTCCGCGAAGACGGGCGAGGGCATCGCCGAGGCGATCACCTACCTCGAGGCCGAGCTCCCGCGTCCGGGCGTTCCGTTCGAGGTGCTGATCCCGTACGAGCGTGGCGACGTCCTCAACCGTCTGCACCAGGAGGCGGAGATCGAGTCCCTCGAACACACTGGTGAGGGCACCCGCGTGAGCGGCCGTTCCAACGAGGACCTCGTCGGGGAGCTGGCGCGTTTCGCGGTCTGAGCCCGACACGAATGTGATCGGCGCCATGCAAGGGCGCCCTCATCTTTCACGGCGTACCCTTCGAGATGACGACGGGTACTCGGCGTCCCCTCGACGCCAGCGGATCGGATGCGGCGTCCGGGAACCGGGGCCTTGTGCGACTCGTTGTCCGCAGAGCGCCCCGACGTGGGGCCGCCGCTCTTCGCTGAGGAAAGATGACACGCATGTCTCGTAGTGCCTGGATCAGATTCGTCCTCGTGCTCGGCCTCCTGGCCGGGTGCGCGGCGTTGGCGATCACCAAGAAGCCCACGCTCGGTCTCGACCTGAGGGGTGGCATGTCCATCACTCTCCAGGCGAAGGACGCCGACGGTGTCGAGGCGAATGCCGAGAACACCGACCGCGCCAAGGACGTCATCGAGAAGCGTGTCAACGGACTCGGCCTCTCCGAGCCCAACATCTACCGTTCGGGTTCGGACAAGATCGTCGTCGAACTGCCTGACGTCAAGGACCCCGAGGCGGCCAAGGAGCAGGTCGGCAAGCAGGCCCAGCTCTCCATCCACGGCACGATCGCCAACGGTCTTGCAGAGGGAGCCGAGCCGTCGGCCGAGGGCAACCAGGTGCTGCCCGACGCCGGCGCCGGTGCGTGGGTCGAGGTCGGCCCGGCGCAGCTCGGTGGCTCCGACGTCACCAGCGCCCAGTCGCGCAGCAACGCCTCGCAGGGTGGAGGCTTCGTCGTCGACGTGGAGTTCTCCGACGACGGCGCCAAGAAGTTCAAGACGCTCACCGCTGACGCGGCCTGCGACACGGGCCTGGCCCCGTCGGGCAACATCGCCGTCGTCCTCGACGGCGAGGTCCTGACCGACGCCCACGTCCAGGGCAACTGTGGCTCGTCGATGTCGAGTTCCACCCAGATCTCGGGCAACTACACCGCCGAGAGCGCCGGCGAGCTCGCCGCGCTGATCGAGGGCGGTTCGCTGCCGCTGCCGCTGGAGACCATCAACGTCCGCGAGATCGGCCCCTCCCTCGGCGAGGACGCCATCCAGGCCTCGATCCTCGCCGGCGTCGTCGGCATCGCGCTGACCGGTGTCTTCATCGTCGCCGTCTACCGTTTCGTCGGCCTCATGGCCACCATCGCTCTCGCGTCGTACGCGCTGCTCTCCTACGCGATGCTGATCGCGCTGGGATCGACGTTGACGCTGCCCGGTCTGGCCGGTTTCGTGCTCGCGATCGGTATGGCGATCGACGCCAACGTCCTCGTCTTCGAACGTGCCCGTGAGGAGTACGCGGCGAACCCGAAGGCGGGTCTGCGTCGTGCTCTCGTGGTCGGCTTCGACAAGGCGTGGACCGCGATCATCGACTCCCAGGTCACGACGCTGCTGGCCGCCGGCCTGCTGTTCTTCCTGGGCTCCGGCCCGATCAAGGGCTTCGGTGTCACCCTCTCCATCGGTGTCATCGCCTCGATGATCTCCGCACTCATCATCGCCCGCGTGCTCACCGAGATCGGTGTGAGCACCAAGTTCCTGGCCAAGCGCCCCAACGTCACCGGCATCGGCGACATCGGTCGCGTCCGCACCTGGTTGGACCGCAAGAACCCCGACATCCTCGGCAAGAGCAAGCTCTTCCTGGGCATCTCCGTGGTGGTCACGTTGGTCGCGATCCTGGGCATGTTCGTGCGCCCGCTGAACCTCGGCATCGAGTTCTCCGGTGGTCACCAGTTGGAGTACTCCACCACCCAGAAGGTCTCCGCCGACGAGGTGCGCGACGCACTCGCCAAGGAGGGGCAGACCGACATCTCCGTCCAGGAGACCGACAAGGACAAGATCCTGATCCGCACCTCCGAGCTCAGCACGGAGGAGAAGGCCACCATCGAGAACGTGATGGAGGAGATCGGCCAGGGCGCGACCCAGGTGCTCGACGAAGAGGTCTCGGCCTCGTTCGGCAAGACCCTGCGCGACAAGGCGATCATCGCCTTCATGGTCGCGTTCCTCGCCCAGCTCGCCTACCTGGCGTTCCGCTTCAAGTGGACCTTCGGTGTCGCTGCGATCACCGCGATGGTCCACGACGTCGTGATCGTCGTCGGTCTGTTCGCCTGGCTGCAGAAGCCGATCGACGGCATCTTCCTGGCTGCTGCGATGACGATCATCGGTCTGTCGGTCAATGACACCGTCGTCGTGTTCGACCGCATCCGTGAGCGTTGGCGCAACTCCGGCGACGACGCCGACTTCACCGCCGAGGCCAACCGCGCTGCGGTGGAGACCCTGCCTCGCACGGTCAACACCGGTCTCGGCACGATGTTCATCCTCGCGGCCCTGGCGATCATCGGTGGTGACTCGCTGCAGGACTTCGCGATCGCCCTCCTCGTGGGTCTGATCGTCGGCACCTACTCCTCGGTGTTCACCGCGACACCGCTGGTGGCGATGTTCCAGAAGAAGTCGCCGCTGTCGAAGACGCTGGAGATCGACGAGATCGCGATCCAGCGCGACGAGTCCGGCGCGGTCGTCTGAGACGCCCACCTGAGCTCTCGCGGCTCTCCGCACCACGTCCTGCGCGGGCGGTCCCTCTCCGGGGCCGCCCGTGCGGCGTTCCCGGGTTCTTCCGATGTCGGTGCCCCTGACTAGAGTGCCGGGGTGCCTGAGACGTCGTCCGTGAGTGAGCTCCTCTCCGAAGCCGTCGAGGCGCTCGGAGGTTCGACCCGCGACGGCCAGGTCCAGATGGCCGAGGCCGTGGGCCGGGCGATGGCCGACCAGGAGCACCTGGTGGTGCAGGCCGGCACCGGTACCGGAAAGTCGCTGGCCTACTTGGTCCCGAGCCTGCTGCACGAGGAGCGTGTGGTCGTGGCGACCGCGACGCTCGCGCTGCAGCACCAACTGGTCGAACGCGACATTCCGCGTCTGGTGGAGGCGGTCAAAGACAAGGGTCTCGACACCTCCTACGCCGTGCTCAAGGGCCGTTCCAACTACGCGTGCCTGCACCGCGTCCGCGAGGGTGTCCCCGACGACCAGGGGATGCTGATCGACGTCCCGCAGGGCTCGATGGGCGCGGAGGTCCTCGAGCTGCGTGCGTGGGTCGAGGAGCAGGCCGAGTCGATGGGCCCCGGCGACCGCGACCACGCGCCGCGTCACACCGACCGGGTGTGGCGTCAGGTCAGCGTCAACCACCGCGAGTGCCTGGGGGCCACCAAGTGCACCTTCGCCGAGGAGTGCTTCGCCGAGCGGGCCAAGAAGAAGGCCGCGGAGTCGCACCTCGTCATCACCAACCACTCCCTCCTCGCGATCGACGCGATCGAGGGCGTCCCGATGATCCCCGACTACGACACCGTCGTCATCGACGAGGCCCACGAGCTGGTCGCGCGGGTGACGCAGGCTGCCACCGACGAACTCACCGTGGGTGACGTCGAGCGAGCGGCGCGTCGTGCTCAGAAGCACGTCCCGGACCGGGGCAAGAACTCCGGAGCTGCCGACGACCTCGCCGACGCCGCCTCCGGACTGGCCGACGCGCTGGCCGCGACCATGCCGGGCCGGGTCGAGGAGATGGGGGAGCAACTCCATGACGCCCTGGAGATGGTGCGTGACGCTGCCCGCGCCCTGATCTCCGCCTTCGGCAAGGACGAGGGCGACGCCGACGCCGGCAAGGTCCAGGCCAAGGGCATGGCGCAGGACGTGTTCGCGACCGCCGAACGTCTGGCCAACAGCTCCGACGCCGACGTCATCTGGGTCTCCGAGGCCCGCGAACGCATCCCGGCGAGGATCGCAGTGGCTCCGCTGCAGGTGTGGGCCCAGATGCGTGAGGGGCTGCTGACGGAGAAGTCGGTGGTCTTCGCCTCCGCCACGCTCAAGCTCGGCGGCGACTTCAACTCCGTGGCGGGCTCGCTGGGCCTGCGTCCCACCGAATGCGTGGACGCCCCCGGCGAGCTGGGGGAGGGGGCGCTCCCGTGGCGCGGCCTCGACGTCGGTTCGCCGTTCGACTACGGCAAGCAGGGCATCCTCTACGTCGCCAAGCACCTCCCGCAGCCCGGCCGTGACGGTCTGGCGGAGAAGCACCTCGACGAGATCTGTGAACTGATCGACGCCGCTGAGGGACGCACCCTCGGGCTCTTCTCCTCCCGTCGGGCCGCGGACCAGGCCGCCGAGGCGGTTCGCAAGCGTCTGCCGCACCTGACGACGTTGGCCCAGGGCGAGGCCCAGTTGCCCGAACTGACCAAGCAGTTCGTCGAGGACCCGCACACCAACCTGTTCGGCACGCTGTCGCTGTGGCAGGGCATCGACGTCCCGGGCGACTCGCTCTCGTTGGTCATCATCGACCGGATCCCGTTCCCGCGTCCCGACGACCCGCTGATGTCGGCGCGTCAACGGGCGGCCGACAAGGCCGGCGGCAACGGTTTCATGCAGGTGGCCGCGACGCATGCGGCGCTGCTGCTCGCCCAGGGCGTGGGCCGTCTGATCCGCACCACCAGCGACCGTGGTGTGGTGGCGATCCTCGACCCGCGGATCGCCACGGCTCGCTACGGCAGTTTCCTGAAGGCGTCGTTGCCGCCGATGTGGCCCACCAACGACCCGCGCATCGTGCGTCAGGCGTTGGGGCGTCTTGCCCAGGGCTGATCCGTGCCGTGTTTCTGAATGCAGAAGGGCCCCGCCGTGAGGCGGGGCCCTTCTCATGTTCGTGGGTGGGTCAGATGCTGCGCAGTACTGCGGTGACCTTGCCGAGGATCGTGGCGTGGGTACCGTCGATCGGCTCGTAGGCATCGTTGTGCGGCATCAGCCAGACGTGTCCGTCTCGACGCTGGAACGTCTTGACGGTGGCCTCGCCGTCGATCATCGCGGCCACGATGTCGCCGTTGTCGGCGTCGGGCTGACGACGAACCACGACGTAGTCGCCGTGGCAGATGGCGGCGTCGATCATCGAGTCTCCGGAGACCTCGAGCATGTAGAGCTCGCCCTCGCCGACCAGCTGCCTCGGCAGTGGGAAGACGTCCTCGACGCGCTGCTCGGCCAGTATCGGTCCGCCTGCCGCGATGCGACCCACGACCGGGACGTTCACCGCTGCGGGCTGTGCGTTGCCGAGGTCGGTGGGGTCGAAGGTCTCGTCGTCAGTGCGCGCGGCCGTCAGCGTCTCGGGCAGAACCACCTGCAGTGCGCGCGGCCGGTTGGGGTCGCGACGCAGGTAGCCCTTCTCCTCGAGGGTGCGGAGCTGGTGCGAGACGCTGCTCGAGCTGGTCAGGCCCACGGCCTTGCCTATCTCGCGCATGCTCGGCGGGTAGCCGGCCTCTTCGATGGCGGCCTGGATGGTGGTGAGCACCAGGTGCTGGCGCGGCGTGAGGTCGCTGGGGACCGACCCTCCGCTCCGCAGCGCGACAACATTGTTGTCGCTGGACTGCGACTTGGGCATCGGATCCTCCTGAGCCTGGCGTGGACGTTGGTCCAACGCTAGTGGCTCAGGGCACTCGTTTTCAAACAGGTGTTCGAATTGGACACCGCGGCGCGCGCCCGCGGATCAGCGGTGCGGCTTCCAGACCCACGTGACCACGTCGAACTGGGTGCGGAACCCCAACTCCAGGTAGGTCGCGTAGGTGGCGTGGTTCGCGACGATCGTTGCGGTGTTCGAGCCGGTGCTCGCGGCGCGGTTCATCATCGTCGCGGCCAGGGCACGTTCGAGGCCGCGGCCTCGGGCAGGCGGGAGCACGGTGATGTTGGCGAGCATGACGCTGTCGCCGCGGGCGTGCATCGTGCCGGCGCCGAGCGTCATCCCGTTGAGGAGGCTGCGCGCCAGGAAGTAGTGGTTCGTCTCGGGGTCGAGCGTCTCGAGGATGTCGAGGTGCTCGTCGGCGAGGTCCTCGGCGTGTCCGAAGTTGTTGAAGATCGCGGTGGTGACGGGTGCGACCTGGTCGGGCCAGACGATGTCGATGAAGACGTCGTGCGGGGTGCAGGGGTCGACCGGGTTGCGCAGGCTGGCGTGCATGGCGGGGTACTCGTGGGCGCGGAGTCCGGCCTGGGCGAGGGTCGACTCCAGAGTGGGGGTGGTGGTCGAGGGGGTGGTGATCCACTGGAAGGGGTGCCCGCGCTCGACGAAGGGGGCGATGAGTTCGGTGACGCGCTCGGCTGCCTGTGCATCGGGGATGTGCGCGTCTGCGATGACGTTGACCGCGACGAGGGGCAGAGGTGCCCAGAAGGCCGTGGCGTCAGGGGCGTCGAGCCGCTGCAGGACGGCAGAGCGCGACAACCTCCGCTGGAGGGTCGAGAAGTCTCCCTCGACGGTGTCCTGTGGGGTCGTCAGCACGTGGCGCATGTGGCACACGTTAGGCAGGGGGCGGGGCACCTGCATCCCGGAAAGTGGTGACGTTCCTGCTGGTGGAACAGGTGGGGGTGCGTGGGCGACGCCATGGCGTCCGGGACGACTCCAATCGAACATTTGCTCGAACAAATGCTTGATCCGTTCGAACAGGTGTTCTATCGTCGGCATCGCGCTCGATTCGAACACCTGATCGAACGCTTCGGCGTGGTGGGCTCCGAGTTGGGGATCCAAAGATGTCGGAGCGGGCAACTAGACAACGGAGTGAGCGTCCGGCGCACGGCCGGATCGACCAGTGAAGAACTGGCCGCCACTTCCAGGAGGTCCCCATGAGCAGTGTCGTCATCGAGTTCCCCGGCGCTCCGGCCGCCTCGTCGCGTGTGCGTGCTCAGGGTGGCGTGGTTGATCCGGCTCGGCCTGCGCCCCGCGGTGGCGTCCGTCTGACGCGACGGGGGCGCGTGGTCGTGGTGGTCGCAGGGCTCCTGATCGCGTTCTTGGCCGGCGTGGTGCTGGGGAGCGTGTCCGAGGCTGCCGACAAGGCGGGTGAGGATGTGGCCTCGCGCATCGTCGTGGTCGACGAGGGTGACACATTGTGGGGCATTGCTGCGGAGATCGCCGACGACGGCGAGGTGCGCTCGGTGATGCGTGAGATCGAGCGGATGAACGCCCTCGACACTGCGGTGGTCCAGCTCGGCCAGCGCCTCCGGGTGCCGGCTGAGGTCTGAGGCCTCGGGGTCCCTGGGGGTCAGCGCGCGGCGCGCCGCCCGCCCGTGGGCCGTGGCGGCACGGGCTTTCCGTCAGGGTCGCTCTGGGTCAGGCCCAGGGTGCTGAGGAGTCGGAGGGTCAGCATGAGGCCGACGAACAGGCTGGCGGCGGCGCCGACGGCAGCCAGGGCCAGGAGGACCCAGGCGAGTGAGTTGCCGTTCTTGGCGGTGCTCCCGAAGTCCACGGCCGACAGGACGAGATACCCCCACGCAATGACGCAGGCAGTCACGCCACCGATGTGGAGGAGCGTCGAGGCGTGGGGTTTGGGGGTCGAGGAAGCAGCCCGACGGGATCCTGCACGCTTGCCTGTTGCCACGGGGTCATTGTGGCAGGGGAGTGGTTCGCGAGTGGGGTCTTCGGGCGTGCTCGTCGCGTCACATCGGCGTGGTCCAGACGGACTCCCGAGGTTGTTCGAGAGTTGTCGTGGCGGGCGTGACCTGCGTCTTTGCTGAAGCATCTTGAAGGGTGGACGTGGGCGCTTTTTCTGGTTCCCTGAGTCCGGTGGATCGGCTTGCCAAGTATTGGGGAAGGCGCGTACGGTTGCCACAAGATCTAGTAGTCACAGCGGTGCGGTCATCCACATCTAGTGACATGATGGTCTGGCGATGATGCACAGAAAGCCCGTGTTCATCCACAGAAAAGGCGCTTCTGTCCACAGGTGCCCGTTCCCAGAGGGGGGATGCGGGAGGCATGTCTGAGGACGGCGTCGCGGTGGCTCTGTCACTGAAGAAACGAACCAGCAACACCGACGTCGTCGTCGGGAGACCAGGAGGGGTGAGCCGTGCACTGTCCGCACTGCCGACACAGTGACACCCGGGTCCTCGATTCCCGCGTCTCCGAGGACGGCGGTCAGATCCGCCGTCGTCGCACCTGCACCCAGTGCGAGAAGCGATTCAGCACTGTCGAGCTCATGCAGCTCAACGTGCTCAAGCGCTCCGGCGCCACCGAGCCGTTCAACCGGGACAAGGCCGTCCAGGGCGTCCGCAAGGCCTGCAAGGGCCGCCCGGTCACCGAGGACCAGCTCGCGTGCCTCGGCCAGGAGGTCGAGGTCGCGCTGCGCGCCAAGGGTTCGGTCGAGATCGAGGCCCACGCAGTCGGCATGGCGATCCTGGCCCCGCTCAAGGCCCTCGACGAAGTGGCCTACCTGCGCTTCGCGAGCGTCTACAAGTCGTTCACGGACGCGGACGACTTCATCCGGGAGATCGAGTCCATGCGCGCCACCGCGCGTGAGGCCGTCCCCGCCACCTGAAACTTCGGCAGCGACCCGCCCCACAGGGCGTCGTGCCGGCAACGCATCACACCACTATTCGAGAGCAGCGAAGGGAACCGCGCGTGAGCACGAAGACGGTCAACAAGGGCGGACTGAAGATGAAGCGTGTCTTCAGCACCGAGGGCGTCCACCCGTACGACGCCATCACCTGGGAGCGCCGCGACGTCGTCCAGACCAACTGGAAGACCGGCGAGACCGTCTTCGAGCAGCGCGGCGTCGAGTACCCCGACTTCTGGAGCGTCAACGCCTCCACCATCGTCACCACCAAGTACTTCCGTGGTGCCGTGGGCAGCGCCGAGCGCGAGCAGAGCCTCAAGCAGCTCATCGACCGGATCGTGAAGACCTACGCCAAGGCCGGACTCGACCACGCGTACTTCGCCTCCGCCGCTGACGCGCAGATCTTCGAGGAGGAGCTGACCTGGCTCCTCGTCAACCAGTACTTCTCCTTCAACTCCCCGGTGTGGTTCAACGTCGGCACCTCGTCGCCGCAGCAGGTCTCGGCCTGCTTCATCCTGTCGGTCGACGACTCGATGGACTCGATCCTCAACTGGTACAAGGAAGAGGGCTTCATCTTCAAGGGCGGTTCGGGCGCAGGCCTGAACCTCTCCCGCATCCGTTCCTCCAAGGAGCTCCTCTCCTCGGGCGGCACCGCGTCGGGCCCCGTCTCCTTCATGCGTGGCGCTGACGCGTCCGCCGGAACCATCAAGTCGGGCGGCGCCACGCGTCGTGCGGCCAAGATGGTCGTCCTCGACGTCGACCACCCGGACATCGAGGAGTTCGTCGAGACCAAGGCGCGCGAGGAGGACAAGATCCGCGCGCTGCGCGACGCCGGCTTCGACATGGACCTCGGCGGCAAGGACATCACCTCGGTCCAGTACCAGAACGCCAACAACTCGGTCCGCGTCACCGACGAGTTCATGAAGGCCGTCGAGGCCGGTACCGAGTTCGGTCTGCGTGCCCGCGACACCGGCGAGGTCATCGACACCGTCGACGCCCGCTCGCTGTTCCGCAAGATCTCCAAGGCCGCCTGGGAGTGCGCCGACCCGGGTCTGCAGTACGACGACACCATCAACGACTGGCACACCAACCCCGAGACCGGCCGCATCACCGCGTCCAACCCGTGCTCGGAGTACATGTCGCTCGACAACACCGCCTGCAACCTGGCGTCGCTGAACCTGCTCAAGTTCCTCAAGGACGACGACACCTTCGACACCGACCTCTTCGAGAAGGCCGTCGAGCTGATCATCACCGCGATGGACATCTCCGTCGCGTTCGGTGACTTCCCCACCGAGGCCATCGAGAAGAACACCCGCGACTACCGCCAGCTGGGCATCGGATACGCCAACCTCGGCGCCCTGCTCATGGCGATGGGCCTGGGCTACGACTCCGAGGGTGGCCGCTCGATGGCCGCCGCCATCACCTCGCTGATGACCGGTACCTCCTACAAGCGTTCCGCCGAGCTCGCGAAGGTCGTCGGCCCGTACGCCGGCTACGCCCGCAACGCCGACGCCCACAAGCGCGTCATGCGCAAGCATCGCGACGCCAACAACGACGTCAAGACCCTCAACAACGTCGACACCGCCGTCCTCGAGGCCGCCAAGAAGGCCTGGGACGCTTGCATCGATCTGGGCGAGACCAACGGCTACCGCAACGCGCAGGCCTCCGTGCTCGCGCCGACCGGCACCATCGGCTTCATGATGGACTGCGACACCACCGGCATCGAGCCCGACTTCTCCCTGGTGAAGTTCAAGAAGCTCGTCGGCGGCGGTTCCATGCAGATCGTCAACCAGACCATCCCGCGTGCTCTCAAGAACCTCGGCTACCAGCCGGAGCAGATCGAGGCGATCGTGGCCTACATCGGCGAGCACGGTCACGTCATCGACGCGCCCGGCCTCAAGACCGAGCACTACGAGGTCTTCGACACCGCGATGGGTGCCCGCGCTCTCGCCCCCATGGGTCACGTCCGCATGATGGCTGCCACTCAGCCGTTCCTGTCGGGCGCCATCTCCAAGACCGTCAACCTCCCCGAGACCGCCACGGTCGAGGAGATCGAGGACGTCTACATGCAGTCGTGGAAGCTGGGCCTCAAGGCCACGGCTGTCTACCGCGACAACTGCAAGGTCGGCCAGCCCCTGGCTGACGGTGGCGGCAAGGCCAAGAAGGACGCTGCTGACAAGGACGCCGCTGCTGCTGCCGCGTCCGACGACGCCGCGGTCAAGGTCGTCGAGAAGATCGTCTACCGCCCGACCCGCAAGCGTCTGCCCAAGTCGCGCGTCTCCCGCACCACGTCGTTCACCGTCGGTGGCGCCGAGGGTTACATGACCTCCGGCGCGCACGAGGACGGCCAGCTCGGTGAGGTCTTCCTCAAGCTCGGCAAGCAGGGCTCGACCCTGTCCGGCGTGATGGACGCCTTCTCGATCGCCGTCTCGATCGGCCTGCAGTACGGCGTCCCGCTGGAGACCTACGTCTCGAAGTTCACCAACCTGCGCTTCGAGCCCGCCGGTCTCACTGATGACCCGGACGTCCGCATGGCGCAGTCGATCATGGACTACATCTTCCGTCGCCTGGCTCTCGACTACATGTCGTTCGACGAGCGCTCGATGCTCGGCATCTACTCGGCCGACGAGCGTCAGCGTCACCTCGAGACCGGTTCCTATGAGCCTGTTGCCGAGGAGACCGAGCTGGAGTCCCTCAAGGCCGCTCCGGTCGAGGTCCTCGAGGCCAAGGTCGTGGAGCCCAAGGTCGTCGTCGAGAAGGTCGGTCAGGCGCACACCTCCGCCGAGCTGCTCGAGAAGATCACCGGTTCGGCCGTCGACTCCCCGCTCTGCATGACCTGCGGCACCAAGATGCGTCCCGCTGGTTCCTGCCACGTCTGCGAGGGTTGCGGAAGCACCTCCGGCTGCAGCTGATCGTCTGCCGCTGAACGCCTGAAGGCCCGGTCCCTCCTGTGAGGGGCCGGGCCTTCGGCATTGCTGCACCTGTGTGGGTGAGCGGAAGGTGTGCAGTTCGGGGCGTTGAGCGAGGTCTGAACCCTCGCAACTGCACACTTTGGGCGCAGTGACGCCGGCGTCAGCGGCGCTGAGGGTCAGTACGTGGGCCGCTCGCTGCGGTTGCCCTGGTCGCAGAGCATGAGGATGCCCGACACGATGTTGCAGAAGAGGAGCGTGCAGACGGCCAGAGCGGTGTGCTGGACCCTGTCCTTGGCGCCCTTGTGGATGGCGATGGTCATGGGGATGTACCACGCAGCGGCGATGATCCCGAGACCGCACGTTCCCACGACCAAGAGCCCGAGCACGACCCAGTTGATGATCGCAGCCACTTGGTACAGGGTGCTGGTCGGCGCGGCAGCGGCACCGGTCGCGCCGAGGTGGGCGTACTGGGCATAGGGGCTCCCCGCGACGCCGTACGGAGCCTGCCCCGGCATCGGCTGGCCGTACTGCTGCCCGTACTGGGGAACCGGCGGCTGGGCGGGTGCGGCGTACGGGTTGTACGGGGCGACCGGCTGCGGGTTCTGGGCGTACGGGTCGTGGCTGGGGTTCGACTGATCGGTCACGCGTGGACGGTACGTGCCGAAGAGCCCGCTGCGCGGCGTTTCCGCTGGGCCGGACGACGGGAAGCGGTCAGCCGATGCAGCCGTAGGTGGCGCCGACGCGCTTGAGTCCGGCGACGTCACCGGCCCCCCACGTCTTGCTCCACCGCTTGGCGTTGGGGGCGTCCACGATCGTGTAGGCGTACATCCGCTGCTTGGAGTCCTTGACGTGGTCCAGGCCCACGGCGTGCGCGAGTTCGTGACGCATCACCGAACGCCAGAACGTCCGGCCGTAGAAGTAGTCGGCGAGGTCGAGCGAGATGCGCGCAGTCACGAGTTCGCCCTGACGCGTCACGCCCGTCCTGGTGACACCGGAGGTGTCGCCGGCCAAGGACGGGATCTTCTTCGCGGTACGCCACTGGACGTAGATGTCGGAATCCTTGCGGGCCCCGGTGCCCTCGAAGTCGAAGGTGAGTCCGGTGTAGAGCGAGTTCTCTGCCAGCACCGACTTCAGTTCCTTCACGAACCATGACGGGGCGTTGGTCTTGTCGGCCCGCACGGTGATCGGAGCGCAGGGGTTCCAGCGCGCCACCATGCCGTCAAACAGAGGGGTCCAGGCCTTGGCCGATCCGCCGGTGGTGGCCGGGATCGTGCGCTTCAGCTTCACGACCTTCGAGGTGCCGACCTTGACCTTGCCAGCGGCAGCGGCCCGGACCCGCAGCGGGTGCGTGCGGTTCCAGGTGGGCGTCGGGAACGCGAACGAACCGTCAGCCTTGGTGCGGCGCGACTCGAGCGTGCGCCAGCGGCCCTTCGCGTCCCGGGTCTGCAGGGAGACCTTGCGCTTCGCCTTCGACGCACCCTTCACCGAGCCACGCAGGACGACCTTCGTGCCGATCTTCGCGGTTGCGCGGTCCAACTTCACCGACACCGTTGAGGCGGTGGCACGCGAGGACGTGGTGCCTGCGCCGAGCGCGGGGGCCGGGGCGAGGGCGAGGCACGCCACGGAGGTGGCGAGGGCAGCAGAGCCGGCCAGGGCAGAACGGACAGGACGAAGGGGCACACGGTCTCCCGAGAGTGGATGGTGGGCTTCTTTCGACCGTACCGGTCGGTGGGAAGCATCCCCAGAGATCGTCGGAGTCAGATGGCTCTCACCCGTCCGTTTGTGTCCGGACGCAGACGTCCCCGTCCGACACGGAGTACGTGGGCACCCCGATCGGGCCACCCGCATCAGGTGATGGTGGTCCCCGCGTCCGGGCCGTCGCACAACATCCCCCTGAACGGGGGTGGGGCCGTTCTCGCGCAGTCCGTACCGTCAATGACGTACCCGAGATACCTCCCAGATCGCGGGTGCGTCCCCAAGTCGACAGCCCCGGCCATCCCCCCTCCGGCCGGGGCGTCGCTTCATTTCAGGGCAGTTCAGGACACGGTGCTCAGCGCCCAGCCGAGCGTGGCCGGCGCATTGAACCGGCCCTGCGGCAGGCCGGGGGAGTCCTTCAGACCAGCGACCTGTCGGGCCGGAGACGCGGTCAGTTGGACGGATCCGCACCCGCGGTGGTTGACGACGATGCCCGTGACCTTGCCGGTGGCGGAGACCAGGGAGATCAGTGTCCGGGTGGGGAATCCCTCGGTGCAGGACGTCATCATCCTCGGGGACGGCGTCGTGAGCCCGCGGACCCCGGCCAGCACACGACGCTGGGCGGCCCCGGTGACCTTGACTCTCTGCACGGTGCCGCCGGCGTCGGGGTAGGCGCAGACCCAGACGGCAGCGGGCGTCTCGAACTGGGGCACCACGGTGGCTGCAGCATCGGTGGTCCTCCAGTCAGAGGTACCGCTCGTGGCCAGCTTCGTCGGGCAGGCCTGCTTCGCGCTCAGCTTCTTGGGGGCCTGGTACTCGGTGGTCACCGGGCGCCGGGGCAGGGTGGCGATGAAGTCGGTGCGGGCCTTGAGCAGTGCCTTGTCGGAGACCAAGACCTTCGCCTTGCCCAGGGAGTACTTCTTGGCCTTCGCCACGACGCGGCTGCGCGACACGCTGCGCGACGTCTTCTTGCTCGGCGAGATCGCGTGCGCGTCGATCGTGAACGACACCTTCCCGGAACGCTTCGCCGACGCGACGACGCTGCGCTCGGCGACCCCACAGTCCGCTGAGGCGTACCGAGTGGTCGCGGTGGCCGAGCCGGTCGTCGTCCACGTCACGGTGGCCTTGGTGAAGGTGCGCCACCCCTTCTTCTTCGGGTTCTTGCTGCGGTGCGTGACCCGCTCGTGGATCTTCACCTTCGGGTTGCTCAGGGTGACGCCGGAGGTGGTGATTCGGGTGGCGTCGACGTCCTGGGTGACCGCGCAGCCACCGCGTGGGGCAGCGGGGTGGGGCGTGGCGGCGACGCCGTCGTCAGGTGCTGCCCACGCGCCGGTGCTGGCCAGGGCAGGCACGGTGAGGGCGAGAGTTGCCAGTACGGACATGGTGCGGGGCAGTCGGTTCACGTGGTCTCCTCGGGTCGGCTTCACGAGTCTGACGCCTTCGGTGGCGGGAACGTGTCGGGCCGGGAGCAAGGTCTGGACCGGGCGAGGTGCAGCCAGTGCCCACGCTGTGACGCGCACCATGCCAGTGTGGATTCGGAATGTCATGCGCGTCGGTGGTGTTGTTGAGTCGTGACGTACTTCCAGGGACACGAAGGCGAGCTGCTGACGCGCCGCCTCGTCGTCGACCTCGGACGTACCAACAGCACCCGTTGTCGCTGAGGGCTTCTGGTGCGAGGCTCGTAGGAGGACTCCTCGAAGGAGGTACCCCCGGTCTCGCACGTCCACTGAGTCGACCCATCGGCCGACGTGTGCCATCTGGGCCCGTCGTGCCGTCATCGAAAGGCACCCCCATGAGTTCTGCCCCCGCTCCCACGACCGGGAAGGACGCTGAGGCCCCGCGTCGCAGGCGTCGTTTGCCGTCGTTCGGCACCCAGGTCCTGCTCGGTCTCGTCCTCGGCGTCGTGCTGGGGCTCGTGGCCCGCGAGATGGGCGCCGACGGTGTGGACGCCGAGACCGGCGTCGTCGACCCGAACTGGCTCACCGAGACTCTCGCGACCATCGGTTCGACGTTCGTGACCCTGCTGCGTGCGATCGTCCCGCCGCTGGTGTTCCTGGCGATCGTGGCCTCCATCGCCAACCTGCGTGAGGTCACCGGCGCTGCCCGCCTGGCGTGGAAGACGCTGCTGTGGTTCGCGATCACCGCGCTGATCGCCGTGGCCATCGGCATCGTCCTGGGTCTGGTCATCCAGCCCGGCGCCAACACCGACGTCACCGCCGACATGGCGGCCGAGCCGTCCAAGACCGGTTCCTGGATCGACTTCCTCACGGGCCTCGTGCCCGCCAACTTCCTCGGCATCCAGGCCGCGGCCGGTGGCGACGGATCGATCTCGCTCAGCTTCAACGTGCTGCAGATCCTCGTCATGGCGATCGCCTTCGGCATCGCGACCCTCAAGATCGGTGACGCCGCCGAGCCGTTCCTCGTCGTCGTGCGTTCGCTGCTCAAGGTCGTCCAGAAGGTCCTGTGGTGGATCATCCTGCTGGCCCCGATCGCCACCGTGGGCCTGCTCGGCAACGCCGTGGCCACCTACGGTTGGGACGCGTTGGGCTCGCTCGGCAGCTACGCCGTCGCCATCTACATCGGTCTCGCGATCGTGCTGTTCGTCGTCTACCCGGTGCTGCTCAAGAGCAACGGCCTCTCGATCAAGCAGTGGTTCTCCGGCGCCTGGCCTGCGATCCAGCTCGCGTTCGTGTCGCGTTCCTCGATCGGCACCATGCCCGTCACCCAGTCGGTGACGGAGAAGAACCTGGGCGTCCCGCGCTCCTACGCCTCGTTCGCCGTGCCGCTGGGTGCGACCACCAAGATGGACGGTTGCGCCTCGATCTACCCGGCGATCTCGGCGATCTTCGTGGCCCAGTTCTTCGGCCTCGAGCTCGGTTTCACCGACTACCTGCTGATCGCGTTCGTCGCCGTCATCGGCTCGGCCGCCACCGCTGGTGTCACCGGTGCCACGGTCATGCTGACCCTGACGCTGTCGACGCTCGGCCTGCCGCTCGAGGGCGTCGGACTGCTGCTCGCCATCGACCCGATCCTCGACATGGGCCGCACCGCGGTCAACGTCGCCGGCCAGACCGTCGTCCCCGCGATCGTCGCCAAGCGTGAGGGCATCCTCGACCAGGACGCCTACGACGCCAAGCGTGACGGCCAGGCGTGGCGTGAGGACGACGAGGAGTCGGCCACCGTCGCTGCCTGATTGACGTCGTCCGTTCAGGCGAACCCCGGACGAGGGCTCTGCCGCACTGCGGTGGGGCCCTCGTCGTGTCCCGGGTGCCCCGCGGGCGGTTGCAAAGGTGTCGGCGCGAGGTGTTGGAATCCTCCGCGTGGAGTTGACGGACGTCCGGCGCATGGCCGAGGAGTTGATGGAGCAGCACGGCCTGAGTGGCTGGTCGTTCGTGTTCGACCGGGCAGTGCGTCGGGCCGGGAAGTGCTCCTACCGCGAACGCACCATCTCGTTGTCGGCTCCGCTGGCGAAGCTGCACGACGAGGCCGAGGTCCGCGAGACCGTCCTGCACGAGATCGCGCACGCGCTGACGCCCGGTGAGGGGCACTCCGCGGTCTGGCGCCGGACGGCGTTGCGGATCGGCAGCAACGGTGAACGCTGCGTCGATTCAGCAGCACCTCAGGTGCCGGGGGCCTGGCAAGGAACCTGCGCCGCCGGGCACACCGTCCAACGTCACCGGGCCCCGCAGCGCGTCGTCTCCTGCCGGCAGTGCGCTCGCGGGTTCGACCCCGCCCACGTCTTCACCTGGACCCACCACGGTCGGCCGGGCGAAATGCCTGCCTCCTACGTCCTGGAGGTGGCGCGTCTACGGGAGGGACGTCCCGCGGTGCTCGTCGGTGTGGGCGCGAAGGTCCGGATCGTCGTGCCGGGCAGGTTCGACGGCGTCGTCGCCACCGTCACCAAGCGCACGGCGATCAACTACGTCGTACGGATCCGGGGGAGCCTGTACCGGGTGCCGCACGCGGGCGCAGTGCCGGCCTGAGGTCCGAGGTCAGAGGACGCCGCTCAGAACGGCATGAGCGACACCACGGCGCCAGCGGCAACCATCAGTGTCCCCAGTGCCACCAGGACGACGTGCATCAGGGCGTTCTCCCGCATGACCGCAACCCATTCGCGCAGGAACGCGCTCGGGACGTAGTACGACGCGGTCGGTGCTCCCACGACGACGGCCGGCATCCGCAGCCGCTTGGTCAACAGTGCAGCCCGGAAGACGTGGTAGCTGGTGGTCACCACGATCGTCGGGGTGCTGGGGGAGGGCAGCAAGGCTCGGGAGAACTCCAGGTTCTCCCGGGTGGTGCGGGCCCGGTCCTCGACGAGGATCCGTTCGGCGGGGGTGCCGTTCTCCTGCAGCCACGCAGCCATCGCGGCACCTTCGGAGGTGTCCTCGTCGGCGCCCTGACCACCGCTCGGGATGATCACCGCAGGCGGGGTCTGCGCGTCGGCGACCTTCTGGCCGGTCCGCAGCCGAGAGGCCAGCAACGGCGGGACCCGCGAACCGATCAGCCCTGATCCCAGGACGATGACGTGACCGGCGTCGGTGCGCCGCGGCACCCGTCGGTACGCGATCGCGGACGCCAGGAAGACGACGAAGCAGAAGCCGAGGTAGGAGCCGACCCCGAAGATCACCAGCACCAGGGCGGTGAAGACGACGTCGAACTTGCTGGAGGTGTCGATGCTGCCCAGCGCCCACAGCACCACCGGCAGGACGGCCAGGGCGACGCCCACCAGCAGTGACAGGGCGTTGCCCAGGGAGCGGCGTTCCTTGCGCAGCATCGTGACACCGTTGACCAGCAGGAACAGTGTCAGCAGCGGGTAGCCGATGAAGTACAGGCCCACCACCGCGAAGATCAGCAGGACGTGCCAGGTGCGGGCGCTGCCGTCGGGGTTGGCGGTGTTGAGCATGAGCATCGGCAACGCGATCGTCGCGCCGACGAGCACCAGTGCCGTGTTGGAGAGCCGGCGCCGATCACGAGCGAACCGGAACACTCCGAACGCCATGAGCCCGACGCCGACGGCGAAGACCACCCAGATGTGCCACATGCAGCGATCCAATCATCCCCACGGGGTGGAGCGCCCGGGAGCGCAGCAGAACGGGTGCGACGGGCGTGGCGCCCATGCGGTTAGCGTCGGGGGATGAGCTTGGACATCGGACACGTCACGATCAACAGCACCGACGCGATCGCGTTGGCTGCCTGGTGGGCCGAGGTCCTGGGAGGGACCGTCGAGGATCCGTACGGCGGATGGTTCGTGAAGGTCAATCTCCCGACCGGGCCGGGGGTGGCGGTGCAGAAGGTCGAGAACCCGATGCCCGGGGGACGCGTCCACCTGGACCTGGTCGCCGAGGACCTCGCCGTCGAGACCGAGCGTCTGCTTGCCCTCGGCGCCCGCGTGGTTGCGGAGCGAGGCGAGCCTGGAGGCTTCCGGTGGACGGTGTTCGCCGACGTCGACGGGAACGAGTTCTGCGTCGTCCCGGGGTGACAGGCCACCTCGGGACGACGGGTCAGAAGCGGTCCAGGTCCCACTCACACACGTGGTGGTGCACCAGCCGCTGGGCGTCGCGTCGGTCCAGGGCGCGGGTGCTCGTACGGCAGGCCTGGCACGCCATCGCCCACCAGCCGTCGTGGTCGGCCGCGATGTAGGTCGCTGCGGGCTCGACGCCGTCGAAGTCCCGGTGTCCTCCGAAGCCACGGATGTCTTCGGTGACGAGGCCGCACGAGCAGGCACCCGCCGTGAGTCGGTGCACTTGGGCGTGCTGGTCGTCGAGAACCGTCAGGAACTCCTCGCCGAGCGGGGCGCCACTGCCGTCGATGATGCCGTCGAGCACGGCTCGTTGGGTGGTGGCGATGATCGAGAGCATCACCAGACGCGGTGCGGTGTGGTCCACCGAGTAGCGGTGGCCGTCGATCTCGAGAACGTGCACGGCGCCTCCTGGTCTGAACTGCAGCGGAATGGTCCTGGGGGAGAAGAAGATGAGGGGACGGTCGGGCGCGTGCTCACCACGGCGTTGCGTCCGACCGTCCCGGGAGGCCCGAGGGCCTCGCCCTGTCGGTCTGGGCCCCGCGCCCTGACCGACCGCGTCGTCCCAATGGGGGTGGGACCACGCGTGGGCTGATCGTGGAAGCGGTCAGGTGACCGCAGGGCGTCGGGAGGACCCGGCCGTCGCGGGCGCCGGGGAGATCACGACGCCGAAGAGGGAGAGGAAGGAACTCAGCAGTACGCCGAGCGGAGTGGAGGTGATCCGGTGGAGGAGTGTGCTGGTGTCCACGATGACCCCGCTCCTGATCGCCGTGGCGATCGAATCGTTGCGAAACGGTCTGCATGACCGTTGCTGATGTACCTATCGTCATGCGGAGAAGGGCTACGGCGCCATGTGCCGTGGTCCAGAGTTCTGGAAGGTGAGTTGTGACTGCTTCACAAACACGTCTGGGGCCGCAGATATCGTTGGGCGGAAGGCCGTTGTCAGCGCGGATCGCGGAACGCAAGGGCCTTCTGGTCGAGACGGTTCTGGCGGGGCTGGCCGAGGAGATCGTGACCTACGAGCAGATGCCGCGTGAAGCCCTGACCGAGGACATCGTCCGGGCGATCCGACTCGGCATCGACCTCTTCCTCACGACGCTGCAGACCGGAGACCTCCCCTCGGAGGACGAGTGGCTCGACCTCGGGGAGTCCGCCGCACGGCGTGCCGAGGAAGGCCTGCCCCTGTCCTCGGTGCTCACGGCCTACCACACGGCGTCGCGGCTGGTGATGGAAGACCTGCGCCAGTTCTGCGGACCCGACGACGCCCAGGGCGTGATGGACGCGTGCGTGCTGGTGATGCGGTTCACCGGGATCGCGTGCGACATCGTCGCCGAGCGGTACATGGCTGAACGGGTGGCGATCAGTGACGTCGACGCCGACCTGTCTGCGGACCGGTTGCGGCGCCTGCTCGACGGTGACCCCGACCCGACCGACGTCGCTCCGGCGCACGTCGTGGTCCGGTTCGCTACCGGGCGTCTGCCTGACGAGGAGGCCGATGGCCTCACCGGTGAGATCGCGTTGCGACGCAAGCTGCGCCGGCTGCGACGGGTGCTGCGGGGGATGAGCGACGACGTCCTGGGATCGGTGACCCGCGAAGGCGGTGTGCTGGTGCTGCTGGTGCGCGACGGAAACCTCAAGGCGGCGTGCGACCGGGTACCGGGCAAGATGGCTCGCCTCGAGAGCGCGGCGGGTGTCGGAGTCGGGTTGCACGCCGCTGTGGTGCCGACCGGGAGCGCGACGGTTGTCGATGCCACTGAACTCTCTGCCGAACTGCTCGACCTGGTGCTGCAGTTGGGGCGCGAGCCCGGGATCTACCGGGTCGAGGACGTCGCGATCGAGTACCAGATGACGCGTCCCGGACCGGCCCGGACGCTGCTCGCCCAGACCGTCGCGCCGCTCGCAGCCCGCCCCGACCTGTTGGAGACACTGCGGATGTTCCTCCGCACCGGTCAGGATCGACGCGCCACCGCGCAGCGTCTCCACGTGCACCCCAACACCGTCGACTACCGCCTGCAGCGGGTTGCCGAGGCCATCGGCGTGGACCCGACCGACTCGCGGCAGGCGGTGTCGTTGGTGGGGGCGATGTTGGCGTTCGGGGCAGAGCAGCGGGACGCGAGCGAGTAGGGTGCGAGGTAGCGGCCGCTCTGGTTCCCTGGTGGCCTGCGGTGAACAGCGAATTCAGTTGCTCTCGTAGGGTTTAATGGTGAAACTCCCCCGCGAACTGACCCACCCGACCTCTTTTGAGTTGCGTGAAGGCTGGCGTCAAGTCCTGTCTCGTCCGGCACCTGACCCGGGCAAGCGGCAGAAAGCCTTCGTCCCCGTTGAGACACTGGCGGCCTACTTTGCAAGCAAGGTGGTAAATCATCGCAGTTATGGGGGAAGCACCGCGCACGCTGCGCCCACCCCTGTGCCGCAGTTGGCGAAGCTGGGAGGACGCCCTCGTTCAAGCATCTTGGCGAAGATGGCGAATCTCGACATGTCGCGTGTCAATGGTGCCAAGCATGACGGGGCTTGGGGAAGCTATCTCGATGCCTTGAGTACTGAAGAATTTTCGGACTTGTACAGGCGAATGATTGGAGCAGCCAGAAGTCTGAATATCGACGCCTTTGATCTTCCTGATTTCTTGGCTCTGGAGGTGGGTGGAACCTGGTCGCATTGAAACAGGATTCCGACGCCTTCTTCTCTGCTGCAGAGAGGGCGGGATTGGCCTCGCAAAGCCGTGGAATTAATGAAACACAGCACGGCAACTTGCACGCGAGAGAGGTCTGAATTTGACCTCGAGTCCTCGGGTGGGTCGGTTTAGGAGTCCCGAGTTTAAGTCATAATGGGGGCATAATATTGGTGCCCTAGTGGTCCGGATTCCCACTCGGGTTGGATGGCTTCGCTCCCGAAGCACTTCACTGAGTTCCGAGCAAATCGCCCTCCCGGATATCCGTCATCTCGATGGCTCGAAACAAGACGGATCGCCGGGAGGGCAAACTGTTTCTGGCTCTAGTCGTCGAACCCGTCGTGGAAGACGTTGCCGACCAATGCGGTGGTATCGATGGCATCTGCCGGAGCTCTCCGGCGCCCTTCGACATAAGCCAGGCGTGCTGCTGCGAGGTCTGCCAGTCGGATGGCCTGAATGACGACGACGCGCCGGAGTCCTGCGGACACTTCCCCGCGTTCGTGGGCGACAGCGGCTACGCGCGCGAGGGTTTCGGCGCGCCTTGCGATTCGAACGTCCGGGTGCTCACGGTCTTCGCGCATCTCCTCAGGCACCAGGCTGAACGAGTATGACTCGGGCAGTTCAACGGTAGGGGAGATTGGGGGGATCTTCTCGTTGAGGATTGCCCTGTATTTAGAGTCTTTGATCGCCTGAACGTAAACGGAGTACTCCAGTGCATCGACACGCGAACGCCGCTCGATGGCAGGGAGTCGGCGGTAATTCTCGACGGGGAAAAGTTGCACCTTGGCGACCTCAAAGGGGTCGAGGATTCGATAAGCCAAAGTATCGGAACGCTGCCCGCGAAGGTGTCGGCCAACTCGCGTGGCAAAGTCTTCGGTAGTTTGTCCTACGTAGATAGGTTCCCCGTCATAATCGTAAAAAGCATAGACGCCGATGCATTTGCCTAGCTTTACTCCTGAGTCTCGATCTACCGTATCGAGTGCCTCGGAAAGGAGTTCGCGAAATCCGCGGACGAAACGCGTGGGTAGTGATTTTTTTGCGGGCGGCCTGGATTCTGGATCGCTGTAACTTGCGATGCCGCGACTTCCCATTGGATCCTACCTTTTCGTTATTTGTCGAAGTGCTGTGCCTGCTTGACGAGGGGTGTTAAATAGTTCTCGGCAAGCCAGGTGACCGCAGGTACGGCGACGGCGTCACCAAAGCCGAAAAGCGCCTGGTTATTTCGGACCTTCGAGAGATTATAGTCCCCGGCACCCATAAGGCGGGCGTACTCTAGTGGAGTCATCCAGCGGACCTGGAGTTTATTCCGGCCAAGTCGGACGACTGCCTGCTTGGACGATCCTCCGCGGGCAGTGCGGAGACATCCCGAGATGTCGTCGGCTCTCACCTCCCAAACAGGCTTGCCGTGGCGGGTCCGTCGGTAGGCAGTCCGAAAGCGCACCGTTTCGGAAGATATCAGCGTGTCCACACGCTCACGCTGGGTGGGAGAGAGAGACTCGGTGAAGGCGTCCGTACGTTCGCTGTCCCACCAGCGCTCGTCATGGGGGGACATTGTCTCCACCAGTTGGCCCAAGCCTTCCGTTCGAATCTTCGGAAGGTCCGGGAGCGGAGCGCGATGGGTGACTAGTTCAGGGTCGGCATGGACCCAGCGCAGCCATGCGGGACGCAGTTCCGATTCTTGGGGTCCGCCGCAGCTCTCTGGCGGTGTCTGGGCGGCAACGAGGAAGATGCGAGGCCGGGATTGGGGCAGGAAATGTCGGGCATTAATTGCTAGTACATCCACGGAATAGCCGAGTTCGTTGAAGGCCCTCACTGCGGCCCTCAAATCTTCGCCGTTGTGGGAGGTTGCGAGTCCGACGACGTTTTCGAGAACGGCTACGGGCGGACGCTGTTCCCCGAGTTCCTTGAGGAGTCGCACGAAGTGCCAGAAAGTCCCCGACTGCTGTCCGTTGAGGCCGGCCCGCCCGCCAGCCAGGGAGAGGTCGGTGCATGGGGACGATGCCCAGGCGAGAGACGTCCCTTTGGGAAGGTCCTCGGCTTTGACTGCGGATACGTCGCCCAGTGCGTATTTGTGATGTGAGACACCGAACTGAGCGTCGTACATGGCCATCTTGCTAGGCTCGTAGTCGTTGGCCCACGCGACCTCGAACCCTGCCTTCTCAAGACCCATGCGTGCCAGGCCGATACCTGCAAAGAACTCAAGTGCTCGGGGTGCTTCGGTGGCCGTCTCCGCGGTGATGCTCATGCTCGAATCGTACGGGGAAGCACCGACATTTGAGTTGGCCGCGTGCCTGGCTGGCGGTCGTCTGCGAGGCATCTCCCAGTCTCTCGGGACAACAGTCGAGGCTTGGCCCCAGTTGGTTGAGCCGGGCTCGTTCGAGCCTCGGGTTCTATGGTGCCTGCGTTGTGCGAGGCCGAAATACAACGGTTGCTGATGCCGCGTGCAGTGGGAGGTGAACCCTCCTGCGCGTGTGGGATGTTGAAGCCGGGAGAATGTCACGGCCTACCGGCGCCGGACTGGTCAGCGGGGCTCTTCTGAATCCGATTGGGAGCACGCGGCAACAGAGCGACAACGTCTCGTACCGCGCCTACCCTGGGTCGCTGACGGACTGCGGGCAGATGGCACCTCTCGACCGACGTGGTTGTTGACTACATCATTTCACCGAAGGCACTCACCATGATCGAACGTGAACTCACCACCCGCCTTTCCCTGACCCGGCCCGACGGCCGGCTCAACCCCGATGCCGTGGGCTGGGCACGTCAGCCGCTCATTGACACGTCGGGAATCGGCCGAGGCCTCGTCGGCAAGGGCCGCACCAAGCGGTGGGAGTACTGGGCCGTCACCACGCCCACGCACGTCGTGGCGTTGGTGATCTCGCACCTCGACTACGCCGGCGTCAACAGCCTCTGGGTCCTCGATCGCGCCGCCGGCGAGACGATCCTGCGTGAGGCGACCACGCCGTTCGGCCTCGGCGTGAGCCTGCCCGGGACGCTCGGTCGCGGCGGCGCCGCCCTGCGGACCCGTCACCTGGACGCCGACGTCACCGAGACCTTCGACGACGACGGTCGTGAAGCCACCCGGATCCGGGTCCGCACCGACCGCGTCACTGTCGACGTCCTGGCTCACCGCCCCGTGTTCGACGACGGCCAGCATCCCGGTGGCCAGCGCCACGAGTCGCTCGCCGTCGTCGTGCCGTGGACAGAGCGGCTCTTCCAGTACACCGTCAAGGACGTCTGCCGACCCGCCACCGGCACCATCGCCGTCGACGGAACCATCCACGACGTCGTGCCGGGGGAGTCGTGGGCGACCCTCGACCACGGGCGCGGCCGCTGGCCCCACGACATCACCTGGAACTGGGGCGCAGGCTCCGGAACCGTCGACGGCCACACGGTCGGCATCCAAGTGGGCGGGAAGTGGACCGAGGGCACCGGCAGCGTCGAGAACTCGCTCTACCTCGACGGTCGCCTGACCAAGATCAGCCAGGAGCTCGACTGGCGCTACGACCTCGCTGACCCGCGCGCGCCCTGGCGCGTCACCGGTGACGACCTCGACCTCACCCTGATGCCGTTCCACGTCAAGGAGTCCCACCTCGACCTCAAGGTCCTGGGCAACGACACCGTCCAGGTCTTCGGCCACTGGTGCGGCCGTGCCCGCTTCGCACTGCCCGACGGAACCCGTGAGTGGCGCCAGGTGCGTGACCTCGTCGGGTGGGCCGAGGACGTCCACAACCGCTGGTGACGTCAGCGGAAGGCGCACCCCTCGCTCACGCCGAGCGTGCGGAACACGATCGCGGCCGGGCAGAACCCGGTGAACGACGCCTGCAGCAGGTTGAGTCCGACGAACGCGGTGAGCAGCAGCCACCACGTCGAGACGAGCGCGACCAGCAGCACGCTCACCAGCACCACGGTGCCGGCCATCGCCATCACGGCTCGATCCAGATTCATGACGTCCTCTTTCATCAGTGCGAGAAGGTGATGGCGGGCAGGATGCGCGTGAGCCACGCCGGGGTCCACCAGGCGGCCCGACCGGTCAGACGCAACGCGACCGGCAGCAGCACCAGGCGCACCAGGAACGCGTCGAGCAGGACCGCCACACCGAGCACGATGCCCATCTCCTTGGGCGGAATCGGGCCGGAGATGGCGAAGGTGAAGAAGACCGCCACCATCACTGCGCCGGCCGCGAAGATCACCCGACCCGACGACGCGAGCGCGCCCACCATGGCCTGCTGCGGGTCACCGGTCCGCTCGTAGTGCTCCTTCGCGGAGGCCAACAGAAACACGGTGTAGTCCATCGCGATCGCGAAGATCATCGCGAAGAAGAAGACCGGAGCCCACGCGTCCAGGAATCCTTGGGACTCGAAGCCGAAGAAACCGGCCAGATGACCGTCCTGGAAGACCAACTTCGCGACACCGAACGCGGCAGCCGTCGAGAGCAGGCTGGCCAGGGTGCCCAGCAACGAGATCAGTGGTGCCTGCAGGGCAACCAGCAGGAGCACGAAGCCGAGGACGAGCACCACTGCGATCACCAGTGGCGTGGAGTCGTCCAGCTGGGTCTTGAGGTCGAGGTTCTCCACAGCGGCGCCGCCGACGAGGGCGGAGCCGGGGAGGTCGGCACGCAACCGGTCGACGGTCGCGCTGAGGGCAGGGTCGGACGGGTCGACCGTGGGGACGGCCTGGATCAGCACCACGTCGGATCCGTCGGCGGCCGGCATCGCGGGCATGGCAGCCAGGACGCCCGGGTCAGCGGTGAGGCCAGCGGCGGTGGCGTCGGCGTCGGTGGCGTCCGCGACGACGAGCAAGGTGCCGGGAGCGCCGTCACCGAACTGCTCCTTGACGATGTCGTAGCCGATGCGGGCTGAGGCGTCCTCAGGCAGCACCTTGATCGACGGCATCGCGGTCTTCAGCCCCAGCACGGGAGCGGCGAGGACGAGAAGCAGCACCAGCGCCCCCAGGCCCCAGACGACGGGACGTCGCCAGAGGTGTTCACCCCAGGCGCGGAACCGCGGCGATTCGACGGCGCCGGGACGCGACCACGGCAGGGCCACCTTGTTGATGCGGTGGTCGAGGCCGAACACCACCAACGGCAGCAGCGTGAGGGTCGCGACGAGGATGAACACCACCGCGATCATGATGCCGCCGGCCATGGAACGGAACGACGGCGACGGAACCAGCATCACTGCCGAGAGCGAGACCAGCACGGTGACGCCGGAGAGCAGCACCGCCTTGCCGGCGGTGTCCATCATCTCGGCAACCGACTGCTGCTTCGAGTGTCCGGCGCCCCAGCGGGCTGCGCGGTAGCGCATCACCATGAACAGGGCGTAGTCGATGCCGAGCGCGAGGGCGAACATCATCGCGAAGTTCATCGCCCAGATCGAGATCGGCACGATCTCGTTGAGCAGCACCAGCGAACCTGCTGACGCGACGAGGCCGGCGATGGTGAGGATCAGGGGGAGGCCGGCGGCGACCAGGGCGCCGAACGCCAGGACGAGGATGCCCAGAGTGATGGGCCAGCTCATCATCTCCGACTTCAGCATCGCGGAGAGGTTGGCGTCGTTGAAGTCCGACCACAGCAGGGACGCGCCGGTCGGGTTCACCGAGACGCTCGCGGTGCCGAGATCGGCGAGCTCTTCCTTGACGTCAGTGGCGACGCGGACCATCTCGTTGGTGTCGACGCCGGCACCGGCGATCAGCACGGCGGTGTGGCCGTCCTGGCTGAGGGTGGCGCCGGGGACGGGGTCGATCACGGTGGAGATCCGCGACTCGTCCTCCAGGAGTGCCTTCACGTCGGCAAGGACGCGGGGACCGTCGCCGGAGGTGAGCGGGGCGGCGACGGAGTGGACCACCACCTGGATTGCGGAGGAGGTGTTGCCGTCGAAGTGTTCCCGGGCCAGTTCGCGGGCTGCGACGGACTCGGAGCCGTCGGCCTGCCAGCCGGCGCCGGACAGGTTCTTCTCGACCTGTGGCGCGAAGACGCCCAGGGCGACGACGACGGCCACCCACAGCAGGGCGACGAGTCGGCGGTGTTCGGTGACGAAGACGCCCAGACGGCCCAGCGGGCCGTGGGTCCGTCCGGCGTCGGGATCGGTAGTGCTGAGGGACATCGGTGCTCTCTCGTGTCGACGACGTGGAACCCCCTGGGGGGTTGTTGCATCAGGAAACCATAACCCCCCAGGGGGTTCCACTTCGTCACGGAGATCTGCCCCATGTCACGCTCGGGTGCGTAAGGAAATGCCTATCTCTGGGGGTGTTGTTCGCCCCTCTCCTCCTGCACACTGATGGGCACATCTGCCCACGCGCTTGGGTGAGACGCCTGGGGCATCCCACCGCGTGCGGGGACGTCGGAGGGGGAGTCTGATGGAGTCGTGTGCGTCCTGCGGAAGTGAGCTGGAAGCACTCCAGGCGTTCTGTGTCGAGTGCGGCGCGACCGCGAAGGACCGCGTGGTCTCGCTGGACTCGCTGCTGGACAGTCAGACTCCGTTCGTCGCTCCCGTCGAAGAGGACGCGGCGGAGTACTTCACCGAGTTCGACCACCCCGAGTGGGAACCCGCCACCGTCGAACTCCCCGCCCACGGCCCCGGAGCCGCCTCCGAACCCGACCCGAACGGATCCGACGACGTCTGGGACGGCGACCTGCCGCATGGAGTCCCGCTGCGCCTCGTCCCGTTCATGGGCATTGCTGAGGGGCCGGCCACGTCGGGGGAACGGCCGGAGGACTTCTGGTGGCCCGAGCACACTCCCGCCGTGCCCGACCACGCGAGTTCCGCTGACGTGTCCGACCCCATCTGGAGTCCTTCCTCGGACGCAGACCAGACGCGCGCAGATGGCCCTCCGGAGACGTCGTCACCGCCGCCGGTCGATCCGTTCTCGTTCCCGGAACCCGACGACGCTGCCTCGACTCCCAGCGCCCCCGCCGACCTCGACGCCGGCCCGTGGGTCCAGCCGTCGTTCGGCGAGTTCAGTTCGCCGCCCCCGGGGCGCCCCGCATTCCCCTCCGGGGAGTCGTCAGATCCGTACGAGCCGCCTCCCGTCGTGTGGAGCTCCTCGCTGGCTCCGCCCGTCCCGCCGCCGCTTCCCACCGCTGGGCCGTTCGCGGCCACTGGTTCGGGTCCGGCCCCCGGCCCGACCTCCACCCCGCCGCGAGGGACTCCCTCGGCTGACGCGATCTGGGGGCCGAGCGCCCCGTCCGCGCAGCAGGAGAAGCCGCGTCGTCGGGTCCCGGCCACCGCCGTGGTCCTGCTCGCGCTGGGGGCCGTGGCCGGTGCCGGAACCGTCGGTCTGCTCACCGTGCCCGTTGCGAGTGCCGACAACTGCGCGCCGCCCGTGACGAGGATGGGCGCCCAGGAGGCGTCGTCGAGCCAAGCACAGCCGCCGTCGCCCGTGGCGGAGACGGTGCCCTCGCCCCCGACCGACGCGGACCTCGCCGCCCAGCTCGCCGAAGCCGACGCAGCACTCGCCAAGGCCGATGCCAAGGTCGCGGCTCGGGAGAAGGCACTGGCCTCCGCCCGCTCCGCACTGACCGCCGCCAGCGCGGTGGTCACGAAGGCCGGGGTCGACAAGACAGCCCTGGCTGCGGCCGAGGCCGAGGTGACACGTACCGCGTCAGCACTGACCTCCGCCCGCGCCGCCCAGAGCGCCGCCGCCGAGCAGGTGCAGAACGTGGCCGACGCCGGGGAATGGGAACTCGGCATGCTCCGGGCCGCGGAGAAGGAACGCGACAAGTACGCCGGCCTCGACCCCACCGACACCTACTGGGACGACGAGGTAGACAAGGCACGCGTCGCCTACGAACAGGCCCAGGAACCCAAGCGTCAGGCCGACGCCGCCCTCGTCGAGGCCAACCGTGCGGTGGTCGCCGCCCAGACGGCCAACGATCGGGCCAAGGCAGCGAGCGCGCAGATCACCGCTGCGGGAAAGACCGCCGTCGCCAGCGCCAAGGCCCAGCAGACAGCAGCGACGAAGAAGGTGGCCCGTGCGGAGAAGAGACTGAGCAAGGCACAGGCAGCCCGGGCCAGGGCCAAGGAGTCACGTGACGCAGCCGTCGCGGCTCAGGAACAAGCAGCCGCTGAGGAACAGGCCCGCATCGCCCGGGAGCGGGCCGCCGAGCAGCAGGCCCAGGCTGCCGCCGCAGCCACCTGCGCGGAAGACCGTCGCGCTCGCACGACCGCAGCCGGCATCGTCGGTGTCTCCTCGCTCGGGCTCCTGGGGGCCGGGGGCGTCACGGCGGTCCGTCACCGCCGGAACGTCCTGACGTAGGACGCCCCGACTCACTGCTGGGTGAGCACCACCAGCGTGTTGTCCTTGTCGTCCTTGAGCTCGAGCTCGCCGTCCTCGTCGTCGATCTCGAAGTTCACGACCTTGGCGAGCTCGCTCAGGAACCGCTCCTCCTGCGCCTGGGCGGCAGGCTCGCCAGCCATCTTCGTGCTGGCCACAGGGCTGAAGGAGACCTTGCCGTCCTCCGGGGCGTCATAGGTCCCGTTGAGGGTGTTGACGCCGCCGTTGCCGGTCATCTTGCCGCCCTCGAGGGTGATCGTCGTGGTCACGCCGGGGGCAGCCGGGAGGTCTGCCTCGTCGAACTCAACCAGGACCCAGTTGCCTTCGAGGGCCTCGGGTGAACGGTTGTCGTCGTCGGCACATGCCGTCAGCCCGAATCCGAGGGCGAGGACGGTGAGGGCGCTGGCGGTACGACGGACGAGTTGCATGGATGAGCCTCCGGGAAGTGCAGGGCCGCGCGTCTTTGCGCGAGCGTGGCACCACCATAGTGGGGAGGAGGTCAGCGCAATGTCACGGATGGGCGGCGTTCTCCCGTGCGACTGTCATCTGTGGCGGCCCGGCATGATCGCCTTCGCGGATCCCGAACCGGGCGTGCACCCGTCGCAACCAGCCCGGCGCCCACCAGTTCCACCGACCCAGCATCGTCATCGTGGCCGGCACGATCACCATCCGCACCAGCGTCGCGTCGAGCAGCACGGCCACCGAGAGCGCGATCCCGGTCTGTTTGATGACCAGCATCTCCCCGGCTGCGAACCCGGCGAAGACGATCACCATGATCAGTCCGGCCGAGGTGATGATTCGGCCCGATCGCTGCAGCCCCAGCCGAACCGCGGTGTCGTCGTCGTACCCCTGCTCGTGCAACTCCAGGATCCGGGCCAGCAGGAAGACCTCGTAGTCCATCGAGAGCCCGAACCCGAAGGCCAGCACCATCAACGGGATCACCGACTCGATCGCCCCCACCGACTCGAACCGCAGCAGCCCCTCCAGATGCCCTTCCTGGAAGATCCACACCAGCACGCCCAGGCTCGCGCCCAACGAGACGACGTTGAGCAGCAGCGCCTTCACCGGGATCACCAGCGAACCCGTCATGAGGAACAGCAACACGAACGTCGCCAGCACGATCCAGGCCACCGCCCACGGCGCCCGCTCGGCGACCGCTGCGACGAAGTCGGTCAACGACGCCGCCTGACCGGTCGTCCAGGTGGTGAACGGCGGGTGGGAGTCACGCACTGCCTGCACGGTCTCGCGGGCTGCGTCGTCGGTCAGGCCGCCTTCGGTGAAGATGTCGATCCGCACCACGGGGGCGCCCTCGAGGTCGTACCCCTCGGGGATGGCCCGACCCACCGCGGCGAGCTGGGCAGGCGTCGTGGTGACGATGCGTGGCGCCCGGACCCGCGTCACTCCGGGAAGCTCTGCCCAGGTGTCGGCCCAGACGGCTGCCTCCTCGAGGTCGGTCTGGGCCACGACGGTCACCGATGCGCTCGCCAGCGCCGGGAAGTCGTCCTGGAGGTCCTCGAAGAAGATGCGTTGGGCGGAGTCGGACGGCAGGAGTTCGGTGCCGGAGGCCGTGATCCGCAGCCCCAGCGCGGGGAGCGCGAGGACGATCAGCAGACCGACGCTGACCACCGTCGTCAACGCCGGACGCCGCTGCACCCAGGCGGCCAGCCGGCTGAAGACGCCGTCGTCGGGCGCCTTCTCCGTGCCCCCTGCGCGGCTGAGGCGCCGCCCACCGAAGGCACACAGTGCGGGAACAAGAGTCAGCGCGACGGCCAGGGACGCGGCCACCACGGCCAGTCCGGCCGCACCGATCGCCCGGACCAGGGGAGCGTCGAAGATCATCAACCCTGACAGCGACACCCCGACGATGACGGCCGAGAACGTCACCGTCCTTCCGGCGTTGCCGACGGCGGAGGCCACGGCGTCCTCGATCTGGGCGTCGGTCAGGTCGGTCGGTGCGGTTCCGGGCGCGATGCGGTGCAGCTCCTCCCGGAACCGGCTCACCAGCAGCAGCCCGTAGTCGATGCAGAGCGCCAGGCCCAGCACCGTGACGATGTTGACCACCGTCACGTCGAGCTCCATCAGGTGCGAGAACCCGAGCAGCAGGGCCAGCGAGCAGCCGATCACCGAGATCGCTCCCACGATCGGGAGTCCGGCCGCCACGAACCCGCCGAACACCACCAGCATCAGCAGCAGCGACAACGGGAGCGCCAGCCCCTCGCCGACCACGAGGTCGTGCTTCATCTGGTCGATCACCTCATCGACCAGCAACCCGGTTCCGCCCACCGCGACGTCGTCGGCCAGGGGCGCGAGCAGTCGCTCGCCTGCCTCCTGCAGCGCTTGCGCCGCACGTTTCTGGGTGTCGCTGCCGGCAGCGTTGCCGGCATCGACGCTGATCAGGAACGCGGAGCGGTCCTCGGCCAGCAGCAGTTGGGACACCTCTGACGTCGGCCATCCGGGCGTCGTCATCGGGCTCACGACGCTCTTCACCCCGTCGACCTCGCCGACGGTGGCGGCCACCTCGGCCACCGCTGCAGCCAGGGCGGGGGAGTCGACGTCGGCGCCGTCGACGCGCAGCAGCACCGGGACGGTGGCGGTGTCGAGGTCCTGCAGCAGGGTGCGGGCGTCGATCGCCTCGCCGGGGGCCACGACGTCGCCGGTCTCGAGCCGGTCGAACAGCGAGGTCCCCACCACCCCGGTGCTGCCCAGGAAGGACAGCACGACGACGGCCGCCCAGGCTGCCACCCACCCACGACGGTGGTGTGCAACGTGACGTCCCAGACGGTGCAGGCGTGAAGCGGGCGTGCTCATCCGCACACTGTGGCAGTGCCCAGCGACACTCCGACGGGCTTCCCGAGAGATGGTCTCCTGTGGCGACGTCCTAGGATGCTCTCGCGCCCGCACGCCGATGCGGACGTGGCGCGCCGCGTTAGCTCAGTTGGCAGAGCACCGTACTTGTAATACGGATGTCGTCGGTTCGATTCCGACACGCGGCCCAGCACGCAGCAGCCCCCGACACCGCCTGGCGTCGGGGGCTGCTGCGTCGGTGTGCGTCGAGGTCAGGGCTTGAAGACCCGGACCCAGTCGACCTTGGCGGTGTCGCCGTAGTTCTTCAGGTCCATCAGTTCCCAGTTGGACGTCAGGTTCGACAGGGCCAGGAACTGCGGAGCGTGCGACAGGTTGGTGGTGCTGCGCAGGTACTCGCGTCCGTCGATGCGGAAGACGTACTCCTTCGGCGTCCACTCCATCGAGTAGACCGAGTACTGCTGGGAGTACGACGTCGAGCCGGGGAGCAGCAGCTGCTGGGTGACGCCGTAGACCTGACCGGTCTTGATCACGTCACCCTTCAACGGGGCGCTGTGGGTGTAGGTGCCGATGCCCTTCTGGTGGAAGTCGTCACCGAAGTACTCCATGACGTCGATCTCGACGCCGAGGTCGTTGCGGCCCGGCGTCAGCGCCTGGTTGGGGTGTGACCAGAACGAGGAGTGCATGCCCTGGGCGGAGTGGGCCTGGATGCGGGCGGCGGCGAAACCGTACTTGAACGAGAACTTGTCCTGGGAGTCGATCTGCGTGTTCCGCATGTAGGGCAGGGCGACCTTCTCGCCCTTCGGTGTGGTGTGCCAGCAGGTCTCGTGGGTGCGCCGGGGGTCCTTGGAGACGCCCATGCTCAGGATGCCGCCGGACACCTTCGAACTGGAGCCGTCGGTGATGGCGCAACCGCGCAGACCGTTGCCCAGCGGACGGTGCTGGAACGACCACTTCGCGTCGTCGAGAGACGTGCCGTCGAACTCGTCCTCGAACAGCACCGGGTGCACCTTGGTGGTCACCTCGGTCGAGGTCTCGGCGGTGCCTCCCATGCCCGCCGAGACGACGGCCCGGTGACGCAGGCCTGCTGTGGTCGGGAAGAGCACGTTCCCGGTGGAGTCGGTGCTCTGCCGAGGCCCGTTGACCCAAGCCCCGTTGGTGTACGTCTGCAGTGTCACGGTGCGCCCGGCGCGAGCCGGGACGACCCGGACGTTGACGAGAGCACCGGTGGGGTCAGGCGCTGCTGCCGGCGTGCGACTGGCCTGGGCGAGCGGCGGGATGGCGCCGATCGTCATGCGCTGCTTCTCGACGAGAATGTCGACGGCGGGGGAGATCGACCACTTCGCGGTGACGGGCTTGATCCGCGACTTCCCGCGAGCCTGCAGGAAGACCTTGCGGGCTGCGTCTCGCTTCTTGCCCAGTGACTTCTGGGTCGCGAGACGCTGGTCCCGCTTCGCGGTGGCGTCCTTGATCTTGGACTTCTTGCCGCTCTTGCGCGCCTTCTTGAGGGCGTCGCGTGCCGCCTGGGTGCGCTTCTTGGCGGCGTCCACCTTGGCCTGTGCAGCGTTGAAGTTGCGTTCGGCCTTGGTCAGCGACTTCTTCACCTCCGCGACAGGGGTGTTGCCGATGAAGTCCACGGCCTTGGACTCGACGCGGACAGTGGCGGTGCTGGCGAACTTCACGTTCTTGAAGGTGAAGGTGCCCTTGGTGGTGGTCTTCGTGGTGTGTCGGGTGACCCACTTGCCGCGGGTGAGGACCTGCAGGTCGATGGGGCGCACCTTGGGCGAGCCGATCACGCCGGTGATCGTGCCGGCCTGGTTCGGGAAGAACGACGCGGTGGGCTCGGTGACACGGGCGTAGCCGGTGGCTTGGGCTGCTGCCACCGGAACCACCGCGAGGGATGGATCGGTGCTCGACGCCTGCTGCAGCGGCCCCACGCTCACGGCGAGTGCCACGACGAGTGCGGACGAGGTGAGTGTGGTGACGGTGGTGATCAGGGGGCGCCTGGCGGTGCGGCCCGTGGGCTGAGCGAGTCCGGACATGACTACTCCAAAATTTGCGGGGATTTGAGAGTAGTGCGATCCCTAGATTCGGGTATCTCGTTTCACGTATTCACCCTTTGTTGTCGTTCTTGGAGGATGAATAGGGGTGGGCACGGGAAATGCCGGATGCGCGGAGTGCCGCCCCGGGGTGGGACGGCACTCCGCGCATCTGGTCACGGGCGGCCCGTCAGGAGAAGCGGTGGAGCAGGCTGGGATCAGCGCACGCGCTCTGCGGTGAACTGCATCCTCGGCGTCGCGAAGACGTCCTGGGACTGGACCAGTTGCAGCTCGCGGTCGCCGGAGTCGATGGTGTTCTTGAGCAGGTCCCAGACCGACGACGTCGTCGCCTCGAGCGCCTGCTTGATCGAGCCGGTCTCGTGCAGGTGCGCGGTGAAGAGCGCCGCGGTGACGTCGCCCGAACCGTTGGCCTTGAACGGCAGGTGCGGGGTCTGGACGATCCACGCCTCGTCGGCGGTCGCGGCCAGCATCTCGATCGTGCCCTCGGGGCGGTCGGGACGCTCGACGCTGGTCACCAGGACCACGCGCGGACCCATGGCGATCGCCTTGTCGACCGAGGCGAGGGTGTCCGACAGCGTCAGGGGCTCGGTGCCGGTGAGGTAGCCGAGCTCGAACTGGTTGGGGGTGATCACGTCGGCCACGGGAATGACGCGCTCGCGGATCATCACCGGGACGTCGGGGTGAACGAAGCACCCGGACTTGGCGTTGCCCATCACCGGGTCGCAGGCGTAGATCGCGTCGGGGTTGAGCGCCTTGACCCGGGCGACGGTGTCGATGATGACGTCGGCGATGCCGGCACCACCCTGGTAGCCGGACAGGATCGCGTCGACCTGGGCGAGGCCGCCGCGGGCGTCGATGCCGTCGATCACCGAGCGGACGTCCTCGGGGGCGATGATCGGGCCGCCCCAGTCGCCGTAGCCGGTGTGGTTGGAGTAGTTGACCGTCAGGACGGGCCAGACCTCGTGGCCGCGGCGCTGCAGCGGGAAGACCGCAGCAGAGTTGCCGACATGGCCGTAGGAGACGTGGGACTGGATCGACAGGATCTTCACGCACAGGATTGTCCACCCGGCGACCGTGCTGGAACGACACGGCACGCCGAGCGGACCTGATCAGTGTTCAGGAAGGCCTTCGTTGGCCGTCCTGGACGCGGTCAGGCGATCTTGAGAGAACGCTTCGAGAGGCCCATCCAGAAGCCGTCGATGATCTGCTCCGCAGGTGCGTCCACCGACGTGCCGGCGCCGAGGGCGACGAAGAGCGGGGTGTAGTGCTCGACGGTGGGGTGGGCGTACGGCATGCCCGGCGCCTTGGAGCGGTAGGCGGCGAGCTCGTCGACGTCGCCCTTGCTGATCGCTTCAGCGGCCCAGGCGTCGAAGTCCTTGCTCCACCCCGGCGCCTCCGCGTCGATCCGGAACTCCTTGAGGAACGGCAGGCCGTGGGTGAGGAAGCCGGAGCCGATGACGAGGACGCCCTCGTCGCGCAGTTCGCGCAGGCGGGCGCCGAGGCCCACCAGCGAGGCGGGGTCGTGGGTGGGCAGCGACATCTGCAGGACCGGGATGTCGGCCTCGGGGAACATGATCTTGAGGGGTACCCAGGCGCCGTGGTCGAGGCCGCGAGTGCGGTGCTGGTGGACGGTCTCGCCGTCGGGCATCATCTGCGCGATCCGCTGCGCGAAGGCCGAGGCGTCGGGGGTGTCGTAACGCATCTGGTAGTAGTGCGGCGCGAACCCGCCGAAGTCGTAGACGAGCTCGGCGCGCGAGGCCGAGAGCGTGACCGGTGCGGACTCCCAGTGTGCGGAGACGATCAGGATCGCCTTCGGGCGGTAGGGGAGTGAGCCGGCGAGCTGCTTGAGCTCCGCGCTCCAGACCGGGTCGTCGAGCAGCGGCGGGGCTCCGTGGCCGATGTACAGGGCAGGCATACGTTCCATGCCACCCATAATGTTTGAACTTTAAATAATATTCCAGTCCTCCTGCCCACGGTCTGGGGCAGCGAGGTCGGAAAACGGACGAACGGGCTCCGAAGAGCCCGTTCGTCGTGGCGTGGTGGAGTCACCAGTGCACCGGATCGGCTCCCTGCTCGGCCAGCAGCGCGTTCACCTGACTGAACGGCCGTGACCCGAAGAAACCCCGACGTGCCGACAGCGGCGACGGGTGCGCCGACTCCACCCGCGGCACCGCACCCAGACGTGGTGCCACCGCTTGGGCGTCGCGCCCCCACAGCAGAGCTACGCAGGGCCCCTCGCCCACAGCGTGACGACGAGCCAGGACGTCCACCGCCGCGTCAGTCAGCGACTCCCAGCCACGACGACGGTGCGAACCGGCCTCCCCGGGGCCGACGCTGAGGACCCGGTTGAGCAGCAGCACACCCTGGTCTGCCCACGCCGACAGGTCGCCGTGGACGGAGGGCGGGACACCGAGGTCGGCCTCCCGCTCGGTGAAGACGTTCACCAGCGAACGCGGCAACGGACGTACGTCCGGCGCGGTCGAGAAACTCAGTCCCACCGCGTGGCCGGGCGTCGGGTACGGGTCCTGCCCGATCAGCAACACCCTCACCTGGGCCAACGGCTGCGCGAACGCCCGGAGCAGGTGATCTCGGGCCGGGAGCACACCCCGGCCCGAGGAGATCTCGCCGTCGACGAACGCCTCCAGGCCGGCGAGCAGTTCGTCGAGGTCAGGGCGGACACGCACCAGCGCCTCGTGCCAGTCAGGGGCGATCTGGTCGACGAGTCGGGACACGGCCGGGCCTCAGGCGGTGCGTCGGGCCAGCAGCGTCGAGTCCTCGAGCTGCATCTCAGCACCCTCGCGGACCACCGTGCGGGGACGCTGGTCGAGCGTCACCACCTCGAAGCCCTCAGGAAGGAACTCCACCAGGTCGGCGGCGAAGAACATCGCCGCGCGCTTCTCCTCGTCCATCTGGGCGATGAACGACTCGATCGGGGCGTGCCCGACGACGAGCAGGTGCCCACCCGGTGCAACAGCAGCAGCCAGACGCGGCAGGACGTGCGACATTCCGCCCGCGGCCGGGTGCAGGAAGTGGCTGGTGACGAGGTCCCAGGTACGTCCGCCATCGCCCAAGGGACCAGTGCCCAGCGTGGAGGCGTCGAAGGTGCGGGCGTCGGTCTCCAGCCAGTCGCAGCGCTCCGCGACCCCGGCGCCTTCGGCAGCACGGGCGGCGCGGGCCAGGCCGGCGGCGGAGAAGTCCGCTCCGGTGGCCTGCCAGCCCTGCGTCGCGAGCCAGATGACGTCGGCGCCCTCGCCGCAGCCCATGTCGAGTGCGGTGCCGGGGGTGAGGGTGGAGACCTCGGCGGCCAACTGCGGGTTCACCTTGCCGCTCCAGGTCTGGCCGTCACCGGCGTAGCGCTCCTCCCAGGCGTCGCGTTCGAAGAAGTCAGGGGTGGTGGTCTCGCTCATGGACCCACCTTGCGGCTTTCCACCGGAGCGGGCAAACCATCGTCGCGGTTGCAGTGCTGCGCGTCATGAGGTGGTGCGAAGAGGGGTGCGCGCGGCCCGTGATCCGGGTAGACCTGTCGCATGGGACGCAGACTGAAGCGGATGGCCGGGATCTCGGTGGCAGCAGTGGGAGGGGTCGCGGCCTACGACCTCGTGCAGAAACAGCACGCGATCCTGCGCAACTTCCCCGTCGTGGGGCACTTCCGGTATCTGCTGGAGAAGGTCGGGCCGGAGTTGCGGCAGTACATCGTCACCTCCAACGACGAGGAGCGGCCGTTCTCCCGCGACCACCGCAGCTGGATCTACGCCTCGTCCAAGGGCGAGAACAACTACTTCGGGTTCGGCACCGACAACGACGTCGAACGCAACGTCGGCTACCCGATCATCAAGCACCGCACGTTCGCAGGGACGGGGGCCTCCACCGCACCGCACGCTCGTGAAGGAGTGCCGGTCCCGGTGGCGAAGGTGATGGGGGCCGCCCGCGGACGGCGTCACGCCTTCCGGCCGGCGTCGGTCGTCAACGTCTCCGGGATGAGTTTCGGGGCGCTGTCGGGCGCAGCGATCCGAGCGTTGAACGAGGGCGCGGCGCTCGCCGACTGCCTGCACAACACCGGCGAGGGGGCCTTGTCGCCGCACCACCAGAGGGGCGGCGACCTCGTCTTCCAGATCGGGACGGCCTACTTCGGGTGCCGCGACGAGGACGGGCGGTTCGACCTCGACCGGCTCGTCGACGTGGTGACGTCCAACCCGGTCCGGGCGATCGAGATCAAGCTGTCCCAGGGCGCGAAACCCGGACTGGGCGGGATGCTCCCGGCCGCCAAGGTGAGCCCCGAGATCGCCGCCACGCGCGGCATCCCCGAGGGACAGGACTGTGCCTCGCCGTCGCGGCACACCGCGTTCGGTGACATCGACGAGATGCTCGACTTCGTGGAGCGGATCGCGGACGCCACCGGGCTGCCCGTCGGGATCAAGTCGGCCGTCGGAAACCTCGACTTCTGGGACGACCTCGTCGACCGGATGCGTTCGGGTGAGCGGGGCGTCGACTTCGTCAACGTCGACGGTGGTGAGGGAGGGACGGGTGCTGCGCCGTTGGTCTTCGCCGACTCGGTGGCCTACCCGTTCCGGGTCGGGTTCGCGGAGGTCTACAAGCGGTTCGCGGCCGCCGGACTCCAGGACGACGTCGTCTTCATCGGCGCCGGCAAGCTCGGCCTGCCCGAGAACGCCGTCGTCGCGTTCGCGCTCGGGGTCGACATGGTCAACGTGGGCCGCGAGGCGATGCTCTCGATCGGCTGCATCCAGGCTCAGAAGTGCCACACCGACCACTGCCCGGTCGGGATCGCGACCCAGGACCCGCGCTACACCCGCGGTCTGGACGTCGAGGCGAAGAAGCAGCGTCTGGCCAACTACGTCGTCGCGCTGCGGCGTGACCTGATCAAGGTCTCCGAAGCCGTCGGGGTCTCCCATCCGTCGTTGATCACGGCCGACGACGTCGACCTGCTCGACGCCCAACGCACCGCCACGTCCCTGGGCGAGGTGTACGGCTACGAGCCCGGCTGGGGCGGGTTGCCCACTGAACTGGCCACCGAGATCGATCGTCTGATGACCACCCGCCCCTGACTCGCAGACCCCACCGGTTTGAGTCGTGAAAACCTCGTTTTCACGACTCAAACCGGTGGGGTTCGACCTGCCACGAGCGCTGGTCGCGGAGCTGTTGACGGCGTTGTGCGCGCGTGTAGGCGTTGCTGAGCCGTCGGTCGAACGACGTGCGGTCCACGAGATCGGTGGAGTTCATCGAGACCACCTCGATTCCCGCCTGACGCGCCCGCTCCTCGCGGTCGAGGTCGCGTCGCCTCACGCTCAACGAGTCGTGCACGACGCCGTCGTACTCACCGGCCACCCCGAACTCAGGGTCAAACAGGTCTGGCGTCAGCATGTGCTGTCCAGCTGTCCAGCTGTCGACAGGATCGGGGTGTTGCAGAGCAGGTGCGCCGCGGGGCGAAGGGTGAGCCAGTGCAGGCGCAGGGTCGTCTCCATCGGAGACCACACGTTCTCGCGAGCTTCGCCCACGGCGGAGAGCAAACGGCGTGAGCGCGGCCGACCGCGCAGGCGTTCGGTGTACTCGATGAGTTCCGGGAGCGTCATGACACCTGACCCCACGGCCATGTCTGCCACCTGGACGGCTTCCTCGAACGTCCTCGCGCGCACCATCTCTGCCACTGCCGATCGTTCCGGCCGGGTCAGCGGCAATCCGTCCGACTCGCGCACGTCGTCGTCGAAGAGCCACTCGTGGCACGGCAGCACACCGGGCCTTCGCGGTGTGTGTTGACGGTCTCCGAGCGCCAGCGGAACAGGAAGGAGGGAGCGGTCGGACGCCGTGCCGGGGAACCACTCGGCTCCGAGCCAGTGGAGGGCTGCCCAGCCCGTGACTGCCGTGCCCTGCGGCGCGCCCGCCCATGCCTCGACGATCCGTTGAGCCGTGAGCGTGGGCTCGACGCGTGCCGGGACGTAGAGCCCCGGAGAGGTGCGTCGCCACCCCGCGCCTCGTGCCTGTCCCTTGGTGGGACCGTGCAGGCCGGTGGAGTCGGTGGGGACGGGGATGACGACGTCGGCGCGCGTGATGGTCGTGTCCATGCGTGCAGCCTGAGGCGTCGGCGTCCCGGGAGGGGAGCGTCGTCCACAGGCCCTGCCGCACCCCACCGGTTGGGGTCGTCAAACGGCTGTTGTGACGACTCAAACCGGTGGGGTCTGGCGTTCAGGGGCGGAGCTCCGCCAGCGCGCTGAGGAAGTCCGAGGCCCACTTCGCGACGTCGTACTCCGCCACCTGGGCCCGCATCGCGCGCATCCGTCGGGTCTTGTCCTCGTCGCTCGCGTGGAACGCCTCCAGCAGCGCGACCTTCATGCCGTTGATGTCGTAGGGGTTCACCTGCCAGGCCTGACGCAACTCGTGGGCGGCGCCGGCGAACTCGCTCAGCACCAGCGCACCGTTCTCGTCCCAGCGGCAGGCGACGTACTCCTTGGCCACCAGGTTCATGCCGTCGCGGAACGGGGTCACCACCATCACGTCGGCGGCACGGTAGAGCGCAGCCATCTCCTCGCGCGGGAAGGAGGAGTGCAGGTAGGCGATCGCGGGGGCCCCGAACCGTCCGAGGTCGCCGTTGACCCGACCCACCAGGCGGTCGATGTCGTCACGCAGCAGGCGGTACTGCTCGACGCGTTCGCGCGACGGTGTCGCCACCTGGACGAAGACGCTCTCGCCGACGTCGAGATGACCCTCGGCGACCAGCTCGGAGTAGGCGCGCAGACGGGCATGGATGCCCTTGGTGTAGTCGAGCCGGTCGATGCCCAGGAAGACCGTGCGCGGATTGCCGAGGCGCTCGCGGATCACCCGCGCGCGCTGCTCGACCTCCTCCGAGCGTGCCATCGCCTCGAACTCCGCGGCGTCGATCGAGATCGGGAACGCGGCCGCACGCACGGTGCGTCCCTCGGGCAGGTGCACGAACTCGCCGTCCACCTCGTGCCCGAGCCGGTCCCGGACCAGCCGCACCAGGTTGGCTGCGCCGCCGGGCAGCTGGAAACCGATGAGGTCCGCCCCGAGCAGGCCCTCCAGGATCTGCCGACGCCACGGCAACTGCACGAACAGCTCGTGCGGCGGGAACGGGATGTGCAGGTAGAAGCCGATCTTGAGGTCGGGGCGCAGGTCACGCAGCATCTGCGGGACCAACTGCAGTTGGTAGTCCTGGACCCACACGGTCGCACCGGGGGCAGCGACCTCGGCAGCCCGCTCGGCGAAGCGTCGGTTGACCCGGACGTAGGACTCCCACCACTCGCGGTGGAAGACCGGCTTGGCGACGACGTCGTGGTAGAGCGGCCACAGGGTGGCGTTGGAGAACCCCTCGTAGAACTCCTCGACCTCGTCGCTGCTCAACGACACCGGCACCAGGTGGGTCCCGTCGACGTCGAACGGTTCGAGCTCCTGGTCCGCGCCGCCGGCCCAACCGATCCAGGCCCCGGAGTTGGTGCGCAGCACCGGTTCGAGAGCTGTCACCAGTCCACCCGGCGAGGTCCGCCACGACGTCGTCCCGTCGGGTTCGACCACCTCGTCGACGGGCAGGCGGTTGGCGACGACGACGAGGCTCGGCTGCGGTGTGGGTGTCACGCGGGTCACACTAGCGAGGCGGTCCAGGACTCGCTCGGAACCCGGCGGCGCGGCCCCTTGTCGGGCTGGCCCGACACGGCACTGGCCGGGTGACAGGATCGTCGGCGAGTCACGGCGACGCGAGACTGGAGCCATGCTGAACAACCAGGACGCCACCGTTGGCGTCACGCCGGAGACCCCCGTGCGACGTCGACCCCTCGGCCGTCGTCTCCTCCTCGACTCCGCCTACTCCGTCACCAGCCTGCCGATCGGGGTCGCCACCCTGGTGATCGTCTCGGTCGGGCTCACCGCGGGCGCTGGAATGCTCGTCGTCTGGGTCGGCCTCCCGATCCTGGTGGCCACTCTGGTGACGGCTTCGTGGTTCGCCCGCTTCGAACGCTGGCGTCTGGAGCAGTGGCTCGACCGCGACGTCGCCAGGCCGCTCTACCGCCCGGCCCGCGCCCACCAGCCGCTGTTGACCCGGCTCCTGATGCCGCTGCGGGACCCCCAGAAGTGGCTCGACGTGCTGTGGAGCCTCGTCGGATGGCTCCCCGGAACGGTCTCCTTCATGGTCGTGGTCGTCCTCTGGGCAGAGGTGCTGGGTGGGGCCACGTACGCCCTGTGGGGCAACGTGGGCCGGGAGAACTTCACCTTGGTCTCGGACCTGACGAAACTGCTCGGCGCGGAGTACGGCCGGGCCGAAGCGATCTGGTTCCACGCTGCCTCCGCCGTCGTGGCTGCGCTCGTCCTGCCGTGGGGCGTGCGTGGGGCAGCATGGGTCAGCGCGGCGTCGGCCGACCTCGTCCTGAACGCCCGCGGCGCCGTCGATGCCCGGGTGCGCCGCGCCGATGAGGCACGCGCAGCGGCCCAGAGCGCCGAGGCGGTGGCTCTGCGTCGCCTCGAACGCGACATCCACGACGGACCCCAGCAGCGTCTCGTGCGCCTCGGCATGGACCTGGGGCGGGCGAAGCGTCTTCAGACCACCGACCCGGAACGAGCCGAACTGATCCTCGACGACGCTCTGCGGCAGGCTCGCGACACCCTCGACGAACTGCGTTCCCTCTCGCGCGGCATCGCGCCGCCACTGCTGGTCGATCGCGGTCTGGGGGTCGCGCTCGACGAGCTCGCCGCGCGGAGCGCCGTGCCCGTCACGATGACGCACGCCGTTCCTTCGGGTCTGGGGCCGCACGTCGAGACGGCCGTCTACTTCACCGTCTCCGAAGCACTCACGAACGTCGCCAAGCACTCGGGCGCCGAGTCGGCGACCGTCGAGGTCGGTCCTGACGGCGACGTGTTGCTGGTCCGGGTCACTGATACTGGCGCCGGAGGTGCACACCTGGGCAAGGGGCACGGACTGGCAGGGCTGCGACAGCGGGTCGCGGCGGTCGAGGGAACCTTCGACGTCCGCTCGCCGCTCGGGGGGCCGACGGTGGTGACCGCACGGATCCCGCTGCAGTGACCGGGCCGGGCGTCGGCGAGGCTGGGCGCATGCGCATCGTGATCGCCGACGACTCCGTCCTGCTGCGTCAGGGGCTGGCCCTGCTGCTCACCGAAGCGGGCCACGAGGTGGTCGCTCAGGCCGGGGACGGGCCGGGGTTCGTCAGCTCCATGGAACAGCACCGTCCCGACCTGGGGATCGTGGACGTGCGGATGCCGCCGAGCCACACCGACGAGGGGTTGCGGGCGGCGGTGAAGGTCCGTGCCGAGTGGCCGCAGGCCCGGATCATGGTCCTGAGCCAGTACGTGGAGGTCTCCTACGCCGACGACCTGCTGGCCGCGGACGCCTCGGGCGTGGGCTACCTCCTCAAGGACCGTGTCGCTGACGTCGACGACTTCCTCGCCCACGCGGCGTCGGTCGCGGACGGCGGGACGGTGCTCGACCCCCAGGTGGTGCAGCAACTCTTCACGCGCCAGCGCCGACGCCAGGATCCGGTGGACTCCCTGACGCCGCGCGAGCGTGAGGTGCTGGGGCTGATGGCCGAAGGTCTCTCCAACGGGGAGGTGGCGCGTCGTCTGGTGGTCACCGAGGGGGCCGTGGAGAAGCACACCCAGCGGATCTTCGCCAAGCTCGGTCTCCACGCCGACGGGGGAACGCACCGGCGGGTGCGGGCGGTGCTGAACTGGCTCGGTGCGGGTGCCTCCTGACCCCAGGGGCCTCATCCGTCACATCCACGTCGGCTCCGTGCGTCGCGATGACATGGCTGGGACCTCTCACCTACAGTGGCGCACGGAGCAGCACCGGGTCGCTTCACGAGCCGTAGAGGGAGGACGCATGGAAGCCGCTGAATCTCTCCCCGAGAGTGTCGAGCAGCCGCACGCCACACTGAGTGACCGCGAGATCGCCGTCCTCGCCTTCGAGCGGCAGTGGTTCAAGTACGCCGGAGCCAAGGAACAGGCGATCCGGGAGACGTTCGACATGTCCTCGACCCGCTACTACCAGGTGCTCAACGCGTTGATCGACCGTGACGACGCGCTCGAGTCAGACCCGCTCCTCGTCCGTCGCCTGCGTCGCCTGCGTGAGCAGCGTCAGCGTCAGCGTTCCGCCCGCCGCCTCGGCCTCGAGATCTGAGTCAGACCGCATGTCTTCCCCCTCCCGTCAGGTCAGCTCCCGTACCCGTCGTCGTGACGAGTCCGGCGTCGCCGTGCCGTCTCCCGTCGTCCTGCTGAGCGTGGCAGCGGTGATCGCTGCCGGTGGCGCGTTCGCGCTCACCTCGGGCAACGCGAGTGACGAGGTCAAGGTCCCGATCGCGTCGCCCGAGACGGTCGCGCCGACGCCGAGCGCCACCCCGACTGCCACGCCGAGCGCCACCCCGACGAAGAAGCCCAAGCCCAAGCCGAAGATCAACCGCGGGAAGGTCTACGTCGAGGTCTTCAACAACTCCGGCATCACCGGTCTCGCAGGGCGGACGGCGGCGAAGATCACGGCCGCAGGCTGGCAGGTCGTCGGCAGCGACAACTGGGTCGGCAACATCCCCGCCGACACCGTCTACTACCCGACCCGCCTCAAGGCCGAGGGGAAGCAACTCGCCCTGGACCTCGGGATCGACCGGGTCAAGGTGGCCGTCGAGCCCATGAAGGGCGACCGACTCACCGTCATCCTGACCGGTTGATCGCCGCCCAGGGCCCTCGACGGCATGGTTGAGTGAGCCCATGAGCCAGCACGGGGACCCTCTGGAATCCGGTGACGCAGGGGAGTGCGCCCCTGCGTGGGACGTGCTGCTCGCAGAGCCGCAGCGCTTCGTCGTCGGCCTCGACTTCGACGGCACCCTGGCGCCGATCGTGGACGACCCGACCGCGGCCCACATCCACCCCGACGCCCCGGCGCTGATGGCGGCGGTGGCTGCCCGCACCGGCGGCCTGGCCGTGGTCACCGGACGTCCGGTCCGGCAGGCGCTCGCCCTCGGCGAACTCGAAGAGGTCGGTGCCCTGGTCGAGCGATCCGGTGGTCGCTTCGCGGTCCTGGGGCAGTACGGCAACGAACGCTGGGACGCCCACACGCGGCGTCTCACGACGCCGCTCCCGCCGCGCGGTCTGGCCACCTTCCTGGCCGAACTTCCCGTCCTGCTCCGTCACGCCGACGCGGCCGACGCGTTCGTGGAGTCCAAGGGCCTGGCCGTCGCCGTGCACACCCGCCGGATGCCTGACTCACTGGCCGTCTACGCGCGCCTGGAGGAGCCGTTGACCGCGGCCGCGAAGGCGCACGGGCTCACCGTCGAACCCGGCCGTCAGGTGATCGAGGTCCGGGCCCCCGGCATGGACAAGGGCGTGGCGCTGCGCCGTCTGGTCACCGAGTGGGACGCCGCGAGCGTGCTCTACGCCGGTGACGACCTCGGGGACGTCGAGGCGTTCCTGGCTCTGCGTGACCTGCGATCGGGAGACGGGTTCGACGCCCGGGTCGTCGCGGCCCACACCGGGGACGGCCCTGCCCAACTCCTCGACCTGGCCGACCACAGGGTCGACGGTCCCGCCGGCGTCGTGGCGATGCTGCGCGATCTCCTTGCGCGGCTCGACGAACTCGGCGCCGCCTGAGGTCAGTCCTCGCGGACGTCCACCACGGCTGCGTTGCCGCGGGAGTCGACCTTGACCTCGGCGACGCCACCGTTGCGCAGTCCCTGCTCCAATGAGCGGGCGCGGTCCTGGGAGACGAAGAACGACTCGATGCCGCACCGGGCCCGCCAACCGTCGGAGACGCAGGCCAGGTACGGGCCGGCGTCGGGTGCGGCCGTGAGCCAGCGGCCGGGCTCCAGCACGTCGCTGCCCTCCGCCTCCGGCAGCAGTTCGACGTAGACGTCGCCGTTGGGGGTCTCGAAGGTCTGCTCGTCTCCGGACTCGTCCCAGTCCGCCTGCAGGCCGGGGTAGGAGAGCGTCACGTAGGCGCCGCGGAACGGGTCGATCGGGTCGATCGGCTGGGTGCGCAGCAGATGGGTCTCACCCGTCGCGCGGGCCGAGAGCTGGGGCGCGACCGCCACGGCGACCAACGCGAGCTGGGCCACGACGAGGCCGGTCAGCACGACCGGACGGGGGACGGCGGACAGCCGGTTGCGTGCGGTGCTCATGCCTTGCTCCCGGTGGCGAGCGGGGTGGCGAGTGGGGTGGTGAGTTCGTCGGCCAGTTCGGTCGCCAGACGGCGGCGCGTGCGGTCGAAGCCGAAACCGGTGCCCAGCAGGACGATGCCGAGGGCCACGAAGAGCCAGGCGCCGGTGATGATCTCGCCGAAGACAGCGAAGCTCTGGAACGTCGTGAAGACGACGAGCCCCGCCGTGGCGAGCGTGGTCAACGCACTGGAGTCACGCAGGGTGCCGGAGACGGCCAGCGCGATCGCGAGAGCGACGTAGACCAGGACGCCGACCGCGGCATGGGCCACGTCGCCGGCCCCGATCCGCGAGGTGTCGTCCGCGGCGATCCACGCCGCCATCAGCAGGGCGATGGTGGCGGAGGCAGCGACCACCAATGTTTCGACGGCGTCGAGCCGGTCGCCGCGCCACAGCCCTGAGCCGACGGCGCCGACCGAGATCACGAGCAGCGTCACGTTCCAGGTGCCCCAGGAGAGCTCGAGACCCTCCGACATCGGCAGGCACCCGATGAAGAGCGCGACCAGTGCCAGGGCCGCGCCCACGGTGCGCCACGGCCGGGCGAAGTCGCTCCAGCCGCCGCGGTGCACGGCGGCCAGTGCCACCATCGCGGTGCCGGTGAGGCCGAACGTCCAGATGAAGTCGCCGAAGGTCGATTCCGCGGCGACGCCTTGCCACACACTCCACGCGGCGGTGCCGGCCAGGCCGACGAGCAGCGGACCCCGGGCACGGGTGACGTAGGCGTGCAGCAGTGCGGCTGCACCCCAGGCGCCGAGCAGGCTCGGTTCGTACGCGGGCACCTGCAGGCTCTGGGCGGCTTGGAAGACCACGGCTCCGATCGCGAAGGCGGCGAGCGTCCGGCCGGCTCCCACGACGACGCGTGAGGTGCCGCGCTGGTGGAGTACCTCGGACCCGAGGAGGAAGAACAGCCACAGGGCCGTCACGACGCCGAACCTCAGGCCGGGGGAGAGGTCCTCCAGGTTGCTGGCGACCAACCAGATCAGCCCGACGCCGAAGAAGGCGGCACCGAGACCGAGCAGGAGACGTCCGAGCGAGAAGCCGCGACTGGGGCTGTAGCGGGCGAGGACGACCTCCATCTGTGCCGACGTGACGAGGCCTTCGGCCTGCCAGGCCAGGGACTCCTCCCGCAGCCAGACCAAGCGGTCGCGAGGCGCCGTGCGAACGGGTGCGGGCAGCCCGGGCGGGGCGGCGTCGGGGGAGGCCGACGAGACGGTCGAGCCCGTGGGTGGCATGGTCATACGGCCATCGTGGTGCAGACCGGTGCGGGCCGTCATGAGTTCGGGTACTCATCGCGGCATCGGCATCGGCATCGGCATGACGTCGTGCATGCCCTGTGGTCGCGGATCGAGCCGGTCCAGACGTGCGTCAGGCCATTTCACTGATTTCGGGGACCGCGGTGCTAAGGCGTTCCTAGACTCCCCGGAGCAGCGCGCGGCGGCTCAAGGTCGCAGGGAGGGGAGCCCGAGCGTGCACGAGGCACTCGGAGGTCCCAAGACATGCGACGACTGACGGCGCGGAGACGCGCACGCGGCGAGAACGGCGTGGCCGCTGTCGAGTTCGCGTTGATCCTGCCGATCTTCCTGATGCTGCTCTTCGGCATCATCGACTTCGGTTACATGATCAACCGGGCTTCGGTGATCAACAACGCTGCGCGAGACGCGGTGCGCGTCGCCACCTTTGAGGGCGCCACTGAGACGCAGGTGCTCAACACCGCACGCCAGTCCCTGGACGGCATGAGGGGGGCGAACCCCACGTTGGGTTGCCGCCCCGGCCCCCGCAACCGCGAACCCGTCTGTGTCTTCAACAGCCGCAAGACCGACGACGAGGTCTTCGTCAGGGTGTCCTACACCCACGAGTTCATCAGCCCGATCTCGATCTTCTTCCCCGGTGGGATCAGGCTCGATCGCACGTCCGAGATGAGGGTCGAATGAAGTCCGTACTGAACGCTGCCCGACGCAGACTCGCCACTCGCGGCGAGGACGAGCGGGGCGCCTACGCGATTCTCGTCTCGTTCGTTCTGCTGGTGGTCCTGGCGTGCGCCGCGATCGCCGTGGACATCTCTCTGCAGGTCGAGTCCAAGCAACGTCTCAAGGACACGATGGACGCGGTGGCGCAGTCGGCGGTGTTCGAACTGGACAACGGTAGAGCCGCAGTGGAAACGCGCGTCCGCACCACCGCTGCACGCCTGGACCCTGACGCAGCACCTGTCGTCGACACCTGGTGCGTGGTCGCCGCGACCGACACGACGCCGCCGGCCCCTGACCGCCGTCAGATTCCCAGCACCTGCAACCCCGGCAAGGGTGAGCCCTACACGGCCGCGCGCTACCCGGGGCAGGTCTGTGACGAGTCGCTCTGCTTCATCCCGTGCGACACCACGATCGCCAAGGCCAAGTGCAACACCGTGCGCGTGTCGGACGAGAAGGTCGTGCCGTTCAAGTTCGCTCCCGCGATCGGGTACGACGAGGGGCGCACCGGTGAGGTCGTCTCCATCGCCTGCCGTGGCACCTGCGGCAACGAGGTCTACCGCCCGATGGACATCGTGATCATGGCTGACCGCACCGTCTCGATGGAGCCCGAGGACGTCACCGAGATGACGTCGGGAATCCGTTCTTCGCTCGAGATCATGAATCCGGCACTGCAGTACGTGGCGCTCGGGACCATCCACAAGAGCGAGACGCGCGCCTACACGAAGAACGGTGTGCCCTGTGCGACGGCGCCCGCGGGCGTCAAGCAAGGGCGGTACCTGAACTCCGGGAACACGACCAAGACCCACCGGAAGTCGGACGTGAACTACGGCGAGACGGTCTACGTCCCGAAGACCAGCAACACCTCGGGCACGCACTACTTCACCAACTCCTCCGACGCGGACAAGTGGGACGGCACGAAGCCCCGTCTGGTGAAGTCGGACGGCAAGGCGACGCAGGGTTCCTGGGTTCCCGTCGGTTTCAGCAACGGCTTCCTCGCTGACCCTTCCACCGGCGCCATCAACGCCAACGACCCGTTGGTCAAGGGAATGGACTGCATGGTCCGGGCCGAGGGGCAGTCCAACAACGGCACGCATCTCGCTGCTGCGCTCAAGGGTGCCGCGCGGTACCTGCTCTACGACGGCAACGCTTCGCTGCGTGCCCTGCCGGACCGCGGTGAGGACCTGACGCCGCAGAAGGTCATCATCTTCGAGACCGACGGTGAGCCCTCCGAACACACGCTCGACGCCGAGCATCGGCTCTCGACGACGTACTCCGGGATCAACAGCCCCGGCGACTTCGGAGGCTCGTCGACCGAGACGGGATGCACCAACCTGGAGAAGATCGCCACCGAGGCCAAGAATGCTGGCATCCGGATCATCTCGATCGCCTACGGCAAGGCCAACACGGCCGAGTGCAAGAAGAACTCCCCGGTGCGCAACACCTTGGCCAAGATCGCTTCGCCCGACGCGGACGGCAAGGCGGCGACGGCCAGCGACTGTTCCAAGGAGGCGGAGCGGATCGCGGAGAACGCCGACGGTGACGACTTCTACTGCGCCGCCACCGGTGAAGAGCTCAAGGACACCTTCCGATCCGCTCTCACGTCCCTGAGCAAGTCCGTCAAACTCCTGCGCATGCCCTCCTGAGCGCATCGCCCGAGTCCGAGACGAACCTCGCTGACGCCACCCCGGAACACTCCGGGGTGGCGTTTGCACTCGTTGGGGGCGAGTGCTAAACATGGCATTGGCACTCTCCCTGTGAGAGTGACAACAGCACTGGTGGTGTTGAGGCCGCAGGCGCAGGCGGGAATGGTCCGTCGACGCCACGGTCGTCCGTCGCGGGCAACACACCGGGGCCACCATCCCGACTCCCGAAAAGGACTCGCAGGAGCTATGCCGAAGCTGATTGCTTTCAACGAGGAGGCCCGTCGCGGCCTCGAGCGTGGAATGAACACCCTCGCCGACGCCGTCAAGGTGACCCTCGGTCCCAAGGGCCGCAACGTCGTCCTGGAGAAGAAGTGGGGCGCCCCCACGATCACCAACGACGGCGTCTCCATCGCCAAGGAGATCGAGCTCGAGGACCCGTACGAGAAGATCGGTGCCGAGCTCGTCAAGGAGGTCGCCAAGAAGACCGACGACGTCGCGGGTGACGGCACCACCACCGCAACCGTCCTGGCTCAGGCCATGGTTCGCGAGGGTCTCCGCAACGTCGCTGCCGGCGCCAACCCGATGGGTCTGAAGCGCGGCATCGAGGCTGCAGTCGCCTCCGTCTCCACCCAGCTCCTGGCCATGGCCAAGGACGTGGAGACCCGCGAGCAGATCGCCGCCACCGCCACCATCTCCGCCGGTGGCGACACCACCGTCGGTGACGCCATCGCCGAGGCGATGGACAAGGTCGGCAAGGAAGGCGTCATCACCGTCGAGGAGTCGAACACCTTCGGCATCGACCTCGAGCTCACCGAGGGCATGCGCTTCGACAAGGGCTACATCTCGGCCTACTTCGTCACTGACACCGAGCGCATGGAGACGGTCCTCGAGGACCCCTACATCCTCATCGCGAACTCGAAGATCTCGAACGTCAAGGACCTCCTCCCGATCCTCGAGAAGGTCATGCAGTCCGGCAAGCCGCTGCTGATCCTCGCCGAGGACGTCGAGGGCGAGGCCCTGTCGACCCTGGTCGTCAACAAGATCCGTGGCACCTTCAAGTCGGCCGCCGTCAAGGCTCCCGGCTTCGGTGACCGCCGCAAGGCCATGCTCCAGGACATCGCCATCCTCACCGGTGGTCAGGTCATCTCCGAGGAGGTCGGCCTCAAGCTGGAGACCGCTGGTCTCGAGCTGCTCGGCACCGCCCGCAAGGTCGTCATCACCAAGGACGAGACCACCATCGTCGAGGGCTCGGGGGACCAGGCTCAGATCGAGGGTCGCGTCAACCAGATCCGCGCCGAGATCGAGAAGTCGGACTCCGACTACGACCGCGAGAAGCTCCAGGAGCGCCTCGCCAAGCTCGCCGGTGGCGTCGCCGTCATCAAGGTCGGCGCAGCCACCGAGGTCGAGCTCAAGGAGCGCAAGCACCGCATCGAGGACGCCGTTCGCAACGCGAAGGCTGCCGTCGAAGAGGGCATCGTCGCCGGTGGTGGCGTCGCTCTCGTCCAGGCCGCCGCTGTCGCCTTCGACGACCTCGGTCTCGTCGGCGACGAGGCCACCGGTGCCAACATCGTCCGCGTCGCCACCGAGGCTCCGCTCAAGCAGATCGCGATCAACGCTGGTCTCGAGGGTGGCGTCGTCGCGGAGAAGGTGCGCAACCTTCCCTCCGGCGAGGGCCTCAACGCGGCCACCGGCGAGTACGTCGACATGATCGCCTCCGGCATCATCGACCCCGCCAAGGTGACCCGCTCGGCTCTGCAGAACGCTGCCTCCATCGCGGCTCTGTTCCTCACCACCGAGGCCGTTGTCGCCGACAAGCCGGAGAAGGCTGCCGCTGGCGGCGACCCGACCGGTGGCATGGGCGGCATGGACTTCTGATCCTGACGCCTGCGTCAGCATCACCCGCACCAGCGCGACCCCGTCGTTCCCTCGCGGAGCGGCGGGGTCGCTGCGTTCGACCGGTGCCTCGCTAGATTCGGGGCCATGACGAACGACCTGTTCCGCGCCAACCTCCGTACCCGAAGGTCCACGCCACTCGCTTGGCAGAGACGGTCTTCACCGGCCTCGGGACGGCCCTGATCGCTCCCGCGCAGCTCAATGCTGCGGTGCGTCGAGGACTGCACGGCGCGACGGCGCTCGCCGGTGCCGCAGGTACTGCTCTCGTCGTCTCCCAGCAGGAAGGGCAGAGGTCTCGCGCTGTCCCTGCCGGCGTCGCCGCCGGGGCCGTGCTGCTCGGCGTCAGCGTGGTCGGGGTGAAACTCGACGCGAGCCTCGAGCAGTGGTTGAGGCGCCGCGGCGTGAAGCGTCCGCGTGTCTGGATGGGGGCGGTGGCCGGAGCGGTGACGCTGGTGAGTGCATGGGCGGGTGACTTCTCGCCTGAAGTGACGGAATCCGAAATCCGGGAAGGTGCCGAGGGCAGCGGCGACGGCGGTAACGAGAGTGCGTCGGCCTAGAAGACGTTGCGGGCCCGGAACTGCACCGAGATCCGCGGCCCGGCCTGGGCCTGTTTGGGCACTGCGTGCTCCCAGGTGCGCTGGCACGACCCGCCCATGACGACGAGATCCCCGTGGCCGAGTGTGAGGCTCAACGAGCCGCCCACGCCGTCGGCAGGTACGACCCCCTCGCGCGGACGCAGCGCAAGGCGTCGTGGATCGCCCAGGGAGACGATCGCGATCATCGTGTCGTGGGTGCGCCCGCGTCCGACCGTGTCCCCGTGCCACGCCACGGAGTCCTGGCCGTCACGGTAGAAGCAACACCCGGCCGTCACGAACGGTTCGCCGAGCTCGGGCAGGTAGTGCTCGTTCAGGGCCGACATCGCCTCGGTCAACGCGGGATGAGGCAGCGTCGCACCGATCCCGTAGGTGTGGAGCAATCGCGGGACGTGGACGAGGCGCTCGTACATCTGGCGTCGTTCGGCATGCCACGGGACCTCCTCCGCCATCGTGGCGAAGACCCCGTCGGGATCGCCCAGCCAGCCGCGCTGGACGTCGACCCAGGCGGCGCTCTGGTGCTCGGTGCCGGACGAGAGCCACGTCCGATCGGGGCGCAGTGGCGCCGGAGTGGTCGCGTCGGAGGCGAAGAGCGTCGACTGGAAGTGCATGCGAGCGACGCTATCGAACGCATGTTCGAATCTGCAAGGCTCTCCGTTCTGGCCGTGACGGGCTCGGAAGACCGCTCCGGGCCTTGACGCGGCGCGGTAGCGTGGCGCCGACGTCGACTCCTGGGGAGGGGGGACATGACGGGCACTTCTGCTCACGCGCCGACGCCGGCTCGAGGTGTCGTGCTGCCGACGACGCCCCCTGCGGCCCGTATCCGGGACCTCCGCAAGAGCTACGGCAAGGGGGCTGCGCGGGTCGACGCGCTCGCCGGGGTCAGCCTCGACATCGAGGAGGGTGAGTTCACGGCCGTCATGGGTCCCAGCGGTTCGGGGAAGTCGACGCTGATGCACTGCTGCGCCGCCCTCGACCACGCCGACTCCGGGGAGGTCTGGATCGGGAACTCCGAGATCATGCGGCTCGGCGACGACGCCCTGACCCGGATGCGACGCGACGAGATCGGGTTCGTCTTCCAGTCCTTCAACCTCGTGCCCACACTCACGGCCGAGGAGAACATCCTGCTCCCGCTCTCGATCGCGGGCCGCAAGCCCGATCGTCGGTGGTTCGGGAAGGTGATCCGCACCGTCGGGCTCGAGGACCGTCTCGGGCACAAGCCCAACCAGCTCTCCGGTGGCCAGCAGCAGCGGGTCGCCGTCGCGCGGGCGCTCGTGAGCCGTCCGACGATCGTCTTCGCCGACGAACCCACCGGCAACCTCGACTCCCGCTCGGGAGCGGAGGTCCTGGGACTGCTGCGCCGCAGCGTCGACGACCACGGACAGACCGTCGTCATGGTCACCCACGACGCCGCGGCGGCGGCCTGGACCGACCGAGTCGTCTTCCTGGCTGACGGACGGGTGGTCGAGGAGATCCGCCGACCCACCCGTGAACGCGTGCTCCAGGTGATGACGGCGATGACCGACCTCGTCGGTTCCGATCCCGCCACGGACGGCTGAGCATGTTCCGGGCGGCGCTGCGCAGCCTGCTCGGTCGCAAGGTGCGGTTGCTCATGAGCACCTTCGCGATCGTCCTCGGCGTGGGTTTCGTCGCCGGGACGTTGGTCTTCACCGACACCCTCAACCGCAGCTTCACCGCACTGTTCGCCTCGACGGTCGGCGACGTGGTCGTCGAACCGGACCTCACTGCGCATGCGAACGAGAAACGCAACGCCGCGGCGGCCCGCAAGGACCGGACCCTGCCCGGGTCGCTGGTCCGTGACCTCGAACGGGTCGAGGGCGCAGCGCGTGCCGACGGGAACGTGCTGGATGCCGCCTACGTGGTCGACGTCAACGGCAAGGTGATGGGCGGACTCGGCACGGCGCTGGCCAGCAACTGGACCGGGGCGCCGGCCGGGCACGGCCTCACCGGGCTGGAGATCGTGACCGGCCGGGCTCCCGAGACGCCGGACGAGGTCGTCCTCGACGCTGCCACCGTGCGTCGGTCCGGGCACGTCGTCGGCGATGAGGTCACCGTCGTCACCAGCGGCGACGACGGTGTCCTGCGGCCCGAGCTGGTGGGCGTGGCCGACTTCGCCGAGGGCGGCTCGTTCAGCGGCGCGACCTGGCTGGCCATGACCACCGACGCCACCCAGGATCTCTTCCTCTCCGGCAAGAACCGCTTCACCAGCATCTGGGTCACTGCCGCTCCCGGTGTGACCCAGAGCCAGTTGCGTGACCGGGTGGCCGCGGTCGTCGGCGACGACGTCCGGGTCCGGACCGGCGACGAGGTCGCGGACGAGTCGGCCACCCAACTGCTCACCGCGGTCTCGTTCCTCACCACGTTCCTGCTGGTCTTCGCCGGGATCTCGCTGGTGGTGGGCGCGTTCCTGATCGTCAACACGTTCTCGATCCTCGTGGCGCAACGCAGCCGCGAGCTGGCGCTGCTGCGGGCGCTGGGTGCCTCACGACGCCAGGTCACCGCCTCGGTGATGCTGGAGGCGGTGGTGCTCGGGATTCTCGGGTCCACGTTCGGTGTACTGCTGGGCATCGCCACCGCAGCCGCGATCCGTGCCCTGTTCAGCACCTTCGGACTCGACCTCTCGGGTCAGCCCCTGGTGCTCGGCGCACGTACGTTCGTGGCCTCCTACGCTGTCGGAGTGGCGGTCACGGTGGCGGCTGCTTGGTTCCCGGCCCGACGATCGGCCCGGATCGCGCCGGTGCAGGCGATGCGCGACGACGTCGCGATGCCGGAGACGTCCCTGCGCCGCCGGTTCGGTCTGGGCCTGGGGTTGGTCGCCTTCGGCGTGCTGGCCTGGGTGGGGCAGGGAGTCCTGCCGCACCCCGGATGGTGGGTGGGGGCCGGTGCGCTGGCGATCCTGTTGGGTGTCGCCTCGGCACTGCCGGTGCTGTGCCGTCCCTTCCTCGCGCTCGCTGCGGGGCTCTTCGCGGCCCTTGCCCAGACACCGGGACGCCTGGCGGGCCAGAACGCGTTGCGCAACCCTCGTCGTACCTCCGCGACCGCTGCCGCCCTCATGATCGGGCTGGCGTTGGCCGGCACCATGTCGATCGTGGGGGAGTCGGCGCGGGCCAGCGTCGACAAGGCACTCGCGGACTCGTTCACCGGCGACTACGTCGTCCAGGACGCGGTGGGGCAACCGTTCGCGCCGTCGGTGAAGCGTGCGCTCGCGAAGGTCGACGGGGTCACCGAGGTGGCTGCGCAACGCTGGACGCTGGCGCAGGTCGGGACGTTGCCGCAGCTCCTCGTCGCGGTCGACCCCGATGACCTCACCGGTCTGTTCGCCGTCGACCGGGTCGCGGGGGAAGTGACCCGGCTGCGCCGCGACGAGGTGATGGTGTCGCAGGGAGAGTCCGCGCGCACCGGTCTCGGCGTGGGAGACACCTGGACGGCGGAGGTGGATGGCAAGCCCGTCTCGTTGGACGTGGTGGGCGTCTTCGCCGACACCCCGGTGCTCAAGGGCGAAGTGGTCACCGGGTTCGACTCGCTGGCCGGGATGGGGTTGCCGCGGCGGGACAACTTCGTCGTGGTGGCCGCAGGCTCTCCCGGGCTGCTGGTCGAACGCGGCATCCGTGACGCGGTGGCTGATCTGCCCACCGTGAACGTCTCTGACCAGGCCTCCTATGCGGCGGAGCAGCGCCGCCCGATCGACCAGATGGTGACGATGGTCTTCGCGCTGCTCGGTCTGGCGCTGGTGATCGCGGTGCTGGGGATCGTCAACACTCTCGTGCTGTCGGTGATGGAGCGGACCAAGGAGATCGGCCTGCTCCGGGCGGTGGGGCTGTCCCGGAGCCAGACCCGCCGGATGGTGACACTGGAGTCGGTCGCGATCGCCGCATTGGGGGCCGCGACGGGGCTGGTGCTGGGCGTCGTCTTCGGCGTCGTCCTCATGGGCTCTCTCCGGGACCAGGGGCTGGACGTGGTCCGGGTGCCGTGGGGACAGTTGGCCGTCTTCGGCGCGGTGGCGCTGGTGGTGGGCGTGCTCGCTGCGGTGGCACCGGCCCGACGAGCCGCCAAGCTCGACGTCCTCGCAGCGATCTCCGCCACCTGAGGTTCGGCACGCCGTGGCGTGCGCTGATTCTTCCGTCCGCGGATTTGTTCCCAATCTGGGTACGGACACGATGTATCGCTAATAGCCTCAGCGGCGTGGGGCAGACGACGGAGACTCGTGAGTTGAAGCACGTGGTGGTGCGCGAGCACGTCCGCGAACTACTACGTGGAGCGGCACCGGGCACCCCGGCGCCGTCCGAACGGGAGCTCGTCTCCCAGTTCGGGGTGGCGCGGATGACTGTGCGGCAGGCACTCGACGCGCTCGTCGTCGACGGCCTCCTGGAACGCGTCCCGGGACGTGGCACGTTCGTGGCCCCGCCGCGGGCGAGGATGATCCAGGTCTCCTCGTTCTCCGAGGGGCTGGCCCGTCGCGGTCTGATGGCACAGTCCCAGACCCTGCTGGCCCGCTACGAGCAGGCTGGCCCGGGTGTGGCCCGTGCGCTCGAGATCGAGCCCGGCATGACCGTCGTGCACTGGAAGCGTCTGCGTCGTGCAGGTGGTCAGGTGATCGGTCTCCAGGACGTCTACCTCGACGAGACGTTGTTCCCCGGATTCCTGGACCGCCCGCTTCCGGACAGCTTCTACGAGTCGCTCACGGCGCGGGGCATGCGTCCCACGTGGGCCGAGGACTCCCTCAACGCCGAACTGCCCACCCCCGAGGAGCAGGCGCTCCTGGAGATGGAGGCCGGTCAGCCGGTGCAGCGCGTCTCGCGTCGGGCCCTGTGGAACGACAAGGTCGTCGAGGTCTCCCGTTCGGCCTACCGCTCGGACCGGCACACCCTCTACCTGCAGCTGGGCGACTTCACCTGAGCCGCCCCGCCTGACGTGCCGCGCCTGACTGACCGTGCCGGGGATCAGAGGTCCCCGGCGTCGACGATCCGGTAGGCGTACCCCTGTTCGGCCAGGAACCGCTGCCGGTTGGCAGCGAACTCCGCGTCGACGGTGTCGCGGGCGACCAGCGTGTAGAAGTGGGCGGTCTTCCCCTCCGCCTTCGGACGCAGCAGGCGACCCAGACGCTGGGCCTCCTCCTGACGTGAACCGAACGAGCCCGACACCTGGATCGCGACCTCGGCCGAGGGCAGGTCGATGGAGAAGTTGGCCACCTTGCTCACCACCAGCAGCGAGATCTCGCCACTGCGGAACGCGTCGAAGAGTCGCTGACGTTCCTTCACCGACGTCTCGCCCTTGATCACGGGTGCGTCGAGCGCGGCGGCGATCTCGTCGAGCTGGTCGATGTACTGACCGATCACCAACGTCGGCTGCTCGGGGTGGGCCTGGACCAGCCGACGCACGACGTCGAGCTTGCGCGGGGAGCAGGCCGCGAGACGGTACTTCTCCTCCGGTTCGGCGGTGGCGTAGACGAGCCGTTCGGCGTCGGTGAGGGAGACCCGCACCTCGACGCAGTCGGCCGGAGCGATCCAGCCCTGTGCCTCGATGTCCTTCCACGGGGCGTCGTACCGCTTGGGTCCGATCAGGGAGAAGACGTCGCCCTCACGGCCGTCCTCACGCACCAAGGTGGCGGTCAGGCCGATCCGGCGTCGGGCCTGGAGGTCGGCGGTCATCCGGAAGATCGGGGCCGGGAGCAGGTGCACCTCGTCGTAGACGATGAGGCCCCAGTCGCGGGCGTCGAGGAGTTCGAGGTGCGGGAAGACGCCCTTGCGACGCATCGTCAGCACCTGGTAGGTCGCGATCGTGACCGGACGGATCTCCTTGACGGCACCGGAGTACTCGCCGATCTCGTCCTCGGTCAGGGTGGTGCGGCGCAGCAGTTCGTCCTTCCACTGCCTCGCGGAGACGGTGTTGGTGACCAGGATCAGCGTGGTCGCGCGGGCCTGTGCCATCGAGGCGGCCCCCACGATCGTCTTCCCGGCGCCACAGGGGAGGACGACGACGCCCGAACCGCCGTGCCAGAACGCCTCGGCGGCGTCACGCTGGTAGTCCCGTAACTCCCAGCCGTCCTCGACGAGGTCGATCGGGTGCGCCTCACCGTCGACGTAGCCCGCCCAGTCCTCGGCAGGCCAACCCAGCTTGAGCAGCGCCTGCTTGAGGTTGCCACGCTCGGAGGGGTGCACGGCCACGGAGTCGTCATCGATCCGTTCACCGAGCATGCCCTTGACCTTCTTGGCGCGCAGCACCTCCTCCAGCACGGGCCGGTCGGTGCTGGTCATGACGAGGCCGTGGACGGGGTGCTTCTCCAACCGCAGGCGCCCGTAGCGGTCCATCGTGTCGGCGACGTCGACGAGCAGCGAGTGCGGCACCGCGTAGCGCGAGTACGTCAGGAGGGTGTCGATCACCTGTTCGGCGTCGACACCGGCAGCGCGGGCGTTCCACAGGCCCAGCGGGGTGAGCCGGTAGGTGTGGATGTGCTCGGGCGAGCGTTCGAGTTCGGCGAACGGGGCGATCGCCCGGCGGCACTCCCCGGCGCGTTCGTGGTCGATCTCCAGCAGGAGGGTCTTGTCGGACTGCACGATCAGGGGGCCGTCGTTCACGCCGCGATCCTACGCAGGGGCAGGTGCGCGGCTCGTCGGTTCGGCCACGTGGCGCCTCCCGCTTGGTGAAAACTGTACGAGTGACCGCACGACGACGTTCTCTGCGCCGGGCCTCCGGCAGACCCACGTTGAAGGAGCGCCTGACGTGGGACCGGGTCCCCGTCGTGGCGTGGCTGGCCTGGAGTGCAGGATGGTTGGTCGCTGCCGTGATGGTCCTGGGACATGTGCCCGACGAGATCCAGCGCGCGCGGACGGCCGGCGGTGAACGTCTCTGCTCCGAGGTCGCTGCACCGTGTCTGGTCGAGGCAGAGGTCCCGACGTACCTGGACGAGGACGACGTCTACGAGTCGGGCTACAAGGGAAGCAGTGGCCGCTACTACGACCTCTGGGCGCTCACCGACCCCGAGGGCGTCACGCACACCGTCGAGGAGGACGAGGACTCCTCGGACCGCCACGGGCAAGAGTGGGAGCGTGACGTGCGCTGGTACCAGTACCCCGACGGGAGGTGGTCACTGGAGCACGTGCTCGACGAGGACGGTTCCTGGCGCCAGCTGAGCATCGCAGGCGGAATGGCGCTCAACGGCACGGCCGCGATCGTGCTCTTCGCCGTCCGCGGCGCCGTCGGCCTGACGCGCACCCTGCCCGGGTTCCTGCGGGTGGCGATCCCGGCCCTGGGACGTCGTCAGGCGTGGTGGGGATGGAAGGACTTCGGTGTCGACCTGCCGCGGATCGACCGCTACGCGTTGCTCTGGATCTTCACGCTGGGGAGTGCTGCCTGCCTGGGCATGGCGGCGCCCTGGTGGGTCGTGTGGGGGTTGGCCGCGATCGTGTACTGCCTCGGTCGGGTGATGAGTGACGCGTTGGACGAGAGCTCGCAGTGAACGGTCAGCCACGAGGCGTTCGTGGGAGGTGAGGAGTCGCGATCAGCGTCCTCTCCCCAGAGGGTGATTCCCCTGCCCGGGGGATGACCCAGGTCGGGGAGTGACGCCACGATCGAGCCATGGACCTTCTCGGGGACGTGGTGCGGATCCCGCGACAGCGGTGGTCGGCGGAACAGGGCGGCCCTGACGACGCCTCACACCCGCGGGTTCCTCGCGCCGGAGAAGCGGGCACAGGACTGGGCCGGCGCCCGGGGCGAGGGTGGGTACCGCGTCGCCGGTGCCTCGTCGCGTCGTGGTTGCTCGTCGTCGCTTCCCTGTGGGCGATCCACGCGGCCGTCGACGCCTGGGGATCGATGCGGGCCTGGGACGCGTCCCTGACGTGCTCAGCCACCGACTCCTCGTGTCTCGCCCAGCACGACGTCACCGCTCAGGCAGCGCGTGCCCGGGTCGACGTCACCGACCACGTCGCCCGGATCGTCCTGCAGCCCACCGCGGGCGGTGAGGACAGCGAAGCCCGCACGACGTTCCTGCGTCTCGCACCGGGCAGCGCCGAGGAGTTCGCCCGCACGACGTTGGCCGACGTCGACCTCGACTCCGAGCTCCACGTCCTGCGCCACGACGGCACTGCTCTGGGACTCGTCGACGCCGACGGGACCCGCTGGTCCGGCCTGCACGTCACCGCCGCGACCGTGCACCTGCTGGTGCAGTTGGCACTGCTCGGACTGGTCGCAGGGTGGTTCGCGGTCAGCAGCCCCGACCGGCGCCCGCTCAAGGTGATGGGGGTCAGCGCGGCTGTGCTCTCCTGCGTCGCCGTCCTCGGCGCCCCCGCCACCTCGACGTGGGGCATCTTCGCGGCGCTGCTGCTCGCGGCCGGGATGCTCAGCGTCCGGTCGGAGCCCCGTGTCCAGTCCCGGGGGTGGGCACCACCTGGGTGATCCGGTGCACCTGGAACACCTTGCGGTCCTCGCTGCGATGGTCGTAAGCACTCAACTGCCCGCCCTCCAGAGCGAGCGGATCGACGATCCGTTCCGTCGACACCCCGTGGTTGTCGACGTAACCGATCAGCACCGTCGCGCGTGCCTCGATCGCCTCCCGCAACGCCTGCAGGGCATCGGCCGGAGTGGTCGCGGTGGTCGGGCGCGGCGTCGTGTTCGCCGCGATCCGGTCACCGGTGCGGACAGTGGCGACCACCGTCTGGATCCGGGCACTCTCGCGCGCCTCGACCATCCCAGCGCTCGGGGGAGCCTTCGGCGTCCGGGAACGCTGGACGTCAGGTCGCGCCACCCGGACTGTCCCGTCGGGTGCCTCCACGACGGGTGCCTGACCCAACTCACGCAGACGCGGCAGCAGGAGATCGACCGGCACCGTCGAGATCAGCACCGTCGGCGCGATCCGACGCAACCCCAACGACTCCGCCTTGGGGTGCAGCAACAGTTCGGTGAGCGCGTTCTCGTCGTCGGCCCGCAAGAACGCCTCTGCGTGGCCCACCCGCACGGTCCCGAAGGTCCGCACGACGTCGTCGACCAGGTACGTCAACGGCTGCGGGACCGGGGTGCGTGAGGTCTCGGCGAGGAACCCGTGGACCTCCGCCGCGCTCCACCCGGCATCCAGGGCACGACGTAACGACGACGCCGAGAACCGGTAGACCGTCGCCCCGCCGCGCGACTCGACCTCGGCCAGCAGGTGCAGGGTCCGGGCCACCGACGTCTCCAAGGGGCCGGGGGCGACCGCGGTCAGGTCGGCCTGCAGCAGCACGTGGTCCACCGGCGAGGGCATCAGCGCGTCGAGGGCATCGAGCCCGGCGTCGGTCTCACCCAGCGCGAGTGCCCGCCCGTACGACGACATCGCGTCCATCCCGGTCAGCCCCAGGGCTGCAGCCTCGGTGAGCGTCCACAGCGCGATCTCGTCCCGGGTGGAGGGACGCCGTGGACGACGCCAGCGCAGCACCTGCACCAACGACGGTGCCCCGGTTCCCGACGCCAGCGCCTGACCGCTCGGCAGGTCGGCGAGCTCGGCCAGGACCGCCTCACGCGTCTCAGGACCGTGGACGCTCGTCAGGTCGGCTGCGAGTGCGTTGCGGGTCCGTCCCTGGGCGTCCTTGGTGCCCACCAGGGCCGCCAGACGCGGGGTGTGCAGCCACGCCTTCACCAGCGTCCACCAGCGTCGGGCCGGGGACTGCAACGCCCAGGTGTCGTAGGCGTGGGTGGGCATCCAAGCGGTGACGCCGTCGGAGTCGAGGCCCTCGGCGAGCAGCCCGGCCGCGGCTGCGGTCTCCAGCAGCAGCGCGGCGGTGTGGGGGTCGACCTGGAGTTCGTCAGTGACGGCCTTGTGGTCGCGCACCGCGAGTCCGCCGCTGCGCAGGACCGTCGGCGGATGCACACCCCACTGGTCCAGGAGCAGTTCGACGCGGCGGACCGTCTCGAACGCTGCGCCGGCCGCGACCCGGTCGACGATGCCGGCAGCGCGGTCCGTGGTCGAGATCTCGGGGAGATCGTCGCACGGGGTCACGGTGGTGTGCCCACCGCGCAAGGCGAGACCGACCTGGCCGGGCACCACGAGCGTGCCGTCGACCGAGGGCAGCAGCAGTCGGTGGAAGAGGAGCTCCTCGATCGGGCTGCGGGCCTCCTCCAGTGCCACCGGGGTGCGGGCGCGCCCTGAGGTGCCCTGCCCACCGGAGTCGGTGACATGGGCGAGCAGACTCGCGGCCTTCGGGGTGAGCAGCTCCAGGCGGGCGCGGGCCTCGTCCTGGCTCTGGGCGTGCGGCATCACCGGTCGCAGACCGCTGGTGGCGCCGGTCGGGTCACCGCGCAGGGCGTCGGTGACAGTACTGAGCGCCCTGACGCCGTCCTCGACCTCCCACAGGAGCGCGAGGTCGCACAGGTTCTTCACGGCCGCCTCGACGGCTGCGGGTGCGGCGTTGACCGCGGCGACGAGCCGCTCGCGGGGGGCGTCCCCGAGGACCACCGCGGCGTCGAGGACGGCGAGTTGGAGTCGGTCCAGCTGGTCGACCACGCGCAGCACCGAGGCACGCACTCCGGCCCGGGAGGCCAGTTGCGCGCTGTCACGCGGTGCGGGCGCAGCGAGGTCAGGGCGGGCGCGCAGCAGCGCGGCGAGTCGGGTCTCGGGCCAGGTCCGCAGCACGTCGGCCAGGGTCCGGGCCGGCCCGGCGGGGCGGGTGGGTTCGGTCTGCGCAGCCATCGAGGTGCAACGCTACTCGGGACGACGCCGTCGCGGGCGGCTCCGGGCATCCACGGACGGGCGGACACCCTGACGCGTGAGGTCGCGGTCGTGGTGTGATGCGTCGGTCAACACGGAGGACGCGATCGGGGCGTCCCTGCGGAGAAGGAGACGACGTGGTTGCGTTCGGTGCTGGTCTGGTGAACCGCGGTGAGTGGATCGGTGTCCTGGGGGAGAGGGTGGCCGCTGTGCTCCCGCCCCAGAGTGCCGAGCTTGCTGCGAACCTGTGGGTCTCCCTCGACGCGGGGGAGTCCTTCGAGGACGCTCTCGACGTCGTGCTGCGTCAGGGGCTCTCCGGGGTCCCCTCGCTGGTGCTCGTCGAGGCCGAGGGCGAGGGCCGGGTCCGGCTGCTGGTGCGTGGAGCGCCGATCGTGCGCGTCCGCACCGCCCGCACGACGGTGGTGGGCGAGAACGTCACCGAGGTCGGTTCGGGCACCGGGACGTGGCAGGAGCAGCGCTTCTCCGACGTCCTGTCGCTCGAGGTCGAGCTGGGCGTGGAGGGCGAGGCGAACGAGCAGTTCACCCCCGGCCTGCGACGTCTCGGCGGTCTGGTCCTGGAGTCCCCGGTGGGGGCGTCGTCGCGTCCGATCAGTCAGGCGCTGCCCAAGCCGGTGATCGCTCCGGTCGTCGCGCCCGTCGAGCCTGTCGTCGAGGAGAGCCCCGCCGAGCCGGAGCCCGTGACCGAGCCCGAGGCCGTCCTCGACATTGCCCCCTCGCCGGTCCTCTCCGTCCTCCCTGAGCCGGGTCTCGACACCTACGGCGGCGAGGAGACGGCTCCGCTGGTCGCGGCTCAGTGGGGTGACGAGCCCGTGGAGGCCGCCGCCCCCGTGGCGCCGGTCGCGGAGTCCTCGTCGTCCGAGCCCGCCGATGCTCCTGACGTGCTCGACGGCCTGCCCGCTCCTGTCATCGCACCGGTTCCGGCCCCGGCGATCGCTCCGGTGGTCGTTTCCAGCGTCTCGGCCGAGGACGCACCCGCCGCTGGGTTCGTCGATGCTGACGACATCCCCACGGGCGCCACCGAGGTGCTCTCCGTGGCTGCCGTCACGGGCGAGCAGCCCCAGGGCGACGCCCCGGCCCGCACCGCCGGTCTGCCGCAGGTGGTCTTCGAGCACGGTGACGTCCTCGACCTCGACCGCGTCTACGTGGTGGGCCGTGCGCCGTCGCCGACCGCGTCGGGCAGCCCGGACGCTGCAACCCTGGCCGTGCCGAGTCCGCTCGGCGAGGTGTCGGCCAACCACCTCGAGGTGTTCGCGGGCGTCGGCCCCGACTCCGACCGTGTGGTCGTCGTCGATCTCGGGTCGACCAACGGCACGGTGGTGCGTCGTGAGGGCCACTCCCCGCGTCAGCTCAAGCCGCGGATCCCGGTCCTGCTCAGCGACGGTGACGTCGTCGACCTCGGCGACGGCGCCACCTTCCGCGTCGTCAGCGGCTGACTCCGGGACGTCGGCCACGAAATCGAATGGCTCCGTGAGGTGCCACCCCCTATCCTTCGACTGGTCCGCGGGCAACACCGCGGCCGTTCAGAGGAGAGTGTGAGCAGTGCCCACTGGCAAGGTGAAGTGGTTCGACGCCGACAAGGGATTCGGTTTCCTGTCGCACCCGGACGGACCCGACGTGTACGTGCACGCCGACGCTCTTCCCGAGGGCGTGAGCACGCTCAAGCCGGGCGCTCGCGTGGAGTTCGGGATCGCCCAGGGGCGCCGTGGTGAGCAGGCGCTGCAGGTGCGGGTCATCGAGTCTCCGAGCTCGATCTCGCGTGCGCAGCGCAACGCCCAGCGCAAGAGCCCCGAGGCGATGGTCCCGATCGTGGAGGACCTGATCCGTCTGCTGGACGCCGTAGGAGAGGGATTCCGGCACGGCCGGCACCCCGAGACCAAGGCTGCACGCGGCACTGCGAAGCTGCTCCGCGCGCTGGCCGACGAGCTGGACGCCTGAGCGATCCGAGGAGACGACGCATGAGCACGCACCGACGACACACCCCCGCCCCCGACGCACCGGTCTTGGGTGGCGTCGTCGGCGCGTGCCATGATGCCGACGTGAAGCTCGCCCTGTCTCCGGCCACCGACTCCGTCCTCACCGGCGCCGTCGAGGTGGCCCGTGCCGCCCTCCTCGAGGGGACGCCGGCAGATCAGGTGGGAGAGCACCTCGGCATCTGGGCCGAGGACGGCCTCACCGCCACCCACGTCTTCGCCTGTGTGCACCCCGGCTACGTCGGCTGGCACTGGGCGGTCACCGTCTCCCGCGTGGAGGAGGCCGAGCTCGTCACCGTTGACGAGGTCGTGCTGCTCCCGGGCGACGCTGCGATCGTCGCCCCGCGCTGGGTTCCGTACAAGGAGCGTCTGCAGCCGGGTGACCTGTCTCCCGGCGACCTCCTTCCCGTCGACGACGACGACCCCCGTCTGGTCCCGACCTACCTCGTCGGTGCCGACGAGGACGTCGACCGTGGTCAGGTCAAGGTCGTCGCTGCTGATCTCGGCCTGGGACGGGTCCGCACCCTGTCGGTGGAGGGACGCGACCTCGCGGCCCAGCGCTGGCACGACGGTGTGGGCGGCCCGGAGGCTCCGATCGCCAAGCAGGCGCCGCACAACTGCTGGTCGTGCGGGTTCCTGGTGCTGCTGGCCGGCCCGATGTCGTCGACGTTCGGTGTCTGTGCGAACGGCAACGCCAACGACGACGGCCGTGTGGTCACCCTCGACCACGGCTGTGGCGCCCACTCCGAGGTCAAGCTGACCCGTACCCAGCAGCCGGCTCCGATGCCCGACCACGTCTTCGACTCCTTCACCGAGGACCGCGAGACCTTCTGACCCCGGTCGGTCCACCCACGGGCGGCCCACCACGAGAGAACGCCACCGCGATGTCGCGGTGGCGTTCTTCGTCTCGCGCTGCGCACGGGCGGCAGAGGCGTGGGGGATCCTCAGGCTGCTCGTCGGCGTCCGCCGCCGGTGACCGAGTGGGTCTGCTCCGCGACCTCAGCGTTGCGGTTCGCGTCGCGTCGTCGTCGGCAGTACTCGATCCCGAGGAGTCCCATGCCGAGTCCGGCGCTGCACACCCAGATCCACCAGACCCGGCCCGAGGCCTGCAGAGTCGAGTAGAAGGGGAGCATTCCCAGGAGTGCGATTCCCCACAGGGCGGTGCCGACCTCGGCGGTGCGCACGCCGTCGGCGTCGAGCGGTTGGATCTCGACGACGGCCGGGGGCAGCGTGATCGACAGGGTGCCGGGGGAAGGGCGGGACTCGACGCGGGGGAGGCTGCTGGTGTCGTTGCTCTCGTACAGGTCCACGCGCCCGAGGGTAACCAGCGGAGTTCACGCGGGACGCAACTTCGAGGGCACTGATTCTGGCAGTGAGACGCTGCATCCACGATGCGGCTGGTTTGTCACAGGGTCCGGCGGAGGCGGATCATGCCTTCGTGACCAATGCTGCAGAGCAGACCGCTCCCCCCGCTTCAGGCGGCCTGGACCGGTTCTTCAAGATCTCCGAGCGAGGGTCGAGCGTGGCCCGCGAGGTGCGGGGCGGCATCGTCACGTTCCTGGCGATGGCCTACATCGTCGTGCTCAACCCGCTGATTCTCGGCCTCACCCCCGACTCCACCGGTCAGTACCTCGGTGGCGGCACCGTGGCCGGCGCCAACCTCGCCGCGATCACTGCGGCGACCGCCCTCGTGGCAGGTCTGCTCTCGATCCTCATGGGTGCAGTGGCCAACTTCCCGCTCGCGCTCGCCGCGGGCCTGGGCCTCAACGCCTTCGTGGCCAACAGCATCGCCCGGGACACCACCTGGGAGGCCGCGATGGGCCTCGTGGTCCTGGAGGGTGTCGTCATCCTCGTCCTGGTCCTCACCGGCTTCCGCAAGGCGGTCTTCAAGGCGGTCCCGCAGCAGCTCAAGGTCGCCATCTCCGTCGGCATCGGTCTCTTCATCGCTCTGCTCGGCATGGTCGACGCCCGCTTCGTCACCCGCATCCCCGACGCGTTCGGAACCACCGTCCCGGTCCAGCTCGGCGCCGATGGTCACCTGCAGGGCTGGCCGGTGCTGGTCTTCTGCGTCGGCCTGCTCGTCATGATCGCCCTGTGGGTCCGCAAGGTCCCGGGCGCGATCCTGCTCGGCATCGTGGTGGCCACGGTGCTCTCGATCATCGTCGACAAGCTCTTCACCCCCGGTTCGTCCATGGACTCGGCCGGAGGCTGGGCCCTCAACCAGCCCTCCCTCTCGGGTGACTGGGGTCTCCCGGACCTCAGCACGCTCTTCCGCGTCGACCTCTTCGGTGCCTTCTCCACGCTCGAGGGTGGCGTGCTCGCCGCTCTGCTGCTGATCTTCTCGCTGCTCCTGGCGGACTTCTTCGACACCATGGGCACCATGACGGCCATCGGCGCCGAGGCCGGCCTGAACGACGAGGACGGCACCCCGCCGCACGCGCAGCGCATCCTGATCGTCGACTCCGTCGCCGCGATCGCGGGTGGCGTCGGTGGCGTCTCCTCCAACACCTCGTTCATCGAGTCCGCCTCGGGCGTCGGCGAGGGTGCTCGCACGGGTCTGTCGACCATCGTCACGGGTCTGCTCTTCCTGGCCACGATGTTCCTCTCGCCGCTGGTCTCCGCGATCCCGTCCGAGGCCGCCGTTCCGGCGCTCGTCCTGGTCGGTTTCCTGATGATGCAGCAGGTCACCGAGATCGACTGGACCGACGTCGAGATCGCCATCCCGGCCTTCCTGACCATCATCGTGATGCCTTTCACCTACTCCATCTCGGCCGGCATCGGCGCGGGCTTCATCGCCTTCCTGGTGATCAAGCTCGTCATGGGCAAGCTGCAGGAGATCCACGCACTCATGTGGGTCGTCGCTGCTCTGTTCGTCGTCTACTTCGCGTACACGCCGATCAGCGGCTGGATCAACTGACCCCAGCGCCGCCTCGGAGAGGCCCGTCACGCACCGCGTGACGGGCCTCTCGTCGTTCACACTGCTTCAAAGATGTTTCACCGGAATAGTTAGCGTCGGCAATGAGTTGTACCCATCGATGACCACCGACACCGCTCCCGAACCGTCGCCCGACGACGACCTCGTGGCCGATCTCCGCCTCGGTGTGATGCGGATGCGACGACGTCTCGTCAACGAGCGCCACCCCGACAACGACCTCTCGATCAGCCACATGGGCGTGCTTGCGATGCTGCACCGCCACGGGGCCTGCACGCCGTCGCGGCTGGCCCAGCTCGAGCGGGTCCAGCCGCCGTCGATGACCCGCACCGTCAACCTCCTGGCCGACCGGGGCCTGGTCTCCCGAGCCCCCGACGCCGTCGACCGCCGGGTGACGCACGTGCACCTGACCGACGCCGGCCGCGCCGTCCTGGCTGCCGACCGTCACCGCCGCGACGCCTGGCTGGCCCGTCGTCTCGACGAACTCGACCACTCCGACCGGGAGGCCCTGCGCCGGGCCGCCTCGGTGCTCCTCCGTCTGGCGCAGGAAGACTGAAGCCCCTGTTTTGAGCCCCACGTTCAAGTCCCTCTCCAACCCCAACTACCGCCTCTACGCAGCCGGTGGTGTCGTCTCCAACCTCGGCACCTGGATGCAGCGCATCGCCCAGGACTGGCTGGTCCTGCAGTTGGCCACCGACGGCGCCGTTGCGCTCGGCATGGTCACCGGCCTGCAGTTCCTGCCTGCCCTGTTGCTGAGCCCGTTCGCCGGCATCGTCGCCGACCGGGTCCCGAAGCGTCGCCTGCTGCAGCTGACCAACATCGGCATGGCGGTGCCTGCGATCGTCCTCGGTCTGCTCGCGGTCACGGGACACGCCCAGGTCTGGCACATCTACGTGCTCGCCCTCGTCCTCGGGGTCGCCTCGGCCTTCGACGCCCCGGCCCGGCACTCCTTCGTCTCCGAGATGGTGGCCGAGGAGGACCTGACCAATGCGGTCAGCCTCAACTCGGCCTCCTTCAACGTGGCGAGGCTCGTGGGCCCGGCGCTGGCAGGTGTGCTGATCGCGGGACTGGGTGGCACGGCCGAGGCGACCGGTTGGGTGATCCTGCTCAACGCGGTCTCCTACGTCGCGCCGGTGCTGGCTCTGCAGCGGATGGACGAACGACGTCTCGACGTGCCCGCGCCGAGCACCGCCCGTGGGCTCGACGCACTGCAGGAGGCGTTGGTCTACGTCCGACGCCGCCCTGATCTGATGCTGGTCCTGGCGGTGGTCTTCATGGCCGGCACGTTCGGGATGAACTTCCAGATGACGTCGGCGCTGATGGCCACCGAGGTCTTCGGCAAGGGCGCGGGGGAGTACGGGGCGCTGAGCACCTTCCTGGCCGTGGGTTCACTCACTGGTGCCCTGCTGGCGGCACGACGCTCGCGGAGCAACGTCAAGCGCGTGACGGTGGCGGCCCTCGTCTTCGGTGCGCTCGTCGTGGTGGCGGGCCTGGCTCCGTCGTACCTGACGTTCGCCCTGCTGTGCCCCGTGATGGGCTTCGCCTCCCTGACCATGGCGACCAGCGCGAACTCCTACACGACGGTGGCGACCGATCCCGGGGTGCGGGGTAGGGTCATGTCGCTGTACCTGATGGTCTTCATGGGTGGCACTCCGATCGGGGCGCCGCTCCTGGGATGGGTCGGGGAGGTGTGGGGCGCACGCTGGACGTTGCTGCTCGGCGGTTCCGTCACGGTGGTCGGTGTTCTCGTGGCCGCGGTCCTTTACCAGATCGCTGCGAAGTCGCGTAAGCCCATTTTGACCCCTGCGACAGCCAGCGAGTAGCCTCGGTATCTGTGTCTGGCATATCCAGACCCCGCGCGCGCCCGGATGCCTCTTGGCCCTGATCGCACGCTGATCTCAGGCACATGCAACAAGCAACAACTCCGAGCCCGGCAAAGTGCCGAGCCGTGAAGAGTCAACAAAGAAGGGGAACCACCAAGGTGCCCACCATTCAGCAGTTGGTCCGCAAGGGCCGCCAGGACAAGGTGTCCAAGAACAAGACGCCTGCCCTCAAGGGTTCGCCGCAGCGCCGTGGCGTCTGCACCCGCGTCTACACCACCACCCCGAAGAAGCCGAACTCCGCCCTTCGCAAGGTCGCCCGCGTGCGCCTTTCGTCCGGCGTCGAGGTCACCGCTTACATCCCGGGTGTGGGCCACAACCTGCAGGAGCACTCCATCGTGCTCGTGCGCGGTGGTCGTGTGAAGGACCTTCCGGGTGTCCGTTACAAGATCATCCGCGGAACCCTTGACACCCAGGGTGTCAAGAACCGCAAGCAGGCTCGTAGCCGCTACGGCGCGAAGAAGGAGAAGGCCTAATGCCTCGTAAGGGTCCCGCCCCCAAGCGTCCTCTCGACGTCGACCCGGTCTACGGTTCGCAGATCGTCACCCAGCTCGTCTCGAAGGTCCTCCAGGACGGTAAGAAGCAGGTTGCCCAGCGCATCGTGTACACCGCCCTCGAGGGTTGCCGCGAGAAGACCGGCACCGACCCGGTCCTGACCCTGAAGCGCGCGCTCGACAACGTCAAGCCCGCCATCGAGGTCAAGTCCCGCCGCGTCGGTGGCGCCACCTACCAGGTCCCGGTTGAGGTCAAGCCCAACCGCCAGACCACGCTGGCGCTCCGCTGGCTCGTCGGCTACGCCGCCGACCGCCGCGAGAAGACGATGGCTGAGCGTCTCATGAACGAGATCCTCGACGCCTCCAACGGCCTCGGTGCCGCTGTGAAGAAGCGTGAGGACACTCACAAGATGGCCGAGTCCAACAAGGCCTTCGCTCACTACCGCTGGTGATCATTCGGGGCGCACGTCTACGGACGTGCGCCCCGAACCCGCCAACCGCAATCTTCTCGAAGGAACTGAACTTCAGTGGCCGTTGACATCACCACGGACCTCTCCAAGGTCCGCAACATCGGCATCATGGCCCACATCGATGCCGGTAAGACCACCACCACCGAGCGCATCCTCTTCTACACCGGTATCAACTACAAGATCGGTGACACGCACGAGGGCTCCGCCACGATGGACTGGATGGAGCAGGAGCAGGAGCGTGGCATCACGATCACCTCTGCTGCGACCACCTGCTGGTGGAACAACCACCAGATCAACATCATCGACACCCCGGGTCACGTCGACTTCACCGTCGAGGTGGAGCGTTCGCTCCGCGTCCTCGACGGCGCCGTTGCCGTGTTCGACGGTGTTGCGGGCGTCGAGCCCCAGTCGCAGACCGTGTGGCGTCAGGCCAACAAGTACTCGGTTCCGCGCATGTGCTTCATCAACAAGCTCGACCGCACCGGTGCTGACTTCTACTACGTCCTCAGCACCATCGTGGACAAGCTGAAGGCCACCACTGCTGTTCTCCAGCTGCCGATCGGCGCCGAGGGCGACTTCATCGGCGTCGTCGACCTGGTTGAGCAGAACGCCAAGGTCTGGCGCGGCGAGACCGTCCAGGGTGAGGACTACGTCGTCGAGGAGATCCCCGCGGACCTCGTCGAGAAGGCTGCCGAGTACCGCGAGAAGCTCATCGAGACCGTCGCCGAGACCGACGACGTCATGATGGAGCGCTACCTCGAGAACGGTGACGACTTCACCGTCGAGGAGCTCAAGGCTGCCATCCGTCGTGCCACCCTGGCTGGCGACATCAACCCGATCCTCACCGGTACCGCGTTCAAGAACAAGGGCGTCCAGCCCCTGCTCGACGCCGTTGTCGACTACCTCCCGTCGCCCCTCGACGTCGAGGCCATCGTCGGCCACAAGCCGAACGACGAGGAGGTCGAGGTCCTGCGCAAGCCGGCCGACGACGAGCCCCTCTCGGCCCTGGCGTTCAAGATCGCTGCTGACCCGCACCTGGGTCGTCTGACCTTCGTCCGCGTCTACTCGGGCAAGCTCGAGGCCGGCGGCACCGTGCTCAACGCGTCCAACGGTCGCAAGGAGCGCATCGGCAAGGTCTACCAGATGCACGCCAACAAGCGCGAGGAGATCGCGTCGGTCGGTGCTGGCCAGATTGTCGCCGTCATGGGTCTCAAGGACACCAAGACCGGCCACACCCTGTCCGACAACGCCAAGCCGGTCGTGCTCGAGTCGATGACCTTCCCCGCTCCGGTGATCGAGGTCGCCATCGAGCCGAAGACGAAGGGCGACCAGGAGAAGCTGGGCACCGCCATTCAGCGTCTCTCGGACGAGGACCCCACCTTCACCGTCAAGACGGACGAAGAGACCGGTCAGACGATCATCGCCGGTATGGGTGAGCTTCACCTCGAGGTCCTCGTCGACCGCATGAAGCGCGAGTTCCGCGTCGAGGCGACCGTCGGCAAGCCGCAGGTTGCCTACCGCGAGACCATTCGCCAGAAGGTTGCCGGTCACGGTTACACCCACAAGAAGCAGACCGGTGGTTCGGGTCAGTTCGCAAAGGTCGTCATCGACCTCGAGCCGAACATCAACCCCGAGACCGGTCTGGGTGCTGGCTACGAGTTCGTGAACGCCGTTTCCGGTGGTCGCGTTCCCCGCGAGTACATCCCGTCGGTTGACCAGGGCGGCCAGGAGGCCATGGCCTTCGGTGTTCTCGCCGGCTTCCCGATGGTGGACGTCAAGTTCACCCTCCAGGACGGTCAGTACCACGACGTCGACTCCTCGGAGCTCGCGTTCAAGATCGCTGGAAACCAGGCGTTCAAGGAGGCTGCGCGCAAGGCCAAGGCCGTGCTGCTCGAGCCCATGTTCGCCGTTGAGGTCACCACCCCGGAGTCGTTCCTCGGCACCGTCATCGGTGACATCAACAGCCGTCGCGGCCAGATCCGTGCACAGGAGGAGCGCTACGGCGACATCGTCGTCCAGGCCCTCGTCCCGCTGTCCGAGATGTTCGGGTACGTTGGAGACCTGCGGTCCAAGACCTCGGGTCAGGCCTCGTACTCGATGGAGTTCGACTCGTACGCCGAGGTTCCCTCGAACATCGCCGACGAGATCATCAAGAAGGTCCGCGGCGAGTAATTCGCCCCGGATCCTCGGCAGTACCACACCATTCACGAGTCAGTAACAACAACAGGAGGAGCCACCAGTGGCTAAGGCGAAGTTCGAGCGGACCAAGCCGCACGTGAACATTGGCACCATCGGTCACATTGACCACGGAAAGACGACGCTCACCGCGGCGATTTCCAAGGTGCTTCACGACACCTACCCGGACCTGAACGAGGCGTCGGCTTTCGACACCATCGACAAGGCTCCCGAAGAGCGCCAGCGCGGCATCACGATCTCGATCGCTCACATCGAGTACCAGACCGAGTCGCGCCACTACGCGCACGTTGACTGCCCCGGTCACGCTGACTACATCAAGAACATGATCACCGGTGCCGCGCAGATGGACGGCGCGATCCTGGTGGTTGCCGCGACCGACGGTCCCATGCCCCAGACGCGTGAGCACGTGCTGCTCGCTCGCCAGGTTGGCGTGCCGGCCATGGTTGTTGCGCTCAACAAGTGCGACATGGTCGACGACGAGGAGCTCATCGAGCTCGTCGAGATGGAGGTGCGCGAGCTCCTCAGCGAGTACGACTTCCCGGGCGACGACGTCCCGGTTGTCCGCATCGCCGCACACCCCGCCCTCATGGGCGAGGAGAAGTGGGCCGACACGATCCGCGAGCTCATGGCAGCCGTGGACGAGTACATCCCGCAGCCGCAGCGCGCCACCGACCAGCCCTTCCTGATGCCCGTTGAGGACGTCTTCACGATCACCGGTCGTGGAACCGTCATCACCGGTCGCATCGAGCGCGGCATCGTCAAGGTCGGCGAGGAGGTCGAGATCATCGGCATCCGCGAGGCCTCGCAGAAGACCACCGTCACCGGTGTCGAGATGTTCCGCAAGCTCCTCGACGAGGGCCAGGCTGGCGAGAACGTCGGTCTGCTCCTCCGTGGCACCAAGCGCGAGGACGTCGAGCGCGGCATGGTTGTTGTCCACCCGGGCACCACCACCCCGCACACCGAGTTCGAGGCTTCGGTCTACATCCTGTCGAAGGAGGAGGGTGGCCGTCACACCCCGTTCTTCAACAACTACCGCCCGCAGTTCTACTTCCGCACCACGGACGTGACCGGTGTCGTTACCCTCCCCGAGGGCACCGAGATGGTCATGCCGGGCGACAACACGGAGATGAACGTCGTTCTGATCCAGCCCATCGCCATGGAGGAGAACCTCAAGTTCTCCATCCGCGAGGGTGGCCGCACCGTTGGTGCCGGTCGCGTCACCAAGATCACCAAGTGACGTTCTGATTCAGAACTGATCTAGCTCGTCCCCGGACGAGTGATCACGCTCAGGGCCCCGAACTTCGGTTCGGGGCCCTGAGTCATTTCCAGGCGACGCCCAGGCGTGAGCGTGACGCGACGCCGTCACACTGATCGTGTACTGATATACGATTAAACAGTTTTGTGACCTCAGTTCTACGGTTCGGTGTATGAGCACCGTTGAGTTGACCGCTGCCGGAGTCGAACGCGCCGCCGAGGTCCTCGACGGAATCATTCACACCACGCCGCTCGAGTTCAGTCAGCGCCTCAGTGACAAGGTCGGTTCGCCGGTCCTGCTCAAGCGCGAGAACCGTCAGGTCGCCCGCTCGTACAAGACGCGCGGCGCCTACCACGCCATCTCCGGGCTCACCCCTGAGGAACGAGATCGAGGTGTCGTCTGCGCGTCGGCCGGCAACCATGCCCAAGGTGTGGCTTTCGCCTGTGCGCAGCTCGGTATCAAGGGCCGCATCTACGTCCCGGGCAACACCCCGCGCCAGAAGCGCCAGCGCATCCTCAGCCTCGGCGGCGAGCACGTCGACCTGATCGTCACCGGTTCCACCTTCGACGCCGCCGCGGCCGCCGCTGCCGAGGACGCCGCCGAGACCGGTGCCGTCTTCGTGCACCCCTTCGACGCCGTGCCGACCATCCTGGGTCAGGGCACCGTCGCTCTCGAAGCGATCACCCAGGCCGAGGCGATGGGCCACACCGTCCACACCGTCGTCGTTCCCGTCGGAGGAGGCGGGCTGCTCTCCGGCATCGCCGTCTGGATCAAGGAGCGTCGACCCGACGTCCGGATCATCGGCGTCGAGCCGGCCGGGGCTGCCTCCATGACCGCTGCCCTCGCTGCGGGGGAGCCGGTCAAGCTCTCCAGCATCGACACCTTTGTCGACGGCGCCGCCGTCGCACTGGCGGGAATGACCACCTTTGCCGTCGTCCGCGACCTCGTCGACGAGATGCACACCGTCGAGGAGGGTGCGATCTGCACCGAGATGCTCGAGCTCTACCAGGTCGAGGGTGTCATCACCGAGCCTGCAGGAGCGATGGCCAGCACCTACGCCCTGGAGCTCGCCGGCCAGGTGCCCGCCGACCAAGCAGTGGTGTGCATCGTGTCGGGCGGCAACAACGACGTCTCCCGTTACGGGGAGATCGTCGAGCGATCCGCCCTGCACGAGGGACTGCGTCACTACTTCATGGTGACCTTCCCCCAGGAGCCCGGTGCGCTCCGTCACTTCCTGGAGAAGGTGCTGGCCGACGGAGAGGACATCGTCCTGTTCGAGTACGTCAAGAAGAACAACCGTGAGACCGGCCCGGCGCTTGTGGGCATCGAGCTCGACAGCGCCGACCTCCTGCCCGGCCTGCTGGCCCGGATGGCGGAGAGCCCGATGGGCATCGAGCAGGTCGAGCCCGGTTCGCCGCTGTTCTCCTTCTTCTCCTGAGCAGGTCCCCGAACCCTGAGATCGCGTCGCCACCGGCTGGTTCCGGAGGCGGCGCGATCGTCTTCTCCACCGACTTGGGGTCGGGGGAGTGGCTGCGTACGCTTGATGATCGTGTCTGACTCCGTGCGCCCCGCCCGCCCCCACCAGAAACTGACCGAGGACGGTCGGCGTCTCGCCGAGGTCCTGAGCTACTCCCGACGCGGCAGCCGCTTCACTCCGAAGCAGGCAGAAGCGTGGGACGCCCACCACGAGGCCTGGGTCATTCCCGACGAGGCCGTCGACGTCAACGACTTCGACCTCGACGCCTGGTTCGGTCGCAAGGCCCCTCTCGCCATCGAGATCGGTTCGGGCGTGGGCGAGGCGACCGCGGCCCTGGCTGCCTCGCGTCCCGACATGAACGTGCTCGCGCTCGAGGTGTGGGTGCCCGGTGTGGCCGACTCCCTGCGTCGCCTCGACGAGGCCGGAGTCAACAACGTCCGGTTCTGCTCGATCGACGCGGTCTGGTTCTTCGAGAACATCCTGGGTCCCGACGCGATCACGGAGCTCTGGACGTTCTTCCCTGACCCGTGGCACAAGAAGAAGCACAACAAGCGTCGTCTGGTGAACCCGGCGTTCGCTGACCTCGTCTCCCGTCGACTGGTCCCGGGAGGGGAGTGGCGCCTCGCCACCGACTGGCTCGAGTACGCCGAGCAGATGCAGGAAGTCCTCGACGCCTCGCCCTCCTTCGCCGGCGGAGTCGTCCCGCGCTGGGACGAGCGCCCGGTGACGAAGTTCGAGCGCAAGGGGCTGGCCAAGGACCGCGTCATCACCGACCTCCTCTACCGCACTGTGGCCGCGCCGCAGGGCGAGCAGGCCTGAGCCTTCCGGGCTGACCGGATCCGGACGGGCGTCGGTGGGTGTTCGGCACCCGCCGACGTCTCGGTGATCGAGATCACGGCCATTTCTCGGCCCCGATTTGGCTTCCGGGCAGCCTCGATGACAAACTGATCAAGTTGCTCCGGCGGGTCGCCGGGGTACCGCACAACTTTGACTCCTGAATCGCGTCTCCCGATAGCCCTCTTGGCTGTTGAGTTTCCTGACTTTGGCGTCCTTGCGTGTGTAGTACCACCCTGAGCCATCAGGACCGAGACCCGATCGGCCCACCGAACCCTGGTGGGTGCCACAGACAGTCAGTCGAGACCTTCGGTCGTTCGTTGCGAAGCATTCGCGACACGCCCGACCGCGGGGGTCGATGATGACGAGGAGAGCAAGGCGGTGCGGACCCACCCGGGACCCGCGTCGAAAGACAGATATGGACGCGGCGCCCCCAGGGGTGCGAGAGAAGGACGAGAGAGACCTATGGCGGGACAGAAGATCCGCATCAGGCTCAAGGCCTATGACCACGAGGTGATCGACACCTCGGCGCGCAAGATCGTGGACACCGTCACCCGTACGGGTGCAAAGGTCGCCGGCCCCGTGCCGCTGCCGACCGAGAAGAACGTGTACTGCGTCATTCGCTCGCCCCACAAGTACAAGGACTCGCGCGAGCACTTCGAGATGCGCACGCACAAGCGCCTCATCGACATCATCGACCCGACCCCGAAGACGGTCGACTCGCTGATGCGTCTCGACCTGCCTGCCGGTGTCGACATCGAGATCAAGCTCTGAGGTCTGAGACATGAGTGCTTTCGAACGTAACGTGAAGGGCCTGCTGGGCACGAAGCTCGGCATGACCCAGTTCTGGGACGAGAACAACAAGCTCGTTCCCGTCACCGTTGTCGCAGCGTCGACCAACGTCGTGACCCAGGTTCGCACCCCCGAGACTGATGGCTACAACGCCATTCAGGTCGGCTTCGGTGAGATCGAGGCCCGCAAGGTGAACAAGCCGGAGTCCGGCCAGTTCGCCAAGGCTGGCGTGACCCCGCGTCGCCACGTGGTTGAGATCCGCACCGCGGATGCAGCCACCTACACCGCTGGCCAGGAGCTGGCCGTCGAGACCTTCGCCGCTGGCGATGTCATCGACGTGACCGGTACCTCCAAGGGTAAGGGCACCGCTGGTGTCATGAAGCGCCACGGTTTCGCCGGTGTCGGCGCCTCCCACGGTGCTCACCGCAACCACCGCAAGCCCGGTTCCATCGGCGCCTGCGCCACCCCGGGTCGCGTCTTCAAGGGCACGCGCATGGCTGGCCGTATGGGTAACGACACCGTCACCACCCAGAACGTCACCGTGCACGCCGTGGACGTCGAGAAGGGCCTGATCCTGCTCAAGGGTGCCGTTCCCGGCAACAAGGGCGGTCTCGTGGTGCTGCGTTCCGCTGCCAAGAAGACGGAGGCCTGAGCATGGCTACCAAGACCGTTAAGGTTGCCCTTCCCGCCGAGATCTTCGACGTCGAGGTCAACGTTCCGCTGATCCACCAGGTCGTCGTCGCCCAGCAGGCTGCTGCCCGCCAGGGAACGCACAAGGCCAAGTCCCGCGGCGAGGTTCGCGGTGGTGGACGCAAGCCGTACAAGCAGAAGGGCACCGGCCGCGCCCGTCAGGGCTCGACCCGCGCTCCGCAGTTCGCCGGTGGTGGCGTCGTGCACGGTCCCGTGCCGCGCGACTACTCGCAGCGCACCCCCAAGAAGATGAAGGCCGCCGCTCTCAAGGGCGCCCTGTCGGACCGCGCCCGTAACGGCCGCGTCCACGTCGTCAACGAGCTCGTCAAGGGTGACAAGCCCTCGACCAAGGCCGCCATCGTGGCGCTGACCGCTCTCACCGAGCGTTCGCGTTACCTGGTCGTCCTCGAGCGCACCGACACCGTCACCTGGCTCTCGCTGCGCAACGCGCCGCAGGTCCACATCGTTGCTGTTGACCAGGTCAACACCTACGACGTGCTGGCTTCCGACGACGTCGTGTTCACCAAGGGTTCGTACGAGGCCTTCGTCGCCGGCAAGACCAAGACCGCCGAGGAGGACACCAAGTGAGCACCCTGTACAAGGACCACCGCGACGTCCTGTTGGCCCCGGTCGTGTCCGAGAAGAGCTACTCGCTCCTCGACGCGAACAAGTACACGTTCCTCGTGCACCCGGACTCCAACAAGACCGAGATCAAGATTGCCGTTGAGAAGATCTTCAACGTCAAGGTCTCTTCGGTGAACACGATCAACCGCAAGGGCAAGACCCGTCGCACCAAGTCTGGTCTGGGCAAGCGCAAGGACACCAAGCGCGCCATTGTCAGCCTCGCCGAGGGTCACCGCATCGACATCTTCGGAGGTCCGGTCTCCTGACCGGATCTGTGAAGGCGAAGAAATAAGGACAGACTATGGCTATCCGCAAGTACAAGCCGACTACCCCGGGCCGTCGTGGCTCCTCGGTGGCCGACTTCGCTGAGATCACCCGGACCACGCCGGAGAAGTCGCTGACGCGCCCGCTGCCGAAGACCGGCGGCCGCAACAACCAGGGACGCATCACCACGCGTCACAAGGGTGGCGGTCACAAGCGTGCCTACCGCATCATCGACTTCCGTCGTTACGACAAGGACGGCGTGCCGGCCAAGGTCGCTCACATCGAGTACGACCCGAACCGCACCGCCCGCATCGCGCTCCTGCACTTCGCAGACGGCGAGAAGCGCTACATCATCGCGCCCAAGGGTCTGACCCAGGGCACCGTGATCGAGTCCGGCGTCAACGCCGACATCAAGGTTGGCAACAACCTGCCGCTGCGCAACATCCCGGTTGGTTCCACCATCCACTGCATCGAGCTCCGCCCCGGTGGCGGCGCGAAGATCGCCCGCTCCGCCGGCATCTCCGCCCAGCTCGTCGCTCGTGAGGGCACGAAGGCCACCCTTCGCATGCCGTCCGGTGAAATGCGTTTCGTCGACGTTCGCTGCCGCGCCACCATCGGTGAGGTCGGCAACGCCGAGCAGTCGAACATCAACTGGGGCAAGGCCGGCCGCATGCGCTGGAAGGGCGTCCGCCCGACCGTGCGTGGTGTCGTCATGAACCCGGTCGACCACCCGCACGGTGGTGGTGAGGGCAAGACGTCCGGTGGACGTCACCCCGTCTCCCCGTGGGGCAAGCCCGAGGGTCGCACTCGCAAGCGCAAGGCCAGCGACTCCCAGATCATCCGTCGCCGCAAGTCCGGCAAGGGTAGGAAGTAAGTCATATGCCTCGTAGCCTGAAGAAGGGCCCCTTCATCGACGGCCACCTCCTCAAGAAGGTGGAAGCCGAGAACGAGAAGGGCACCCAGAACGTCATCAAGACCTGGTCGCGCCGTTCGATGATCCTGCCGAACATGATCGGTCACACGATCGCCGTGCACGACGGTCGCAAGCACATCCCCGTCTTCGTGACCGACTCCATGGTCGGCCACAAGCTGGGCGAGTTTGCCCCGACCCGCACCTACCGCGGGCACGTGAAGGAAGACCGGAAGGGTCGCCGTCGCTGACGCGGCGCGATCTAGGAAACTGGAGATAACGAGCAATGAGCGTTACTGAGCGTGTGCGCACCAGCGCCCGTCGCGAGTCGCTGCTCGGCGACCAGCCGGGCGCCTTCGCGAGCGCGCGATTCGTGCGAATCACCCCGATGAAGGCTCGCCGTGTCGTTGACATGGTTCGCGGCCTTCCCGTCGACGAGGCCCTGGCGCTGCTGCAGTTCGCACCGCAGGCCGCCTCGGAGACCATCTACAAGGTGCTCGAGAGCGCCGTCGCCAACGCTGTGACCACGGAAGGCCTCAACAAGGCTGACCTGATCATCAGCAAGGCCACGGTCGACGAGGGCCCCACCATGAAGCGTTGGCGTCCGCGTGCGCAGGGTCGTGCGACCCGCATCAACAAGCGCACCAGCCACATCACCCTGGTTGTCCAGCCGGCTGATGTCGCCACGAACGGAAAGGGTGCCTGATGGGCCAGAAGATCAACCCGAACGGCTTCCGTCTCGGCATCAGCACCGACCACGTGTCGCGCTGGTACGCGGACAAGCTGTACAAGTCCTACGTTGGTGAGGACGTTGCGATCCGCAAGCTCCTCTCCAAGGGCATGGACCGCGCCGGCATCTCCAAGGTTGAGATCGAGCGCACCCGTGACCGCGTCCGTGTGGACATCCACACTGCGCGTCCCGGCATCGTCATCGGTCGCCGTGGCGCCGAGGCCGACCGCATCCGCGGTGAGCTCGAGAAGCTCACCGGCAAGCAGGTTCAGCTGAACATCCTCGAGGTCAAGAACCCCGAGATCGACGCTCAGCTTGTTGCCCAGGGTGTTGCTGAGCAGCTCTCTGGTCGTGTGCAGTTCCGCCGTGCCATGCGCAAGGCCATGCAGACCGCGATGCGTTCGGGCGCCAAGGGTATTCGTATCCAGTGCTCCGGTCGTCTGAACGGCGCTGAGATGTCGCGCACCGAGTTCTACCGTGAGGGTCGCGTTCCGCTGCACACCCTCCGCGCCGACATCGACTACGGCTTCTACGAGGCCAAGACCACCTTCGGTCGCATCGGTGTCAAGGTCTGGATCTACAAGGGTGAGGTGTCCGGTACTCGTGCCGAGCGCCAGGCCCAGCAGGCCGCTCGCGCCGGTGCCCCCGGCCGCGGTGGCCGTCCGGCCCGTGGCGGCGACCGCCCGAACCGTGGTTCGCGCGGCGACCGTGCTCCCCGCAACGAGGCTCCGGCCCAGGCTGAGGCTCCGGCCGCTGCCCCGGCCGAGGCTGCTACCGGACAGGAGGGCTGAGTTCCATGTTGATGCCCCGCCGCGTCAAGCACCGCAAGCAGCACCACCCCAAGCGGACTGGTGTTGCCAAGGGCGGTACCTCGCTGGCTTTCGGTGACTTCGGAATCCAGGCTGTCGAGGGTCACTACGTGACCAACCGTCAGATCGAGTCGGCTCGTATTGCCATGACTCGTCACATCAAGCGAGGCGGAAAGGTCTGGATCAACATCTACCCGGACCGTCCGCTGACCAAGAAGCCCGCCGAGACCCGCATGGGTTCCGGTAAGGGTTCGCCCGAGTGGTGGGTGGCTAACGTCAAGCCCGGCCGCGTCATGTTCGAACTTTCCGGTGTTTCTGAGGACATCGCTCGCGAAGCCATGCGCCGCGCGATGCACAAGCTCCCCATGAAGTGCCGGTTCATCTCCCGCGAGGCTGGTGAATTCTGATGAGCGACAAGCTTTCCGCCGTCGCCCTGGACGACCTGTCCGGTGCTGACCTCGAGGCCAAGCTGCGTGAGGCCAAGGAGGAGCTCTTTAACCTCCGTTTCCAGGCGGCCACTGGCCAGCTGGAGAACAACAGCCGACTGCGCACGGTCAAGAAGGACATTGCCCGGATCTACACCGTGGTGCGTGAGCGCGAGCTCGGTATTCGTACCGCCCCGGGTGCCGAGAACAAGGAAGAGGCAACCGCATGAGCGACGTGCGCAACGCCCGCAAGGTCCGCGAGGGCCTGGTCGTCAGCAACAAGATGGACAAGACGATCGTCGTCTCCGTCGAGGACCGTGTGAAGCACGCCCTCTACGGCAAGGTCATGCGCCGTACGTCCAAGCTCGCGGCTCACGATGAGTCCAACGAGTGTGGCATCGGTGACCGCGTCCTGATCATGGAGACCCGACCGCTGTCCGCGACCAAGCGCTGGCGCCTGGTCGAGGTCCTCGAGAAGGCCAAGTGATCCTTCGCCCCACCCGGCGAACCACGATTTCCAACCACTAGTTCGGCAAGGCTCGCCCGCCTGAGAAGGCGGGCGAGAACCGGCTCGACAACCAGGAGAAACCAATGATCCAGCAGGAGTCGCGACTCAAGGTCGCCGACAACACCGGTGCGAAGGAAATCCTTTGCATCCGTGTTCTCGGTGGCTCGGGTCGTCGCTACGCGGGTATCGGCGACACCATCGTCGCCACCGTTAAGGACGCGATCCCCGGTGGCAACGTGAAGAAGGGTGACGTCGTCAAGGCCGTCGTCGTGCGCACCAAGAAGGAGCGCCGCCGTTCCGACGGTTCCTACATCAAGTTCGACGAGAACGCCGCTGTCATTCTCAAGAACGATGGTGAGCCCCGAGGAACCCGCATCTTCGGCCCGGTGGGCCGCGAGCTGCGCGAGAAGAAGTTCATGAAGATCATCTCGCTCGCGCCGGAGGTGCTGTGATGGCTAAGAAGGCACCCAGCGTGAACATCAAGAAGGGCGACACCGTCAAGGTGATCGCTGGCAAGGACAAGGGCGCAACCGGCAAGGTCATTCGTGTCCTCCGCGAGGAGGAGCGTCTGGTCGTCGAGGGTGTGAACCGCATGAAGCGTCACACCAAGGTCGTCAACGACGGTTCGGGCAACACCGGTGGCATCATCACCGTTGAGGCTCCGATCCACGTCTCCAACGTGATGCTCGTCGAGGGTGACGGCGTCACCCGCATCGGTTTCCGTCGCGACGAGGTGACCAAGCGTCGCCCGGACGGTTCGACCTACCAGGCCGAGCGCAGCGTCCGTATCTCGCGCAAGACCGGTAAGGAGATCTGAGATGACTGAAACCCCGCGTCTCAAGACCCGCTACCGCGAGGAGATCCTCCCCGCGCTGCAGTCCGAGTTCGAGATCAAGAACGTCATGCAGGTCCCCGGCCTGACCAAGATCGTGGTCAACATGGGTGTCGGCGAGGCGGCTCGTGACTCGAAGCTCATTGAGGGTGCCATCAAGGACCTGACCGCGATCACCGGTCAGAAGCCGATGGTCACCAAGGCCCGCAAGTCGATCGCGCAGTTCAAGCTGCGCGAGGGCATGCCGATCGGCGCGCACGTCACCCTGCGCGGCGACCGCATGTGGGAGTTCCTGGACCGCCTGCTCTCGATTGCGCTTCCGCGTATTCGTGACTTCCGTGGTCTGTCTTCCAAGCAGTTCGACGGCCGTGGCAACTACACCTTCGGTCTCACGGAGCAGGTCATGTTCCACGAGATCGACCAGGACCGTATCGACCGTGTCCGCGGTATGGACATCACGGTCGTCACCACCGCCACCAACGACGACGAGGGCCGTGCGCTGCTGAAGCAGCTCGGCTTCCCGTTCAAGGAGAACTGACATGGCGAAGACTGCTCTGAAGGTCAAGGCGGCCCGTAAGCCGAAGTTCGCTGTCCGCGGTTACACCCGCTGCCAGCGCTGCGGTCGCCCGAAGGCCGTCTACCGCAAGTTCGGCCTGTGCCGTATCTGCCTGCGAGAGATGGCTCACCGCGGCGAGCTGCCCGGTGTGACCAAGTCCTCCTGGTGAACTCCCACCACCGCTGACCAAACAACCGCTGAAGGTCGTTCCTCTCCCTCACCTGGTGGGGGAGAGGGGCGAAACCACAGAGAGAAAGGGCCGATTAGGCCATGACCATGACTGACCCGATCGCAGACATGCTCACTCGTCTGCGCAACGCCAACCAGGCGTTCCACGACACGGTGTCGATGCCGTACAGCAAGCTGAAGGCTGGCGTCGCCGAGATCCTCAAGCAGGAGGGCTACATCGCCTCCTTCGAGGTCAAGGAGCCCACCGAGGGCGAGGTCGGCAAGACGCTGACCCTCACCCTGAAGTACGGCCGCAACCGCGAGCGCGCGGTTGTCGGACTTCGCCGTGTCTCCAAGCCCGGTCTTCGCGTCTACGCCAAGAGCACTGCTCTTCCCAAGGTCCTCGGCGGCCTCGGCGTTGCGATCATCTCCACCAGCCAGGGCCTCCTGACTGACCGCCAGGCGAACCAGAAGGGCGTGGGTGGGGAAGTCCTCGCCTACGTCTGGTAACGACGAGACCGAGAGAGGAAACAAGCAATGTCGCGTATTGGCAAGCTCCCCATCACGGTCCCGTCCGCCGTCGACGTTCAGATCGTCGGCGCCGAGGTGACCGTCAAGGGCCCCAAGGGCACCCTGTCCCACACCGTTCCCGCTCCCATCACCGTTGTGAAGGACGAGGACGGCACCCTGCAGGTCGAGCGTCCCGACGAGCACCGCGTTTCGCGTTCGCTCCACGGCCTCACCCGCACCCTGGTGAACAACATGGTCGTCGGTGTCACCGACGGCTACGAGAAGAAGCTCGAGATCGTGGGCGTCGGTTACCGCGTGCTCCCCAAGAGCCCGGTGCAGCTGGAGTTCCAGCTCGGCTACTCGCACCCGATCATCTTCGATGCTCCTGAGGGCATCACCTTCACCACGGACGGTCCGACCAAGGTCGCCGTCCTGGGCATCGACAAGCAGCTCGTCGGTGAGACCGCTGCGAAGATTCGCAAGCTGCGCAAGCCCGAGCCGTACAAGGGCAAGGGCGTGCGTTACGCCGGCGAGCAGATCCGCCGCAAGGTCGGAAAGGCTGGTAAGTGATCCATGGCTATCTCGCTTGACAACAACAAGCACACCGCTGCTCGCACGCGCTCGCGCCTGCGTCGTCAGCTGCGTGGCCGCAAGAAGATTGCCGGTTCCGCCGAGCGTCCCCGTCTCGTGGTGACCCGTTCCACCAAGCACATCACCGTGCAGGTCGTGGACGACACCGTGGGCAAGACCCTCGCGTACGCCTCCACCATGGAGGCTGACCTCCGCGCGAACGACGGCGACAAGACCGCCAAGGCCCAGCAGGTTGGCAAGCTCGTCGCCGAGCGTGCCAAGGCTGCCGGCGTCGACGCTGTCGTCTTCGACCGCGCTGGTAACAAGTACACCGGTCGCATCGCGGCCCTGGCCGACGCTGCCCGCGAGGGTGGCCTGGCGTTCTGACGCCGGACCAGAGAGAAAAGGAAATCTCATGAGCGGAGCTCAGCGCGGACAGCGCGGAGGCGAGCGCCAGTCCGGCGGTCGTAACCGTGACGGTCGTCGCGACCAGAACGCCGACAAGACTCAGTACATCGAGCGCGTCGTCGCCATCAACCGAGTTGCCAAGGTCGTGAAGGGTGGTCGTCGCTTCAGCTTCACCGCCCTCGTGATCGTCGGCGACGGTGAAGGCCTCGTGGGCGTGGGTTACGGCAAGGCCAAGGAAGTTCCCGCGGCCATCGCCAAGGGTGTCGAGGAAGCGAAGAAGCACTTCTTCAAGGTTCCCCGCATCCAGGGCACCATCCCCCACCCGGTCCAGGGTGAGAAGGCCGCTGGTGTGGTCCTTCTCCGTCCGGCCGCCCCCGGTACCGGTGTCATCGCCGGTGGTCCGGTGCGCGCCGTCCTGGAGTGTGCTGGCATTCACGACGTCCTGAGCAAGTCGCTCGGTTCGTCCAACCAGATCAACATCGTTCACGCGACCGTTGAGGCCCTTCGTCTCCTCGAGGAGCCCGAGGCTGTTGCTGCTCGCCGTGGTCTCACGGTCGAGCAGGTCACCCCGGCCGCGATCCTCAAGGCTCGTGCGGAGGTGGCTCACTGATGGCTCAGCTGAAGATTCAGCAGAACCGTGGCCTCGTCGGCCTGAAGCAGAACCAGCGCGAGACTCTTCGCACCCTGGGTCTGAAGCGAATCGGCGATGTCGTCGTCAAGGAAGACCGCCCGGAGATCCGTGGCATGGTCAACACCGTCCGTCACCTCGTGACGGTTGAGGAGGTGGAGTGACAGTGAGCGCTCTCAAGCTGCACCACCTTCGTCCCGCCCCGGGTGCCAAGACTGCCAAGACCCGTGTTGGTCGTGGTGAGGCATCCAAGGGTAAGACCGCTGGTCGCGGTACCAAGGGTACGAAGGCTCGTTACCAGGTTCCGGTCGCCTTTGAGGGTGGCCAGATGCCGATCCACATGCGTCTCCCCAAGCTGAAGGGTTTCAAGAACCCCTTCAAGGTGGAGTTCCAGGTCGTGAACCTGGACCGCATCCAGCAGCTGTTCCCCGAGGGTGGCACCATCACCGTCGAGGACCTCGTTGCCAAGGGCGCGGTTCGCAAGAACCAGCCGGTCAAGGTCCTGGGCCAGGGCGAGATCAGCGTTGCCGTTCAGGTGACCGCTGAGCGCGTCTCGGCTTCGGCCAAGGAGAAGATCGAGGCTGCCGGCGGCAGCGTCACGATCTCCTGACGTAGCGCATTGACGGAGCCCGTCGTGCAGATCCTCGGATCCGCACGACGGGCTCCGTCGCATTTGGGGGAGTAACCGGTGCATCAGGCCCGACTCAGCCCCGCGGGAACTGCGGGTGAGGTTGAATGCTGTGAGGGCTCCCGTCGTCACGGGAACCTTGGGGCCTGACCGTCCGTTCACAAGGCGGGGTCAGGTCGAAGCGGCCCCGCGCGAAGTGGCATGATCGACGTTGGTTCGTGCGTCTGCGGTCCGAGGTCATATCGTTCTCACGGTCTTGGCCGTGTCAAGACTCCGCCTCCGGCGGGCGTCTCCTAGTGCAAGCGAGAAGAGGTACAACGTGCTCGGCGCCTTCGCCAATGCATTCCGCACGCCCGACCTGCGGCGCAAGCTGTTGTTCGTGCTGCTGATCATCACGATCTTCCGTTTCGGCTCCCAGGTACCGGCACCGGGCGTTCACGTCTCGAACGTGCGTTCGTGCCTCAACCAGCTTGACGACGGTGGCATCTACGGGATGATCAACCTCTTCTCGGGCGGCGCGCTGCTCCAGCTCACGATCTTCGCGCTGGGCATCATGCCGTACATCACGGCCTCCATCATCCTGCAGCTCCTCGTCGTGGTGATCCCGCGACTCGAGGCGCTCAAGAAGGAGGGCCAGGCCGGCCAGGCCAAGATCACCCAGTACACGCGCTACCTGACGCTGGGCCTCGCGGTCCTCCAGGGAACCGGCATCGTGGCACTGGCGCGCTCCGGAGCCCTGCTGCAGGGGTGCGAGCTGCCCCTGCTGCACAGCGACAGCACCGCGACGTTCCTGATGATCGTCATGACCATGACCGCAGGTACGGCCGTCATCATGTGGCTCGGCGAGCTGATCACCGACCGCGGCGTCGGCAACGGCATGTCGCTGCTCATCTTCGCCCAGGTCGTCGCGACCTTCCCGTCGTCCCTGTGGGGCGTCAAGAAGGCCAACGGCGACGGCAACTGGGTGCCCTTCGGCCTCGTCATCCTGATCGGTCTCGCGATCATGGCCGGCGTCATCTTCATCGAGCAGGCCCAGCGCCGCATCCCGGTGCAGTACGCCCGACGCATGGTGGGCCGCAAGATGTTCGGTGGCTCCTCGACCTACATCCCGCTCAAGGTGAACCAGTCCGGCATCATCCCGGTCATCTTCGCCTCGTCGCTGCTGTACCTGCCGATGATGGCGGTCGGCTTCGGCGACCAGAGCGGTCCGGTCGCGGACTTCGTCCAGAAGCACTTCCAGACCGGTGCCGACCCGCTCTACATGGCAGTGTTCTTCCTCCTCATCCTCTTCTTCACGTATTTCTACGTCTCGATCACCTTCAACCCTGAAGAGGTCGCGGACAACATGAAGAAGTACGGCGGCTTCATTCCCGGGATCCGGGCAGGAAAGCCGACCCAGGACTACCTGTCCTACGTTCTGTCCAGGATCACCTTCCCGGGCGCCCTCTACCTCGGTCTCATCGCCTTGATCCCCCTCGTCGCCATCTCCGCCGTCGGTGCGGACCAGAACTTCCCGTTCGGTGGCACCTCCATCCTGATCATGGTGGGTGTCGCGCTCGACACGGTGAAGCAGATCGAGAGCCAGCTCCAGCAGCGCAACTACGAAGGGTTCCTCAGCTAAAATGCGCCTCATCATCATGGGCCCGCCCGGCGCGGGCAAGGGCACGCAGGCCACGTTCATCGCCCAGGAGTTCGGCATCCCCGCCATCTCCACCGGCGACATCTTCCGCGCCAACGTCTCCGCCGGCACCCCCCTCGGTGTCGAGGCGAAGCGCTACATGGACGCCGGCGAGTACGTGCCTGACTCGGTGACCAACTCGATGGTGCGCAACCGCATCGCCGAGGACGACGCCAAGGGTGGCTTCCTGCTCGACGGTTACCCCCGCACGGTCGCCCAGGTGGCCGAGCTGGACTCGATGCTGGCCGACGCCGGTCTCGAGCTGGACGGCGCCGTCGTCCTGACCGTGGACTCCGAGGCGATCGTCCAGCGTCTCCTCAAGCGCGCCACGATCGAGAACCGCGCCGACGACACCGAGGACGTCATCCGTCGCCGTCAGGAGGTGTACGGCGAGCAGACCGCTCCGCTCATCGACACCTACCGCGAGCGCGGCGCACTCGTCGAGGTCGACGGCATGGGCGAGGTCGACGAGGTCACCCAGCGTGTCTTCGCGGCCATCGAAGGTCTGAAGGGCTGATCATCTGATGGGCTTCCTCGACCGCCGGGTCCAGATCAAGACCCCCGAGCAGATCGCTGTGATGCGTCGCGCCGGCCTCGTCGTCGGCGAGACGCTGGAGGTGCTCCGCGCCGCTGTGCGTCCGGGCATCACCACGGGTGAGCTCGACGCGATCGCGGAGGACTCCATCCGCTCCAAGGGCGGCGTCCCGTCCTTCAAGGGCTACGGCGTCCCGCCGTTCCCGGCGAGCATCTGCGCCTCGGTCAACGACCAGGTCGTCCACGGCATCCCCGGTGAGCGTGTGCTCGCCGAGGGTGACGTGATCTCCATCGACTGCGGTGCGATCGTCGACGGTTGGCACGGCGACGCTGCCATCACCGTCGCGGTCGGTGCGATCCCCGCGGAGGTCCAGCACTTGCTGGACGTCTGTGAGGAGTCGATGTGGCGCGGCATCGCCGCGGCTCGCATCGGCGGTCGGGTCACCGACATCTCTCACGCCGTCGAGACCTACGTCCGTTCCCAGGGATCCTTCGGGATCCTGGAGGACTACACCGGTCACGGCATCGGCACCGAGATGCACATGTCGCCCGACGTGCCCAACTACGGCAAGCCGGGTCGTGGCCCGAAGTTGGTCCGCGGCATCGCCCTTGCGGTGGAGCCGATGATCGCCCTCGGCGACCAGGACACCTACGTCGAGGACGACGACTGGACGGTCTCGATGTCGGACGGCAAGTGGGCCGCCCACTTCGAGAACACGTTCGCCCTGACCGAGCACGGCGCCTGGGTCACCACCGCCCTCGACGGGGGAGAGGCCAAGCTCGCAGAGCTCGGTGTCCCCTTCGGCGGTCACTGAGCAGGAGCACGACCACAGATCACCGTCGTCTCGCCGGCCATCCTTCGGGTTGGCCGGCGATTCGATTTTGTTTGCAATCTGCGGCTAGGATGGCTAATCGGCCCAACGTGGGCACGTTCGACGCGCCCAACGGCTGCTCGTTTCTCCTCCGGGAGAAGTGGTAGGGGAGCGCCCGAACCGCCCACGAGGTCCACCGGTCACCCGACCGGGCGGTTCCCGGGTCACGGTAGACATCAGATCAACAGATTGTGGAGTACATGCCCAAGAAAGAAGGCGTGATCGAGCTCGAGGGCACCATCACGGAGGCCCTGCCTAACGCCATGTTCCGCGTCGAGCTGAGCAATGGCCACAAGGTGCTCGCCCACATCAGCGGCAAGATGCGCCAGCACTACATCCGTATCCTCCCCGAGGACCGCGTTGTCGTTGAGCTCTCGCCGTACGACCTCACTCGAGGTCGGATCGTCTACCGCTACAAGTAACAGCCGAACGATCCAGAAAGGCCCTCCCTGTGAAGGTCAACCCGAGCGTCAAGCCGATCTGCGACAAGTGCAAGGTCATTCGTCGTCACGGCCGCGTCATGGTCATCTGCGAGAACCCGCGCCACAAGCAGCGCCAGGGCTGATGAACGGGTGGCACTGCCACCCGCTCGCACTGCAACACCTTTGAAAATCGCGTTCGCTAGCTCGTGGTCCGCCACGGGTGAATCACCTCCGGTGCAACGGCCGGAGCCCTCACGAGGACCTGTCCTGGTGGTCGGGATGCGGCGTGACAGACACCGTTGCGAGAACCGAAAGGACGGCCATCATGGCTCGCCTTGCTGGTGTTGACCTTCCGCGCGAAAAGCGCCTGGAGATCGCACTCACCTACATCTACGGCATCGGTCGCACCCGTGCCAAGCAGCTCCTCGAGGCCACCGGCGTCGACGGTAACGCTCGCGTTCACACCGTCTCCGACGAGGACCTGGTCAAGCTCCGCGACGAGATTGACGCCAACTTCAAGATCGAGGGTGACCTCCGTCGCGAGGTCCAGGCGGACATCCGCCGCAAGATCGAGATCGGCAGCTACCAGGGTCGTCGCCACCGCATGGGCCTCCCGGTCCGCGGTCAGCGCACCAAGACCAACGCTCGTACCCGCAAGGGTCCGAAGCGCACCGTCGCCGGCAAGAAGAAGAAGTGATCACTGCCCTTCGGGTGCAGTGAACCTTTTTCACCAGCTTTTAGACCAGAACCTCAGGAGTATCTGAATGCCTCCCAAGAGCCGTGCGACGAAGATCCGTCGCAAGGAGAAGAAGAACATCGCTCAGGGCGAAGCCCACATCAAGAGCACGTTCAACAACACCATCGTCACGATCACCGACCCGACCGGTGCGGTGATCTCGTGGGCCTCTGCCGGCACCGTCGGTTTCAAGGGTTCCCGCAAGTCCACTCCGTTCGCCGCCCAGATGGCCGCCGAGGCCGCTGGTCGTCGTGCGATGGAGCACGGCATGAAGAAGATCGACGTCTTCGTCAAGGGTCCGGGTTCGGGCCGCGAGACCGCGATCCGTTCGCTTGGTGCCATCGGCCTTGAGGTCGGCACCATCCAGGACGTCACGCCCGCCCCGCACAACGGTTGCCGCCCGCCCAAGCGTCGCCGCGTCTGATCCTGACCTCGCGTCGGATCACACACTGGACTTCAAGGAGACTTTGAACCATGGCCCGTTACACCGGACCCATTACCCGAAAGTCGCGTCGTCTCGGCGTCGACCTCGTCGGCGGTGACGCTTCGTTCGAGCGTCGCCCGTACCCGCCCGGCCAGCACGGCAAGGGCCGCATCAAGGAGTCGGAGTACCTCCTCCAGCTCCGCGAGAAGCAGAAGGCCCGTTTCTCCTACGGCATCATGGAGAAGCAGTTCTACAACTACTACCAGGAAGCCTCGCGTCGCGCGGGCAAGACTGGTGACAACCTTCTCGTCCTGCTCGAGTCGCGTCTCGACAACGTGGTCTACCGTGCCGGCTTCGCCCGCACCCGCCGCCACGCTCGCCAGCTGGTCGTTCACGGCCACTTCCTGGTGAACGGCAAGAAGGTCAACATCCCGTCGTTCCAGGTCTCGCAGTACGACGTCATCGACGTCCGCGAGAAGTCGCTGGAGATGACCCCCTTCATCGTGGCTCGCGAGACCCACGGCGAGCGCGTCGTCCCGGCTTGGCTCGAGGCCCTGCCGACCCGCATGCGCATCCTGGTGCACAAGCTCCCGACCCGCGAGCAGATCGACCTGCCCGTCCAGGAGCAGCTCATCGTCGAGTTCTACTCGAAGAAGTGACCTGTTGAACCGGTGGTCGCCCCATGTGGGCGGCCACCGGTTCGCACCCCTGCAAGACCTCCTCGCCACTGCAGTTCGGATCCGTCAAATGGTGGGTGGATCCGGAAAGGAAAACATCAGTGCTTATCGCTCAGCGCCCGACCCTGTCGGAAGAGACTGTTGACGAGTTCCGCTCGCGGTTCGTGATCGAGCCGCTGGAGCCCGGCTTCGGTTACACGCTCGGCAACTCGCTGCGTCGCACCCTGCTCTCCTCCATCCCGGGAGCATCGGTCACCAGCATCAAGATCGACTCCGTCCTCCACGAGTTCTCCACCGTTGAGGGCGTCACCGAGGACGTCACTGAGATCATCCTCAACCTCAAGGGCCTGGTCGTCTCCTCGGAGCACGACGAGCCCGTCACCATGTACCTGCGCAAGTCGGGTGCTGGCGACGTCACTGCCGCGGACATCACCCCGCCGGCCGGTGTCGAGGTGCACAACCCCGAGCTGAAGATCGCCACCCTCGGCGACAACGGCAAGCTCGAGATGGAGCTCGTGGTCGAGCGTGGCCGCGGCTACGTCTCCGCTTCGCAGAACAAGGGTGCCGACAACGAGATCGGCCGCATCCCGGTCGACTCCATCTACAGCCCCGTGCTGAAGGTGACCTACAAGGTCGAGGCCACCCGAGTCGAGCAGCGCACCGACTTCGACAAGCTCGTCATCGACGTCGAGACCAAGCCGTCGATCCGTCCTCGCGACGCGATCGCCTCGGCCGGCAAGACGCTCGTCGAGCTCTTCGGTCTGGCCCGTGAGCTGAACGTCGAGGCCGAGGGCATCGACATCGGCCCGTCGCCGGTCGACGAGCAGCTCGCCGCGGACCTCGCCCTTCCGGTCGAGGACCTGCAGCTGACGGTTCGTTCCTACAACTGCCTCAAGCGCGAGGGCATCCACACCGTGGGTGAGCTCATCGGTCGCTCGGAGCAGGACCTGCTCGACATCCGCAACTTCGGTGCGAAGTCGATCGACGAGGTCAAGGCCAAGCTGGTCGAGATGGGTCTGTCCCTCAAGGACTCCGCCCCCGGCTTCGACCCGCACGCCGCTCTCGCTGCCTACTCCGACGACGACGACGCGTCGTACGTCGAGGACGAGCAGTACTGAGCATCCCGTCCGCTCACCTGAGCGGACAGCAGCACTGATCCACCTGGTGAGGACCCAGCCCCTGCATGGGGTTGGGTCCGCACCGGTTCGGCGGTCATCGACCGCCAGCCCTGCGGCAAAACGTGGCAGGGTCCGTCTACCTGGGTACCTCGTACGGCCCGGGAGAAGAAGGAGTAGCAGCAATGCCTACCCCCAAGAAGGGCTACCGCCTCGGCGGTTCCGCAGCCCACCAGCGTCTGATCCTCGCGAACCTGGCCACCCAGCTGTTCGAGCACGGTCGCATCACCACCACCGAGGCCAAGGCTCGCGTCCTTCGTCCGTTCGCGGAGAAGCTCGTCACCAAGGCCAAGAAGGGTGACCTGCACAACCGCCGCGAGGTCCTCAAGACCATCCGCGACAAGGGCGTCGTCCACGTTCTCTTCACCGAGATCGCGCCGACCTTCTCCGAGCGCCCGGGTGGCTACACCCGCATCACCAAGATCGGTCCCCGTAAGGGTGACAACGCGCCGATGGCTGTCATCGAGCTCGTGACCGAGGCCTACGCCCCGAAGGCCCCCAAGGCCAAGAAGGTCGAGGAGCCCAAGGTCGAGGCTCCCGCCGAGGTCGTCGCCGAGGAGACCGCTGAGGCTCCGGCCGAGGCTGCCGCCGAGGAGACCACCGAGGCCTGAGTCTTCTGACTCGTCTCGTGCGAAGGCCCGCCACCCCGTGAGGGGCGGCGGGCCTTCGTCGTACCCGGAGGTCGCGAGCGGCGCGGCTCAGCGACCGACCTCAGCGACCGAAGTGGGGGTCGCGGCCCAGGAAGGCCATCAAGCGGGTCAGCGGGTCGGCGTCGTCGGAGACCGGCTGTGCCGCCCCGAACTGACCCGAGGCGCGCAGCGTCGCCTCCTGCGCCTGCATGCCGGCGGACAGCCCCGCCACGTAGGGCTCGTCGAACGTGACCTCCTGGGCGGTGGCGCGTGCCAGGTCCCAGGTGTGCATGACGACGTCGGAGACGTAGAAGCGGGCAGTGGCCTCACCGAGCGACTGGCCCGAAGCCATCGGGTGGAAGAACGGCGACTCGGCCTGGGCGGGGTCGTCGAGGATGTTCTGCACCGCAGCGGTCTGCTCCACGAACGCCCCGACCGGGTCGACGGCAGGATCCACACGGCGGGTCCACCCGAACGGAGAACCGCCGTGGACGAAGTCGTGGAACCAGATCATGTGCTCGAGAAGACCCCGGACGTCCCACTCGGGCACCGGCGTGGCGGCCGTGAGGTCGCTGACCCCACCGGCCACGCGGATGAACTCGGCGGCGAACGTGTGGTGCTGCTGGGCAAGGGAAGGGGACTGCACTTCTACTCCTCTGGACGACTCCAGCCATCTTCCCACCCGCGAGGCCCGGAGCCGGGGTCGTGGAGTGCGTTCCGACAGGGCAGGAATGAGATCATGGACGCGTGCGCATCCGGATCGACCTCGCCTACGACGGCACCGACTTCTTCGGCTGGGCCACCCAGCCGAACCTGAGGACGGTGCAGGGAACCCTGGAAACCTCTCTCGCGACCGCTCTACGCCTGGACAGCGTCCGCGTCGTGGTGGCGGGCCGGACTGACACCGGCGTCCACGGACGCGGCCAGGTGGTCCACCTGGACGTCGACCGCGCGACGATCGAGGGATCGACAGGACGTTCCACCGACCCGCCGCTCGTGGCACTGCGTCGTCGCCTCAACGGGATCCTGCCCGCCGATCTCCGGATCAAGGAGATCGCCGAGGCGCCCGAGGGGTTCGACGCCCGTTTCTCCGCGATCTGGCGTCGCTACACCTACCGAGTCGTCGACCGGCCTGAGTTGGTGGACCCCCTGACCCGCAGGCACGTCCTGGCATGGCGTCACCCCCTCGACGTCGACGCCATGAACGCGGCGGCCGCACACCTCGTCGGCCTGAACGACTTCGCGGCGTTCTGCAAGAAGCGCGAGGGCGCCACGACCGTGCGCACCCTCAAGGAACTGCGCTGGACCCGGACGCCGGACGGCCTTCTGGAGGCCACCGTCGTCGCCGACGCGTTCTGCCACAACATGGTGCGCTCCCTGGTGGGCTGCATGCTGGCGGTCGGCGACGGACGCCGGCCGTCGGAGTGGGCCGCCCAGGTGATGACCGGTCGCGTGCGTGACCCCAGCATCGTCGTGGTGGCCGCCCACGGTCTGACGCTCGAGGAGGTCGGCTACCCCGAGGGGGCCGAACTCATCGCGCAGGCCGAACGGTCGCGTGCCAAGCGGGTGCTCCCGCCGCAGGCCCACGCCTGCCCCTGAACCACATCTGACGCAGCCCAAGGAGAGAGAACGATGAGTGACGACAAGGTCGCCCTGACCCAGGACCACTACTTCATCACCGACCCGAACGTGCCGTTCGAGCGTTACCCGTTCACCACCCAGGTGTGGGGCCACGAGCTGACCTTCAACTCCGGGTCGGGCGTCTTCAGCCGTGGCCACCTCGACCACGCCACCGCGATCATGCTCGACGCGATGGAGCCGCCCGCGATGGGCCAGTTCCTCGACCTGGGCTGCGGCTACGGTCCGATCGGCATCGCGATCGCCAAGGCTGTCCCGATCGCCCGCGTCATGGGCGTCGACGTCAACGAGCGTGCAGTGCTGCTGGCCAACGAGAACGCCAAGCTCAACGGCGTCGAGGGCACCTTCGCGGCCGCGACGCCCGAGAACATCCCCACCGACTACGTCTTCGACGAGATCTGGACCAACCCGCCGATCCGGATCGGCAAGGAGGCCTTGCACGAACTGCTCCTGACCTGGCTGCCGCGTCTGGCGCCCGGCGGCCGGATGATCTCCGTCGTGGGCAAGCAGCTCGGCGGCGACTCGCTGCAGCGCTGGCTCACCGAGCAGGGCTGGCCCACTGAGCGTCTGGCCAGCGAGAAGCGCTTCCGTGTCTTCGAGACGCGTCGCGCCTCCGACCTGGCGAACTGACTCGATGAACTCGACTCCTCAGGGCGCTCCTGCCCGCCTGCTGGTGATCGGGGCGGACGCCGCCGGCATGTCCGCAGCCCACCAGGCGCTGCGCACCGCACGCACCCTGGGCGTCGAGCTCGAGGTGGTCGCCCTGGAGGCGTCTGCCCACACTTCCTACTCTGCCTGCGGCATCCCCTACGTCGCCTCTGGCGAGGTCGGTGAGGTGACCCGGCTGGTCGCACGCACCGCCGAGCAGCACCGTGCCGCAGGGATCGACCTGCGGACCGGAGTCCGGGTCACCCGCCTCGACCTCGCCTCCCACACGGTGGAGACCGAGTCGCTCGACGGGACGCGCGGCACCCTCGCCTTCGACCACGTCATGGTCGCCACCGGTGCTGCACCGGTGACGCCGGCATGGGCACTGCACGACGGGCACCTGCTCGACGGGGTCCGCCACGCCAAGACCCTCGACGACGCCGCTGCCTGGGCGGCCGCGCTCGAACCCGGTCAACGGGCCGTCGTCGCCGGCGGTGGGTACATCGGTGTCGAGATGGCTGAGGCCGCGCTCCGGCGGGGCCTGCAGGTCACGATGCTGACCCGTTCCCGCGTCCTGAGCTCGTTCTCCGCCGAGACCACCGCCCGTGTCGCCGCCGCACTGCGCGCCGCCGGCGTCGACCTGCGTGAGCACTCCGAGGTGCGGGGACTGGCGCACGAGGACGGGCGCGTCACGGGCGTCGTGCTCGACGACGCCACGGTCGCTGCCGACCACGTCGTCCTCGCGATCGGCGTCGTTCCCGCCACGGGATTCATCGACGACGAGACGTTGCTGCACGGACGACGACGGGCCCTGCACCCCGACGCGTTCGGCCGGATCGACGCCGCGGACCAGTCGGGCATCGCGTGGTCGGCCGGCGACTGCTGCGAGGTGATCGCCGAGAGCGGCCACCGCACCTTCGCTCCGCTCGGCACCCACGCCAACAAGGCCGGACGCCAGGCGGGGGAGAACATCGTCCGCAGCATCGCTGGTCTCGAGCCCGTCGCCCGGTTCCCCGGAGCGCTGGGCACCTCCATCACCCGCTTCGCCCACGGCGACGTCCACGTCGAGATCGCCCGGACCGGCATCCTTGACGCCCAACTGAGCGACGCTGCCGCTGACCTGGCGTGGGACGCCGTCTTCCTCACCACCGAAGGCACCACTGCCACCGGGTACATGCCCGAGGCCCGACCGATCGCGGTCCGGGTCGGTGCCGACCGGACCACCCGTCGTCTGCTGTCGGTCGAGATCGTCGGTGGGCAGGGAGCTGGGAAGCGGATCGACACCGCTGCTGCGGTGCTCCACTTCGGTGGCACCGTCGACGACCTCGCCTGGATGGACCTCGCCTACGCCCCGCCGGTGGCGACGGCGTGGGAGATCGTGCAGATCGCCGCTCGCCGCCTCGCCGAACGTCTCTGAGACGACTCTGCGTGCTGCGCCCGACGTGGGATCAGGCCTGCAGGCGCACCGGCAGGGCCTCCACCGAGTAGACCGCGGAGAGCGGGGAGAAGACGAGCTCGTCGGGGGAGACCGCGAGCGAGAGATCGGGGAACTGCGTCGCGAGCGCACGCAGCGCCTGACGCAGCTCCATCCGCGCCAACTCGGCGCCGACGCAGCGGTGCAGACCGTGGCCGAAGGCAAGATGCCCGGCGCTCGGCAGGGTCGGGTCGAAGGAGTCCCCGGCAGCGTGCGCGGTGTCGTCACGGTTGGAACCGGCCAGACTGGTCAGCACCACGTCACCCTGACGGATCCGCACCCCGGCGAGAGTGAAGTCTCGGCGAGCGAAGCGGGGGAATGCCACCTGCACCGGGCACACATAACGGAGGAGTTCCTCGACGACGGCCGCGACCTCCTCCTCCGAACCGGTGCGGAGCAGGGAGTAGTACTCCGGGTTCTGGAGCAGGACGTAGGTGCCCAGTGACAGCATCGAGGCCGAGGTCTCGTACCCGCCGATGAAGACGCCGTCGGCGAGACCGCCGACCTCCACCGCGTCGAAGTCCCCGCCGTAGGAGTCGATGATTCCGGCGAGAAGACCGTCGGGGTGGATGGTGCGCTCGGTCTTCTGACGCTCGCACAGGTCGATCAGGAACTCACGGGTGCTCTTGGCCGCGTCGAAGCTGCCGACGCCGCCCTGGGAGAGGTCGAAGCGCGCGGCGCCCAGGGCCCGGAACGCGTCGCGGTCCACCTCAGGCAGGCCCAGGAGGTCGCAGATCACCTGGTAGGGGATCTGGAAACCGAACATGTCGACCAGGTCGACGACCGGTCCGGCCGCCGCCATGTCGTCGAGGGAACGCTTGACGACCTCGTTGATCGCGGGCTCCAGGCGTGCCAGACGACGCTTGGTGAACTCTGGGGTCAGCATTTTGCGCAGGCGGGTGTGGTCAGGGGCGTCGGTCATGCCCAGACCGCCGACCTGCTCGGCCGCACTCCGCGTGCGCTTGCCGAGCAGGTCACGCAGGTCGTTGCGCAGGTCGTCGGAGTTGACCAGCGTCTCGCGGGCGGCGTCGTCACCGGTGACGAGCCAGACGTCCATCCCGAGGATGCTGGCGACCTTGTGCACCGGCTCGGCGGCACGCACCTCGGCGAGCCGCGGCACCGGGTCCACGGCGTTGCGCTGCAGGACGAAGTGCGTGTGCTCGGGGAATCGCTTGATCGCCGAGAGGTCGATGCCGCCGCCGCCACGTGACAACTTAGACGCGATGCCGGCAGCGGTGCGGAGCACCACGCGACGAACGGAGGGCCCCCATGACTGACGCTTCATGGGTACATCCAACGCTCTTCTGGGCGGTGATGTGGGAGGAGTCGGCAGGTTTCGGTCTGCGAGACGACTCTTTCTCACCCCCGAGCAGCGGCCTGCCGCTTCAGTTCTGCCTTCGCCAACGAGTTCACGTGGACCTCGTCGGGGCCGTCCGCGAGACGCAACGTACGAACCCCGGCGTGCATCATCGAGAGCGGGAAGTCCTGGCTGACGCCCCCGGCGCCGTGGGCCTGGATCGCGTTGTCCAGGATCTTCTGGACCGTGCGTGGCACAGCGATCTTGATCGCCTGGATCTCGGTGTGTGCGCCTCGGGTGCCGACGGTGTCCATCAACCATGCTGTCTTCAAGGTGAGCAGACGCAGCTGCTCGATCTCGATCCGAGCGGTGGCGATCCAGTCCCGCACGACCCCCTGCTCGGAGATCGGACGTCCGAACGCGACCCGTTCGTCGACCCGGGCACACATCAGCGACAGGGCACGTTCGGCGATCCCGATGGTGCGCATGCAGTGGTGGATACGCCCCGGCCCCAACCGGGCCTGGGCGATCGCGAACCCGCCGCCCTCCTCACCGATCAGGTGGGAGGCCGGGACCCGGACGTCGGTGAAGACGAGTTCGGCGTGACCACCGTGCTCGTGGTCGTCCCAACCGAAGACCTCCATCGGCCGCAGCACCGTGAGACCGGGGGTGTCGCGGGGGACCAGCACCATCGACTGCTGGCGGTGCCGGGCCGCGTCGGGATCGGTCTTCCCCATCACGATGAACACGGTGCAGTCGGGGTTCATCGCTCCGGTGATCCACCACTTGCGGCCGTTGATCACGTACTCGTCGCCGTCGCGGGTGATCGAGAGTTGGACGTTGGTGGCGTCGGAGGAGGCGACGTCGGGTTCGGTCATCGCGAACGCCGAACGGATCTCGCCGGCCAGCAGCGGCGTCAGCCAGCGCTCCTTCTGCTCCGGCGTGCCGAAGAGGTGCAGCACCTCCATGTTGCCGGTGTCGGGCGCCGCGCAGTTCATCGCGACCGGCCCGAGGTTGGGGCTGGCCCCCGAGATCTCCGCCAGCGGGGCGTACTGCAGGTTGGTCAGGCCGGCACCCAGACCGTCGGGGTCGCTGCCGGCGGGGAGGAAGAGGTTCCACAGCCCCCGCGCACGGGCCTCGGCCTGGAGGTCGCGCACCACCTGGGTCCGGGTGAACGCGAAGCGGTCATCGAGTGCGTCGAGCTGCTCACCGAAGACCTTCTCCGACGCCAGGACGTGGGTGTCGAAGAAGTCGCGCATCTCCGCGACCAGGGCCTGGGTGCGGTCGTCGAAACCGAACTGCATCAGAGGGTCTCCTCTCCTCGGGCGGCGGCCAGTCCGGCGGCCAGCAGCGGCTCGACGGCGGTGCCGATGGTGGCGAAGCCGTCGCCGACGGTCTGGCCGTCGAGGTAGCGGCGGTTGATCCCCTCGAGGATCACGGCGAGCTTGAAGTGGGCCAGGCCCAGGTGGAACTGCATGGAGTGCGCGATCGCGTCGGAGTCGAGTCCGCGCAGCTGTGCGTACTTCTCGACGATCTCGGCTCCCGAGGGGTAGCCGGGGGCGTCGGCGACGTCACTGATCCCGAGAGCAGGCACCATGTGCGCCACCCGGTCGTAGACGAGCAGCAGCGCGAGGTCGGTGAGCGGGTCGCCCAACGTCGACATCTCCCAGTCGACGACGGCCTTGACCGGCTCGTCGTCGGTGGGCACGGCGAGGAGATTGTCGAGGCGGTAGTCGCCGTGGACGATCGAGGCACTGCGCGCGTCACGGTCGGCGTCGCCGGCGGGGACGTGGTCGAGCAGGTGCAGCAGCAGCGCGTCGGCGTCGGGGAGGTCGCGGGTGCGTGACCCCTCCAACTGCCGGCCCCACCGCTTCACCTGTCGGGTGAGGAAGCCTGCGGGCCGCCCGAAGTCGCTCAGGGCGACAGAGGCGGGATCGACGCCGTGCAGGTCGGCGAGGACCCGCACCATGGTGTCGCCCAGCCGGGCGGTGGTCTCGGGGGAGAAGCGCACCAGTTCGTCGACGCTGCGGTAGGGGACGCCCTCGACCTTCTCCATGACGTAGAAATTGGCGCCCATCACCGTCGGGTCGGTGCAGAGCCCGACGGTGCCTGGGACCGGTACTGCGGTGGGGGCCAGGGCGCTCATCACCCGGTACTCACGCGCCATGTCGTGGGCGGTGGCCTGGACGTGGCCGAGCGGGGGACGCCGCAGGATCCACTCGTGGGTGCCGTCGGAGACGGTGTAGGTGAGGTTGGACTTGCCGCCGGTGATCAGCTGGGCCGACCAGACGGTGGTGTCGTCGTGGTCGACCTCGGTGTCGCCGTGCGTGGCGAACCAGGCACCGAACGCGGCGAGGTCCAGTCCGGGGACGTCAGTGCCGGCCGATGCGTCGGCGGGCGGGGGTGGGGTGGTCATCAGGTCCTCCTCACACGCCACCGGTGAGCGTGAGCCCACCGTCGACGGTGACGGTCTGGCCGGTGATCCATCCGGCGTCGTCGGAGAGCAGGAACGCGACGGCGGCGGCGATGTCCTCCGGCGTGCCCAACCGCTTCATGGGGTAGGTGTCGGCCACCTCGGCCTCCTTGCCTTCGTACAGTGCTGCGGCGAAGCGGGTCTTCACCACCGCGGGTGCGACACCGTTGACCCGGACCACGGGCCCGAGTTCGACGGCCAACGACTCGGTGAGGCTGATGACGGTCGCCTTGCTGGCGCCGTAGAACGCGATCCCGTGCGCCGGCTTGAGGCCCGCCACGGAGGAGACGTTGACGACCGCACCGCCGTGCTCGGCCATCCACGCCCGGTGGGTGGCCTGGACCCAGGCCAGACCGGTGACGGCGTTGGTCTCGAGGATCTTGCGGGCCGCGTCGAGGTCGAGATCGACCAACGGGCCGTAGGCGGGGTTGATGCCGGTGTTGTTGACCAGGAGGTCGAGGCGTCCGAAGGTCTCCAGCGCCCGCTGCACCACCTCGTCACGGTGTGCGGCGTCCGCGGCGTTGCCGGCCACGCCCAAGGCCACCTCGGGTCCGCCGAGATGCGCGACGGCCTCGGCGAGGGCGTCCGCCTTCCGGGCCGTGATCACGACCTTCACGCCCTCGGCGACCAGGCGTTCGGCGATGCCGAGGCCGATTCCGCGACTCGCTCCGGTGACCACGGCGACCTTGCCGTCCAGTCCTCGCACGTTCCCTCCCCAGGGTGGTGGGCAGGTGGACCCGCCCGTGACTAAGCGCTCGCTCAGGGGCTACATTCCCACTCGTGAACGTCGACGTCAACGGTTCCGAGAGCACCACGACGGCCCCGTACGGTCTGGAGCTGAGCGGCGCCCGGGCGCGCCTCTACCACGCTGCCGTGGAAGCGTTCGCGGCCAAGGGGTTCCACGGCACGACCACCCGCGACATCGCCTCGCGGGCTGGCATGAGTCCGGCCGCGCTGTACGTCCACCACCGCTCCAAGGAGGAGGTGCTGCACCTGATCTCCTCCACCGGACACGCCCAGACCCTGGCGATCGTGGAGGGGGCGATCGCCTCGACGGATGACCCGGTGGCTGCGCTGGAGCGCCTCGTCGTGGACTTCGTCGAACACCACGCCGTCAACCACACCGTGGCCCGCGTCGTGAACTACGAGCTCACCTCGCTCTCGCCCGAGCACCTGCGTGAAGTACGTTCGATGCGGCGCTCGATGGACGCCCAGGTGCGCGCCCTGGTGCAGAGCGGCGTCGACGCCGGTGCCTTCACCGTCGGATCGGTCGCGATGACCGCGGCCGCGATCCTGTCGCTGGGGATCGACGTGGCCCGGTGGTTCGAGACCGATGCCGGATGGACTCCCCGTGACCTCGCGGAGCACCACCGTGCACTGGTGCTCCGGATGGTGGGCGTTCCCACCCGCTGACATGACGAGGGGCCGCCCACCGCATGCTGCGGTGGGCGGCCCCTCGCTCCTCGACACGTGACTGCTGAGGAGAGCCGATCGGTGGTGTGGCGCCAGCGTCGTCGGCTCGTACGACCCGTGGCGGGCCGAGATCTGGTTTACCTGGTCAGCGGCTCCAGGGGAAGGAGCCCCAGCCGCCGTTCGGCAACTGCTGCGGGCCGTTCTGCTCCGCACCCTGGTCGTCGGACTCGTCCTGCGGGGTCGAGGCGACCTGGCCTTCGTCGCTGGCCAGGGTCACCGACGCGGTGGCCTCCTTGCCGTCACGCAGGTAGGTGACGGTGACCTTGTCGCCGGGGCGGTAGGTGCGCACGGTCGCGACGAGGTCGTCGGAGGAGTCGATGACGTTGTCGTCGACCTTCGTGATGACGTCCTTCGCCTTCAGGCCACCCTTGGCCGCGGCGGAGTCCTCGGTGACCTTGTCGACGAGTGCGCCGATCTCGGCCGAGGCGCTGTCGGGGTTGGTGACCGTGATGCCCAGACGTGCGTGGGTGGGGGTCTCGCCCTTCGACATCTGGTCGATGATCGCCATCATCGGGTCCATCGGGATCGAGAAGCCCAGGCCGATCGATCCGGCCGAGGAGCTGTCGGTGGCTCCGGACCCGGCGGTACGGATCGAGGAGTTGATGCCGACCACCGACCCGGTCATGTCGACCAGCGGACCACCGGAGTTGCCGGGGTTGATCGCGGCGTCGGTCTGGATCGCGGGGTAGGTGGTGGAGTTGCCCGCGGAGTCCGCCGAACCGACGTTGACCGGGCGGTCCAGGGCGCTCACGATGCCCGAGGTCACCGTCGAGGTGAGACCGTACGGGGCGCCGATCGCGACGACCTGCTGACCGACCTGCAGGTTGGAGGACTTGCCGATGGTGGCCGGGGTGAGTCCGGAGACGCCCTCTGCCTGGATCACGGCGGTGTCGGTGAGCGGGTCGGTGCCGAGGATCTTCGCCTTCGCGCGGGTGCCGTCGTTGAACGCGACCCGGACGGTGGCGTCGGCGCCCATGCCGTCGACGACGTGGTTGTTGGTCAGGATCCGCCCGTCCTCGGAGAGCACGATGCCGGAGCCGGTGCCCGAGCCGCTCGAACCCGCGACCTCGATCTGCACGACGGAAGGCAGAACCTTCGCGGCAACGGACTCGACGGTGCCGGTGCCGGCGTCGGAACGGCCCTGGTCGATGACGTTGGCCGAGGACGAGGTGATTCCGGAGGTGGAGGACGCGTCGTCGTCGATGGCGTCGTAGAGCGCTGCGCCACCGAAACCGGCGACGGCACCGAGGACGAGGGAGCCCAGCGCGATACCGGCTGCGGCACCGCGGCGCTTCTTCGGGGCCTTCGCGGTGGCCTCGGCTGCGGCACGGGCCGCCTCACCCTGGCTGTACGGGTCCCAGGAGGTCCCCAGGACGGCGGTGTGCTCGACCGACTGCGTCACGGGCTGCGTCACGGGCTGGGGGCGTTGAGGGGCCGGAGCGGCGTGGGCCTGGGCGACCTGTGCTTCGGCGAGCGCGGCGGCGGCAGCGGCCGGCGGGATCACGCGGGGTGCCTGGGCCGTGGTGGCCGGCTGCGCGGCGATCGGTCGGGTCTCCTCGACGCCGTGCCGGTTCTGCTGGGGGGAGGCCTGGCCCTCGTCGCCGAAGTAGTTCGGCGGGGGAGTGGGCCGGTCCTGCGTCGGGTCGTACGGGGGCTGCTCGTTCATGACACCTACTCTGCCTCCCGAGGCTGGGAACTGCCTGAGAACGCGCTGGGCGATTCAGAAGAGTCACGCCCCGGGCATGTGCGCGCGGTGTGGGCGAGGCGTGGGTGCGGGCCGGAAATGCGGAACGCCCGCCGCGACGTGAAGTCGTGGCGGGCGTTCCGACCGAGCCGGGAGCCGATCAGGCCCAGCGCTCCGAGGCGGGGACGAAGTCCAGGCCGCGGTCGCCGGTGTAGATCTGCTTCGGGCGAGCGATCTTCTGCTCCTTGTCGGTGACGAGCTCGTTCCACTGCGCCAGCCAGCCCGGGGCACGGCCGATCGCGAACAGAACGGTGAACATCTCCGGCGGGAACTGCAGGGCCTCGTAGATGAGACCCGAGTAGAAGTCCACGTTCGGGTACAGACGACGCTTGACGAAGTACTCGTCGGACAGCGCGATCTTCTCGAGCTCCTGGGCGATCTCGAGGAGCGGGTTGACACCCGTGACCTCGAAGACGTCGTCGCAGGCCTTCTTGATCAGCTTGGCGCGCGGGTCGTAGTTCTTGTAGACCCGGTGGCCGAAGCCCATCAGGCGCTCTTCGCCGTTCTTCACGCCCTCGATGAAGGCGGGAATGTTCTCCTTGGTGCCGATGCGCTTGAGCATGCGGAGAACGGCCTCGTTGGCGCCACCGTGCAGCGGGCCGTAGAGGGCGCCGATACCGGCGGAGACGGCGGAGTACGGGTCGACCTGCGAGGAACCGACGGAGCGGACCGCGTTGGTCGAGCAGTTCTGCTCGTGGTCGGCGTGCAGGATCAGCAGGACGTCGAGGGCCTTGGCCAGACGCGGGTCAGCAGCGAACTTCGACTCCGACATCTTGAACAGCATCGAGAGGAAGTTCTCGGTGTAGTTCAGGTCGTTGTCGGGGTAGACGAACGGCTTGCCCTGAGCGTGGCGGAAGGCCCAAGCACCGAGAGTCGGCATCTTGGCGATCATGCGCACGATCTGCAGGTGACGGTTCTGCTCGTCGGCGATGTTGGTCGCCTCCGGGTAGAACGTCGAGAGAGCGCCGACGGACGCCATGAGCATGCCCATGGGGTGCGCGTCGTAACGGAAGCCCTGGACGAACTCCTTGACGTTCTCGTGGACGAAGGTGTGGTAGGTGATCTCGTGCACCCACTCCTCGTACTGCTCCTTCGTCGGCAGTTCGCCGTTGATGAGCAGGTAGGCGACCTCGAGGAAGTTGGACTTCTCAGCGAGCTGCTCGATCGGGTAACCCCGGTACTCGAGGATGCCCTTGTCGCCATCGATGTAGGTGATGGCACTGCGGCACGATGCAGTGTTGGTGAAGCCGGGGTCGTAGACCGCCAGGCCGGGCTCATCGGCGTCAACACGAATCTGACCCAGTTCGCCGGCGCGGATGGTGCCGTCGGTGATCTGGAGTTCGTACTCGGCACCGGTGCGGTTGTCGCGTACGGTGAGGGACTGGCTGGAAGCGTCGGCGGTGGCCGAGGCTTCGGTGGCCGGAACGTTCGTCACGTCGGCTCCTTAGCGCGGGTTGTTCACGTCTTCGGGTACTGGCCCAACCTAGTCGTCCCGTCCCGAACCACATAAGTCGGGGTCATTCCAGTGGGTTCCGAGGTGTCGACTTGACATCCCTTGAACTGGTGATTTGTTGCCCTCTCTCTGGGTGCGTACACTCGTAGGTCGCGACTCCTGCCGCGCCATGAAGACGCCCGGATCAACGTCCGGACGGCCGAACGGTGCAGACCCGGACTGTGTTCCGGGCAGTGTTCGTCAGAAGCCGTGTCAACACCTCCGGTCGGACTCCTCCGCCCGGTACCTACGAACGAGAAGGTTCTCGCCGTGCGCACGTACAGCCCGAAGCCCGCTGACATCCAGCGTGAGTGGCTCGTCATCGACGCTACTGACGTGGTTCTTGGACGTCTCTCCGTCCAGGCCGCCAACCTCCTGCGTGGCAAGCACAAGCCCACGTTTGCTCCGCACATGGACATGGGTGACTTCGTCATCATCGTCAACGCGGAGAAGGTTGCCCTTTCCGGCAACAAGAAGACCACCAAGATGTCGTACCGCCACTCGGGTTTCCCGGGTGGTCTGACCGCGACCCCCATTGGTGAGGTCCTCGAGAACGACGCTCGCAAGGCGATCGAGAAGGCTGTCTGGGGCATGCTCCCCAAGAACCGCCTGGGCCGCCAGATGCTCAAGAAGCTCAAGGTCTACTCGGGCCCTGAGCACCCGCACGCGGCCCAGCAGGCCAAGGCTTTCGAGATCTCCCAGGTCTCCCAGTAATTTCCGAAGGACGAGTGAGGATTTACCGTGGCTGAGACCACCGAGAACACCGTGACCGAGGTCGA